>NZ_LR700942.1:272708-354538 GCF_902497585.1 Terribacillus sp. AE2B 122 | reverse complement strand
CAGTTTCTGGTCTTCGGAGCTAGACGACAAACCAAAAGCGTAGAAGACCGGTTAGAAACGAAGTGGTAAGTGAGAAGGCCCGGAGTAGGTGTTTTCCCCACGGCGGGATTAATCGCTTACGGCGCAGTCCCTGGCTCTCCTAGTCGCAAACTAAACCAAGAAAAAACCGCCCATCTACATGGACGGTTTTCCTCACAGTACAGAAATGATTTCTGGAACGAAAACGACCATACCGACACAAATAGCAGTGATGGCTGCAATGAGGACAGCACCTGCTGCAATATCTTTGATGAGACCTGCTGCCTTGCTTTGCTCAGGCGAAAGATGGTCCATCATGAGCTCGACGACTGTATTGATCATTTCCGTCACAATGACGAACCCAATACTTAAAAGGACAGCCGCCCATTCTGCCGGGTCGATTCGAAAAATCACACCTGTTGCTAGCGCAATTATTGCTGCGATCGTATGGATGCGGAAGTTCCTCTCCTCAAGGAAAGTCCAGCGTAACCCATTCCACGCATAGCGAAATCCGATGCCGGATTTAGTTTTCTTCCCGTTTGAGTCCGAAGCCATTCAAAATCTCCTCTTGTCGACCGAACATCTTCTTCTCATCTGCGTCATTCATATGATCATATCCTAAGAGATGCAGGAAGCCATGCAGAGCTAGGAATCCAAGCTCTCTCTCTACGCTATGCTCATACTCTTCTGCCTGTTCCTTGGCTTTGTCGACAGAGATAATGATATCACCGTAAACAATGGGAATTTCTTCTCCGATGATTTGCTGTTCCCCTTCCCCTTCTTCTTGCATGGCGAAGGATATGACGTCTGTAGGCGCATCCTTTTGTCGATAATTACGGTTGATTATCTGTATTTCAGTATTGTCCACAAAAGTGATGGACATCTCCGCTTCCTCTGTTATTTCTTCTGCATCTGCTGCGTATTGGATCAGTCGATCAATCAGATCAACGTAATCTGCTGTCACGCTATTTGTTTTATCATGAAAATCAATATGCATTAGTTTGCCTCCTTCACTTTCTCTTCATCCGGGTATTCGATACGGGAATGAAATATTCCCGTAAGAGCCTGACAAATCGCTTCTTTGATTACTTGCAAATCCTGCAAAGTTAACGGTGCACAATCCAGTTGTCCATCCATCAGCTTATCCTTGATGATACTGTCTACCAAGCTGCTGATTTTTTCCTGAGTCGGCTCTTTCATGGAACGAACCGCCGCTTCAACAGAATCACAAATCGATAGGACCGCGGCCTCTTGTGTAGACGGTCTTGGACCAGGATAACGGTAAGTTTCTTCCTTTACTTCTTTATTATATTCCTTTTCCTTGTAGTAAAAAAACTTCAAAAGCGATGTGCCATGATGCTGTTTGGCCATATCGACAATTTCTTTTGGAAAATGGTTGTTTTGCAGCATTTGTGCTCCATCATATGGATGGCGGATAATGATTTCTGCACTTTGCCGCGGTGATAGCTTGTCATGCGGGTTGTTTCGACCCATTTGGTTCTCAATGAAAAGCTGCGGTTGCCGTGTTTTGCCAAGATCGTGGTAATATGCACCGACTCTGGCGAGCAGTCCGTCTGCTCCGATTGCTTCGCATGCAGCTTCACACAAATTGGCTACCATAATGCTGTGATGATATGTCCCAGGTGCATCAGTAAGGATTTTTTTCAGCAGCGGGTGGTTTGGTTTCGATAATTCCAAAAGCTTCGTTTCGGAAAGTACACCAAATCCAGCTTCGACAAACGGCAGAATACCTGCTACAAGTATGACTGTCAATATAGCAGACAAGACGGCAAAACCAACATAAAGTAACACCGATTCCCAAGCATATTTTTCAAATGCAAAGAATAAGAATAACAATACACTAATTACTTGCACAATTGCCAGCAATAGCAGCGCTTTTGCCATCGCAGTCTTATCCTTTACATTTCGAATCGAATAGACCGCTGCGAGCTGGGCAAACAAGAAGTAAAGTGTTGCCTCCATATTCAAAGATCCAGGTATTTCATCATTCAAGATGATTCCAGCCAATATACTGTACACGATTGAATATCCGATAGCGAACCGTTCGCTAAGCAGATGCCGGAATAAAACTGCCGCAAATGCAGCAGGAAGCAGCAAATAATAATGCTGATCTGTTGTTCCAAGGGCACTGATTAACTTCAATAATAGAACAGACATACAAGTAAGCAAAAACGAAAACATCAGGACAGACTTACTCGGCCTAGTCTGTTTTTTTAATGTATGTATTGTTTCATATGCTAAAACACCGACTAAGAGAGACATAAATAGCACCAGACCAACAAGCGGCAGGACATTCCTTGTATTGCTTAAAAGACCTACGAGCTCCAGTTCTTCATATACATCGTTCGTGATCGTCTGACCTTCTTGAACGATGATTTGGCCTGCACGAATCATGACAGGTGCCACACTCTGCTGGGCTTCTGCTCTTGCTGAAGCTGTATCCGGCGCGTCAAAGGATGCATTTTGAACAATGGCAAAGCTAGTCAGCGAACGGAGCGCTTGCTTGGCTCCATCGGACACATCCGCATAATCAATTCTTTCTCCCATCTCTTCCTGCGTCTGCTGTACCTCATCCCGTTTTACCCCATCTTCAAGATATCCAGTCATGGTATCAACAAATACTTTTTCACTAATTTCCCGTTCGTCTGATGGTATTTGGATTAACTGTTCCAACTGTCTATCCGTCAAATCTTCCTTAACAGATACAGAAAGCAGATTTTTGACTGACTCGACCCTTTGATCGATAGGTTGATCGGCATCATCTGCTTGTTCGATTGCAGTAAAAATCTCTTCTACTGCATCTGTTTTCGCTTCGGTAATTTCAGATGATACTGTGTAACGGTCATCTATTTGCTGGCTGGCTTCCTGCCTTTGTCTTTCCGTTTGGGCTTCATTCTCGATCGTAATCGGCGAACGAATCGTTTCATTTGCCGCATCATAAATCTGGACGTCATAATTCTTTGTCGTCACATTAGAAGCTGTCGTAATGAAGAGGAAGCAACCTAGCAATACTGCTCCTATCAGGATGAATGCACGTTCGCCAGCTCTAGAATTCCTTCTAAACAGGTCCTTGAACTTCTTTCTAGCCACACTCTACCCTCCTATCCGCTTGAACCGAAAAAGACCCGAAGCCGGGCCCTGTCCTTTTACTCTGATTCGTATGCTTCGATAATCCGCTGCACGAGCGGGTGGCGCACTACGTCTGTTTGTTTTAAGTACGTGAAATAGATACCTTTTACATTACTCAGCTTTGTTTCAATAGAACGCAGACCAGATAGGGCACCTTTTGGTAAGTCAATCTGAGTCAAATCGCCGGTGATGACCATCTTGGATCCGAAACCGAGTCTGGTAAGAAACATCTTCATCTGTGCGTTTGTCGTGTTCTGTGCTTCGTCTAGGATAACAAAAGCATCATCCAGTGTACGCCCACGCATATAAGCCAACGGAGCGATCTCTATCGTACCACGCTCAATTAAGCGGGTCGTCTGTTCTAAACCGAGAACATCATGTAAGGCGTCGTATAACGGGCGCAGATACGGATCCACCTTCTCCTTCAAATCACCAGGCAAGAATCCGAGGCTTTCGCCTGCTTCCACTGCTGGCCGTGTCAGGATGATGCGCTTGACAATACCTTTTTTCAAGGCATTTACGGCCATAACGACTGCCAGATAGGTTTTACCTGTACCGGCAGGCCCGATACCGAAAACCAAGTCATTGGACTTGATGCCATTGATATAATTCCGCTGACCAAGCGTTTTGACCCGGATTGATTTACCTTTTGCATTTTTCGTTATTTCATCGTCAAATAATGTTTCGAATTGATCCAACTTATCTTTTTTGGCTAATTCAATAGCGTATACCACATCACGTTCTCCGATTGGAATGCCACGTCGAATGACAGCAGCCAACGCTTGCAGCAGCTCCTCTGTAGTCCGGACTTCTTCTTCTGGACCAGTTACGCGAACTTCTTCCCCTCGTGTAACAATGGATACACGGAAATGTTCTTCTATTTGCTTTAGATTGCGATCTTCCGTGCCGAACAGAGCTAATGTTTCATTGGTATCTTTTAATTGCAGGTTCACACGTTTTACGTCTTCAGGCATAATCAATCTCCTTGAGATATAGGTTGAGATGTTGCAATATCTTCATTTACTTGAAAGTATAAGATTAATTTAACTTTACCATTCTCGATAGTCTCATGTAAAATTTTTTGAGAAATAATGTCAGCATCAGCACCAACTTGGAGCTGTAAATCCTGTTTAGCCAATTTTTCAGCCTGTGCAGTTGCTTCTTCTTTTGTCCGCTTCACTTGTTTAGTAACCCGCTCATATTCGGTCGTCTTCCTCATTCCGATCGGCAACTCCCAGCGAAGGAACCGGAGATGACGGACAGATGTCTGTTCTTGGGAATCCTTGAACTCAGTTTCTCCGAACCCCCAAACTGGCAGCTGGAAGCTGTCTCCGAACTGAATCGCATATTTATTGTCCTGTTTACCACTGAGAACGGTATATGTTTCTTCAAGCGGAACTTCTGCAGACACATTATACCACGTCCTAGCGATGACATTACCGGTTGCTGCAACATGCTTCCGTGTATCCTTTTGCTCTGTCTTATCCTTTTCATCCTTGTTTACAGGAGGTGGTTCATTGCCGATTAAACCAGAAACGAGCACATCTCCAGGCTCTACATAATCATGTACCCCAACTTGCGCTACTCCCTCTGATACAAACATATCGACGATAACACCTTTTTTCTTCGCGACAAGGTGACGGGGGCCTGGCTGTTCCTCTTCTTTTACAATTGTTTTCGGCACACCTTCCAATGAATAGGTTGTCCCTTTCTCTTGCACTCCTATCCAGAGAAGATCCGGAATATCCTGTAAAAGACGCTGTTGAATATCGACTGGAGCACCCAGAGTCAGCTTGAATGCACCTAAGCGTACCCCATATTCGTCCAGCCGCGTTTCAATTTGGTGTTCCAATTCCGGACTTACGCCTCTTACTTCAATTTTCCATACTGTATTTGACAGGAAAAAGATGGACAGTATACTGATGGCAATACCCAGCAGCAACGGTTTCTTATGCAGTAATGCAGTGAAGAGGAAAGGAAATCCATGCTTGCTGCGAAACTGTATTTTGTAGCCTGTCCCTCTTCGCTGCATGCGAAGCTTACTTATATCCTGTTTCCTGATTTTCGCTTCACATGTCTGGCTGTCCTTTTTGATGATATCCCAGACTAAGACTTTCTCCTGCACAAGCTGATTGAAAAAAAGCTCCGGTCTGTCGCCTTTAATCAGAACGGTCACATATCCAGTAAAATAAATATCCTGTGTGTGCTTTTTCATACGTACCTCCCCGATCCGCTTGCCTTATGAATCAATGAATTTAAATTCCTTCATTTTGCCTTCGAGCAGAATCTCCTCTGGCAGCATGACTTTCAATACGAAGGATTCCCCTGTTATACGAAGAAAACCTGTGTTAAGCCGCAGCCTAAGTTCGTTATCCGAAAATAGCACGAGACCTCTGTGATTTTCGATATAGGCATGAAAATGGCCAATCGTCGTAATGCGAGGGAGTTCAAGCACCACATCAGCAGGCATATCCAAATGCTCGGTGAACCAATTTCCGATCCGCTGCTGCCATTTTTTCATTTCCACCAGCTCCCCTCTGCACATTCTATGATGCGAAGGGTGAAGTAAGAACAGACTGATGAACGAAAAAAAGCGAGTCCATTATTGGACTCGCTTGTTGAAGGTACGATGCGGTTTCTTTGCACGTGGTTCTCCGAGTATCTCCGACCAGAGCACTTGTTCCGCTAATTGTTTGCTGGTCAGCCGTTTCAGCCTGATTGGCTTGGTTATCTGTTGACCTTTTTTACCCTGACGGACAGAAGAGGCACTACGTACTTCCACAACTTGTTGAATTGCCTCAGTTGCCTGCTTTCTAAATTCATCGGCCTTTTGCTCCGCTTGAATTAGTTCTGGTGCCTTTACTTGCTTCTGCTGACGCTGTTCTTTGTTTGTGCGCGGCTGCTTCTCCTGCCAGTTCTTGACCGGAGGCTGCGTCCGTCGGGGATCGTTATTTTCTTTATCCCCTTTTTTGGCTGCTGCGTTAAAAAAGAAAGCAATGGCAGCAATTGCTAACGGCACGAGAAATTGCAACATATCAAACATGCACCTGCCACCTTTCTATATCTTAACGTTCTTCTTCTTCACCATTAGATAAGTCTCCAATGCTATCGCGCATCGTTGTATCTGCATTGATGTTCTGATAGTTCATATAATCCATTACGCCCATATTACCTGAACGTAGTGCCTCAGCAAGCGCAAGCGGGACTTCTGCTTCTGCTTCTACTACCTTCGCACGCATTTCTTGTACGCGCGCTAAGTTTTCCTGCTCTTGTGCTACAGCCATCGCACGACGTTCCTCAGCTTTGGCTTGGGCGATATTCTTATCTGCCTCCGCCTGATCCGTTTGAAGCATCGCCCCGATGTTTTTACCGATATCAATGTCTGCGATATCGATGGACAGAATTTCAAATGCCGTACCGGAGTCCAAACCACGCTCCAACACATTGTGTGAGATTTTGTCCGGGTTTTCCAATACATTCTTATGGTTTTTGGAGCTACCGATGGTACTGACAATACCTTCCCCTACACGTGCAATGATGGTATCCTCTCCGGCACCACCCACAAGTCGGTCGATATTGGCACGCACGGTTATACGAGCTTTCGCCTTCACTTCGATACCATCAATCGCCACACCTGAAATGAACGGTGTTTCAATTACTTTCGGATTGACGCTCATTTGTACAGCTTCTAATACATCACGACCAGCAAGATCGATTGCTGCTGAGCGTTCAAATGGCAATTCGATATTCGCACGGTGTGCCGCAATAAGTGCATTGACGACACGGTCGACATTACCGCCTGCCAGGTAATGACTCTCCAGCTGGTTTGTATCGACCTTCAAGCCTGCTTTGTGGGCTTTAATCAATGGATTGATTACACGTGATGGGATAACACGTCTTAAACGCATCCCTACCAATGTGAAGATGCTGATACGGACACCTGCTGCCAGAGCACTGATCCACAATGCAACTGGTACGAAAGTAAATAGGATAATCAAAGCAATCAAAATGACTGCAGCAATAATAATCGGTACAATAATATCTTGATTCATTCTGTTTCCTCCTTGTTCGTCACAGGACTGACGATGATTTTCTTGCCTTCAGTACGGATAACAACTATTTCAGACCCTTTAGCAACATACCTGCCCTCTGTGATGACATCCATTACCCCACTCTCGATTTCAGCGACACCTGACGGTCGCAGCGGTGTTTTTGCCACACCACGTTTCCCGATGATAGACGTTAAAATCGGAAGCGTATCAGGCCTAAGAGTTTCCTGGAGGATCATCGGCTTGAACATACCCTTTTCGAAACCGACGATACGAATCACATAGATGACAGCTACAATTGTAACAATAAAAGCAATACTGACGCTAATCATCATATCGGCTCTGTCTGCCGACATACGGAACAACGCCCAAAGCAACCCTATCATTCCAAGTATGCCCACTATGCCTCCAGGTACGAATAATTCCAAGACAAGTAAAATGATAGCCGCAGTCAAAAGCAGAATATCCATATTTGTCACTAGTCCTGCCGCAATGTGTCCGTACAGAAAAATCCCTCCAGCAGCGATCCCTAGTATTCCGCCCGCTCCAAAACCCGGCGTGAACATCTCGACAGCCAATCCAGCAAAAGCTATAGAAAGCAGGATTGTTACAAGAACTGGAGAAGTGATCCACGTCTGCATCGTTTCGCTGAAGCTGTGCATCGCAGTTTGAAGGCTTGGAAGCGTGATATATTGCAGCATAGAAATCCTCCTGACCCCGACTGGTTTCGTTTCAGTTGTTATGTACAGTAACTTATACGCTTGGATTAATAAAAGGTTTCATATGTAAATAAACTTTCGTAAAAAAGCAGAAATCCCAATCATTCAATGATTGGGATTTCCATTAGATATTCATATAACTATCAGTTAAGACAAGTGCTTATTCACGAGTTTATTAACTAAAGAACCATCGGTTTTGCCTTTGACTTTCGGCATAACAGCGCTCATGACTGAGCCCATGTCTTTCTTGGAAGTAGCTCCTACCTCCGTGATGGTCTGTTTAATAATGTCTTCAAGTTCTTCTTCCGAAAGCTGTTCTGGCATATAATCTTTTAGAACTTGAAGCTCAGCTTCAAGCTTCTGAGCAAGATCATCGCGTCCAGCTTCTTGGAATTCTTGGAGGGAATCTTTTCGTTGTTTTACCTCACGAGATAAAACGGTAAGTTCTTCATCTTCTGACAGCGTGTCATTTCCAGTACGAATTGCTTCATTCTGCAGGGCAGCTTTCACCATACGGATTACGCTGAGCGTTTCCTTATCCCTTGCTTTCATCGCAGTCTTCATATCCTGGTTCAGACGTTCTGTTAATGACATATCTCTTTGCACCCTCTTTGCTTACTTACGCTTTCTAGCCGCCTCAGATTTTTTCTTGCGACGAACACTAGGTTTTTCGTAAAATTCACGCTTACGGTATTCAGATAGAGTACCGCTTTTAGAAACAGTGCGCTTAAAGCGACGAAGAGCATCTTCAAGAGACTCGTTTTTGCGAACGCGAGTAGTGTTTGACATGCTAATTTCCCTCCCTCCGAAGCATACAACAATGTGCTAACTCATATGCACTGCTGCATATGTCTTTGCTCATTATAATATAATGCTAAATCCTGGTCAATAGAAAGGTGCAGGATTCATGCACATTTCACAATTGTTCTTAGTAATCGCTGCTTCCAGTAACGCCTGCGATGATCTGAACACCCGCGCTGGCACCGATACGAGTAGCGCCCGCTTCGATCATAGCAAGCGTAGCTTCGCGATCACGTACGCCACCGGAAGCCTTTACACCGATGTCCGGACCAACAGTCTTACGCATCAATTTAATATCTTCTACTGTCGCACCGCCACCGGAGAATCCAGTAGATGTCTTGACGAAATCAGCTCCTGCTTTCACAGCAAGCTCACAAGCGGTTACTTTTTCTTCTTCAGTCAGCAAGGATGTCTCAATAATCACTTTCGTCAGTACACCTGCTGCTGCTTCCACAACTGCACGGATGTCAGACTCAACTGTCACTAAGTCGCCAGATTTCAAAGCACCAACGTTGATGACCATATCGATCTCACCAGCACCTTTTTCAATAGCATCCTTTGTTTCCAAAGCTTTTACGGCGCTAGTCGAAGCACCAAGCGGGAATCCAATGACAGTACAAACCTTTACATCCGTATCTTTTAGCTGCTGGGCACAATGGGAAACCCAGTATGGATTAACACAGACAGAAGCGAATTTGTGTGTTGCCGCTTCCTGGACAATCACGTCGATCTGTTCCTTTGTCGCATCCGGCTTTAGTAGTGTGTGATCAATATATGCAGCGATATTTTCCAAGAGAAATAACTCCTTTTATAGTCAAGTTAGATAGTTACGCTTGCTTCCTCATCATCCATTACCCGGACGAATTGACCTTCATTATACGGATAGCCAGCTTTTGTCAGCTTCACTCGGACAATCTTACCAACCATGTCCGGTGTTGCTTCAAATTTCACTTTCAAATAGTTATCCGTATAGCCAACATATAACGTGTCGGATTCTTTTTCATCATAAAGTTCTTCCGGAATGACTTCCAAAACTTCATTCTCGAACTGAGAAGCATATTCTTTCGCTTGCTGATCCGATAGAGTAATAAGACGATGGACACGCTCATTCTTTGTCTCGTCATCCACTTGATCCGTCATACGTGCAGCAGGCGTTCCTGTACGTTTAGAATAGGGGAACACGTGAAGCTCGCTATAGCCGATTTCCTGGATGAAACGATATGTTTCCATGAATTCCTCTTCTGTCTCACCTGGGAATCCGACAATTACATCACTCGTAATGGCAAGGTTAGGCAAAGCTTTCTTCACTTTATCAATTTTGCTGCGATAGAAGTCTGAAGAATATTTTCGGCGCATGCGTTTCAAAACGGAATCAGAACCAGATTGAAGCGGAATATGCAAGTGACGTACGATCTTCTCAGATTCATCCAGTACTTGGATGACTTCATCCGTAATCTGACTCGCTTCAATGGATGAAATACGAATCCGTTTCAATCCGCGAACGTTATTTTCCAATTCCCGGAGCAATTTCGCAAAATTGTAATCCTGCATATCTTCACCGTATCCTGCGGTATGGATTCCAGTAAGGACGATTTCCTTGTATCCAGCATCCACAAGCTGCTGGGCCTGTTTCATGACATCCTCCGGGTTACGAGAACGCAGCAATCCGCGGGACCAAGGTATGATACAGAAGGTACAGAAGTTATTGCAGCCTTCCTGAATTTTCAATGACGCACGCGTACGATCAGTAAAGGCAGGTACATCCATTTCCTCGAAGACACGGTTTTTCATGATGTTTGAAACTCCGTTGATCGGCTCTTTCTTCACCTTGAATTCCTCGATATGCTCAATCATCTTGTCCCGGCCCTGTGTACCTACAACGATGTCCACTCCCGGAATCTCCATGATCTCACCAGGTGAAGTCTGCGCATAACAACCGGTAACACAAATGACACCTTCAGGATTTTTTCGTACAGCCCGGCGGATGACTTGGCGGCTTTTCTTATCCCCAGTGTTCGTAACGGTGCATGTGTTGACAACATACACGTCAGACTGGTGATCAAAATCCACCCTTTCATAGCCCTGAGCTTTGAACTTCTGCCAAATACCTTCCGTCTCATAATGGTTTACTTTACAACCTAATGTGTGGAATGCCACTGTAGGCATGGTAAAACACCTCATTCTTCAAAATGGTACGATAGACTTGCCAACATATACAATGGTGCGGTTTCCGTGCGTAAAATACGAGGCCCGAGCCTGATAGGTGCAAAGCCTGCATCTTGAAGCGCATCTGCTTCTGATTCACTGAATCCGCCCTCTGGACCGATTACAACAAGCACATTATCTGATGGTGAAATGTGCTGGAAAACAGAGCGAAGCGGCTCTGCCTTCAATCCTTTTGCCGCCTCTTCATAAGCGAACAATTTGTGCTTATATGTATCGCTGCTATCAAGCAGCATTTGGAAGGATTGCACATCTTCGATCGCTGGGATAATCAAGCGGCTGGACTGCTCTGCAGCTTCTTTGGCAATCTTTTCGAGCCGCTGCCGCTTCTTGTCCTTCTTTTTCTCGTCCCATTTTACAACGGATCGAGCAGCTTGGAAAGGGAGAAATGCAGCTGCACCCAATTCCGTTCCTTTCTGCACGATCCATTCCAGTTTGTCACCCTTGGGAAGTCCTTGGGCAATCGACACTGATACTGGCATTTCCGTATTCATATCGACTTTTTCTACTACGGATACAGCAACATAATCTGACGCCAATTCGTCAATCTCACATTTTGCTGCATGCCCATCCGGATGAACACAGATAATTGTTTCACCTGTTTTCATCCGCATCACGCGAATAATGTGATGGGCATCCTGTCCACGCAATATAATTCGGTTATCCTGCCAATTGGCAGGTTCTACGAAATAGCGCTGCATACGCTCACCTCTGCCTTAATTCTTCTTTGCAATGATGGCGACCCAATCTTCCATTTCATTGACTTCAACAATATCGAAACCAGATGCGATCAAGGCGTCTTTAACGTCGCCTTTCTTCTGGCTAATAATGCCACTCGTAATGAACAAACCGCCTGGTTTAATCAATTTGAATGCGTCATCTGTGAATTTCAGGATGATTTCAGCAAGGATATTCGATACGATAACATCCGCTTCAACCTCAACGCCTTCAAGCAAATTATTCGCACTTGCCGTAATACGGTCAGCTGCTTGATTCAGCTCTGCATTTATCTTGGTACTGTTGACAGCTACATCATCTAAATCAAATGCATGTACATGCTCAGCACCAAGCAGTACGGCAGCGATGCTCAGCACACCAGAACCAGAACCAACATCAATCACAATGTCGCCTTTATTTATATAACGCTCAATTGCCTGTACACTTAGTACTGTCGTCGGATGAGTTCCTGTACCAAAAGCCATGCCTGGATCAAGTTCCATGATCACTTCATCACTTGCTACTGGGGTATACTCTTCCCAAGTTGGTATGATAGTGAACTTTTCGGAGATCTTCACTGGTTTGTAGTATTTCTTCCAGGCTGTAGACCAATCTTCTTCATCCACTTCACTGACTGATACTTCGTTTGCTCCGATGTCAATCTGATATTCTTTTAGATTCGTGATTGCAGACTTGATCTCATTCACAGATTCGTTCAAGAAACTGTTAAGAGGCAAATATGCTTTCACAAAGATGCCTTCTGCCGGGTAATCATTTGGATCCAGCGCATAGATTTCACCAAAAGTTGTTTTGTGATCCTTAACCAAATCTTCTGGATCTTGGATCACAACACCACTGGCACCTGCTTCATGCAGGATATTAGAAATCGGCTCAATCGCTTCATTCGTTGTATGGATACACAGCTCCGCCCATTTCACGTACACGTCACTCCTTTTATTAAGACTCACCTTTGAACGCACGTCTCATACGTGTAAAAATGCTGTCATGCTGTTCATCAGTTGGGTCATTACCGCTAATATCGTTGAGCTCACGCAATAGCTCCTTCTGACGGTCTGATAAATTCGTTGGTGTTACAACACGAATTTTCACATGCTGATCTCCTTGACCATATCCGCGTACGTTTGGCGAACCTTTGCCTTTAAGGCGGAATGTGCGGCCTGTTTGAGTACCTGCAGGAACTTTAAGACTCACTGCACCATGAACTGTCGGTACTTCAATTTCATCACCAAGTGCTGCTTGAGCAAATGTAATCGGCATTTCACAATAAATATTGTCGCCTTCCCGGTCAAAGAACTCATGACTGCGGACTTGAATAACTACATAAAGATCTCCTGGAGGCCCTCCATTAACACCGGCTTCTCCTTTACCAGATACACGGATCTGCTGACCATCGTCGATACCTGCTGGGACTTTGATATGGATTTTGTTGCGTTTGCGTACTCGTCCTGAACCACTGCATGTCTTACACTTATCCGGAATTATTTTACCTGTTCCATTACATGTGTTACATACACGACGGTTCACAACACGGCCAAATGGTGTATTTTGTTCCACATTAAGCTGTCCGCTTCCGTTACAGTGCGTACAAGTCTTCGGCTTGGTACCTGGTTTAGCTCCTGAACCGTGACATGTATCACATTCCTCTTCTTTAGGAATCTCAATATCGGTTTCTTTTCCGAAGATTGCTTCCTCAAAGCTAAGTGTCATAGTGTATTGTAAATCAGCACCTTGACGAGGCGCATTCGGATCACTGCGGCGTCCGCCGCCACCGAAGAACATATCGAATATGTCGCCAAATCCGCCGAAATCTTGAGCTCCAGCTCCGCCGAAGCCTTGGCTCTGCGGTCCGGCATGCCCAAACTGATCATACTGGGTACGTTTTTGTTCATTGCCGAGTACTTCATAGGCTTCTTTTGCCTCTTTGAACTTATCGGCTGCATCTTCCGCCTTATTCACATCTGGGTGGTATTGGCGCGCAAGTTTGCGATATGCTTTTTTTATTTCTTCCTTCGAGGCCTCTTTACCGACACCAAGCACATCGTAGTAATCCCGCTTACTCACTGACAATCACTCTCCCGACTCTCTCTTATACATAAATTTTATCATACCATTAAGCCATAAAGGCAGCAAATGCGCTAAACATGTAACAAGTCAAAGCTGCTTAAAAGCGGCTTTGACTTGTCGGGTGATACTAAATTTTACTTATCGTCTTACTTTTTGTCTTTATCGTCGTTTACTTCTTCGAAATCAGCATCTACGACATCGTCGTCTGCTTTTTCTCCGCCTTGCTCTTGCTGTGCTTGCTGAGCCTGTGCTGCTTGCTCATACAATTTTACAGACAATGCTTGAACTTGCTCGGAAAGCGCATCTTTTTTCACTTTGATGTCTTCATAGTCGGAACCTTCCAATGCTTTCTTAAGTTCCTCTTTTGCTGCTTCTGCTTTTTGTTTATCTTCTTCAGAAACATTTTCAGCAAGATCTTTCAATGTTTTATCTGTTTGGAAGACAAGCTGATCAGCTTCGTTGCGAAGATCTACTTCTTCGCGGCGTTTTTTATCTTCCTCAGCATTATCTTCTGCTTCTTTTACCATTTTTTCTACTTCCTCATCAGAAAGACCTGAAGAAGACTTGATTGTAATGGATTGTTCTTTGTTTGTGCCAAGATCTTTCGCACGTACGTTTACAATACCGTTGGAGTCGATATCAAAAGATACTTCAACTTGCGGTACACCACGTGGTGCTGGCGGAATATCCGTCAATTGGAAACGGCCAAGTGTTTTATTGTAAGAAGCCATTTCACGCTCACCTTGAAGAACATGGATATCAACAGCTGTCTGATTATCAGCAGCAGTAGAGAATACTTGGGAGTGGCTTGTCGGAATTGTCGTGTTGCGTTCGATCAATTTCGTGAACACGCCGCCCATTGTTTCGATACCTAGGGAAAGTGGAGTAACGTCAAGAAGTACGACGTCTTTCACATCACCTTGAAGGACACCACCCTGAATTGCTGCACCAAGTGCAACTACTTCATCCGGGTTAACTCCTTTAGAAGGATCTTTACCAGTTTCCTTTTTGATTGCTTCTACAACAGCTGGGATACGAGTAGAACCACCAACTAGGATAACTTTGTCAATTTCGCTTGCAGAAAGGTCTGCATCACGAAGCGCTTGGCGAGTAGGTCCCATTGTACGCTCAACCAAATCAGCAGAAATCTCATCGAATTTAGCACGAGATAGAGCAAGCTCCAAGTGAAGCGGACCTTCTGCACCAGCCGTGATGAACGGAAGGGAAATTTGTGTTTGCGTAACGCCTGAAAGATCTTTCTTCGCTTTTTCAGCGGCATCTTTCAAACGTTGCATTGCCATTTTATCTTTAGAAAGGTCGATGCCGTTCTCTTTTTTGAATTCCGCTACAAGATGATCAATAATCACTTGGTCGAAATCATCACCGCCAAGACGGTTGTCACCTGCAGTAGAAACTACTTCGAAAGTACCATCGCCAATATCAAGGATGGAAACGTCGAATGTACCGCCGCCAAGGTCATATACAAGGATTGTTTGATCTTCTTCTGTATTGATACCGTAAGCAAGCGCTGCTGCTGTCGGTTCGTTGATGATACGTTCTACTTCAAGACCTGCAATTTTACCAGCATCTTTCGTTGCTTGTCGCTCTGCATCGTTGAAGTATGCCGGAACTGTGATAACTGCTTTATCAACAGTTTCACCTAGATAATCTTCAGCGAAAGATTTAATGTACTGCAAGATGATTGCAGAAATTTCTTGAGGTGTGTAAGATTTGCCTTCGATTTCCACTTTGTAATCTGTACCCATATGACGTTTAATGGATTGGATTGTGTTCGGGTTCGTGATTGCCTGACGCTTCGCCACTTCACCAATTTGTCTTTCTCCGTTTTTGAATGCTACAACGGATGGAGTTGTTCGGTTACCTTCCGGGTTCGGGATAACGCGAGCTTCTCCACCTTCCATTACGGACACACAAGAGTTTGTTGTACCTAAGTCAATACCAATGATTTTACCCATTTTGTATTTTTCCTCCTCTACAGCATATGTAGTGCTTTATTGATTCACTTGAACCATAGCCGGTCGAATGACACGGTCTTTCAGCTTATAGCCTTTTTGCAATTCCTGTACGACAGTATTTGGTTCGTATTCGTCATTTTCCACCTGCATGACTGCTTGGTGCAAATGCGGATCGAAAGTCTGTCCAACTGTTTCGATAGTTTCGATACCTTGGTTTTCGAAAGCATCTAATAATTGACGATGTACCATGCGGATACCATCGACGAAACCTTTGTTCGCTTCTTCATCCTGAACAGTTTGAAGGGCACGATCCAAGTTGTCGACAACTGGAAGCAAAGCTTCCGCCAAATCCTGAGATCTATATTTGCTGGCAGCTTCTTTTTCCTTCTGTGTACGCTTGCGGAAGTTATCATACTCAGCCTGCAAGCGAAGCAGACGGTCGTACATCTCGTTTTTTTCTTGCTCGAGCTGTGCTAGTTGTTCGCTACCTTCATTGTTAGTTTCGGATTCCTCAGATGGGGCTGCATCAATCACTTCTGCTTCAACAGCTTCCTGCTCTTCGGTTTCATTCACTTTTTCTTTTTCTTCATTTGCCATGATGGTCACCTCCTGAAAAGCATTGCTTATATGAAAGGCTTGCTGTGAAGCAAGCCATATTCAACTCATTTCTGCCAGTCCTGATAAGCGCTGGTCAGTTTGTTCGTTAATACGTGCATCAACGACATTACCCGGGAATATTCCATTCTGGTTGGACCCAGCAAGGCAACGGTTCCCATGTGTATGCCATCAGCTGTGTAACTCGCAGTGACAAAACTGCAATCCTGCATCGCACTCAGCTTGTTCTCTGTGCCGATGGAAACATGCAGACCATTCTGTTCTCCCTTGAGTAGACGTGCAATCGTCTCGCCTTCTTCCTCAATCATTGTATATAGGCTTCGCAGCTTATTCAAATCCTGAAAATCGGGCTGCATCAGAATGTTTGTTTTGCCGCCGAAATATAGCTTGAGCGGCTGTTCCGTTTCCATGAACGAGCGCAGATAGGCGAACATTGTATCAAAATGGACGGTGTGCTGCTTAAGCAGTTCCTGTACTTCCGACTTGAGTCTGCCAGGCACCATCATAAGCGGTACCCCAGCTAAACGGTCATTCAGGATATTCACTACCTTTTCCATTTCAGCATGGTCCATCCCATCCGGTATTCGGAAGGATTTATGTTCCACATGACCAGTGTCTGTTACTAAAATCATGACAGCACTAAAGTCGGACAAAGTCAGAATCTGGATATGCTTAAGCTTTGTCTCCAGCATTTCCGGTCCCAAGATGATACTAGTGTAGTTGGTCAGCTCTGAAAGCAGAGCGGCGGATTGCTGTACGACTTCTTCCATCTGACGAATATTCGTCGAAAATGTCTGTTTGATTGCTGACGTATCCTGGCGCGATAAATGAAACGGTGTCAGCAGATGATCCACGTAGAAGCGATAGCCCTTTTCGGAAGGTATTCTTCCGGATGAGGTATGCGTCTTCTCGATCAAGCCAAACTGCTCCAATTCAGCCATATCATTACGAATCGTTGCTGCACTATAGGCAACATCCTGCTTATTGGAGATAGCACGCGAACCGATCGGCTGCGCCGTTTGAATGAAATCATCGACTATAACCTGAAGGATACGCAGCTGTCTTTCTGTCAGCATGATCATCACCTCGATTAGCACTCGTTTATGGGGAGTGCTAAATATACATATAAGGTAACAAAGCCTAGAAAAATTGTCAATTCGAAACGCTTGCCGGTTCTTCTTCTAAAAGGAACTCTTGAAATACATCGTTTCCGAACAAGAATCCATCTTCGGTCATGGCAACATGTTCAGCATCCTCTATGAGCCAGCCTTTGCTAATCAGCAGATCCAATGGTTTACGATAAACATCTGTGAGCTCGATACCGAATTTGTTACGGAAACTTACTTTATTCACTCCGGTTTTCTTCCGAAGTCCAAGGAAAAGTTCTTCCTCGATGCGCTCTTTACGGCCAATCGGCTCCTCATGTAAAACAGGAATACCATTTTCATTCGCTTGCTTCAGATAAGCAGGGAGTGGACGAATGTTGATAACGCGACGTCCTGGCAAGTATCCATGAGCCCCTGCACCAAGTCCATAGTAGAAATCATTATTCCAGTATGCAAGATTATGCTGGCTTTCCTTGCCCGGCAGTGCGAAATTACTTACCTCATATTGTTCTCTGCCATGCGCCTTCATTTCATCGCGCAGCAGATTGTACATATTTGCTTCTAATTCTTCCGGCGCCTTTTTCAATGTACCCTTTTTGTAACGCTGATAAAATACTGTTTTTGGTTCAATCTGAAGTGAGTAAGAAGAATAGTGCGGCAAATCGAACTGCAGGGCTTCTTCCACAGTATGCCCAAACTGCTCCAAAGTTTGTCCCGGCAGTGCATATATCAAGTCGATACTAATATTGTCAAAGCCAGCCTGTTTTAACAGATCAAGACTTTCATATACATGTTTGACTCGATGGACACGGCCGATGGCCTCCAGCAGTTTATCATCAAACACTTGAACGCCAAGGGAGATTCGATCCACCCCGTAATGCTTAAGCAGCTTTGCCTTCTCTAATGATAAGTCCCCGGGGTTTGCTTCGAATGTATATTCTCTAGCTGCGTGAACATCAAATGCACTATCAACACTCTTCAGTACATGTTCCAGCTGCTGCATATTTAATGCCGTAGGTGTACCTCCGCCAACGAAAATCGTGTTCATTTGCTGTCTATTCGGAATATAATGCTCTATTTCCTTCCGTAATGCTTCTACATATTCATCTGCACTATCTTCACGATAGAAAAACTTCGTAAAGTCACAGTAATGACAAAGTTGTTCACAGAAAGGTATATGAATATAAGCGGATTTCACTTCGTTCATCATGCTGCCTCCTTCCGCAATGACAAACCCTTGTCTGATTAAGGACAAGGGTTGTCTGTTATTTATTCGTCGTCCATTTGCAGGATGGCCATGAACGCTTCTTGTGGAACTTCCACGGAACCGACCATCTTCATCCGTTTCTTACCTTCTTTTTGCTTTTCAAGTAATTTACGTTTACGGGATATATCTCCTCCATAACACTTGGACAAGACATTCTTACGCATCGCTTTAATATTAGAACGGGCAACAATTTTATTTCCAATTGCAGCCTGGACTGGTACTTCGAACTGCTGACGCGGAATTAACGCCTTCAGTTTTTCTACTATTGCTTTACCGCGGTCGAAAGCAAAATCACGGTGTACGATGAAGGATAGAGCATCTATCGTGTCGCCATTCAAAAGAATATCCATCTTCTGCAGATCAGATGCCTTGTAACCTACCAGTTCATAATCGAAGCTTGCATATCCTTTAGTTTGGGATTTCAGCTGATCGAAGAAGTCATACACGATCTCAGAAAGCGGGATTTCGTATACAACATTTACACGGACATCGTCCAAGTATTGCATGTCCTGGAAATCACCGCGTTTCTTCTGGCATAGCTCCATGACTGTACCAACATAATCATTCGGTACCATGATTGTCGCTTTTACATATGGCTCTTGCACTTCCGTACGTGATTGTGCATCTGGCAAAGCCGCCGGGTTGTCGACTCGAACTTCGCTGCCATCAGTCATGACGACATTGTAGATAACACTTGGTGCTGTCGTGATCAAATCAATATTGAATTCACGTTCGATCCGTTCTTGGATGATCTCCATGTGCAAAAGACCAAGGAAACCACAGCGGAATCCGAAGCCAAGTGCCTGGGATGTCTCAGCTTCATATTGCAAGGAACTATCGTTCAGCTCCAATCGCTCCAGTGCTTCACGCAAATCATTGTAGTTGCTCGCATCAACTGGGAACAAGCCGCAATAAACCATCGGATTCAAGCGGCGATAGCCGGGAAGTGCCTCACTGGCTGGATTATCAGCTAATGTAATGGTATCCCCTACTCGCGTATCACTTACGTTTTTAATAGAGGCAGTTAAATAGCCGACATCACCAACGACTAGCTCGTCCTTTTTAACTGGTGACGGATTAAACACACCGACCTCATTGACTTCAAATTCCTTGCCTGTAGCCATCATGTGGATCTTGTCGCCTACTTTTACTGAACCCTCTTTTATACACGTATAAGCTACAACACCGCGATAGGAATCATACAAAGAGTCAAAGATCAGCCCTTTTAACGGCGCTTCCTGATTCCCTTTCGGTGGCGGAATCCGGTCGACAATTGCCTCTAAAATCTCTTCTATACCGATTCCTGCTTTAGCTGATGCTAGAATTGCATCACTCGCATCGATTCCAATAACATCCTCGATTTCCTGTTTAACCCGATCTGGGTCGGCACTCGGTAAATCGATTTTATTGATGACCGGTATGATTTCCAAGTCATTATCCATCGCCAAGTAAACATTGGCCAATGTTTGGGCTTCGATACCCTGAGCAGCATCCACTACAAGGATGGCACCTTCACAGGCTGCCAAACTCCGGGATACCTCATATGTAAAATCGACATGTCCCGGTGTATCTATCAAATGGAATATATATGTCTCACCATTTTCCCGTTCGTATTCAAGTTGCACTGCATTCAGCTTGATTGTAATGCCGCGCTCTCTTTCCAAATCCATCGCATCCAAATACTGCGCCTTCATTTCACGCGCAGTAAGAGCTTTCGTCTTCTCCAGAATACGGTCAGCCAGTGTAGACTTCCCGTGATCGATGTGTGCAATGATCGAGAAATTCCGCACATGCTGCTGATTTCGTCTGTTTGTCTCTACCAATCAAAATCACTCCTAAATTGTCCGAAGCTGCCTATTAAGAAGCAACCGTAACAATAACTAGCATTGATTATAGCAATTGCGCCCTGTTTATTCAATGTTTTTAAGCGCTTTTGCCTCAGCCGAACAAAGCAACGGAAAGCTGTTCAATCGCTGTAATGATGACAGAGCAGATACCTGTGAATAGACTTCCAAGTCCGCTTGCCAGCTGCTGGACGATGGAGCTATCTGCTCCTTCATCCGAAACAGGTGCTGTATTTTCAAGCACCGGTTCACTTTTTACACCCTCAAATGAGGAAGATGCAGTCAACTGTCCTTCCTGCTGCTGCACAGCGGGCGGCTGCTCTGCCAGCTGCGCATCCTCTTTTTCCATCCCGATTAAAATACCGCCAAAGAACAATGTCAGCATCGTCAGAACAACCACTACATATTTCATTCCGCTTGTCCTCCTTGAACTTTTTCTGCTTCCCAGTAATAATCCGCAAATATCTCCGCAAACAATTCTGCTGTCCGTGTTGCTTCATCCAATGTATTCTCCACTCCCCCTATTTCCAGAAGAGCTGCTTTGTCAGAAACATCCTGATTATAAACGCCGTCGACCCCTGCACCTTTTTTCGTGATGACACCCCTACTTAAGCCGGGATAGTTCTCTTCAATCTTCTTGTGCAGATCCGATGCCAGCTTCAAGTTCTTTTCATATTCTTTATTCTCCGCACCGACGACGAATACGACCTTTGCATATGTTTTACCGTCGATCTCCTTGGTGGTGTCTTTCCGTTGCAAGCTATCCCGATGAATATCGAAAACAAAGGAAACATCTTTATTTTCAGCTACAGCAGCTTCAACTACTCCTCTTGAAGCATCATAGGATTGGTGATAAGCCATGCCATTTTCATTTAGAATAGCTCCTATATCTGTCTGGTCAGCTATCGTACCGATACCGAGCTCTTCCAGTCGTTTCGCCATCGCCTCACCAGCATCGGTGACATTAGCATTTTTGTTATAAGCATTGTCTTTCTGGTCTGCATCCAACGACGGCAAATAAGACTCCTGATTATGCGTGTAATAGATATAAACAACATCTTTATCACCCGTTGAAGGTGCAGGCTCCTCATCTTTTTGTTCTTGACTATCCTCAGGTGGATTCTGAGCTTCTTCTGGCGGTGTCTCTTCTTCCTTATCTTCTGTTGGCTCTTCCTCGATAACATGATCTGGCTGAGCCGACTCAATTGGCAGGTTCGTATAGTTTGTCCCTTCTCCCGCAATGACGATCTGGTTTTCATATAAAGAGAAGCCTGGAATCTCGGAACCGAGCAATGTGCGCGGGTCATCCGGTTTAATTGTTGTCAGCATTTGCATAAGAACGGCTGAAAGTTGGATTGAAGGAGCTTCTTCTGGTCTAACACTTTCGAAAATCTTGTTTTCGTTACCGAGTATATGCAGATAAATGCTGCTGTCTAGCTGCCTTGTCCATTCTGTAATCGCTTGAGAAGACAGCCGGTATGCCGGCCCAGCGGAAGTTAGCGCCGCTATACCAGTTAATAGAAAAAGGATGGAGCCGACAAGTATGAGTGTCCGCTTATATATGAAAAGTACGCCTGAACGCTTTCGCTTATAGCTGTTCTTCTTTTTTCCCAAGAAAGAAGCTCCTCTCTTTTTGAATCTAGTTGAACTCTACTAGAATCTATGAGAGAGAAGCTTGAAGTAGAACCTCTGAAAGAAATCAGCGTGTGTAATCCGAGAGATTTGCCGGATTAACCTTTTCATGAAGAGCGCCATTAATGCCAGCTGCAATGACATGAGCCATATCGGCAATAAACCCATCTACTTCCTTCGGTGTTACCATAAGGTTAGACCCAAGCGGCGTCAGCACTTCATGAATTAGCTGACGTTTCTCTTCTTCAGCAAGACCGCCAACCATTCCGAATATCGCCTGCCGCTGCTCCTCGTTCGGCAGATCTTCTTCTGTAAGTTCCTTTTTCCCAAATCGCATACCTGCAGGTACAAGTGCTTTAGAAGGCTTATCCTTCTCATTCCACTCTCTGCCGAAATGCTTGAAGAGGTAATCGATAGTATCACTCGTAATTGTCACCGCATCGACAACTGTAGGAACGCCAATACTGAAAACAGGAATACCAAGTGTTTCTTTGCTCAGCTCTTTCCGTTTATTGCCCACACCTGAGCCTGGATGGATGCCTGTGTCGGATAACTGGATTGTACTATTCACGCGACTGACCGAACGAGCAGCTAAAGCATCCACCGCTATCACAAAGTCTGGCTTCGTTTTTTCGATAATCCCATGGATAAGGGTGCTTGTTTCGATTCCAGTAGTACCCATTACGCCCGGCGATACTGCAGAAACCGGCCGGTAACCTTCTTCCACTGATTCAGGCTGCAGCTTGAATAAATGATTAGTGACCATGATTTTCTCAATCACTTCCGGTCCTAAAGCATCCGGTGTTACATTCCAGTTTCCCAGTCCGACTATCAAACCAGTCGCATCCGTAGGAATGTTGTTTTCAGCCAGCATTTGTTCCAGCTCCTTGGCAAGTACAAGCGCTGTCTCTTCTTCCTGTTTTGTATCCTGATTCTTTATTGCATCCGTATGAATCGTAATATAGATACCTGGTTTCTTCCCTATCTGCTTTGATCCTTCTTCGTTCACTTGTACATAATTAACGGTGATACCTTCTGTTTTTTTCTCTGTCACAGAGATACCTGCTGCCGTTCCCTGTTTCTGTTCACTCGATGTATATAGATCCTTTGCTTCAATAGCTAAATCCGTCCGTACTTGCAGCTGCTTAATCAAAACCATCCCTCCACTTTTCACAAATGTCAGCATTAGCATAAGCAGATTAACAGCAAATCATACGAAAAGTGACACCTTCAGCGAAAAGAATTGTTGAAAACATCGCTCCGCTTTGGTACAATGGCTTTTGTTGTAAGATGAAATGTGCCGGAGGTGAAACAAACATGGCAAATATTAAATCAGCGATTAAACGCGTTCGTGTAAACAACGATAGCCGTCTAAGAAACCAAGCTTTGAAAAGCGACTTGCGTACTGCAGTGAAACACGTGGAAACAGCTGTTTCCAACAACGATGCTGCAACTGCTAAAACAGCTCTTCTAACAGCTTCAAGCAAAATTGATAAAGCTGCACAAAGTGGTGTTATCCACCGCAACAAAGCTAACCGTCAGAAGTCTAACTTGACTAAAAAAGTTAACGCTATTGGCGCATAATATGCTTAGAAGAACGATTCCTTTAGAAGGAATCGTTTTTTAATAGAAAAAAGCCCGGCGGTTTATTAAATCATCCGGGCTTTTTTTCGTATTGTCACTATTTGCTGAAGTAAAAGTTCAAACGCTAGGTTCTTTTCCATACGTCCCTGCTTCAAATCTGCATCCGTTTCGGCAGCTAGAAATAGAATATGTTTCAATTCTTCTTCTGAGAAGTGCGCTTCCCGCTTTAAAGCAAGCTTAATCACAAATGGATGAACCTTTGTTACTTCTGCCATCTTCGCTTGATTATACCCTTTATGCTTCAGAAGCTTTACATGCAGAATTGTCCTGAACTGGGAAGCAAGCAGTGCTATCAAGGCAATCGGTTCTTCCTTCAATTTGATCAAATCATGGAAGATGTAAATCGCCTTCGCCAGGTCACCAGCCATTAGGCTGTCAACCAGCTTTAATCCAGAGCTTGTCTGCTGATGGGAAACAAGTGATTCCGCAATCTCCAAAGTTATTTTACTTCCTTCACCCGCATAGAGCGCAAGCTTCTCAATTTCTCCGCGCAGCATAGAAAGATCGGTTCCAGCCTCCTGGATGAGCAAATCCGCGACTTCATCCTCCAGCACAATTTGATGCTCCTTGCTTAACGTAACGATCCAATCTGATAAATCCCATTCTTTTACCGGCAGACAGGCGACAGCTTGTCCTGTCTTTTTAATGCTTTTAATGATTTTCTTGCGCTCATCCACCTTCTCATATGGAGCTAACAAAACGAGTGTCGTCCATGCTGCTGGATTTTCTACATACTGCTCCAAGCTTTCCAAACGATGGTCCACTGCGGACTTATCCGGCTTTGCTTTCAGAAAGAAAGGATGATAAGCAAGTATTAATTTTTGTTCACTGAAAAAAGGATATTCCTCTGCATCGGCAATGACTTCCTGGATTGGGGTTTCCTCCAAATCATAGACGGAAACATTTGTTCCATCGGAAAGGGCGAACTGTTTCTCTATTTTTTCCTTTATATCCTGCATGAAATAAGACTCCGTACCATATAGTAAGTATATAGGTGAAAAATCCTTTTTCTTGATTGCTTTTAAAGCGTCAGTATATGACATGTTCTCACTCCTACGTAATCCTACTGTTTATCGTATCGGCAAATAGGAATTAACGCAAGGTGAAACAGAGGAGAACAATTGAATGTTCCCCCCCAATCTATATGAACGCTCTTGTTAGCCAGCTCCGGAGGCTGTAACGCTAAGCGGTGTTTTCTTACCTCTAGGTTATCCTGATAGCACTCAGGTTATAGGTGACAACTCTTGCTAATCGAGGTAAGTAACTGTTGCCTTTGGTAAGTTCATTTGCCTCATTTATAACTACCGTATCTTATGGAAGGAACGGGCTAAATGTGCCTGTCTTTCCTGAGAAGGCATAGACGACCGCCCCATCCGTATCTGTACGCCAGATACGGATGTTTTGTTGTAACAAGCTATCCACCACCTCTGGAGACGGATGACCATATCGGTTGTTCCTTCCAGCAGAAACTAGCGCTGTCTCCGGCTTCAAATGCTGAAGAAATACTCGGTCAGTCGATGTATCGCTGCCATGATGTCCAACCTTCAACACATCTGCTCGTAAAGACGGATATCGCCGGATGATTTCCTTTTCTTCCTCTTTACCAATATCCCCGGTAAAAAGCCAGCTCTTCCCGCCTAGCATCGTATACATGACAAGCGAATTCTTGTTTGGATCCTTTTTATCGCGGAAAGGAGCCAGTAGCTGAATTTCCCAGCCTGGTAGACGGATCATCTCTCCAGCTTTCCAAGGAATTATCTTTGTATCCGAATTCCATAGGTTAGCCTTTGAACGGTCAAAATAGACCGATGTACGCACCCATTCCACATGCAACTCCTTTGTCAGCTTGCCGATACTCCCGATATGATCATGATCTGCATGCGTTGCAAAGATGCCATCCACTTTAACAATCCCTCGCTCATACAGATATGGTTTGATAACTTGTTCGAAATTCTTATCAGTTGGCTGAAAGTCCATTCCGATACTGCCAGCAGCATCAATTAAATAAACACCTCTTCGATAAGGCAATTCAATGACAAACGCATCTCCTTGCCCGATATCAAGCATAGTTACATATCCTGTACTGCTTGTATACGGCAACAATACTGCCGCAAGCGGAATTGAGGTGAGCAAAGCCCCATACCAAAGAGCCTTTCTTCGCCTTCCTTCTTCCCATGCAGAACAAAATAAAATAAGAACTAAAAAATATAGCAGGGAGATACCCATCGGAAGCTCCCCTGTCACCCAAGGATAAAAGGCTATACTATCTATCCATTCGATAATGCAAATCACTAATTCATTGATAAATCGAAAACTTTCTCCGAGGATAGCAGCAAATCGTGGCAAAGGATACAGCAGAATACTGATTAGTAATAAAAGCGGAATGGCAATAAAGGTATAAAATGGAATAGCAAAAAGGTTCATCAAAACAGACAATGGATTTAGGAAATAAAATTGGGAGACCTGCAGAGGAAGGATGACAAGCTGGCTTAATAGGCTTGTTTCCAGCAGTGCGCTGATAAAGGAACCAGTGTATAACCGGGCTGACAATAAAAGTGCCAAGCTGACTAGAAACGAAAATTGGAAACCAATATGGTACAGATAATGTGGATCGAGTACGAGTAGAAGTATGAAAACTATACTGATACTATCAATAATCGGCAGCTTAACCTTAAATCGCATAAGCAGCATAATGAGCATTACCATTAAAGCAGAACGCCATACCGAAGGCTCACCACCCGCAAATACAGGATAAACAGCCAGGAAGACAAATAAAAACCAATAGGTCTTTTCAATCGTGAGAATTTGTAGTTTTGTGAGGAGAAAGAAGAGGATCGCAGAAAATAATGCTATATGCATGCCGCTGATAGCAAGGATATGAGATAAGCTCCAGCGGTTGAACAGCTCCACCGTTTCCTCATCTAAATTGCTATCTTCCCCCGCTATCATCGCCTGTACCCACGCAGCGGTATGAGAATCAAGGATCTTATCAGTTTTATGCAAAAACGAAGTTCGCGCCTTTAGCAACTGACCGAGTTGTGATGTTCCAGTACAAGAGATATCCCCCAGATTCTGAAGTTCTAGCTCATAGAAGATACCTTGCTTTCGTAAATAGTGTTGAAAGTTAAATTGTCCTGGATTAGTGGCAGATTCAGGCTGTGCAAGACTGCCATTAATGACACATTGAGCTCCAGCAGATAAACCAGATACAGTTTCATGTTCTTCTTGTTTGAAATATGTCACCAGGATAGAGGCCGAACCAGAAGCATCTTTTGCAGTGAATTGAATTCGTTCTTTTGTTTCGGAGAGATCTGATATAGAGGAAGTAAGCTGAATCGGCTCATCGCGCGGCAGTTGGGGAGGCATCTCTTGTCCGAGGATACTGTTGGCGAAAAATAAAAGAGAAGCAATCGAAGACAGAAGCAGGAGCGGAAATTGGATACGTTTTGTGTAATATAACAGGCTCAGCCAAACAAGTATGACTAGCAGTACCGAAAAATGTAAGGAATGCGCCAGCATCCCGCCAAGGGCTGCCAGCGCAACAATATGCCATCTACCAATCATATTTGTTCTTTGTTTGGGAGTTGATAACGAGACGCAGCTTCTTCAGCGAGCTGTTGACTTTCTGTATCGTCCAACTGCTTGAGCTTGTCCACGACTTTTTCCATCAGACTGCGTGTCTCTTGTGGCTTCGTATCCACTACGACTGCATCAAGCTCCACCTGTTCTGTTGTGACACCAGCTTCAGCAAAGAGATCAACAGCATATGGATGATTTTTATAATCACTTGCATAATAAACCGTTCTGATGCCAGCTTGTATCAGAGCTTTACAGCATTGCAGACACGGAAAATGCGTCACGTAAATTTCAGCCCCTTCGGTCGGCACACCGAATTTCGCACATTGCAAAAGAGCATTCATTTCTGCGTGCACTGTTCGTACGCAATGACCATCGATTACATAACATCCTTCATCAACACAGTGCTTGCTGCCTGTGACACTGCCATTGTAACCGCCGGCGATAATACGTTTATCGCGGACAACAGTCGCACCGACCATCAGCCGCTGGCAGGTGCTGCGCAGCGCCAGTAAGTGGCTTTGCGCCATAAAATATTGATTCCATGCGATTCGTTCCATGACGCTTCGCCACCTTTCCTTTTCTAAAGTTAGTGTACAATCCCCCTTCTAATCCGTCAACCAGCTCTACAAGCTGATCTGCTCCTTCATATTCTCTAACGATTTCTCCCCAATGCCAGGTACTTCTGTAAGCTGCTCGATAGAAGTGAAAGGACCATTTTCCTCACGGAAGGTAATGATAGCCTGTGCCTTTGCTTCCCCAATGCCGTTCAGTTCTGTAAGTTCATTGCTGTCTGCTTGATTAATATTTATTTTCGCTGAAGAAGTACTCGAACCCGCTGTTTGAACAGGTACATCCTCTTCACCGATAGCCGCAACATAGATAACCTGTTCATCTGCCACTCGCTGAGCAAGATTAATACTTCGCTCCTCTGCATTCTCTGTTAGTCCGCCCGCTGCATCTAACGCCTCTTCCACTCTACTGTCTGGAGCAAGCTCGTATACACCGGGATTCTGTACCTCTCCTTTTATATCTACCATGACCAACGCATTAGCCGATACAGACTCATTTTCAGCTGGTGTTTCTGTGAGCAACTGCGTCTCAGAAGGAATTTCAGCTTCTTCCAGCTGCTGCACTGCAGCATCACCTTTAGGCTCCCTAATCCACATGACTAAAAAAACACATGCTACAGCAGCCAGTATGATAGCCCAGCTATATTGTTTAATTATTTGCACCTTGAACCTCCTTTCATATTTCATATCCTTTAAACATAAAATGGGTAACAGCGTAACTGGGAAACAAGCAGAAAATGAGCAGAGGAGGAGTTTAGAATGACGAAATGGGGAATAATCGGAGTTGGCAATATGGGAGGCATGCTACTGGAAACATGGGTAAACTCCGGATCGATCTCTCAAGAAGATATTATGATTTTGAACCGTTCTGCTGATAAAGCTGTACAATTGAAGAAAAAATTCCCTTCAATACATGTAGCAGATTCCACCAGCCGAATTGCGGATTACGCTGATATATTGTTTCTGTGTGTACGGCCGCCGCATTTGCCAGGCGTATGTCACGAGCTCCACTCTCTATTGCAGCCGGACCAAGTATTAGTCTCCATCACTAGTCCGTATTCAATCGAAGACCTCGAAGTACTTGTACCTTGTCAGGTTGCTCGGGCAATTCCAAGTATTACGAACAGAGCTGCAGCAGGCACGACTCTCCTGACATTCGGAACGAGCCTGTCAAATCGTAATAAAGCTGCACTTATCGATTTAGTTAGCAGCTATTCAAATCCGCTTTATATACCAGAGGATATAACGAGGGTAGCCTCAGATATCGTTTCCTGCGGACCAGCTTTCTTCAGCTACCTCGCGCAGCGCTTTATCGATGGTGCAGTGGCAGAAACAGCAATCAGTAAAGAACAAGCCACTCATTTAACTTCAGAGATGCTAATTGGACTCGGGACTTTGTTAGCAAATGGCCATTATACGTTGGATGAATTGATAAAAAAGGTTTGTGTAAAGGGCGGTATTACAGGAGAAGGTATTGCAGTGCTCGAAAAGGAAACAACTGAGATGTTTTCACAGGTGTTTCAAGCAACACACCGGAAGTTCGGGGAGGAAAAGGAAGCAATTCAAAAGGGATTGTACAACTAAAAATTCGACACATACTTAGCTTTTCCTGCATAAAAAAACCAGGTAGCAGATTATGCCTCCTGGTTTTTCACACATGCAAAGAACAGCCTATCTGCTTGTTCCAAGTGCTCCGTCCGTTCTATATCAAAATCACCGTATACTCCGCACACGCGAAAGCCTGCTTCTTCAAGCCAGGAGATATACGTATCAACTGAATATGTACGCTGATGATGATATTCATCAAAACGATCGTATTTATCCGAGTCTGTTTCTTTCGTAAAGAAAGTAAGGTCGTGAAATACTTCTCCCTTTTCCTCGCCGGCCTCACAGAACCATGTATAAGAAAGGTCGTCATGAATTTCAGCAAAAACCTCACCAGCCAAGTCCTCTTCAATATGCCGTATGCTATGGACATCGAACAGGAACACTCCACCAGGAGCAAGCATCTGCCATATCCGGGTGAAAGCTTGCTGCACATCATCTGGTGACGTAATATAGTTGATTACATCAAACATACTAATTGCAGCATCTGCTTTAATTGTCTCCAGCTTCCGCAGATCCTGTTGTACCCAGCGCACTTGCTGTTTTGTATCGCGGGAAGCAGCATAAGCAAGCATATTTTCAGATTGATCAATACCTGTCATATGATATCCTGCCTTTGCCAGCTGCCTGGTGACATATCCCGTTCCGCAACCCAAATCGGCAATCTCTTTGATCTCGATTTGAGCATGTTTATGAAAAATTCCCTGCATGAACTGCTGCCATGGCTCATAAGGCGCATCCTGCATCAAACGTTCATATACGGCGGCAAGCCGCTCGTATGCGGCCATCAGCTTTCTTGGGAGAATACCGGTTCCACTTGCGGCGCGTCTCCCCACAGGCGTTCTAAATTATAATATCTGCGTTCATCGATATGGAATACATGGCAAACAACATCTCCAAGATCGACAAGAACCCATCTTGACTGCTCCATTCCTTCCAGGCGCTTCACTTCTACACCAGCTTCTTCAGCTTTCTCTTTAATTCGTCTAGCGATAGCTTGCACTTGACGCTCACTCGTTCCATGACAAATCATGAAGTAATCAGCAATCAAGGAGACTTCCTTCATTTCCAATAGGACAACGTCTTCCCCTCTTACCGCATCTGCGGCATTTGCTGCTATTTGTGCTATATCAATAGTTTCCATTTATTTGTTACCTCCAGTAGAGTTTAATAAATCATTATAAGCATGGAAAGTGTCCGGGTATACTTTCCGGTTTAACGAAATGAGCATATTGATCGTATTCCGGGAAGCCATCCAGCACGCCTTATCCAAATTGTTCTCACTTACTTTTCGTACATCATCCACGCCGGGAAAAGCACGGCCTGGTTCAATATAATCTGCAAGAAATACGACTTTATCAAGTACAGACATACCAACACATCCAGTGGTGTGTACAGTGATTGCATGCAGTATCTCCGGGTCGCTAATGCCGACTTCACGTTTTACCATAAGCGCTCCTACTGGACCATGCCATAATTCATGGTGATAATCCAGCAAGTCTTTCGGCAGCCGTTCCGATTCGATCCAGCGTTTCATTTCCTCGAGTGGCCGATACTTCGCATAGTCATGAAAAATAGCAGCCAGCTCAGCTTTCTTTTCATCTGCACCATACTGTTTTGCCAGTCTGATGCTAGTATCCATTACACGGATAGTATGTTCATACCGAGGTTTCTTTAATTGTTTTTCAACGATCGCCAATGCCTTATCTCTCTGCATACAGCTTTTGCTCCTTTATAATATCGAACACTGCGCCTGAAATAAGATAGTGTACAGGAGCTCCCTGTTCAACGCGTTCCCGGATCATGCTCGAGGATATCTCAAGCTCCGGGATATCCACATAAGTGACAGGGTATGTTGTCTCCAGATCATATCCAGGCCGGCCGACACCTACGAATGTCAGCATTTCAATCAAATCATCAATACGATGCCATGTGTGCAGACTCTCCACCAGATCAGCACCAATGATGAAATGGAATGCAGTATTCGGATGCATTTCCTGCAACAGCTTTATTGTATCAAATGTATAGGATTTGCCTAAACGATCCACCTCAATCGGATTCATACGGAAAATAGGATTTTCCGCAATTGCCGCCTGCACCATCTCGAGACGAAGAACCGCATCTGTTTGAGACTTCTGTTTATGCGGTGCTTCATGGGCAGGAATGAACCAGACTTCATCCAATCCAAGTCTGTGCTGGACTTCCTGCGCAATAAACAAATGTCCGAGATGGGGCGGATCGAATGTCCCTCCCAATAATCCGACTTTTCTCATGTCTTACTCCTTTACGGCAGCTTGATCTGTTTATTATCTTCTGATTCTCGATAAAGGATGATCGTACTTCCGATGATTTGGACGACAGATGCACCTGTACCCTCTTCAATTGTTACAGCAACATCCTCTTTCTCATCCAAACAATTCTGAAGCAAACTCACTTTGATTAGTTCCCGTTTTTCCAATGCTTCGCCAATCTGTACGAGCATGTTATCGTTCACACCGATTTTTCCTACCTGGAAAATTGGTTTCAAATGATGCGCTTGAGCGCGAAGATATCTTTTTTGTTTACCTGTTAACATATTATGCCTCCGTTAATCTTTGTTCCAGCTGATTCAATAATTCACCGATCACGACTTGTTCGCCTGACCAGATTTCAAATGCGTACTGTGCTTGATATAAAAGCATGCTATGGCCATGATGAATGGTAGCTCCTTGCTGCTTGGCAGACCTTAGCAGCATCGTTTCAATCGGTTTATAGACGATATCGCTAACCACTGCATTAGATTTTAAATTGGCTAACGGGATGATTTGCTCACAATCACACGGACTCATCCCAACACTTGACGTGTGTATGATGATATCATAGCTATCCAATTTCTGTTGCGCTTCCTCATATGACAAAATCTCCGTAATCGTTTCTGGTTCCTGTATCTGCAGCAGCTGTTCTGCTTTAGAAACTGTACGATTGGCGATATCAACATAGCGGAAACCATTTGCAACCAGCGCACGATATATTCCGCGAGCTGCTCCTCCTGCGCCAAGCATGAGCACATGCAAGGATTCTTGCGAGGGAATCACCTGTTCCAATGCACGCACATAGCCAGATCCATCCGTATTATACCCGATCCATTTGCCGTTCTTTCGTACTGCGGTATTCACAGCTCCGATTTTCGATGCGTCTGGATCGAGCTCATCAAGAAATGGGATGATGCGCTGTTTATATGGAACCGTAATATTGAAGCCATCAATCCCGCTTTGCAGTAATGCTGTAATTTTTTCATCAAAAACATCTGGTTCGATAGGATATAGCTTGTACTCCCCTTCGACTCCAGACTGTTCCATGAATTGTGTGTGTATCCATGGTGATAAAGAGTGCTCCACTGGATGGCCGATCAGGCCTAACTTCAATATTTTCATCTTCTCGCTCCCCCTTAGATTAATGATCTGCGGATAGTTGCCGGCACTCCTTCTGGTGTATGGACTGTAACCGAAGCAGGCTCACCTGACAGCGTTATCCAACCTAATCCTGGAATGACAATATCCGTTTTTTGATCTTTTATCCTGAATGCTGCCTTCTTTAAAGGTGGAAAGTGCTCAAGCTGCTCCTGATATGGCGGTGTAAGTAATTCTCCTTTTTGGCGGTCGTACAGCGAATCCGCATTCTCAAGCTTCGTACGATGGATATCGAGCGCGTTGGAGAAATAGCAGACAAATGACTGGCGTTCCCCTTTTTCGAAATCGATACGCGCTAAACCACCGATGAACAACGTTTGCTTATCGTTCAATTGGAAGATGCGTGCTTTAATTTCTTTATTCGGAGTGATGGTTTTCAAGTCCTTATCCGTCACATAATGGGCAATCTGCTGGCGGTTGACAATCCCCGGTGTATCATAAAGGGAGCTTGTATCATCAAGCGGAATATCAATGAATCCAAGCGTCGTACCAGGAAAATAAGAAGTAGTGATAGCATCGTTTATACCTGTTGAATGCTTGATCAAGGCGTTAATGAATGTTGATTTGCCGACGTTTGTACTGCCGACAACGTATACATCCTGTCCATCACGCAATTCTTGAATGCTATCTTCAAGCTCCGACATTCCGATTCCCCGTTTTGCAGAAATCAAATGTACATCCGCCACTTGAATACCATATTCTTTAGCCGCTCCGCGCAGCCACTGTTTAACACGTTCGTGGTTCGTCGATTTTGGAAGCAAGTCCACTTTGTTCCCAACAAGAATAATCGGTTTGTCTCCGACAAGCCGTTTGATGCTGGAAATGAAACTGCCGTTAAAATCAAATATATCCACGAGCTTGATGACAATACCATCTTTGTTATTGATTTCACTAATCAACGTAAAGAAGTCATCGTCAGTCACTGCAACATCCTGGACCTCATTGTAATGCTTGAGCCGGAAGCAGCGCTTACAGATGACCTCATCGCTTTTCCCTAATGCTGATGCAGGGATATAGCCCGGCAAGGATGCGTCCTCTGTTTGAATCGGCGCTCCGCAGCCTTGGCAAATCAATTCTTCCACATTCATTCCTCCCATGTAATCTTTCCTTTTCTTCTGAAATAGTTGAGTATCCGTCGTTCGATCATCCGATTGATTCTGGTGATTTTTCCGTCTGTTTTAACGATTGGCACCACAACGATCGTATAGAAACCGGCCAGATTGCCCCCTAATACATCTGTAAGGAGCTGATCACCAATCATAACAATCTGATCCTTCTGAAGGTTCATCTGCTTGACAGCCTGCTTGAAGGCACGTCCCAGCGGCTTTCTTGCGCTATAGACGAAAGGAATCTCTAAAGGTTCAGAAAACAGTTTCACTCGTTGCTCATTATTATTAGATATAATCGTAATTTTAATATCATGTGCGCGCATTTCCTTGAACCAATTGGTCACTTCCGGCGTAGCATCTGCAACATCCCATGCAACCAGGGTATTATCCAGATCCGTAATGATACCTTTGATTCCTTGCGCTTTCAATTTCTCTGGCTTTATATCAAAAATGCTTTTCACATGCTCGTTCGGCAAGAACTTCTTTAGCATTGTGGATTTCCTCCGATCTCGTACACTTCAACAGTTACTTACCCATCATAAGACATTTTTGCTACGGTTTCAAAAAAATCTTTCATTGTTCTTCTTTTTTTCGACTATCTTTTATGCATTAGACGTGAAATCAGAAGCAAAACCTTTCGACAAATCTCTACATACTTTTTTCTGTGGATAACTATGTCCACATTATTAACCGCAACATGAAACAATTTTGCACATTTATAAACACTTTATCTACAGGTTATGAACAGTTTTCTGTAGATAACTCTCGTCTTGTCCCTCTATTTTTTTCGTGATACATTATTAATAACTTATCAACTCCCCAACCCACGCATAGAAGATCTGCAAGATAGTAAGATAACTCCAATCAGGAGGAATGCAAGATGGAACATCTGTCTGATGAATTGCTGATCGAATCTTACCACAAGGCGAACGAACTCCACTTGAGTCAAGAGTTTATTCATCTAATAGAGAAAGAAATCCAGTCACGGGGCTTATCGCATAAGATCCGTTATACCAGCTAAACATCGTCTCCCTCAGTCTTGCCGCTCCGGCAAGGCTTTTTTTCTTAAAGTAAACTATGTTTGTTGCAGTGTATGGTTATATTACTTTACAATTGGGTATAGGAATTTTTAGTGATTGCATAAAATAGTAGAAACTATTTAAACCTTATATTAAAGAGGAGGACTGCCATAATATGATCGTTGCCATTCTGATGCCATTTTTAATCGCAATGTGCATCCCATTCATCGCCAAATTCAAATACAGAATACATACCGGATATGCGGTGTTTGCTACATCGCTCTCCATCTTTCTATATTTTCTCGTTCTGCTGATTAGCGGGGAAACCGAAACACTATATCGTTACAGTTGGATACCGTCACTTGGATTGGATTTAACATTCTATACTGATGGATTGGCACTTTTCTTTGCCTTGCTAATTAGCGGAATCGGCGCTCTTGTAGCATTTTATTCCATCTTTTATCTTAATCTTGAGGAACGGCTAGGCTCCTTCTATGTTTATTTGCTGTTGTTCATGGGAGCTATGCTCGGTATTGTCACTTCTGATAATATTTATGCCCTTTACACCTTCTGGGAGCTCACTTCTGTATCTTCTTTCCTTTTGATCAGTTTCTGGTTCACTAGAAAAGCTTCCACAGACGGCGCTCTCAAATCAATGCTAATCACTTTTCTTGGTGGTTTCTCGTTACTCGGTGGATTGGTGCTTCTCCACCTGGTAACCGGTTCTACGAGCATTCGGGAAATACTAACACAAGGTGACCTTATACTAGCAAGTGATTGGTTCCCGCTGATTGTCGTGCTGTTACTACTAGCAGCCTGTACGAAATCTGCTCAGTTCCCTTTCCACATCTGGCTGCCAGACGCAATGGAAGCTCCGACACCAGTAAGTGCATACTTGCATTCCGCTACAATGGTTAAAGCCGGCCTTTTCCTGCTGCTCCGCTTCACACCTGTATTTAAAGAAAGCGAAGCATTTTTCATTGCTGTATCTATAATCGGTCTGGTCACTTTGTTCTGGGGATCTTATATGGCAGTAAGGCAGACAGATCTCAAGGGCATATTAGCTTACTCCACGATCAGTCAGCTTGGTATGATTATGGCCATGATTGGTTACGGAACCGAAGCTGCTATCTTCGCTGCTATGTTCCATATTCTTAACCACGCAACATTCAAAGGAAGTTTGTTCATGGCGGTGGGCATCATCGACCACGAAACAGGAACTCGCAATATCCGAAAGCTCGGCGGACTTTGGAAGCTCATGCCGGTCACTGGCATAATCAGCATACTTGCATCTTTCTCTATGGCGGGTGTGCCGCTACCAATTTTGAACGGATTTTATAGTAAAGAGGAATTCTTCTCAAGCTCCTGGGATTTGTCAGCCGATCGTGCATTCGGATCAGATTTTGCAGCTTTACTAGCCAATATCGTACCGTATGCAGCAGTTGCTGGCAGCATCTTCACATTTGTGTACAGCATGTACTTTTACTTCCGTACATTTACAGGGAAAGCAGAGAAAACTACTGCTGAAAAAGCCCATGATCCAAAATTCGGGATGTTAGCAGCACCTGTCCTGCTCGTGTCAGGAGTCTTATTAATCAGTATCTTCCCTAACTGGTTCAGCCGCCATTTGCTTCAGCCGGCAGCAAATGCTGTTTATGGGGACGCAATGAAAGAGCATACCATCCATTTCTGGCATGGTTTCGTACCAGCATTGATTATGTCTCTGATCGTCGTAGTTTTAGGTGTTTTATTTTATATCACTCGAAAATATTGGATAGGGCTATACAACGTATTGCCTGGAAAGCTATCTGGAAATATTGTTTATGCTTCGCTTCTATCAGCTAGTGAAAATCAGACTAAGAGACTCAATGACCGTATCGTCAGTGGCTCTATCCGGCAGTACAATGCAATCATCATTAGTGTTATCTCGATTGTGACCTTGCTGATCTTATTCGGGACAAACTCTTTCGATTTGAGGAACATTGATACTTCACCAGTCTCACTCCCTCAAAGCCTTCCGGAGCTTGCCGTAGCACTGATCATGATCGCTGCAGCATTCGGAAGCACAGTATCACAGAAGAAGCTTACAGCAGTCATCATTTTGGGCGTTGTTGGGTATGGGCTATCCATTTTGTTTGTCCTGTTCCGCGCACCCGATCTGGCTTTGACGCAGCTTAGTATCGAGACAATCACCGTCGTCCTGTTCCTGCTATGCTTCCGACATCTGCCGGAAATAAAAAGAGAAAGGAAAGAGAAACTTTCCAAAAAAATAACCAATATCATCATCGCCTCTCTTTGCGGTCTAATGATGATGCTGGTCGGCTTAGCTGCTTACAGTCAGCGTCTATTCCCTTCCATCTCAGATTACTTTGTCAAGTATTCCTACAAACTGGGAGGCGGAGATAATATCGTCAATGTCATCCTTGTCGACTTCCGGGGTCTGGATACATTATTTGAAATCACTGTATTAGCAATTGCTGCTCTTGGAATTTATTCTCTTATCAAACTGCGCCAAAAAGGGGGGGATCGCTAATGGAAATCATCATGATCGTACTAGCAGGTATCCTCTTCGGGTTTGCCGTTTATAATATTTTGCAAAAACAACTACTGCGAATTATCATTGGCACAGCTCTTTTGTCACACGCAGCACATTTGTTCATCTTGACGATGGGGAAATTAAAACGCGGCTCTTCTCCCGTTCTAACAGAAGGCACAGAGAATTATAGTGATCCGCTGCCCCAAGCACTGATCCTGACATCCATCGTTATCAGCTTTGGTGTCACCAGTTTGCTTCTTGTGCTGGCTTATCGGGCAGTCAAAACGAACGGCACAGATAATATGGAAGAATTAAGAGGTAATGATCATGACTAATTTTGCTATTTTACCAATACTGATTCCATTCATAGCTGGTATATTACTGGCTTTCACCCATAACCGGATCTTGCTTACGAGACGGTTGGCAATGCTGTTTGCCATTGTCCATTTGATGACAATGGCATTCCTTCTATACAAAGTCCTTGTTGACGGCAGCATAGTATTGGAGGCTGGAGATTGGAGCGCTCCGTACGGTATCATCCTTGTACTGGATCCTTTGAGTACTTTACTTGTTTTAACTTCTTCTATCATTCTTCTGGCTGTCGTCTGGTACGCACCAGCATCAGTTTCAGAAGAACAGGAAGGCTTCTATTTTTATACATTCGTATTTTTACTTGTAACTGGTGTATCGGGTGCTTTTATAACAGGAGATTTGTTCAACCTGTTCGTATTCTTCGAAGTACTGCTGATGGCATCCTATGCCTTGATCACTCATGGTGGAAAGAAAGTGCAGCTGCGTGAATCAATTAAGTATGTATTGATCAATCTGTTTTCTTCCATGTTATTCGTAACTGCTGTCTCCTACATATATGCTGTACTAGGAACAGTTAATATGGCACAGCTGGCAGAACGGGCAGCAGCCACGGATCAGACAGGCATTATCACGACAGTCGCCATACTGCTATTCTTTGTCTTTGCGACCAAGGGTGCCGCATTTCCGCTTTATTACTGGATGCCGCACTCCTACATCGTACCGAATCCAGTTGTTTCTGCTTTATTCGGCGCACTTTTGACTAAGGTAGGTGTATATTCTCTCATTCGAACATTTACACTTATCTTCCATCAGCAGCCTGAAATTATGAATCAGTTGTTCATCTGGGTCGGTAATCTTACCATGCTATTCGGTGTAATTGGCGCCTTGGCATCCCGTAATATAAAATTAATAGTCGCTTATAATATCATACCTGCTATCGGTTTCATGCTGGTTGGAATCGGGATTTTCAATCATGATGGACTTAGCGGAAGCATCTATTATCTGCTCCAGGATATGATCGTAAAGGCAGCGCTCTTCCTGCTGGCTGGCACTATTGCAGCTGTCGCCGGCACGTCGGATATCAATAAAATGGGCGGCATGATACGCTCACACCCTGTCCTTGGCTGGATGTTCTTCATAGCCGGTCTTGTGCTTGCAGGTGTGCCGCCGTTCAGCGGTTTTATCGGAAAGCTGCTCCTAGTGCGAGGTGCTTTTGAAAAAGGTGAAACAACTACAGTCATCATTATGCTGCTAACGAGTTTACTCATATTGCTTTCCATCGTGAGAGCTTTTATCCGCATCTTCTGGGGAGAAGGAGAAGCAATAAAACAACAAACACGTCACAGTGCACGCAGTCTTTTACCAGCTGGACTCCTGATGCTGTTCACTGTATTTCTCGGGATCGGTGCAGAAGCAATCCTGCCGACTGTTCAGCAGATTTCCGACTATCTTCTTAATCCGCAGGAATATATCGATCTTGTATTGAAAGGGGGACGTTAGATGGCTTTTCAAGTTTGTATAAACGTATTGATTGCCTTTATGTGGATGTTCCTCGGAGAATCATATACCATTTCCGGCTTCGTAACCGGTTATATTGTCGGTATCGTCTTATTATTCCTGCTGCGCAGATTCCTGAAAGGTCCGTTCTACTTACGTAGAGTTTACAAGATTCTGGTTTTGGCGTTGATATTTATCAAAGAGCTATTACTTTCTAATTTAGAAATCACAAAGCTTGTCTATGCAAGGCGGCTGGATATCAATCCTGGCATTTTCACACTGGAAACAGAATTGGAATCAGATTGGGAAATCACATTATTAGCAAGCTTGATTACACTGACACCTGGAACTGTCACCATTGCTGTTTCCCCCGATAAGAAGGAGCTCTATATTCACGCCATGGATATCGTAGACATGAAAGAAGCAGTTCACTCTATCAAAGATAGCTTTGAGAAACACATTATGGAGGTGACAAGATGAGTGCTTTGCAAGATAATTTTGCTGCGATTGTCCAGATTGTCTCCATCATTTGCCTGATTGTACTGAGTGTCTCCATTCTCTTATTGATCATCCGTGTAATGAAAGGACCGACTAATGCTGACCGAGCAGTTGCTTTGGATGCCATAGGTGTGAATATAATGGCATTTGCTGCCCTGCTTGCCATCATCCTGATTACACCGAATTTCAATGATATCGTACTGTTGATCGGTATCCTGTTATTTATCGGAACAGTAGCAATCGCAATCTATTTGGAAAAGGGTGATTTAATTGATACAGAACGCGATTGAAATCATCCTGGATATACTTGTAATCATATTCTTGGCAGGAGGTGCATTCATCATGTTCACTGCATCTGTTGGCGTCCTGCGGTTTCCGGATATCTATACAAGGCTTCACGCAGCAAGTAAAGGCTCAACGCTTGGTGTCGCCGGGATCCTCATCGGTGCTTTTATCTTCCATTACACACAATATGGAATCATAAGCGGAAAACTAATCCTTGGTGTTCTGTTCATCTTTCTTACTGCCCCTGTTGCCAGTCATCTAATATCCAGAGCGGCTCACCTTCGGGGTGCAAAGCCATATGGAACATTGAAGGATCAATACCAAGAAGCGATTGATAAAGAAAAGCGAAGACAAAAACAACAACAAAAATCAAAGTGAATGCCATCTGGCATTCACTTTTTCTTTTTCTGCTGGACAGACACGTTCAGAGTCTCCTTCACATAAAGTTAGTGTATAGGCGATCTTTGAGAGTGTACAGGAGGTGCAATGAAATGAGTATTATTGGTGCTATAGGACTTCTAGTAAAGGAAGCAATGTTTTTTGTTTCCTATGTAAAGAATCATGCATTCCCTCAGCCTCTCCCTCCCGAGGAAGAAGCATTGCATATCGAAAGAATGCAGCAGGGGGACGAAACGAGCCGTAACAAGTTAATCGAACATAACCTGCGTCTGGTTGCTCACATCGTAAAGAAATTCGAAAATACTGGTGAAGATGCGGAGGATCTCATTTCTATCGGTACAATCGGGCTAATTAAAGGAATCGAAAGTTACTCGAGTGATAAAGGCACCAAACTCGCTACATACGCAGCTAGGTGTATCGAAAATGAAATTCTTATGCATTTGCGGGCCCTTAAGAAGACCAAAAAAGATATTTCTCTTCATGATCCCATTGGTCAAGATAAGGAAGGAAACGAAATCAGTCTCATTGACATTCTTCAAGCAGATAATGAAGATATCATTGAATATATCCAGTTGAATATGGAAGTGGAAAAAATCAAGGAATACATTGACATCCTGGACGGACGTGAAAAAGAAGTAATCATAAGTCGTTATGGGCTAAATAACGAAGAAGATATGACACAGCGTGAAATTGCGAAAAAGTTAAACATCTCCCGCAGTTATGTTTCCCGCATTGAAAAACGGGCTTTAATGAAGATCTTCCATGAATATTACCGCCAGCATCGCACTTAATATATGAATTAATTACTATAGTATGCTTTTTAAAAGGAGGTTACCAATATGTATGCAAACAGCTATTCACCTAGTCACTATCAGCAGCGAACCAGCACCGGCGTGCTTATTGCTGCCTTCCTTGTCCTGCTTTTTGTAGGAGGAGCTTATGCTTGGGAGAATATATGGAATTAAAAAAACTCCGGTATTATACCGGAGTTTTTAGCTTTCTAGTTGTTTTTTCCACCGTTCTATCGCAAACCAGATAAGTATGCTTGTAATTACGCATCCGCCAGTCATTGCAAACAGAATATCTGCTTTATCTGTAGGTGCTAAATAAACATTAATAACCGAACCGATGTATAAATAACTGCCAAGAATCAGAAGCGCCAATGCAAATCGACGGTAATCTGCAATCTTGTCAATCAACTGCTGTTGTCTTTTATTCATCTTGTCGCCTCCTCTTCTAATCTAGCAATATTGTAACATAAAAAAAGACAGCAATTACCTGGTAATTGCTGTCTTTTTTATTAGTGGCGTTCAACCATTTTCATGATCAGTGTAGCTGCATTACGAGCAGCTTGGTCAAGGAAAGCATCAAATGAAACCGAAGATTCCTTACCTGCTATATCGGACAATGCCCGTACAATAACGAAAGGTGTTCCGTAGTGATACGCAACTTGAGCCACTGCAGCTGCCTCCATCTCCGCTGCCAGCATGGCAGGGAACTTGTCGCGGACAAATGCAACCCGTTCAGGATCAGACATAAAGCTATCGCCAGTCGCAATAAGACCGATTTCTGCGTTTGTATCAGGGAACTGGTCAATAACACTCTTAGCTAGCTGTACTAGCTCCTGATCCGCTTGGAAAGCTGGTGGCATCTGCGGTACCTGACCATAAGCATAATCAAAAGCTGTAACATCCACGTCATGATGAACAACAGAATCAGAGATGACGATATCCCCTACTTCCAAATTCGCTGCAAAGCCGCCAGCAGATCCAGTATTGATGATCGCTTCTGGTGCGTATCGTTCAATCAGCATGGCTGTAGCGAGTGCTGCATTCACTTTACCGATTCCTGATTTTAGCAGGACAACCTGTTTATCGGACAGTGTGCCTTCTGTAATTTCATAACCTGCTACAACTACTTCCTTTTTGTTTGCCATAGTTTCTTTCAATAATGCTACTTCTTCGTCCATTGCTCCAATGATGCCGATTGTCATTCTGTATGCTCCTTTAACTCTTCCTGTCGTTTTCTTTCAGTACTTCCACTTTTGTTGCCTGCCAGCCTTCTCCCTCAACCCAGCTTGCAAATACTCGGAATGTCTCATCTGCATCAGGTGCAGAGACCGTTGCAATAACATCATTGCCGCCATTGCCATTATTCTCTACCCACCAAGCTGTCATTGAGGTTGGATCCAATCCAACAGCTCCTCCGACTGCCTGCATCATTTCATTCCAGTCCTGCGTGCCTTTTTCAAAAGTTGTTGTATGTGTTCCAGACTGATCGGTACCTACCGGCTCCCAGTCCTTCGAGTATGCTTCCTTCACATTATCATCTGAAGGTTCGGCTTCTTTTTTGTCTTCCTTTTCTTTTTCGTCGTCATCCTGCTTCTCTTCGTCAGCTTGCTCTGTATCTTCGCCATTGCTGGAATCATTATTGCCTTGAAGTTGCTCTGCGATGGATTTTTGGTTCTGTTCGTCAGCTGTCTGATTCTCCATTGTCGGTTTATCATTCAAAACTGCTACGAGCAGCACGACGACTAGGGCGACACCCGCAATTGCCAGGACTAAACTAAGCCACTTCCTAGGTTTTCTGCGTCTGTTTCTATTATTCAATCTGGAAAAATCCTGATTATCATCCGCCATGCTCATCCCTCCTCATTGGTCTCTATTATACTATGAACTGGAGCGAAGCCAAAGTCATATTATAAGGTCTTTTTCTTTCGATGATTTTGTTGAAGCATCTCTAATTTTGACATACTGGAAGGATTCTTTGCATATATATCTAACTATATAAATTAGAAAAGCAGGTAGGACTACTTTGATCAGTCATCATGGTTCCTGTGGAAGGGGAGGAAGATAAACGTGATGAAAGTGACAAGAATGGATACGAACCTTTGGGGGCACGAATCGTTCGAGTATGTCGGCTACGACAAGGAAGCCGAGACCTTCTCTATCTTCTTACCGGAAGAATGCTGTTTATCTTTTACTAGTGTGAAAGAACAAGTCGTCTTTTCATTTCTGCTTGCACTCGACAAAGAAAGTTTTATCCTGCAAAAACTTATACCCTTTTTCCCGTTTGAGAAATCTTCTGCACAGTCATTTCATCAGGCTCAATAAAACAAGCTGCTTCCATAGCATTCGGAAGCAGCTTTTGTTTTATGTCTATTCTACTTTAGTAATTTTGACCTGGATGTCGCCACCTGGTGTGGAGACACTCAATTCTTCACCGACTTCATGGCCAATCAGGCTTTTAGCTATCGGAGAATCGTTTGAAATTTTGCCTTCGAACGGATCTGCTTCTGCACTTCCGACGATAGTATAACTTTCTTCTTCTCCGTCCGGCAACTCAATGAAGGTAACTGTTTTACCCATTCCTACCATATCAGGATTATCTGTATCACTTTCAATGATCACTGCATTGCGGATCATGTTTTCTGTTGTAGCGATTTTGGACTCGACGAATGCTTGCTCATCCTTCGCCGCATCATATTCGGAGTTCTCGGACAAGTCACCGAAGCCTCGTGCGATTTTAATACGCTCGACAACTTCTTGACGACGAGTTGTCTTCAGATACTCCAACTCCTCCTCCAGCTTCGCCAAACCTTCATTCGTCATGTAATATTGTTTTTCTGTAGCCAATTCAACCACCCCTTGAGCTCTAAAAGATTCTTTCCCATTGCCTAACTTCTATAGCGTTTTCATGCATATTCCATACTATGGCAGATTCCCGCCGAAAATTCAATACTTATCTGTACAAGTCATGTTGTGCGGCCAGAGAGGATCGTTTCAATCTTCGCAGACATCAAATCGATGGCTACGTGATTTTCTCCGCCTTCTGGAATGATAATGTCTGCATACCGCTTCGTTGGTTCAATGAATTGCAAATGCATCGGACGTACTACATTCACATACTGCTCAATCACGGAATCAATTGTCCGTCCGCGTTCCTTAATGTCACGCAGCAAACGGCGGATAATCCGAAGATCTGCATCTGTATCGACGAATACCTTTATATCCATCATATCACGCAGTCGTTCGTCCTCGAGAATCAGTATTCCTTCCAGAATAATAACGTCTTTTGGTTCGACTGGTATTGTCTCTTCAGAACGCGTATGGATTTTGTAATCATAAATCGGCTTCTCAATAGACTTCTGTTCGCCAAGCGCCTGTAAATGCTGCATTAACAATTCATTATCGAAGGCGAATGGATGATCATAGTTCGTATTGAGTCGTTTTTCGAACGGAAGATGAGATTGGTCTTTGTAATACGAGTCCTGCTCGATCACTAGAATTGTCTTATCTGTAAACCGTTTGTAGATGGATCTTGTGACAGACGTCTTCCCTGATCCCGATCCTCCTGCAACACCGATAATGATAGGTTTCTTTGCCATTGCTCCTACTCCTCTTCCTACTGCCTCGTTCATTTCTTCTTCACACTGACAGCCACTCCATCGCCTACCGGCAAGATCGTCGTGTGGAACGCTTTATGCTCGAATAACCAGTCGTTATATTTACGGATTTTCTTTGCGATATTAGCTTTGCGTGGTGTTGCCTCACTGTCGTCAGCCACATAACCTTTAAACAGAACGTTGTCACTAACTATGACTCCGCGCTCACTCAGCATCTCGCTATAAGATTCGAAGAAACGCTGATATTGACCTTTTGCTGCATCAATAAAGACGAAATCGTATGGAGCATGCGCTCTGATTGTCTCTTCTAAATCGAATGCATCGCCTTTTAGAATCAAGATATCATCCTGAGCTCCTTGCGCTTGGATATGTGTAACTGCCTGATCATAGCGGATATCATCACGTTCGACGGTCACGATACTGACATCTGGTTTTGCATGGCGCATCATAAGTGCTGAATAGCCGATTGCTGTCCCGATCTCTAATATATTATCTGGCTGTTGCAGCCGAATAAGCTGCATCAAAAACTGGATACCAAGCGGCTCCATTATCGGTACACGATTCTCTGCAGCAAGCTCTTCCAATTTCTTTGCCCATTCTGGAGAAGACTCAACATGCTCCTCCAAGTATCCCATTATTGCTTGTAACATATCATTTCCTCACTTTACCTGCTTACTCATCCAAGTGCATATGCTTCTCAATCAGTTCTTCATGTTCATCGAATGTCCGCGCATAATAAATTTCTCCATCATCTCCGGCAAGGAAATACAAATAATCGGATTCTTCCGGCTGGATGACGGCTTCAAGCGCATTCTCTGAGAAGTTGCTAATCGGGCCGACAGGAAGCCCCTTGTTACGATATGTATTGTAAGGAGAATCCACTTCTAGATCCTTGTAATACACGCGAGGTTTATGCTCTCCTAATGCATACAGCACAGTAGGATCCGTCTGCAGCCTCATATCATCTGCCAAACGGTTATAAAAGATTCCGGCAATCTTCTTGCGCTCATCTTCATTCCTTGCTTCGTTCTCGACGAGCGAAGCGAATGTTAGTGCTTCATGCACGCTCAATTCCTTCTGTTTAAATCCATCCAAATATGGTGAAATAATTTGCTGGGACTTATCCAGCATCATATGAACAACCTTATCTACAGTGATATCATCTGAGGATGTAAAGTTATAAGTGGCCGCAAATAAGTAGCCTTCGAGCGGATAACGTATATCTTTATTTAAGATATCCTCAGTCAGAATATCCGGATATTCATCAATCAACTGTTTGATATAATCTTCATCTTTCATTTTATCCAGGAAAGCCTGCTGGTCTATACCCAGTGACCCAGACAGTATTACGCCTATTTCCTCAATATCAGATCCTTCCGGAACAGCAGCAGATTCAGAGGGGGTATTCCCCGCCTCTGGATCGTTCAGTTCATCGACGACCTGCTGCATGGACATAGAAGGAGAAAGCTCATAATTCCCCGCGCGGAAGTTGGCTTCACCAGAAAACTTCACATACAGCCTGAAAATGAAAGCATTTTTAATCAGACCTTGCTCCTCCAGGGATTGACCAATTGAGCTAGCAGTAGCTCCCATAGGAACTTCGACAACTTGTGTCGTATCATTGTCTGAATCGACAGCTTTCATACTGGCATTCACGTAGATAAAGGTTCCGAGTGCACCAATCAATAGAAGTACGATTATTACGGATATGATCATCAAAACTATTTTCCGCACGACGCTTGCTTCCTCCATTCTTCTGTCCCGATTCTGTTGAAAAAGATCTTCATTCGAGGCAGTCAAGCTATCTTTCCTCCTTTATCCGCCTTATTATACAACAAACGTCAAGCAGGTCTCCACCCGTCCGACAATTTATGCGGATAAAGCTACAAGAAAAAATCCTCTCTGCCTTATCGGAAAGAGAGGACTGCCTTTACAAAATTAGATGCCGTCTTCCTCATCAGTAAGTGTATTAAGCATTTCTTCGACCATTTCCCATTCTTCCTCACTGTCGATCTGGAATAATGTAAGATCTTTGTCATCGCCTTTTTCTTCATAGCGGAAAGCGAACACTTCAACTTCATCATCCGCATCAGCTTGTTCAGCCGGTACAACAGCGATATATGAGTGTCCTGTTTCATCCACGTCGAAATTGAACAAGACCTCAAATAAATGTTCTTCTCCGTTTTCGTCTGGGATGATGATACGTTCTTTTTCTTCCAATGCCATATGGCTACACTCCTTATTGTTTCGAATTCAGAAAGCCTTGCAGAATCATGACTGCTGCCATCTTATCGATTACTTTTTTTCGTTTCTTACGGCTGAGGTCCGCTTCAAGCAGCACTCGTTCAGCTGCCATCGTAGTCAGACGCTCGTCCCAAAGCACGGTCTCGAGCTTAAATTCATCTTTGATCCATTGGGAGAAAACCTGTGAAGCTTCTCCCCTCGGACCAATTGTACCATTCATATTCTTTGGCAAGCCAATGACAGCTCTCTGTACATCATGCTGCTGAATGATCTGCTCCAGTTCATTTCTTGCTGTTTCATAATCTTCTTCATTCCAATGAATCGTAGTCAGACCTTGGGCAGTCCAGCCAAGTCCATCGCTGATTGCCACGCCGATCGTTTTGGATCCGACATCCAATCCAATCGTCTTTAGTATGTCAGTCATGATTTGTTCTGTTCCAAATAAAATTTTACCAGTTGTTCCACAATCTCATCCCGCTCCATACGGCGGATCAGATTTCTAGCATCCTTGTGACGGGGAATATAAGCTGGGTCTCCAGACAGTAAATAGCCGACAATCTGATTAATCGGATTGTATCCTTTTTCCCGCAATGCTTCGTATACGGACATTAGTACTTCCCGGACATTCTCGTCCATAGGTTCTTCCGGAAAGTTGAATTTCATCGTTTTATCCATCGAACTCAAGTGAAGCCACCTCGCTTTATTTGCCAGTCTTTTTTTCAGTATATACTTTTCTGTCGGATTTGGAAAATCATAGCTGTTCTTCTACATATACTGCCGCATATGCGAGTGCATCCGGCACCTGCTCTGGATTTTTACCACCAGCCTGCGCCATATCTGGTCGGCCGCCTCCGCCGCCTCCGCAGCGTTTCGCAGTTTCTTTAATAAGGTTACCAGCATGCAGTCCGCGACCGATTAAGTCTTTGGATACTCCAGCTGCAAGCTGTACCTTGCCTTCAGCTGTTGCTGCCAAAAGGATAACGCCGCTTTCAAGCTTCTGTTTCAAATCATCGACCATACCGCGAAGCTGGTTCATGTCTGCTACATCAACTTGTTCTGCAAGAACTTTAACACCCTTCACTTCTTTCACCTTATCAAGGATATTGCCCGCTTCTAGCTGAGACAGTTTGCTGCGCAGGCTATCACGTTCCCGCTGCACTTCCTTCATATCCGCAAATACTGCTTCGATTCGGGAAGGCACTTGCTCGTTAGTTGTTTTCAGTTCAGCTGCAGCTTGAGAAAGAATCTGCTGCTGCTGAATCGTGAATCGATAAGCTTCTTTAGAAGTGACTGCTTCAATTCGGCGTGTACCAGCACCAATGCCGCTTTCGGAAACAATTTTGAATAGGCCGATTTGGGATGTGTTTCGAACATGCACACCGCCACATAGCTCCAGGCTGTAGTCACCGATTTGAACCACACGTACAACATCGCCGTATTTCTCTCCGAATAACGCCATAGCCCCCATTTCTTTCGCATCACTTAGGCTTTGATAGGAAGTGCTGACAGCAAGCTCATCCCAGATTTTTTTATTAACGATTTCTTCTATCTTCTCCAATTCTTCTTTTGTTACTGCACTGAAATGAGAGAAGTCGAATCGAAGTCGATCTGGAGCAACTAAAGAACCAGCCTGATTGACATGTGTACCTAGTACGTCCTTCAATGCTTGATGCAATAGATGCGTCGCTGTATGGTTCTTGACTACATGCTGACGTCTGCTTGTATCAACTTTAGCACGGACAATTTCCTTCACTTGAATCTGCCCTTGCTTCACTACTGCTTGATGCAGATTTTGACCTTTTGGAGCTTTCTTGACTGCTTGAACGAAGACTGCCGCTGTCTCTGTCGTCACCCAGCCCTCGTCTGCTACTTGTCCGCCGCTTTCTGCGTAGAATGGCGTTTCTTCCAGGATGAAGAAGATTTCGTCTCCCTCAACGGCAACATCAGCAAGCTGCTTATCTTTTACAATTGCAAGGATCGCTGTATCTGTTTCTGTACGGTCATAACCGACATACGTGCTTTCTGCTTCCACTTCCTGCAGAACGCTATCCTGTACGTGCATACTGTTCACTTTCTGGCGTGCATCACGAGCACGTTCACGCTGCTGCTTCATTTCTTCCTCAAAACCTGCTTCATCAATCGTGAAGCCTTCTTCACTGACATATTCCTCTGTCAGTTCTTTCGGGAAACCATACGTATCATAAAGACGGAATACTTCTGTTCCAGGGAAGACATTACTTCCTTTCTCCTTTTCTTCTGCTACGATCCGGTTCAGGATAGTCAGCCCATCTGCAAGTGTTTCATGGAAACGTTCTTCCTCTGTCTGAATGACTGTCTCGATGAATTCACGTTTTTCAAGGATTTGCGGGTAGAAAGCATCCATAATTTCACCTACAACCGGCACAAGCTCCTTCATGAACGCCTTTTCGATGCCAATATTCTTCGCATAACGTACTGCGCGACGAATCAGACGACGGAGTACATAGCCTCGACCTTCATTGGAAGGAAGCGCTCCATCACTGATGGCGAATGATACAGTACGGATATGATCGGCAATAACTTTGAATGCCGTATCATCTGCTGCTGTTTCACCATATGCTTTTTTCGCAAACGTAGCCGTCTTCTCAATGATCGGCATGAATAGATCTGTTTCGAAGTTGGTTTTCGTGTCCTGAATAACACATACCATTCGCTCCAGACCCATCCCTGTATCAATGTTCTGTTTCGGAAGCGGTGTATATGTGTGATCTGGATTATGGTTGAACTCGCTGAATACAAGGTTCCAAATCTCCAGATAGCGCTCGTTCTCACCACCTGGGTAAAGTTCTGGATCAGATGAATCATTACCGTATTCTTCTCCGCGATCATAGAAAATTTCAGAGTTTGGACCACTCGGGCCTTCACCGATATCCCAGAAGTTTTCTTCCGTACGAATGATTCGCTCTTCTGGCAATTTAACTAGATCACGCCACATCTGATAGGCTTCTTCATCTTCTGGGTGAACCGTTACGGATAATCGTTCCGGATCAAAACCGATCCATTTTTTATCTGTTAGGAACTCCCATGCCCAAAGGATAGCTTCTTTTTTGAAATAGTCCCCAATAGAGAAGTTTCCAAGCATTTCGAAAAACGTATGATGGCGGGCAGTAAAGCCTACATTTTCAATATCATTTGTACGGATGCTTTTTTGTGCATTCACGATGCGTGGGTTCTCAGGCACAACTCGTCCGTCAAAATATTTCTTCAGCGTTGCAACGCCACTGTTGATCCATAGCAAGGAAGGATCTTCAATCGGCACAAGTGAAGCACTTGGCTCGACGCTATGTCCTTTCTCCTTGAAGAAATCGAGGAATTTCTGTCTTACTTCAGCAGACGTTAATCTTTCCATAAAAATGCCTCCTTTATTATGTAAACACACAAAAAACTCCCGATCCTGCCATATGCAGGGACGAGAGTATGATCGCGGTACCACCCTGATTATAGACCGGAAATTGGTCTATCACCTTTAGGCGCGGATAACGGTGCGCAGCCGATAAGGATTAACTCAGAGCTCCGGTGTAGCTTTCCATCACACTTTTATGGAGATTCTTCCAGCCAAGGAATCTCCTCTCTTAATAAAAGGACGTCATGTACTTGTACCTTCATCGCTTCTAGCTATAAATCTAAGCGTTAGTATAGATAAAAAAGCGGATTTTGTCAAACATCCGCCTCCTTTGCTGTATCCAAGCAGGCTTTGATAATCGTCAGACACGGAACAGCTGCGATCATACCAATAATACCCCCAAGTTCCCCGCCTACAAGCAAGGCGAAAATGATCAGAAGCGGATGGATATGGATGCTTTTCCCGACGATAAAGGGAGAAAGCAGGTTCCCTTCGATCAATTGAATAATAAAAACCATGATTCCTGCAAGGAGAGCCGTTTTCGGGCTGATAGTTATTCCAACGAGAATAGCAGGAACGGCCCCGATGATCGGACCGAAATAAGGAATGATATTCGTTGCCCCTACCAGTAAAGCTAAAACCAAAGAATACGGTAGCTTAATAAGCGTGAACGCTGTCCAAGTCAGAAGACTGACAATGCTGCTAACAAGCAGCACGCCGCGAATATAGTAGCCTAGATTACTATCAATCCGAAGCACTAAGCTTTTGATCCTGCTCCGAAAACGCCGAGGCAGCAACATGAGACCTGCATTGCCGATTTTATCCGTATCTTTCAGCATATAAAAGACGATAACTGGCGTAACGACAAGAAAAATGACTACTTGCGGCAGCTTGTTCCATATATGCAAGAGATCTTTTAGAAATCCTTCTGCGCGCTGTTCTAAGCCATGCAGTATGCTATCCATTTGATCATGCACTGTTTCCGGCAGGAACGCTGTCCGTTCATACATGAATTGCACATAATGATCATAACGTTGTGTCAACGCCGGCAGATTATGGCTGAATTCCTTTACCTGACTGATCAGAACCGGAAAGCCTTTGTAAAGCAGGAACCCGGTAAGACCGAAAAACAGCGTATATATAATCAGGATTGACAGCCAGCGCGGCAGTCGCCACGCAGCAAGAAAATCGATGACAGGATGAAGCAAATATGCAATCAAGCCTGCAATGATGAAAGGCAGGAATAGTCCGCCTAAAAATAGCAGAAACGAACGATAATATGGGTATAGCTTTATCAGCAGAAAACAGAGCAGCAAGGCGACAACAATCGTCACCATCCATAGGAGAACACGATAAAGACGGGATGCCTCTTTCATATTACTAGAAAGATGCGCCGTCGCAATTCCGTTCTTCATCTGTGAACAAATCATCAAGGGAACTCAACGAGCCATCTTCCTCTACTTGATGCAGGGAGAGCATCTCATCTTTATACGACAGTTCGATAAAACAGCCCCAGCAATAATACTGTTCAGGTCCTATTTTTCCGATATCCTTACTGCTGCAGTTCGGACATTTCAACATGTTGGATCACTCCAAATCCTTTTTACATGTTAGAATGTCCAATTATTCCCTCGTATATACTACATGAAATCGTATGGAGAGATATCTTCCTGCTCGGCTTCTGCCTCACGCAGCATCTGATCGATGTCATCTCCCTCTTCATGGAAACCAAGATGCTCCACAAGGGAAGTATAGCGCTGGTTCGTATCTTCCGTTTGAATACCTTGAAGAAATGCCTGTTTTTCCCCGACAAGGATCAAGGAACGCTGTGCTCTCGTTATGCCGGTGTACAGCAGATTTTTACGAAGCATCCTGCGATAACCTGGCACGACAGGCAAGATAACGATTGGAAATTCACTGCCCTGGGATTTATGGATCGAGATACAATACGCATGCATCAAATTCGATAAATCCTTGCTTTCATAGACAACTTCCTTTTCCTCAAAGGCAACGACAAGCTGCTCCTTCTGCTCAATATTCTCTTCTTCACGAAACAAAGCGACTACTTCACCGATGTCTCCATTGAAGACGCCTTCCTCCGGGTCATTGACTAGCTGAATGACTTTGTCACCCTTACGGAAGATAACATCTTTTGCTGCCATCTCTCGCTTCTGCTTGTCCTTTGGATTGACCAGCTGCTGGAGCTGCTTATTCAATTCATGAATACCAGCTTGTGAGCGATACATCGGAGCCAGTAGCTGCACATCGCGCAAATCCCAGCCTTTTTCGACGGCCCTGCCAACAATCTGCGTGATCACATCGACTACTTGATGCTCCCGGCAAGGAATAAAGTTGAAATCTTTGTCCTTTTCGAGTTCGTTTTGTGATAGTGTCCCATTCTTGATAGCATGGGCAATCGTGATTATTTTTGATCCTTCTTTTTGTCGATACACATCTTTCAGCATCACACGGGGTACAGCCTCTGAACGAAGTAAGTCCGACAGCACCTGTCCAGGACCGACAGAAGGCAATTGATCCTCATCACCGACAAGCAGTACTTGCATATCATCTGGAATGGCTTTGAATAATCGGTTTGCAAGCCAAATATCAACCATCGAAAATTCATCAACGATCAGCAGCTTTCCAGCTAGCGGATTATCTTCATCCCGCTCGAATGAGTCGTTACCGTCCCATCCTAACAAACGATGGATTGTGCTGGCTGGTATATTCGTTGATTCATTCATGCGCTTGGCTGCCCTTCCAGTTGGAGCTGTCAAGACGAATGGATAACTCTCATCTTTATCTTTATAGTCTTTTGGATCGAGGGAAAGTTCATGTATTTCCGCATACGCTTTGATAAATCCTTTGATAACCGTCGTTTTACCAGTTCCCGGTCCCCCGGTCAAAATCATTACCTTTGATTGCAGCGCCTGCTCGATTGCTTCGAATTGTTCTTTCCCGTAGCTGATCGTCTCCGCTTCCTCTAGCTTACCGATTATCTTCAGAAGCTCTGCCTGGACAATTTCGGTCTCGGTTTCTTTCTCGGTTAACCGCTGCATATGACTGCAAAAGCCAGTCTCTGCAAAGTAAAGCATCGGATGGTAAACCCGGTCTTCCTGTTTAACAACCTTTTTCTGAGCATGCAACACACCAAGCTGTTCTTCAATCTGGTCTGTCCCGATTCCAAATTGTGCACTGCGCAAAAGAGCAGCTGCTTGTTTTAGCACTTCTTCATTCGGCAAATAAACATGACCTGCCTGCATGCTATCTTGCAGCACCATCAAGCACGCGGCTTGAAGCCGACTGTCATGGTCCATTGCCAGGTTATTCTGACGGGCAGCTTCATCTGCCCGATGGAAACCAAATCCCTCAATATCAAATACATATTGGTACGGATCCTTCTCCAATACTTGGATTGCTTCATCCCGGTACACTTTATAGATTTTCTGTGCAAGCTTCAGCCCGATACCGTACTTCGATAGATGCACCATCACGTGATCGAAGCCCTGATGCGTACGGAGATCGTGAAGGAACCGTTCTTTCTTCTCATCGTTTAATCCTTGAATACCATCCAGCAATTCTGCATTCGATAGAACATCCGCTATCGCATTCTCGCCCAGCTTCGCTACAATTCTTTCCGCAATCCGTTTTCCGATACCATAGAACAGATCACCGGAAAGATACTGAATGAGCCCATCCTTCGTTTCTGGTACATACCGCTTGTATTCCGTTACTTCATACTGTTCACCGAATCGTTTATGATTGACCATCGAACCATAAAACAGATAAGGTTCGCCTTGGTCCAGTTCCCCGATATACCCTTTGATGACGATATCTTTTTCCTCGATCGTCTCATTGGTTTCCAATACCTTGATCCGGATAATGGAAAACTGTTCTTCTTCTTTCCGGAAAATCGTATGCAATAATTCACCTTTCACAAAGCCTTTTGGGCTTTCGGCAGTCTCCCCATATTCCATACGCCTGTGCTCCTTACTCTTCGTTCTCGATTTGCTCCATGATTAGTTCAATTTGCGCCTTTCCATGCATGGCCATTTCATGATCAGGCTGTGCTTCAAGCGCTTTATCCATATAAGCGAGCGCTTTTTCAAACTGCTGCTGGTACAGGTAAGCGACACCTATATTATAAAGAGCATCACTATGATTTGGACTCCATTCCAGAAGGTCAAGCAGCACCTGCTGCGCTGTATCGACTTCTCCTGCGTTCGCTAATGCCAAACCATATTGGAAAACGATAGCTGCATCGCGGTCCTCTAGCTCCGCAGCACGCTGCAAATAAGGAAGTGCAAGCTTTTCTTGTCCAGTTTGCTGTAACGACATACCAAGCAGATAGTGGACGTCTCCTTCATCCAAACCAAGTTTAACTGCTTCCATCAGCTGCTGAATGGCTTTCTCATACATTTCTCCCGTGTAATACATACTTCCGAGACCGTAATAAGCTGTCGCAGCTTTCTCATCAAGCTCGATGGCACGCTGGAAGAAGCGCTCTGCTTTTTCCAATTCATTCATCCGCATCAGCAGATTACCGAAATTGACATATCCAACTGGATCGTTTGGATTTTCTTCGATAGCTATATTAAAATGCTTGGCAGCTTCCTCAAGATCCTGTTTCTGCAATGCTTCTATTCCTGATTTAATATGATCCATCTTTCCACTCCTCTATGTAAGGGAAACCCTTGCCATAAGACAAGGGTTTCTGTTTTAACCGACGTATTCAAGCTGTTGTTCGTTCTTGATGATATCATCGATTGTACCGCCGCCAAGACATACATCATCGTCATAGAAGACGACAGCTTGTCCTGGTGTTATCGCGCGCTGCGGTTCATGGAAATCGACTCGTACTTTGTTATCACCGATTGGTGTAACTGTCACTTTACTGTCTTTTTGACGGTAACGGAATTTAGCAGTTACGGTAATCGGTTCAGTCAGTTCTGTTTCGGAAACCCAGCTCATATCCGCAGCAATTAGCGCATCAGAATACAAACTGTCATGATTAAAGCCTTGTTCTACATACAGGATGTTTTCCTTCAGGTTTTTCCCGACAACGAACCATGGTTCGCCTTCTCCGCCAATACCAAGTCCTTGACGCTGTCCGATTGTATAATACATAAGACCGTCGTGTTTACCTTTTACCACTCCGTCCAGCGTGGCCATGACGCCAGGCTGTGCTGGCAGGTACTCGCTTAGGAAGCTCTTGAAATTGCGCTCTCCGATGAAGCAGATACCAGTGGAATCTTTTTTCGTTGCAGTAGCAAGATTGTTTTCAGCTGCGATACGGCGTACTTCTTTCTTGTCCATTCCGCCTAGTGGGAACATAACTTTAGAAAGAGTTGATTCTGTCAGCTGGTTTAGGAAATATGTTTGATCCTTATTTTCATCCAGACCGCGCAGCATAACTGTCTTGCCATCACGCTCTTCAACTTGTGCATAATGTCCTGTTGCCAAATAGTCGGCTCCAAGAGACATAGCGTGGTCCATGAAAGCTTTGAATTTGATTTCTTTGTTGCACATTACGTCCGGGTTCGGTGTGCGTCCAGCTTTGTATTCGTCAAGGAAGTATGTGAATACTTTATCCCAATACTGCTTTTCGAAGTTCACCCCGTAATATGGAATACCGATTTGGTTTGCAACTTTTTTAACATCTTCATAATCTTCTGTAGCGGTACAGAAGCCATTTTCATCCGTATCATCCCAGTTTTTCATGAAGATGCCGACTACGTCGTACCCTTGCTGTTTAAGCAATAGGGCAGCAACGGAAGAATCGACACCGCCGCTCATACCGACGACAACACGAATATCTTTGTTTTCTTTCATCTTTGTCACTCCTTTCCTTTTGTTAGACGTTTTATAATAGCAGCGACTGTCTGGGCAGCCTCTGTGACGGATTCAGCTGTGTTGCCATATCCGAAACTGAAACGGATACTGTTCGTTACACGTTCATCATCACCATACATTGTTTTCAATACATGTGATGGATCAACGGAACCTGCTGTACAGGCACTGCCGCTGGATACAGTAACACCGGATAAATCAAAATTCATCAGCAGAGATTCTACATTCGTGCCCGGAAAACTGATATTCACTATTCCAGAAGAACGCTGACCTGATTCTCCATTAATGGAAAAGTCGATTCCAGCAATCTTAAGCTCAGAAATGAAAGTATCCTGAAGCAACTGATACGTTGCTTTATGTTCTGTCCGTTTTTGCATCGCAAGTTCTGCTGCTTTGCCAAAACCTGCAATAGAGGCAACATTTTCTGTTCCTGCACGGCGTTTGCGCTCCTGTTCCCCGCCGTAAGTGATCGGTTTTATACGCACACCATCAGCTAGATACAAAGCGCCAATTCCTTTTGGACCGTTGATTTTATGTGCTGATACACTCAAAAGGTCGACTCCAAGTGTATTGACATCAATCTCCTCGGTTCCATAAGCTTGGACAGCATCAGTATGGAAATATGCAGGATGGGATTGAAGCAGGTCCCCAATTGCTTGGATCGGCTGCATGATACCTGTTTCGTTATTGATCATCATCACAGATACAAGTACCGTGTCCGGTCGAAGTGCTGCTTGCAGATCAGCAAGCTTAATTGCTCCTGACGCATCTGCTTGCAGGTACGTCACCTCAAAGCCTTGGCTTTCCAGATAGTTGGCTGCATGTAGTGTAGCATGATGCTCGATTGCAGTCGTAATAATATGCTTACCTTGTTCACGGCAAGCATTCGCCACACCAATGAGTGCCATATTATCGGCTTCTGTGCCTCCGCTCGTGAAAATGATCTGTTTATCCGTTGCACCGATGCTTGCTGCAACCTTCTCACGTGCAACATCCACGATATGCCGTGCTTCCCTGCCGAATGCATGAACACTGGATGGATTGCCGAACGTGCCCTCCATCACCGGAATCATCGCCTGAATGACGTCCGGGTGCATTGGAGATGTTGCGGCGTGATCAAGATAGATTGGTTTCATAACTGCTTGCCTCCATTAAATATAAAACATATACGGATCCGTGCTCTCATCATCTCCATGACGGCAAAGATCCTCTAAAGTTGTCGTATCCAATACGTCCCTGACGGCATCACGGATGCGTAGCCAAAGCTGCTGCTTAGCCGGCTCCTCCTCTTCGATTCCCTCGACAGGTGTAATCGGGCCTTCGAGCGTACGGATGATATCTCCAGCCGTAATCTCTGATGGCGGTGATGCTAACATGTAGCCTCCCTTGGCGCCGCGGATACTCTTGACCAGACAGGCATTCCTGAGCGGTGCAGCGAGCTGCTCCAAATAATGCTCGGACAATTTATTTTCTGTCGCAATAGTCTTCAAGGAGACTGGTCCTTCTCCATAATGCTTTCCTAATGCGATCATGATAGTCAATCCATATCGTCCTTTAGTCGATATTTTCATCTCTTAAAACTCCTCATAACTGCCTCAATAATGTTCGGTTTTCAAAACAATAACGATTATTATACCAGAAATTATTATACCATGGATAGCAAGTGGCTTGCATTTTCCCCGGTCGCTGGATACGCTAAGACAAGCAGAAACAGGATGGAGGAATAATTATGGCCAGACAACCATTAGCTTACCGCATGCGGCCGAAGGATATCAGCCAGATCATCGGCCAAAAACATCTCGTAGGAGAAGGTAAAATGATCAGACGGATGGTGGAGGCAGATCGATTGAGCTCGATGATTCTTTACGGCCCGCCGGGGACGGGGAAAACGTCGATGGCCATCGCGCTTGCTTCCAGTGTTCAGATTCGGTACAAACTGCTGAATGCAGTAGTGGACAAGAAAAAGGATATGGAGATTGCGGTAGAAGAAGCGAAGATGAGCGGTCAGCTCGTTCTTATACTAGATGAGGTGCATCGTCTGGATAAAGCGAAGCAGGATTTCCTTCTTCCGCATGTTGAGAGCAATTTGATAACATTGATTGGTTGCACAACGAGCAATCCCTATCATTCTATAAATCCGGCAATTCGGAGTCGATGCCATTTGTTCGAGTTGAATAGCCTGGAACCAGCGGATGTAAAAGAAGCACTCCAACGCGCAGTAGATAATTCTGACCAAGGACTGGGCGCAATGCAGCTGGACATAACGAAAGATGCATTGGAGCATTTTGCAAGTGCATCAGGCGGCGATTTGCGGGCAGCATTGAACGGTCTAGAACTTGCCGCCTATTCTACCCCAGCACAAGATGGAAATGTCCAAATTGATTTGGAAGTAGCAGAAGCTTGTATGCAAAAGAAAAGCTTTTCTCATGATAAAGACGGCGACGCCCATTATGATGTACTGAGCGCTTTCCAAAAATCGATACGCGGCAGCGACGTAAATGCAGCCTTACATTATCTGGCTCGTTTAATAGAAGCAGGTGACCTTGACAGTATTGGTCGCCGCATGATTGTGTGTGCCTACGAAGATATTGGGCTTGCCAATCCGCAAGCCGGACCTCGGGCTTTAGCTGCAATAGAAGCAGCTGAACGTGTAGGTTTCCCTGAGGCACGTATTCCTTTGGCTAACGCAATCGTAGAACTCTGTTTATCTCCTAAATCAAACAGCGCTTATATGGGTATTAATGCTGCGCTGTCGGATATCCGTTCAGGCAAAGTCGGCGAAGTGCCTGCTCATCTTAAGGATGCCCATTATCAAGGGGCAAAAGATTTGGGACGCGGCGTTAACTATCAATATCCGCATGATTATCCAGGTGCTTGGGTGGAGCAGCAATACCTGCCCGACCTGCTTAAGAACAGACGATATTATGAACCAGTAGACACTGGCAAATTTGAACAAGCTCTCAAACAAGTCTATGAACGCGTGACAAAAAGAAAATGAGGTTATAGGTATACAAGCAGCAGTCTGCGGTAACAATAGGGCTAACAGTTTTTATTACTTTCTATGTTTGTAGATTAACAGATAAGAAATGGAGTGTTAGCCCATATGGTTAAAGTAAGACAAGATGCATGGAGTCATGAAGACGACTTATTGCTGGCCGAAACCGTGCTTCGGCATATTCGGGAAGGAAGCACCCAGCTGAGAGCCTTCGATGAAGTCGGCGACAAACTGAATCGCACCTCTGCAGCTTGCGGCTTCCGCTGGAACGCAGAAATTCGCAACCGCTACGAACAGGCCGTTGCAATTGCCAAACGACAGCGCAAGGAGAAAAAACGCGCAGAACAAAGAGCACAAAAACCCGTTGCTGCACCCGTTCATCAGCCAGTACCGGTAATGTCCGTGATGGAAACACAACAAGCTTTCCCGATTACAATGGATGAAGAAACAGCCCGTTTCGAAGCAGAGATTGCACAAGAGACATTCATTGTTGGTGAACATACTGAAACTAAAACAGATAGCGATATGCAAGCGGATGAGCTGAACATGTCTCAAGTAATCGGCTACTTGCAATCATTGGAGCAAGGTTATCAAACTAGTGAAACGAGCCGGCATACCATTCATCAGCTGGAAGCTGAGAACCATAACCTCCGCCATGTAAACGAACAGCTTACAGAAGAATGCGAGAGCTTAAAAAATCAGCTGAAAACGATGAAAGCTGATTATCAAGTGCTCATCCAGATCATGGATCGTGCTAGGAAAATGGTTATCTTCGACGACCAGGATGCCTTTGCACCCCCAGCTTTCCGGATGGACAAAAATGGAAACCTAGAACAAGTCGCAAAATAAAAAGCAGCACATACCCTAGTAGGGTGTGTGCTGCTTTGTTAATTTTAACGGAAAAATAGCAATCCCGATCGTGCCGTCCTATTGAAGTTTTGAACCCGCTCTCCGCAGGTGGGTGCCCTGATTCGCACTTTATGCGTCCACTCCATGGAGGCTTGCACGCCGCGCGAAGACTTTCGGGCTCCCGTACTTCACTGTAATCGGTCAAAACATATGAAGAACGTACACATCAGGATTACTATTTGTTTATGGAACTATATTAGCATGGATAAACAGAGATTTCAACTGGTAACTCTGTCTATTATGCTTCCTGCCCTGCTGATTTTTTTTGAATATCTAAATACAGCTCATCCAGCTGCTTTTTGCTTACAGGATCCGGAGCATCTGTCAATGGATCCGTCGCAGATGCAGTTTTCGGGAACAGTATTGTATCCCGAAGGTTTGTACTGTTTGACAATAGCATGATGAAACGGTCGTAGCCAAGTGCAATTCCGCCGTGTGGAGGAGCTCCTGATTCTAATGCATCCAATAGGAAGCCAAATTGCTCCTGTGCTTCTTCCTTCGTGAAGCCAAGAACTTCGAACATCCGGTTTTGCAGATCCATTTGGTAGATACGCTGTGAACCGCCTCCTAGCTCATAACCATTAAGAACAATGTCATACGCTTCTGCTTTGACAGCGGAAGGATCTGTTTCCAGCTTATCGATATCTGCTGCTGCCGGCATCGTAAATGGATGATGAGCTGCGTAATAGCGGCCTTCTTCTTCGTCATATTCGAATAATGGCCAATCCGTCACCCAAAGGAAGTTGAATTTGGTTTCATCAATCAGTCCAAGCTCACGGCCAAGTTTATTCCGTAATGCTCCTAAGCTATCAAAGACCACTTTTGTCTTATCTGCAACAAACACTAACAAGTCACCCGCTTCTGCAGAAAGAACCTCTTTCAGCTGGCTCTGGACAGTTTCATCAAGGAATTTCGCAATTGGCCCTTTCAAACTACCATCAGCTTCTGCTTTGACCCATGCAAGTCCTTTTGCACCGTAAATTTTAACGAAATCAGTCAATGCATCGATATCCTTACGAGAGAAATTCGCTGCTTGACCTTTCACATTAATCGCGCTGACGCGGCCACCGTTCTGTATTGCATCTTGGAATACTTTGAAGTCAGCAGATTTCACCGCTTCTCTCACATCTACCAATTCGAGTCCGAAACGTGTATCTGGCTTATCAGAACCGAAACGCTCCATTGCTTCTGCATAAGGCAGACGCGGGAATGGGACTTGAACTTCAACGTCCTTCACTTCTTTCATGACACGCTTCATCATACGTTCTGTCATGCCGATGATATCTTCTGTAGACATGAAAGATGTCTCGATATCGATTTGAGTGAACTCTGGCTGACGGTCGGCACGCAGATCTTCATCACGGAAACAGCGGGCAATCTGATAATACTTCTCGAAGCCTGAAATCATCAGCAGCTGTTTGAAAAGCTGCGGAGATTGCGGAAGCGCATAGAACTCACCTGGATGCACCCGGCTCGGTACTAGATAGTCGCGTGCTCCTTCTGGTGTGCTTTTCGTCAGCATCGGCGTTTCCATCTCGTAAAATTCTTCCTCGTTCAAGAAGTTGCGGATTGCTTGCGTTGCTTGATGGCGAAGACGGAATGTCTCCTGCAGCGGTTTTCTGCGCAAATCAAGATAGCGGTATTTCAAGCGGACATCCTCGGATGCATCTACATCATCCTCGATTTGAAATGCTGGACTCTTCGCTTTGTTCAAGATACCAATTTCTTCTGCGACAACTTCGATTTCACCAGTTGCCATGTTTGGATTTTTAGTTGCATCTTCACGCTCCACAACTTTACCAGTCACACTAACGACGAATTCAGAGCGGATTTGTTCAGCAGTTTCTAATGCTTCTTTGGATACATCAGGATTAAAGACGACTTGTACGATTCCGGAACGATCCCGAATATCAGCAAAAATCAATCCGCCTAAATCACGTCTTTTCTGTACCCATCCTTTGATTGTTACTGTCTCGCCTGCATGGCTCGTTCGCAGCAGCCCCGCCTTTTGTCTTTCACTCATCCGCTTTTCCTCCATCCAGCTTTTGTTTGATTGTATCAACAGCTTCTTTGATTGCTACTTCGTTCTGCTGTCCATCTTGCATATTACGCAAGGAAATGACACCTTTTTCCAGCTCATCTTCACCGAGTACAACAACAAACTTCGCCTGCTGACGATCGGCTGCTTTGAATTGGCCCTTCATTTTCTTACCAAGGTAATCCTTATCGGCTGTTACTCCAGCTAAGCGCAGCTGATATGTCAGCTTTGCGGCTTCTTTTTGGACAGCTTCGTCACCAAGTGCAACCACATAAACATCAGTTCCAGCTTCAACAGGCAGTTCAATACCTTCTGCTTCTAAAGCAAATAATAGACGTTCTATGCTCAGTGCATAACCGATACCTGGTGTGGATGGTCCGCCAATTTCTTCGACAAGACCGTTATAACGTCCCCCGCCTGTGAGAGTCGTAAGAGCACCGAAACCTTCTGCATTACTCATGATCTCAAATGCTGTGTGATTGTAATAATCCAAGCCTCTGACAAGATTCGGATCTACTTCATAAGGAATACCGATTGCATCCAGATTCGCTTTAACTCCGTCGAAGTATGCTTTGGATTCGTCATTGAGATAATCATGGATGGATGGTGCGCTCTTGACTTTCGGATGCTCTCGGTCCTTCTTACAATCAAGTATGCGCAATGGGTTCTTTTCCAGACGATTCTGACAGTCACTGCATAGCTCATCTTTGACAGGTGTGAAGTGTTCGATCAGAGCTGTTCGGTGTGCTTCACGGCTTTCTTTATCTCCAAGTGTGTTGATAATCAGTTTCAATGATTTCAAGCCTAACTGCTGATAACCGCTCATCGCCAAGCTGATTACTTCCGCATCGATTGCTGGATCTTCACTACCCAAAGCTTCTACACCGAATTGAACGAACTGGCGCATGCGTCCTTGCTGCGGTCGCTCATAGCGGAACATCGGTCCGTAATAAAACAGCTTCGTCGGCTGCTCCGGCAGCCCATAGAGCTTGTTTTGCACATATGCGCGAACGACAGAAGCTGTTCCTTCTGGTCTCAGAGTCAAACTGCGGTCACCTTTGTCCTTGAATGTGTACATTTCTTTTTGCACAATATCGGTTGTTTCCCCTACACCGCGAAGGAACAACTCTGTGTGTTCAAAAATCGGCACCCTGATTTCTTTGTAGTTGAATTTACTTGCCAAATCTGTCAATACTTTTTCTACGTACTGCCACTTTTCTGATGTACCAGGTAAGATATCCTGTGTACCTCTTGGCGCTTTCATCTCCATGAGATAACCTCCTCGACTAATGACCCAATCCCCGGATTCCTAAAAATAACGACAAAAAACCCCCGTCCCTTATAACACAAGGGACGGGAGTTTTTCCCGCGTTGCCACCCTAGTTGGATACAGCTGTATCCCACCTTGGTCAGTTAACGCCTGCTACGTCACTGTCTACTGCGTTGTTCGACAGTGATCCTAAGGAATGTCTTTCAGTTCGAAGCTGTGCCAGGCGCTTACAGCCAATGACGCCTGATCTCTGTTCACAGTGATTTCGACTTACTCTTTCCCTCATCGGATTTCCGGTTTCTTTAGATTGTAATAATAGTACATGTTTGTAAGAAAGATTGTCAAGATTGTTTTAGCCGTTCTTGTAATTTTTTTCGTTCAATACTGTTTGGCGATCCTATGAAGTCCGGTACAAACGGATCGTCGATAAGAGAAGCCGGTTCACTTCTAAGCCGGATAGCATCCAGCCGAGCTGCGGCGAATACATGCTGCTGTGCATCACTGCCTCGCAAGCTGATCACACCTTTACGGATTATTCATCACTAGTATTCTCGACGATTCATCCGTTTTTTATACAAAAAAACAAGAAAGCATCATGCTTCCTTGTTCGGTCGATCCGCGCTGTCTAGGATAATAGTAATTGGACCTTCATTGATGAGCTGTACGTCCATATGTGCACCGAATTCTCCAGTTTCCACGTGAATGCCAGCTTCGGTAAGCTTTTGATTGAATTGTTCATAAAGCTTACTAGCCACATCCGGCTTAGCAGCGTCAGTGAAGCTGGGCCGGCGTCCTTTCCGAGTATCAGCATACAGTGTAAATTGGGAAATGGACAGAATTTCCCCGCCGATTTGAAGGAGCGACTCATTCATCTTACCGTCAGCATCTTCAAAGACGCGGAGGTGAATCAGCTTATTCACGATATAATCAAGATCCGCTTCTGTATCATCATGTGTGATGCCAACAAGCAGCATAAATCCTTTGCCAATTTTTCCGATAACCTCTTCACGTACAGTGACGGAGGCTTCTTTTGAAAGCTGTGCTACTACTTTCATCTCTTGCGCCTCATTTCTCTATTGCAGCATTCTCGTAACGGTATAAATATCTTTTATTTGTTTGATCCGCTCTACAATCTTCCGAAGATGGCCGGTATTGTGAATTAAAATGGTCAAATGGATTGTTGCAAGCTTATTCCGATCAGACTTGCCATCGACAGCAGTAATCTGCGTGCGAGTCTCATTGACTGCCTGCAGCACTTCATTCATCAATCCATGTCTGTCAAAAGCAGTGATTTCCAGATCCACATGATATTGCTTGGAAATGGTTGCATTGTTTTCCCAGTCGACTTGAAGCTTACGCGTTTGAGCGTCTTCCGTCTGCATATTAGGACAGTCGGAACGATGGACAGAGACTCCTCTTCCCTTTGTTATATAACCGACAATTTCGTCGCCCGGTACAGGGTTGCAGCATTTAGAAAGGCGAACAAGCATATTATCGACACCCTCGACGCGCACACCGGAATCCCGCTTGCGGCTTGAGGCAGCGGATTTAGACGCACTTGCCATCTTCGCTGTTTCAATCGTCTTCTCCATCACTTCTTCTTTTTCATACTGACGACGCAGGCTCTCGGTCAGTCTAGTCGTGATCTGTGCTGCTGTGATACCTTGATAGCCTACAGCTGCATACATATCTTCCTCTGACGTGAAGTTAAACTTCTCGACTACTTTGCGAAGGTTGTCCGGCGTAAATACAAGCTTCAAATCGAAGCCAGACTGTTTCACTTCTTCTTCCACAAGCTCCTTGCCTTTGGCTACATTCTCTTCGCGGCGCTGTTTCTTGAAGAACTGTTTGATCTTATTACGTGCATGAGTTGTCTGTGCAAGCTTAACCCAGTCCTGAGATGGTCCATAGGAATGCTTGGAAGTCATCATCTCGACAATATCGCCATTCTTCAGTTTATACTCAAGCGGCTCCATCTTGCCGTTTATCTTCGCTCCGACCGTATGATTCCCCACTTCTGTATGGACGCGATAAGCGAAATCAATCGGAACGGAACCAGAAGGAAGTTCGATAACATCGCCTTTTGGTGTGAACACATAAACCATGTCACTGAAAAGGTCAAGCTTAAGAGATTCCATGAACTCCTCCGCATTCTCGGATTCATTCTGGAAATCAAGTATCTCTCGGAACCACGTCAGCTTCTCTTCAAATGATTTTTTCTGCGTGCTAGTATTAAGCTGTTTACCTTCCTTATACGCCCAATGGGCTGCGATACCATATTCAGCGATCTCATGCATTTCTTCTGTACGAATTTGCACTTCAAGCGGATCGCCCTTTGGTCCGATGACAGTTGTATGCAGGGATTGGTATAGGTTAAGCTTCGGCATCGCAATATAATCCTTGAATCTGCCAGGCATCGGTTTCCAGCAAGTATGAATCACACCAAGAACGGCATAACAGTCTTTGATGCTTTTCACAATCACCCGAACTGCAAGCAGGTCGTAAATTTCATTGAACTGCTTATGCTGATACTCCATCTTTCGGTAAATGCTGTACAAGTGCTTTGGCCGTCCGAATATATCGGCATCGATATGAATATCGCTAAGCTGATTTCGAATTTGGTCCATCACGTCACCAATATAGCTTTCCCGTTCATCGCGCTTTTGCTTCATCAAGTGGACAATACGGTAATATTGCTGCGGATTCATGTAGCGAAGAGCCGTATCCTCTAGTTCCCACTTGATCGTGCTGATTCCGAGTCTGTGCGCTAGTGGCGCAAAGATTTCCAGTGTCTCATTGGAAATTCGGCGTTGCTTTTCAGGTGACAGATGCTTCAGCGTACGCATATTATGCAACCGGTCAGCAAGCTTAATTAAAATAACCCGTATATCCTTTGCCATTGCAACGAACATCTTCCGGTGATTTTCAGCCTGCTGCGCCTGTTTAGATTTATATTTAATTTTCCCAAGCTTGGAAACACCGTCGACTAGCATGGCTACTTCGGCATTAAAAGCTGCTTCCAATTCTTCGACTGTAACAGGTGTATCCTCCACTACATCGTGCAGGAAGCCGCCTGCGATTGTTTCAGCATCGAGTTCCAGATGAACAAGAATTCCAGCCACTTGAACAGGGTGGATTATATAAGCTTCCCCGGAACGGCGGAATTGTCCTTCATGCGCTTTTTCGGCGAACTCATACGCTTTCCGGATAAAATCTATATGCTCGTCCGACAGATATCGGGTTGCTTCTTGTATGACCTCTTCGGCCGTGAGAACTTTTTCCTTTGGCATCTCTTTAGTTAAACTCCTTCTCATCGTCTGCATAAGCGACGAGGGTTCTAAACTGTCACATGTTATTTTTATAAGCTTAACAAATATCCAATCTATTCGACAAGTATCTGTTTCTTAAAATGAAACAAAGAGTGCCCCAAAAGAGGCACTCTAGTTATGTTCAATATTATTCGTAGCTAGTCAGAGTAAGCACGTCATATCCGTCCAGCTTGTCTCTGCCGTCAAGATATGACAGTTCAACGAAGAACGCACATCCGACAACAATACCACCTAGCTGTTCAACAAGATTGATTGTCGCTTCGATTGTACCACCAGTTGCCAGCAAGTCATCCGTAATAAGGACACGCTGTCCTGGTTTGATTGCATCTTTATGGATTGTCAAAACATTCTCGCCGTATTCAAGTCCATAAGCGACTTTGATAACTTCACGAGGAAGCTTGCCTTCCTTACGGACAGGGGCAAAGCCGATATCCAGCGCATAAGATACTGGGCAGCCAACGATGAAGCCGCGGGCTTCAGGACCGACGATCAAGTCCACATTTTTATCTTTAGCGAATTCCACGATTTCATTTACCGCTGATTTATATGCCGGACCATTATCCATCAATGTAGTGATATCCTTGAATCTGATACCTGGTTTCGGCCAGTCCTCTACGACTGTAATATATTTTTTATAATCCATTTACTGCTTCCTCCTCGATAACTTCCCCGCGTTCAAGTACGCGTTCCAGCCACGCTCTCAATTCCTTATAGCCGGAATAATATAAGATCTTCTCGACTTCTATCGCTTCCTTCAATCCCTGGTAGACTTCAGAGTCAGCCAGATCACGTTTGGAAGGATTTTGGTTGATTGAAATTTGATCCTTATCTAGTTTAACAAATTCCAGCTCAAAAAACACGTCGGAAATAAACTTGGTCCTTTCCGGACTCCAGCCACGGCTGTTTTTCAGATAATCTTCGAGCTGGCGATAATTAATCGTCTTTTGCTTCAGCACAATCGCATAGAATAGCTTAAATTGGTCACGATCCGGGAAACCTTGCAGATAGGCGTTCTCCTTGACGTCATAGCACGCATATATTAAATCTGGCTGTATATGCTGCAATACATACGTGATATCCGTCATACGGCGGGGCAGATCGGCAAGTATGACTGCCTTAATATTACCGGCCGCATTTGCAAGACCTTCTGTTTCAAAATCAAGAACGCGAATTTCATCTGACAGCCAGCTTAGATCTGTATTAGGTCTGAACCGCACGACAGCTGTTTCTTCTTCCTCTTTGACTTGCACGACTTTTTGAAGCTGTTTGCTTCCCCTATGATCGAATAGCTGCCAGGAACGAATTGCTACATCGTCAATTAAAATCTGCGGTTTTTGCCTGCCGTTCCATTCATTGATAGACAATTCTCCAACAACTTCCAAATTATCTGCCGGGGTGAGGAATGGGTAAAGCTCTCCCTGACCGAAACATACACCATCTAATTGTACGCTATCCTCTGTGAATACAAACTTAAGATGGTTTTTATTTGCTCCGATGAGCTTCACTTCCCGCATTTGTGACGTCAGCTTAACGAGCGGTTTTGGATTTTGCATTCCAAAAGGCGAGAGCTGGGCCATGTCTCGGATCAAATCGATTGATACATCACCAACGGTAACCGACAAGTCGATAGCAAGAGTTTGCTTGAAATCTTCGGCTGAAAGCGATTCTGCTGCCATTTGATTCAATGTTTTTCTCAAGGTTTCCAATTGTTCCAATTCCAATGTCATCCCAGCTGCTTGGGCATGTCCGCCGAAAGAGACGAAATGATCACGAACCTGCATACAATGATGGAATAAATCAAAAGCATCAATGCTGCGGGCTGAACCTTTAGCCGTGCCTTTTTCTGGATGAATTGCCAGCACAATTGCCGGACGGTCGAAGGTACGCACCAATTTAGAGGCCACAATTCCAAGTACCCCTTCGTTCCAGCCTTCCTTTGCAACAATGATGACATGACTGCTGTCTTCCTCAGACTGTTCTCTAACCATTGCTTCTGCTTCTTTAGCTATTTTAGCTACGATATTCTGTCTTTCTGTATTGAGTGATTGTATTTCCTCTGCCATTTCTGCTGCTTCCTCATACGAAGCTGCAAGCAGCAGCTCGACAGCAAGGTTGGCATCTTGCAATCGTCCGACAGCGTTGATACGCGGACCGATCTTAAAGCCAATATCCTCTTCCGTTACGATTCCATCTAGTCCACAGCTATCTCTCAGCGCGCGAATACCAGGTCTTGTCGACGACGCAATTGCCTTTAATCCTTCTGCAGCAAGTATCCTGTTCTCATCAACAAGCGGGACCAAATCAGCAATCGTTCCGATCACAACAAGATCAAGCAGCTGTTTTGGGAAATAACCAAGTAAATAATGAGCCAGCTTGAAAGCGACTCCTACTCCAGCAAGCTCATGGAAAGGATAATTTGGCGAACATTTTGGATGTACAACTGCGAGAGCTTCCGGGACTGCTTCCTGGACTTCATGGTGATCAGTGATGATAAGATCGATTCCGATTTGTTTTGCTACTTCCGCTTCGTGGTTTGCAGCAATACCGGTATCTACTGTTACAATCAGTTGATAGCCGTTGTCCTTTGCAGCTCGGAAAGCTGCCTCATTTGGTCCGTATCCTTCCGTAAACCGATTCGGAATATAATAATCACAGTCCGCCCCAAGCTCCCGTAATGCTTCTAATAAAACAACAGTGGATGAAACTCCATCTGCATCATAATCTCCGAAAACCAGAATTTTTTCACCCTGCTCCACTGCAGCATGGATCCGTTGCGCTGCAACATCTATATCAGAAATAAGTTCCGGGCTGTGTAGGTCCTCAAGAGACGGATGAAGGAACCGTTTTGCAGCCTCTTCTGACGTGATTCCACGCTGTATGAGCAACTGCTCCACAAGCGGAGAAACACCTAATCCCATCGGCTCTTGAGCTGAATGGCGGCTGCTATTATCCTTCCATCTCATTCTACTTTCCAACATAAAAAAAGACCCCCTAACCAAGCTATTATACTAGAGCCTGGTCAAGGGAGCAATCGGTTATTGTCTGTATTCATCTCTTATCCGTTCGGATGTAGGGTACGTATTCGTAGTCGGATCGGATATATTTGTCGTTGGCCTCTCCAGTTCTTCCTGTCCCTGTTCCGCACGTTTCTCTTGTAGTTCAGTAATTTCAGCTGCTTTTTTATCGCTATCCTTACGTAAAGCGCGTACTTCCCTATTTAACTTGAACATACGCAACCCTCCTACAGATGCTGTAATCAAGACGCCCATCAAAACGGAGAACAGAATGATCAGGATTAGCGGGGCGGAACCTGTTCCGAATAAATAGTCCACCTGTACGCTGTCTACGTTAATAACTGCGAATATTGCAATAAGTACTGCAAAGATGACTGCTAGAATGATATACCATTGTGCCTTCATTTGCTGGCTCCTTTCTAATGCGGCTACTCTATACATTCCCCATTCTAAAAAAAATAACCCCCGTAATTATTACGAGGGTTCTCCAATCAGACTTGCGGTCCTTCTACTTTCTTTTTCTCTTCATGGATGATTGGGTTTTTTTCAATATTTCTGCCGCGCCAAACGAGCCACAGCTGAGAAGCAATGAATAGGGATGAATATGTCCCTGCTGCTAAACCAATCACAAGCGCGATTGAGAAGTTAGCAATCGATGAAGCACCGAAGATCCAGAGAATAATCGCTGCTGCTATTACTGTTAGTACTGTGTTCACACTTCGTACAAGTGTTTGCAGCAAGCTGTCATTCACAATCTTGGCCAGCTCATCGAACGTTTTGACTTTCCGTTTGATTCGAATATTCTCTTTAATCCGGTCAAAGGTGACTATCGTATCATTGATCGAATAACCGATTATCGTCAGGATTGCGGCAATGATCGTAATGTCGAATTCCAGTCTGGTAATACTGAATACTGCCAGAATGAAGAAGGCGTCATGTAACAAGGCCACTATGGCTGTAACTGCAAATTTGAATTCAAACCGGATCGTCGCGTACAATATGATACCAATAGAAGCAAAAATGACAGCATACAAAGCATTTTTAGCTAGTTCTTTTCCGATTATTGGCGATACGGTACTGATACTAGGGGCATCTCCATATTCATCTTGAATACTGCTCTTCAACTCATTTTCTTGGTTATTTGTGAGCGTGCTTTCAAGTCGGACGGAGGCATGTGTGCCATCAGCTGAAAGCTGTGTTTCTCTCGACTCGAACCCGAAATCATCTATCTTCTGCTCTACTTGTTCTGTCGTTAGAGCTTGGTTGGAATCGAATTCAACACGAGATCCACTGGTAAAGTCGATACCAAGGTTCAGCTTAAATACACTCAAGCAGATGATCCCGGCAATTGTAAGCGCGATAGAGAAAGCGAAATAAGCTTTTCTGTGCTTGACTAGGTTCAGCTTCAAACCATAGAAAGTGACGTCACGTTCTTCTTTGTCACTCAGTTTGCGGATATTTTTCTTCGATACACCGAACCAGCCTGGCTTCTTATCGAACGCACGGCTTTTCACCATCAAACTAAGCAAGGCACGTGATCCATATACAGCTGTGATGAAGCTCAATAGAATACTGATGATTAGCGTCGTTGCGAAACCTTTAATAGAGCTCGTACCGAAAATGAACAGGACAATCCCTGCAATCATCGTAGTCACGTTGGCATCGGTAATAGTTGCCAATGAGTTTTTATTACCAGCTTTATAAGCAGCTTTGAGTGACTTACCTGTTTTTAGTTCATCTTTTATCCGTTCATATGTGATGATGTTGGCGTCAACTGCCATCCCCACACCTAGAATTAGTGCTGCAATGCCAGGAAGTGTCAGAACAACACCAAGCAAATCGAATACAAGTATGTTCAAATAAGCAAAAACTGCTAATGTTATGGCAGCAATGAAACCTGGAAGTCTATAATATACAATCATGAACAACAGAATAAGCGCGAATGCAATATACCCTGCAAGCATCGTCTGATCCAGGGCTTCCTGTCCGAATTGAGCTCCAACTGAGTTTGAATACACTTCATCCATTTTCACTGGGAGTGATCCAGCATTCAGGAGATCTGCAAGCTCTTGTGCACTTTCTACTGTGAAGTTACCTTCAATCTGAACTGATTTACTGTTGATAGTCTGAGAAACAGCAGGTGCAGAAATAAACTTTTGTTCATCCTCAGGCTTTTGTGATTCCTCTTCAAAGGATTCTCCATCCTCATAATCCAGCCAGATAACCAGTCTGTTTTCTGGGTATGCTCGCTGGGAGAGTTCACTCGTCACTTCACCGAATTTGGAAGCATCTTTCATCTCCACTGTAACGAGTGGCTGATTTGTTTGCGGATCGAATGCCTGCTTCGCACTGCCTGCCTCGATATCTGTACCGTTCAAATACTCTTTATCTGCTGTGTCACGGAATGATAGATTGGCAGTCGTCGATAGCATCTCACGAGCTTGATCCTGATCTTTAACTCCAGCAAGCTGGACGCGGATTCGATTCGGCTGCTCAATGTCTATGCTTGTCTCACTAACACCAAGGGAATCGACGCGCTCATTCAATGCTTGTGCAGTAGCATTCAGCGTTGCCGTATCCACCTTGTCCCCTTCCTCGAGCGGGCTTACTTCATAAAGTACTTCGAATCCGCCCTGCAGATCGAGTCCTAAATTTAAATCATTTGCGATTCCTTTAACTGTCGTTCCCATCGCTCCCAAAAGCAATAGGACGATCAAGAAGAAGGCAACTATTCTGCCTCTTTTCACCATGATGCAACTGCCTCCCATTTTCCGTTCAAACGGAAACCTAATATGCTGCAGACTTTGTCTGCAATAAAATCACATGTATGTACATGCTGTGCTCGTCCGTCAAATACTCACATAGTATAGAAAACATGAGCAAGCACTGTCAACATTACCCTGATCAGGATTGACCATTGATGGCGGCGATGGAAGCCATCAGATCCTCATCTTCCTCATACACTGACATTGTCAAGTAGCCCATATAAACCGATACATTCAGCGACATAATATCAGCTACTACTTCATATAATCGTTTTTGTTTGTCTTTCTCTTTTTTCCATACCTTTTTCTCCATACAGCTCCAAATATCTGCAGCAGAAGCTTTATTATATCCAAGCAGGTGAAATTCTTCCTTCTTGCTGATCACTGCAGGCATCACTTCCGACTTCCATTCATTTACTGTCTTTGTTTCGTACACGTTTTTACCTCCTAAAACAACTTGCCTTGTTCTGTTCAGGCTAGTCATGCTTGGCCATATCTCATGCATACATATAATTGTAGCCGAAAAACTAATATTTGAGAAGGCAGGTTGTCGATGTGACGAAGCAGACTTTCCTAAAAGGGGCACTCATTCTGATTGCTGCCAGCTTGATCACCCGCTTCCTAGGATTCGTGAACCGAATTGTCGTTGCACGTGTCATGGGGGAAGAAGGGATTGGTCTATACATGATGGCCATGCCGACATTATTCCTGGCGACTGCCATCACCCAGTTCGGTCTGCCCACCGCTATTTCCAAACGGGTAGCAGAAGCAGATGTGCGTGGAGACAACGACCAAATCAAAAAAATCGTTGTTGTTTCTCTAACGGTAACACTGAGCATCAGCATCGTTTTTGTCGGAGTTCTTTATCTGGCAGCTCCGTTTCTTGCGGACAAGCTCCTGAAAGATGCGCGTGTCATCTATCCATTGCTGGCAATCGGACCAGTCATACCGATTTTGGCAGTTGCAGCAGTACTTCGGGGGTATTTCCAAGGGAAACAGAATATGAAGCCGCAGAGCTTTTCCCAAGTGATCGAACAGATCGTCCGGATTAGCTGTACAGTCTTCCTCGTAAAATTCTTTCTGCCTTACGGAGTGGAATTCGCTGCTTTAGGGGCGATGATTTCGGTTTTAATCGGAGAATTTATTTCTTTGCTTTATATGTTCTATCAATTTAAACGAAAAAAGACCGTAAAAATACGATCTCAATTCGTTACAGCCTTAAAGGGGGGCAAACAAACATTAGATCGTCTGTTCTCGATTGCCTTACCCGCCACTGGCAGCAGGCTGGTTGCTAGCGGCACTCATTTCCTGGAGCCAATACTTACTGCTCAAAGTCTTGCTCTAGCCGGGGTCGGAACGGCAATGGCAACAAGGCAATACGGTGAACTTACAGGCTATGCACTGCCTCTTTTGTTCCTGCCGACTTTCATTACGAATTCTCTCGCAACGGCTTTACTGCCCTCTATCAGCGAGGCAAATGAACAGAATAGACACCAGTTCGTTCATTATCGAATTCACCAGGCAATCCGGCTAAGTTTTGCCTCAGGTGCAATAGCAACGGTAATTCTAACAGTATTTGCAGGTCCGATTCTTCATTATATGTACGGAAGCGAGAGCGCGGAGCGATTCATACTGCTCATGGCACCTTTCTATCTTATGATGTATATTCAAATGCCGCTCAGCACTGCACTGCAAGCGCTCGACGCAGCCAAATCTGCGATGTGGAATACGATCATCGGTGCAGGCGTAAAAATAATTTTGCTCGTTTCACTAGCTTCCAATGCGAAGTTTGGAATTATCGGAGTTGCCATCAGTATGATTGTCACAGTAGTTTTAATCACTTTATTGCATTTGATCTCACTAGCACGCGTTGCTGGTTTCAGACTATCGTGGAAGGAACTCGGTCAAATGCTTGGTTTGCTGGGGTTAACAGTATTTTCTGCCCATCTGTTGAAGGGTATATTCGCCAGTTCGCTATATAACCTTCCAGCTTTTCTATTATTACTTTTAATTCTAACTGTCCTCTATCTATTGTTCATGCTCAGTTTCGGGTTTATAACGAGAGCGGAAGTGGAGCAGTTTCTGTCCAGAAAGAAACGTTAATCACTGTTAACGTTCATCTTTTCGGTCAATATACCAATTATGGTCTTGGTCGAGTGTGCAATACGAGATACGCGCAATATTAGGATGGCCATGACGCTTCATCTCACCGCGAAGCCAAGAATCAGATTTATCGATATTATCTAACGCCTCTTGCTGAATCTCGCCGTCGATGATCAATGGCTGGACAAACCCGCTGCTGCCATCTTCTGTATCCTGCTTTTCAAATACAGACAATTCACCGGATGTCTCTAAGATCGCAAAATCGACATCCTGTACACTTTTCGTACCCTTTTCTCTCAGCTGCTGCTGAAGATCAGAAAAGCTGTAACGCTGCTTGCGCATTTCATGCTCATCTATCTTACCGCGTGAAATAATGACTGATGGTTTTCCTTCCATAAAATCACGCATCTTAGGAAACTTTAAGGAAATTAATGCTGTACCTCTCTGTATTATCAGGAGTATTACCATCGGCACGATAAAGTGAAGCAAATGACTGCTAGGGTCTTCGATGGAAAACACAGCTATTTCAGCTAACATCAAATAAACAACTAAATCGATGATACTCAGTTCACCAATCTCACGTTTTCCCATAAGGCGGAAAATAATGACGATGACAATATAAGAAAGAATCGTTCTTCCTATAATCGACCATTCCAGTGTATCCAGCAAAATGCCCGCCTCCTTTTTTGTTTATTTTGTGTAAGAGTAATCGTTCTATTCGTTCTTAATTTGGATGGACGAGCATACAGTAGCCATATAGACTTGCTGGAGGGATCTTTGTGAAAAAGAATGTACAAGCGATATTGTATGGCTGGATTACTGTCTTTGCACTGCTGTTATTCATCAGCTTCACACTGGCTTTATTGCTTCGCTTCTCGGAGATGGGGAAAGGTATGCTGGACTGGACAACCCTCGGAGCTGGAGTCCTCAGTTTATTCATCGGTGGTTTCATTGCCGGGGTGAAAGGCGAAGATAAAGGTTGGATGCTCGGCGGTATGACCGCAATCGGATTTTCCCTTTTCATTCTTCTCTATCAGTATCTAGGTTATCAAGTAGGATTCTCTGGAACACAGCTACTGACGCATGGCGGTTTTCTAGCAGCTGCGCTAGTCGGGGGCATGATCGGTGTCAACATTAAAACGAGCACATAAAAAAGACAGGAGAGAAATCTCCTGTCTTTTATCTTTACGCTTCTAAAGGTTTAACGTCACGGATCGCGTTACGATCGAACGTCAATTTACTGCCGTCATCCGTAGTCAGGACTACAGATGCCTCGTCTATAGCATGCACCTTCCCATGTAAACCACCGATGGTAACGATGCTGTCTCCTTTTTTCAAGTTAGACTGCATTTGTCTAACCTGTTTCTGACGCTTCTGCTGCGGACGAATCAACAGGAAGTAGAAGATAACAAACATTAATACGATCAGTATTAAACTTTGAATATTCATTCACTGCTCCCCCTTTCTAGAAATTCTTCGCGTTCGGCTTGTTGAATCCATAACTTTCGAAGAATTCATCTCGAAAATCGCCAAGTCGATCCTCTTTGATCGCTTCTCTGACTTTCCTCATCAATTCTATCAGAAAATGCAAGTTATGGTAAGTAGTAAGCCTAAATCCGAAAGTTTCATTACATTTGATAAGGTGACGAATGTAAGCGCGTGAATAATTTTTGCACACCTTACAATCACAGTTCTCATCAATCGGACCGAAGTCACGGGCGTATTGTGCATTACGGACAACAAGACGGCCCTTGGATGTCATACATGTTCCATTACGCGCAATTCGAGTCGGAAGCACACAATCAAACATATCAATCCCTCGGATTGCACCGTCAATCAAGGAATCTGGTGAGCCAACACCCATCAAGTAACGTGGTTTATCCTGTGGAAGCCATGGAGTGGTGAATTCCAGCACTCGGTTCATGACATCCTTCGGTTCGCCTACAGACAGACCGCCGACAGCGTAGCCAGGGAAGTCCATACTAACAAGATCCTGCGCACTCTGTTTACGAAGGTCTTCAAACTCGCCGCCTTGTACAATTCCGAATAGCCCTTGTACATCCGGACGAGCATGAGCTGTTAAGCAGCGCTCCGCCCAACGGCTTGTCCGCTCTACCGATGCCTTCATATAATCATATGTTGCTGGATAAGGCGGACATTCATCAAATGCCATCATAATGTCACTGCCAAGCGCGTTCTGGATATCCATCGCTTTTTCAGGTGAAAGGAATAACTTTTCCCCACTTATATGATTACGGAAATGCACGCCTTCTTCCTGAATATCACGAAGATCACTCAGACTGAAAACCTGGAAGCCGCCTGAATCTGTCAGAATAGCACCATCCCAGTTCATGAATTTATGCAAGCCGCCCGCTTCGCGGATAATTTCATGTCCTGGACGGAGCCAAAGGTGATAGGTGTTTGATAGAATAATATTCGCGTTAAGTTCGGTTAATTCCTCCGGACTCATCGTCTTTACCGTTGCCAGTGTTCCTACCGGCATGAATGTCGGCGTCTCAAAGCTCCCGTGAGGTGTATGTACGATACCGAGCCTAGCGCCTGTCTGCTTATCTTGTTTAATGAATTCATAACGAATTGCCATATTATAGTAGTTCCCTTTCTATTATCAATCTATACCAGCAGCATTGCATCGCCGAAGCTGAAGAAACGATAGCGTTCTTCTACAGCTGTCCGGTACGCATCCAGGATGAAGTCCCGTCCTGCAAATGCACTGACTAGCATAATCAATGTGGATTTCGGCAAATGGAAATTAGTGATCAAGCCATCTATAGCTCGATAGGTGAAGCCTGGATATATGAAAATATCCGTCCAACCGCTTGCTGCCACAAATTTCCCATCATGGTCACGTGTGATTGTTTCCAACGTACGTGTGGATGTCGTTCCAACTGAGATGATCCGTCCGCCGTTTTCACGGATCCGAGTCAGCTGATCTGCTGTTTCCTGTGACATTTGATAGAATTCAGCATGCATTTCATGTTCCTCTATTGAATCCACACTAACAGGGCGAAATGTTCCCAATCCAACATGAAGTGTGATGAATGCGATTTCCACACCTTTTTCCTGGAGACTAGCAAGCAGCTCCTTCGTAAAGTGCAGTCCTGCTGTAGGTGCTGCAGCCGATCCTTGTTCCTTGGCATAAACAGTCTGATAACGCTCTTGATCAGGCAGCTGTTCCTTAATATAAGGTGGCAAAGGCATTTCACCTAGCTGCTCGAGCACCTCATAGAAAATGCCGTCATAACGGAACTCTACAATCCGACCGCCATGCTCAAGCAATTCCTTACATACAGCAGTTAGTTTTCCGTCACCAAAGCTAAGCTCTGTACCGACTTTTACTTTCTTGGCTGGTTTAACTAATACTTCCCAGCTGTCACCTTCCACTTGCTTCAGTAAGAGAATCTCTACTTTTGCCTGTGTGTCCTTCTTAATACCATATAACCGTGCCGGAAGCACACGTGTATCATTCAGGACAAGACAATCGCCGGATTTAAAATAGTCACCGATATCAGCGAAATGACAGTGTTCCATTGTCTTCTCTTCTTTATTTAACACAAGCAGCCTTGACGCAGTCCGATCCTGAAGCGGCGTCTGGGCAATTAGTTCTTCTGGTAAATGAAAATCGTAGTCCTGTATATCCATACCTGTTAACTCCTAGTCTGTATCAGCGAAATTTGTTGAAGAGGAACAAAATGAGCGACAGTACAATACTTACTACAATCGATGTTACGATCGGAAAGTAGACTGTCGTGTTCCCCTTCTTAAAAACGATATCTCCTGGCAGTCTGCCAATAAACGACATAATAATACCGATTATAATACACACAACGCCTATAAGAATAAAGATTTTTCCAATGCCGGTCAAGCCCCTGGCACCTCCCGGTTGAAATGGGCATAGGCAAGATGTGTCACAACCCGACCGCGAGGTGTTCGTTGTATGAAACCAATCTGCAGCAAATACGGTTCATATACATCCTCAATCGTCTGGGACTCTTCCCCGATTGTCGCACTGATTGTATCAAGTCCGACCGGACCTCCTCGGAATTGGTCCATGATAGTTGTCAGCAGCTTATGATCGATATGATCAAGGCCTTTTTCATCTACTTGCAGCTGATTAAGTGCCGCATGAGTTGTCTCCTGCGTAATGTAGTCTTCCCCTCTGACCTGGGATATATCGCGTACCCGTTTAAGGAGCCGATTGGCAATACGGGGTGTTCCCCTCGAACGTAATGCTACCTCGTTTGCAGCAGAAGGTTCAATCTCGACATCGAAAATGACTGCTGTCCGCTCGACGATGCTGGCCAAATCTTCTGTATTATAAAATTCAAGTCGACTCAGCACACCAAACCGGTCTCTTAGAGGTGCAGATAGCAATCCAGCTCTCGTTGTCGCGCCAACCAATGTGAATGGCGGCAAATCAAGACGGACGCTGCGCGCGCTAGGTCCGGTTCCAATGACAATGTCCAGAAAGAAATCTTCCATAGCTGGATACAGTATCTCTTCAACAGCTCTTGGCAATCGATGAATTTCATCGATGAACAACACATCGCCTGCTTCCAGAGAGCTTAAAATCGCTGCCAAATCCCCTGCTTTTTCAATTGCGGGTCCGCTCGTTGCCCGGAATGACACACCCATTTCATTGGCAATGATCGATGCCATCGTTGTTTTTCCTAATCCTGGTGGTCCGTAAAGCAATACATGGTCAAGCGGCTCATCACGCATCTTTGCTGCCTCTATGAAGATAGCCAGATTTTCCTTTGCTTTATGCTGGCCGATGTACTGCTTTAAGGTGGACGGGCGCAGACTGAGCTCGATCACTTCGTCTTCCTGTTTCAATTCGTTCGTAATCATGCGATCTTCCATCTTCGCACTCCTTTATTTCTTTTGACTTAATAAAGCCAAGCCTTTCTTGATCAGGTGATCAGCACTGTCACTGTCTTCTTTTTTCAGCTGAGGCAAGACAGCTTTGATTTCCCGCTCCTGATATCCTAGAGCCCGCATTGCATCTTCTGCATCTGCTAATGCAAGACGTTTCTTAGAAGTGTTGCTTTCTGTACCTGCAGATGCTTCGATTGCAGTAAGCGATACCATATAAACGAGCTTACCTTTCAAATCGAGCACCATTTGACGAGCAGTCTTCTTCCCAACACCCTGGAAGCTTGTCAGGAACTTATCATCTTCTCGCTCGATTGCTGCGACAAATTCCTCGACGTTGACACCTGCTAGGATCTGCAAGGCGTTTTTCGGCCCGATACCTGAAACCCCTAGCAGTTTTTGGAACAAAAACTTGTCCTCTGTATTTTTAAACCCGAACAAAGTCTGGGCATCTTCCCTAACATAATGATATGTATGGACAAGCGCCTCCTTGCCTTCTTCCATTTGGAATTGAAAAGGATTCGGGCAAATGATTTCATAACCTACACCATGTGCCTCTACAAGCACCGCTTCTTCTGTAATTCCTGTAATCTTGCCTTTAACATACGCTATCATGCTGTTTCTCTCCTACCTGAATCAATAACTTCCTTCTATCTATTTTACCACACAAGCGTATGTTCGTATAAGGTAAAAGGTGAAAAACAGGAAAAGGACCTCCCTCTCCTGAGGAACGATCCTTTTTAGCTTGGCAGTGGTGCTACATCGTTTTTGGAGCGGAGCGCTTCCAGGACATCTTCATAAACTTCTCTTGATTGGATCTTGATCCCTTCTTCGAGCTCTTCCGCTTGATGACTTTCCAACTTGCCTTTATTTATCTGATAGAACGATTGGATTGCCTGCTGATCTATTGGACGACCTTCGAATATGGTCAGCTTCCCTTTGTAAATACCGAAATAGCCATTCTTCTTTAACGAGGGTGAAATATCCATTACTTCCTGTTTGAATACAACCAAACCTTCTTTCTGGGAAACAAGCTGCCAATCATGATAGGTTGACCAGAAATCTTCCATTGCATAGATTTTCTCTTGATGGGTTACTTCTGTCTGCTTGCCATCAATATATTGACGCTGCAGTACGACCTTCACTTCAACTGGATCCGCAGCTTCCGCTGTTATACTTGGAACTACTAAAAGGAAAAGCAAACAAAAGCCTAAGAAACGCCTCATGATCTTCCACCCCTATTCCGTTGCTTTTGCCTTCATTTTTTCCTGTTAGCGCTTCTTTATCCGTTTTTTTTGAAAAAATATTGATTTGACCGACACTTTTTTGGTTTTCTTTTCGATTATATGTGGTAAAGGATTAGAAAGTTGAAAACAAAGGCGGGATAATAGTGAGAAACACTACGCAGCAAAAGTACCTCCACTACGTGGAAGCGAAAAGCGAAGCAAACATGGCGAACGTTTTCTCAGAAGAAAGAGCAACCTTGATACTTAGAGATCACATTCAGCACGCCGGTTTGTCCAAAGCAGAAGTACTTGCTATGGAAGATAAGTATCGCCAGGATATGCACCGCATTTTCGAAGAGCATGGTATATTATAAATGAAAGCCCCTTCAACGGAAAAAGGGGCTTTTTTTGTTTCACTTATTTTCTTGTTCATCTCCTGGCAGATCTTGGGCAGGTGAAGGCTCATAGAAATCGGCAAGCGGCTGTTGCACGCCGTAAGGATCTCTATATTCCGGCAGTGCTTGCGTAAATTCTGGTGCCGCTGGAAAAGGAATGTCTGGACCGCAACAAGAGCGCATCGTCGTAGGCGGGTAGGAATAAGGCGCTGCTTGATTTTGAGGGTTAAAAGGTACGTCCCTTTGCTGGTTCGGCTGACCTGGCTGGCTTCCTTGCATACCCCAATCTCCTTGCATCTGCTGACCTGA
>NZ_LR700942.1:226658-272200 GCF_902497585.1 Terribacillus sp. AE2B 122 | reverse complement strand
CCTGGCTGGCCTCCTTGCATACCCCAGTCTCCCTGCATCTGCTGGCCTGGCTGGCCTCCTTGCATACCCCAGTCTTCCTGCATCTGCTGGCCTGTATGCATTCCCGGCATATTCCCGCCCCCATGCATCGGCATGCCGCCGCCATATCCTGGCTGCTGTATCAGCCAGCTTCCCTGGTGCGGCTGCTGCCAGGCACCTTGATGGGGTTGCTGATAAGATGGAAAGCCTTGCATCTGCTGACCTTGATGCATTTGTTGAATTGGCTGCATAGGAAGTGCTCCCGTATAAGCCTGCTGCTGCGGTATATTAGTATAAGAGCTTCCCCCCTGACCTGGCATAGAGATTTGCGGCATCTGCGGCATAATAGGATATGGAGTAGCAGACATGTCATCTTCCTGGATGGCCGGTGTGTTATGGAACGTTTGAGCAGGTGTTTGTTGTCCTGTGTTTGCAGGCGGTGTGCTTCCTCCAGCTTCAGAGCGCAGAACCGCTTCTTTTGCTACTGCTTTTGTTGTTGACGGTATCTTCAGCTTCATCCCTGGCACCGCAAGCTCCGGCTCACGGATATGCCCGTTCAATTCTCGCAATTCGTCAAAACTGACACCATATTTTCTCGCGATACTCCACATCGTATCGCCTTTCTGTACAATATGAATCTTCAAAACTGAAACTCCCCTTTCATGAACTCACGCACTACTCCACCATCTTATGCATCAGATTCAAAAAGGTTGAAATAGAAAAAGCCGGCACGCTATAAATTCGCGCCGGCTTTTTTCTCATATTGATGAATTGGGTAGCTTCCAAGTACCGTGAGACTGCAGCCTAAAGCTGTTAGCTCCTGTTGTACACCTTGGAAGAGTATATCCTCCGCTTCACACGTAACATCCATAATGAAGAAATAATTCCCTAGTCCGGTTTTCATCGGTCTGGATTCGATTTTCGACATATTGATATTCCGCCAGGCAAAAGCTGCCAAAACTTGATGCAGCGCACCTGCGTAGTCACGAGGAAGAGTTACGTATAAAGAAGTTTTTCTGTTGGTACTTGAAACGATTGTTTCAGGTACTTTCGCTGCAGGGTTTGCCAAAATAAAGAAGCGTGTATGATTATTTGCATAGTCATGGATATCTTCTTGCAGGATCGTCAGGCCGAACTCTTTTGCAGCCAGTGCATTGCCGATAGCCGCTGCAGGCTCCTCCATTTCAGCAACCATCTCAGCCGCTGTACCAGTGGAGGAAGTTGCATGGGTAACTGCTTGCGGGAGTTTTGTATGCAAAAACTGATGACATTGCGCTATTGCATGACTATGCGAGTACACCGCTTTAATCTCACTTAACTCCAGTTCATTCTTCGTCAGTAAATGCTGACGTATAGGAATGACAATCTCGCCAACAATTGGCAGTTTCGCTTGATGGATCAGATAATCCATCGTAATTGGCACGGTACCTTCAATCGTATTTTCGACTGGAACGACACAATAGTCCATTTCCCCATTTGTGACAGCATCCATGCATTGCGGGATTGTCGCATAGCTATATGCTTCTTCACCTGGGAATAACGCATCTACAGCCATTTTCGTGAATGTTCCCTTTGGTCCTAGATAACTGATCTTCATCTTCCTCTGCTCCCTTGCCTAAGCTTCCGAACTCAAAATCTCTACTTTATCTACATATGCTAATGCTCTCAGTTCATCCAGCAGCGACTGGATATCGGTATGCATGCCAGCCGTATTCAATGATATGGTGACGTTGGCTCTTCCTTGCAAGGGTATCGTCTGATGAATTGTAAGGATGTTGCCTCCTGATCTTGCTACGATGGCTAAGAGCTCGGACAGCGTACCAGTCCGATCCTCTAAGTGGAAGAAAAGGGTGATCATCCGCTGCTTCACCATGGCGCGAAACGGGAATACAGCATCCCGATACTTATAAAACACACTGCGGGAAAGGTCAACCTGCTGTACTGCATCGAAAACAGAAGCAACCTTTTTGCGCTCCAGCAGTTCCTTTGCCTGTAATGTTTTTTTCATCGATTCCGGCAGTACATCACTGCGCACGAGGTAAAATTGTTCTTCCTTCTCTGCCATGCTATCCCCACCTTGGCTCACACAGAATCAATCTATAAATTCGAACTCATATTCCAATAGGCGGATTACATCGCCGTTTTTGGCTCCGCGTTTGCGCAATGCCGCATCTACGCCCATAGCACGCATCTGTCTGGAAAAACGTCTTGCAGCTTCATCTCGGTTGAAGTCTGTCATCTTGAACAGCTTCTCGATCTGTTCTCCATATAAGACATATGCTCCATCCGGATCGCGAGTGATTTCGAATGGTTTCTCTGATTCCTCGAAACGATACACAACGCGCTCTGTTTGTTCCTCGACAGGTTTTTCGTTTTTCGGAATCTGATCCAGCTTGTCCGCAATAGCGTACAGCACATCCTGAAGACCATCACGAGTAATGGCGGAAATAGGAAATACATCGATATCTGCTGGGATTTTCTCTTTGAAAACAACCAAGTTTTCTTCTGCTTCCGGAATATCCATTTTGTTGGCAATGATAATTTGCGGACGTGTTGTAAGATCCTCATTATATTTCTTGAGTTCTTCATTAATTGTCACATAATCATCGTACGGATCGCGTCCTTCAGTCGAAGCCATGTCAATCACATGGACAATAACACGAGTCCGCTCTACATGCCGCAGAAACTGGTGTCCCAGTCCAATACCTTCATGCGCTCCTTCGATCAATCCTGGTAAGTCAGCTAATACGAAGCTGCGCTGATCTTGCGTTTCCACAACGCCCAAATTAGGAGCAAGTGTCGTAAAATGATAATCCGCAATTTTCGGTTTTGCAGCACTTACGACAGAGATGAATGTGGATTTACCTACACTCGGGAAGCCAACTAGACCGACATCAGCGATCAACTTAAGCTCAATCTGAAGATTACGCTCCACACCTGGTTCACCATTTTCAGCAAAGTCAGGAGCAGGATTACGCGGTGTTGCGAACCGTGAATTTCCACGACCGCCGCGGCCGCCTTTCGCTATAACCGCTTCTTGTTCATGTTTTGTCAAATCCGCAATTACTTCACCTGTGTCTTCGTCACGAACGAGCGTGCCCGGTGGCACTGGCAAGATAAGCGGCTCTGAATTCTTTCCATGCTGCCCTTTACTCATACCATTTTCACCGCGTTTGGCTTTGAAATGGCGCTGATAACGGAAATCCATTAATGTGTTTAAACCTTCGTCAACTTTGAAAATGACATCTCCGCCACTTCCGCCGTCCCCACCTGCTGGACCTCCAAGTGGAATATACTTCTCTCTGCGGTAGGCAACTAGACCATTACCGCCATCGCCTGCTTTTACAAATACTTTGACCTGATCTACAAACATGGTTTCACCTCATATATTGCACGCCAGTACGATAGTACAGCGTGATTTCTTCTCTGGCAGCGATTCAATTTTCACTTCTCGGACATAGTCTTTCTGGCCGATCTGCTGTAAATTATCCCAGCCTGTAAACGTTCCAACAAACGACATTTCTATGACTGGCTCTTCTTCCCGCGTCTTTACATGGAGCAAGCCTTCATACAATTCCATCTCCTGTGCGCTTTCACTTAATGCATCCACTACTGCTTCTAAGTTTTCTCGGATTCTCTTGTCATATTCCCAAATCTTCGGCATAGACTCTTGCACTTGGAATGTAATCCGGAACTGAGAGTAGGTCCAGTTGAAAGAAAGAATCCAGACAAAAGTCTCTGGAATGTTTAGATTGGACAGCTTTCGCTCTTCATCTGCCAAGTGAATGGCTTCCTCGATTTTTTCCTGTACCTTTTCATCCTTACCTAATTTGGAATAGCTATGTAGGAGTTGGAGCCGATTCATCCATTCATGGCGTGTAAATCCTAACAGCGTCATCACTTCATGATATTCCAACTGTATTCCTCCTTTACGAAAAAGCAGTTGAGAGGGCAACTCCTTCTTCATACTCAACAATATGTGGTGCAAATAGATGTGGATTAGAAAAAAAGACTCTAACCCGAAGGCTAGAGTCTCTCTACAAACATTAAGCTTCTTGAGCTACCGGATATACGCTGACCTTTTTACGGTTACGGCCATAGCGTTCGAATTTAACAACACCGTCGATCTTAGAGAACAATGTGTCGTCTCCTCCTTTTCCAACGTTTGTTCCTGGGTAGATTTTCGTACCGCGTTGACGGTAAAGAATGGATCCGCCAGTTACAAACTGACCATCAGCGCGTTTTGCGCCTAGGCGTTTGGATTCAGAGTCACGTCCGTTTTTGGAGCTACCAACACCCTTTTTGGATGCGAAAAACTGCAAATCTAAACGTAGCATAGTGGTGCACCTCCTTATTGTTCGATGATTCTTATATGCTTCCCATAGTCCTGTTCAATCGTTTGGAGCGAGACGAGCATACCTTCCAGCAGAAGAGACGCTTTATCAAGCTGCTCCTCGGACAAGTGATCGGGAAGTACTACTCGTAGATACCCACCGTCGCCGCCCTGCTCTACCTCTGGTTCAAACTCACCAAGTACGAAAAGGCCGTTCACTGCTCCGAAACTTACTGCCGAAACAGCTGCACATACGAGATCGTAGCCATAAGGCCCGCTCTCTGCGTGTCCGCTCAGTTCAAAACTGTGAATATCCTCATTCGCACGGTTTATTGTAACAGTAATCATGGTTCGCCTTACGCGTTAATTTTGCCGATTGTCAATTTAGTGTAAGGTTGACGATGGCCTTGTTTGCGTTTGTAGTTTTTCTTCGCTTTAAATTTGATCACGTTGATCTTTTTAGCGCGGCCTTGCTTGTCAACAGTTGCAGTAACCGTCGCACCTTCAACGAATGGAGCACCGATTTTAACATCGTCGCCACCAACTACCAATACTTTGTCAAAAGTAACTTCTGCACCGTTCTCTCCGTCCAATTTCTCAACGTAGATAGTTTGTCCTTCTGTTACTTTAACTTGTTTTCCACCAGTTTCAATAATTGCGTACATAACGCACCTCCTCTTAAACTCAGACTCGCCATCACAGGCGCCCTTGGCTTGAAACCTGATCTGCGCGGTTGTAGCACGGGTGCTAACCTCGTGTAACATACTGATGTTATCATACATCAAAAAAGATTGTCAAGACTATCTAACCCATCTCTTCTTACAGTTTCCGTATCTGTCTCCTTCAGTATGAGCTCATTTGTATCCTGGAATTTTACAAACACGGCTGCATTGGCAGAATTGCTGCCCGTCAGCTTAAGAAAATGCTTGATGTGTTCCTTTTTACCAGAGAGCATATATGTTTTTTCTGCTGACAGACTGATGATTTCCCGCTCAAGCTGAAAACATTTCGTCTCAAAGGAAAGATTCTTGTGAATCGGCGCTTGCAGCTGCTCCATTAACGACGGCCGTTCCCGTTTCCGTGACATTTCCAAAAGACCAAGCTTCGTGAATCCATAGACTTCTGTCCGCTGCGTATCCTGCTGAAGTGCTTGGCGGAAAGTTTGCAGAACAGCACGCTGTTGATCCGGCCGTTTCATGGACACAAAATCTATAAGTATGATTCCGGACAGATTGCGAAATCGAATTTCCCGGGCAATTGCCTTTGCGGCCAGCTGATTGACCATGACAGCTGTCTGGTTCTTATCGGAATGCCCTGTGTAGCCGCCACTGTTCACATCAATCACCGTCAGCGCTTCTGTTTGATCGATATGCAAGGTGATGCCTCTGTCAATGTTCGTAATCGGCGCAATTAGCTGCTGCCAAATAGCAGACAGCGGCTGAGGCAGGAGTGTTTCTGCCTCTTTTTCCCACCTGACCTTCTCGCCAAGCTCTGGAAACTGCTGGCGAAGCTGCCTCGCTTCAAATCCATCATCCACCACGATTTCATCTACATTTCCTGTAGGCAAGCGTCGGAACAGCTGATCCGGAATAAGGGCATCCTGGTAGATAACCGCGGGCGGTGCAGTATTCTTTACTGATAAAGTGAGCCACTTTCCTCGAAGCCGCTTCAATTCTTCCAATATTACTTCTTCTGGTAATTTATCTGCTTCCGTACGTATAATGACTCCTTCTCCTGGGGTTAGCAGGTTCGTCATCTGTTCTTTCCATTTTGCTGCTCTATCTTCCGGCAATTTCCTAGACACAGCTACGTAGTTCCCGTTCGGCAAATAAACGAGTGTATTACCTGGAATAGTGATAATAGCGGAAAGCTTCGCCCCTTTTGTACCATAAGCGTCTTTTTGGACTTGAACGAAGAGCGTCTGCCCTTCCTGAATCGCCTGCTCGATACGGAGAGATTGATCTTGTTTGCACACCGGAACTTCTTCACGCTGCAAAAATCCTTGCCGTTCGTCTCCAAAATCGACGAAGGCCGCCTGCAAACCATGATCCACATGCCGAACGATACCTTTAAAGATGCTTCCCACTTTCGAATTCATTCCCGGGCGGTCCAAGAACACTTCCTGTACTTGCCCACGCTTTACTGTTAAAGCTACTTTTTCTGTTCCTCTGAAAAACATATATAATGATAGCATTGCTTTCCTCACTGTCTGTTTTGTTGCAGAATATCCGCCACTGTACAATGTGCCTGTTTCCGCTTAAAGTACATATCACTGCATTGCTGTTCATCCAATAATGCATTTTTCCCCTTCACTACGATTATATGCCGCCTGTTTCTCCTGTATTGGGATAGTACATCCAGAAGAGCCGTTTCCGATGTAGCGAAAATCGGAGTGCTGATTCCAGCATTCGTTCCGTATGTAGCACGCTGCAGCAGGAAGCGCAGAAACACATAATAGCGTCGTTTCCATTCTAGCCGATTTTCCCACATTAGAAAACAGAGAAGGCTGACTGTACTTAATGTAAAAGGCATGGCTATACACACATACAGAAGAACAGCTGCCCCGATTATCCAGCTGACAATGATAAGAATTGTATGAGCCTTTCGATAGGGCAGCTGCAAGGAAAGTAATAATCCAATCAGTTTTCCGCCATCAAGCGGCCAGATAGGCAGCAGGTTAAACAGAAAAATGGTCATATTATACATATAAGCTGTCTCCAGCACTGCTTCCGGTGTGGGCGTAGCAGAAAGGCCGTATAGAGCTGCAAATATAAAAATGTGGACGGCTGGTCCTGACAAGATGACGATCGCTTCTTCCAGAGCTCGTCGATTTCCCTGTTCATCGGTTTCCATTACGCCACCGAAAACCCATAGCATGATACGGCGGATGCGCCATCGAAAATGGCGTGCCGCCAAATAGTGCCCCATTTCATGCAGCAGTACAATGATGAATAAGATAAGTACTTCCATGAGCATCCCGGTCAATACAGCAAGCAGCAGAAACCCCCAGAATACCGGATGTAAGTGAATAGGCGGGAGCCAATTACGGCGCGTCAACTGGCGCCTCCTGGATCGGATTCAAATACTTGCTCCCCTGCTGCAAGGCGAAATAGACAGACTGGGCATTTTCTGCATTCGGTACAAATTCACCAATCTTTTCATTGGCTCCGATCCGCTGGTATTGGTTTACTTCAATTGCATGCAGGTGACCGTAAATGCTCTTGCTCTTATCTGCGTGCTGCAGAATGATAGTCTTCCCCGTGTCCTGATCATTGCCTGCGAAAATGACGATTCCTTCATCTACCGCTACCACATCCGATTGCTGCGCTGATTCAATCAAAATACCTTCTTTTGATTCCTCAAATGGCTGCACCACTGTGCCATTTACCGGCATCGCCTGAGCTTCTGCTGTATCCGCACTTTCTCCACCAGGACTCAATGCCACCGGATCGCCGAATCGCTCCTGGTACCAGCTATTCACGGTAGCAAAGGGGAACTCCTCCGTCAATGCTGTCAGTACAGTTCCCTTCGTCTTTTCGATAATTGGATGGTCAGCTTGCAAGTAGATGGCTGTTCCAAAAAAAAGACTGGCAGATACTATCAGCCGGAACATGAACCGGGAAGCAAACTTCGAATTATCCTGCGAACTAGGCGGTTCATATTTTGGATGCGGCGGAAAACCATGAGATTCTTCTTCATCCACAGCAATAGATCTAACCGTATTTGCCATGCCTTTTTGAATTTGTTCCCCTTTCAGACGTTTCCTTTCAGCAATCCCTTTCCGTACCGAATGCAGATTCTTGCCCATAATAAGAACCCCTCTCTCCTTCTTTGTACAAGTCTATGAAGAAAGAGGACGAGTTATTAAAACAAGCGAAAAAAGCCTCCCAATAAAGGAGGCGGTAATTCACTTCGGTCTAGCAGCTAAAAGGAACCGATGCTGTCGCACGTCTAAGAACCCATTTTTCTCTATAAAAAGATGCAACTCATATATTGCCTCCCGGTAAGCATCCACTGAGAAGTGCGGCACTTGCCAAGGAATTGCCTTCAAATAGTAGAGAACCGCTCCAATGTCATAGAAACGCATGGACGGAAATGCTTCTCTCGACTCTAGCACGTTAAACTGTCCTTCCAGTTCCTCAGCCGCTGTCTGGAGATTCCATTTCTGGTACATTGGATTGAGTGACGCACCCAACAGCTGATTGAGTTCAACGCAATCCGTTCCTCCTACTTGTTAAGTGAGGAAGATAGCATTTTGTTTCAACACTCGTCTTACTTCGGATACATCGTAAGATTCATGTTTGTTTAAGATGACTTCAAATGACTCATCCATGAATGGTAATTGATCGTCTTCCTTGATTTGGACGACTTCCACTCCTAATGGAGCAAGTCTCATCCTGGCAACTGGCACATTCGGTAAGTAGCTTTCTGTCGCCAAAGTGTAATCTGGCAACGGCAGCAGCTTAGACAAAAATTCCCCGCCACCTGTTCCCATATCAAGCATACTTTTTGCTCCGAAGAGATATTTTCGTGCTTTACTGCCATATGACCAGGGCAGGAGTTCAGATTGTACCCTGCCAGTATCCTCGATAAAGGAAAAGTCCCATCCTTTAAAGGCTTTGTTGCTGTCTTCTAATAGCTGATTGAATAGATTCATCGTTTTTCCTCCTTTTACTTGTTAGCTAGAGTTCAAGTAAAGCGGGAGGATAGCGTATGTTGTACTCGCCCTGATTGTTATGGATGATGCTCCTTATTCATAACCATTCTCCTTTTTCCTTATTATAACAAAAAAGATCAGCAATTTGCTGATCTTCATTGATAGTGCATTTTTGGTACCGGCAGCTGCCATTTCTGGTGGAAGGAAAAAATACGCAGGAAAATGATGGCTGCAAACAAAACATAAAGCAAGATAGGATGATCAGAAGCTCCAAGCCCAATGAAAAGTCCCGCCAAAGCTGCCCAAGTTCCGTATATCTCAGCCTTGAACACATATGGTTTCCTGCCAGCCAGCACATCCCGAAGTATGCCTCCTCCGCTTCCCGTAAGAAATGCAGCAACCATTATTGCAAGCAGGCTATGATCGAGACTGGCAGCATGCAGCGCTCCTTGTATGGCGAATGCAGCCAAACCGATTGCATCCGCATACAAACCAGCCTTTTTCCATGAATACGTCATCAGCTTAGGAAAGATCAAGATGATGGTAATGGAAATAAGTGATATATAGAATAAAGTCGTTTGAGACCATAAATAAGAGACCGGCAATCCGATTAATAAATTACGAATCGCTCCTCCGCCAAATGCAGTCACAAAACCTAATATATAAACGCCGAACACATCATACTTCTCGTCCATGGCGACGAGGGCACCACTGATAGCGAATGCCGCAGTACCAATAATACTGAAAATATCCCATGTCATGTTGTACATTCCCCTTGTTTATATGGACATAAAAAACTCGCAACTCTTTCCAGAGCTACGAGTTTACCATAAGTTCATTTACTTTTGGAAAAAAGTTTTTTCAAACGGCTGAACATGCCTTTCTCACTCTCGAAGCTCATAAGCGGTACTGATTCACCAAGAATACGTCGTGCGATATTGCGATAGGCAATACTCGCTTTCGTATTCGGATGAAAAGCAACTGGCTCCCCGTGATTGGAAGCTTTGATAACTTCGTCGTCGTCTGCAACAATACCGAGCAAATCGATTGACAGCACTTGGACAATTTCATCCACTTCCAGCATGTCGCCTTCTTGCACCATATGGTTACGGATCCGGTTGACGATTAGTTTAGGAGGTTCGATATCCTCCTGCTCCAGCAAGCCGATAATGCGGTCCGCATCACGTACACTCGGTTTTTCCGGTGTGGTGACGACAATCGCTTTATCCGCTCCTGCTACAGCATTTTTATAGCCCTGCTCGATACCGGCCGGACAATCAATGATGATGTAATCGAATTCCGGCTTTAGCTCGGCTACGATTTTCTCCATCCCATCGGGTGTCAAGTCCGTTTTATCGCTTGTTTGGGCAGCTGGCAGTAAGTAAAGATGATCGAAACGCTTGTCTTTGATCAACGCCTGCTTCAGCGCGCATCTGCCGACAATTACATCGATAATGTCATAGATGATTCTATTTTCAAGACCCATCACAACATCCAGATTCCGTAAACCGATATCCGTATCAATCAAACATACTTTTTTCTCCATCAGTGCAAGCGCTGTTCCCAGATTGGCAGAAGTTGTAGTCTTTCCTACTCCTCCCTTACCGGATGTAATAACGATTGCTTCACCCATTTAACATTCTCCTCTCGAAACTGCTGATGCCCGGACGTTTGCGAATCACTGCCTGCAAACGGTCAATGATAATCTTTTCCTGTTCATCATCGATATGCCCGCATTCCATATAAACACCATCTGTCTCATGATCGGGAGCGCGGCTGATATAATCCGCTATTCGAAGCTGCGTCGGATTCATATATGAAGCAGCAATGACAGCATCAGCGTTGCCATCCTTGCCGGCATGCGCTATCCCAAGCAAATTCCCCATGACGAAAATATTTCCGGTAGCTGTCACACAGCCCCCGGGATTCACATCACCAAGCAGCAGTAAGTCACCCTTTACTTCCAGTACCTGACCAGAACGGACGACACGGCTGACAGCCTTCACTTCTGCTTCTTCCTTCCATTCATTTGCCGCTTGTTTCGTAATGACATCAGAATGGATGGATTCAATTTTTAATCGCTGTTTACTCGTAATCATCTTACAGAGGATTTCCTCCTGCTCCTTGTACAAATACCTGTTGCCTAATTGAATATGTACACCTACAAGGTGATCAGCCGAATCAATACGATTAGCAGCAAGCTTCTCTTCCAGTTCCTTCAGCAAATCCTCGAAAGAGCAGGCATCATCCATATGCAAGGATAACCCTTCCCGGGTACCTTTGATCGTGATGATCTGTTTGTTTCCAATCAAGATGGTCACCTCCGTTCGTCGTCTGATTTTCTTCTCTATAAGCTAGTCGTTCTTCTAAGCTGCGAATCGGACCATTTCTGCAGAGGCTTGTGGAAAATCAGATACAAGATTACAAGCATGATAAGGTTGGCGCCAAGCGTCGGCAAGAGACGGTGCACGAGATATGTACCGAATCCAATAGGCGTGATGCCAATTAAATGATAGATAAAATAGCCAATCATATCGGCAAAAACAATCGACAGCATCCCCAGCAATGCAGCTACAAGAATATTACCATGCAGCACTCTGCGCAGTTCCAGGATCAAATAGATGCTGAATCCGTATGTGAACATATAGACGCCAAGCATATCTGTATAGACGATATCTTTCAGCAGCCCGAAGATAAGCGCATATAACAGGCTGTAGTATGAATTATCCAAGTCATAAAGCATAGCAATCAGCACAAGGAACAAAAGACTCCAATGCGGAATCAGCCAAGTGTCACCGCCAACGAACTGCTCTGGCAGCATGGCGGTGGCAACTCCTTCAAGACAAACGATCAAAAGCATGATCAGGGGCAAGTATAGCTTTTTCATCACAGACCCTCATCTCCGTTACTCGAAGAAGCGTCTTCAGAAGCAGCATCTATAACTAAAACCTTATCGATGTCATAAAGATCTGCAGTAGGCTTAACGTGAACCGTTTGAGATAAACCATACTCATCCAGTTCAACCGAGTCCACTTCTCCGATAGGGAGAGCCTCTGGGAATACTCCACCAAGACCAGAAGATGTAACTAAAGATCCTTTTTTAACTTCTAAATCGGGTTTCACTCCGGTGAACAGCAGCATGCCATCCTTCTCATCATAGCCTTCAATCAAACCGAAAATGGGATCCTGAGTGTCTCCGTCCTCATTTTCTCCTCCGTCAATCTTGGCAGATATGCGGTTGGTTTCATTAAACCCACTTAATAATTGGACAGATGCCGTGCTGCGACTTACGTCTTCTACTTTTCCAACTAAACCGCTCGCTGTCATGACCGCCATGTTCGTGCTAATACCGTCGTCGGATCCTTTATCAATTGTCAGCTGATCGAACCAACCCTCTGGACTGCGGACAATTACATCAGCCGGAATCGGGTTGTAATCCATCGAAGTGTACTGATTGAACTTGTCAATTGTCTGCTGCAATTCATCGTTCTGGTGTTCCAGTTCCTGATTGCGGGACATCAAGCCTTTGTAATCGTCCACTTTCGATTTAAGCACCTGGTTTTCTTCATAGGTGTTCTTAAGATCTTTAATATTTGTCATTACCGTAGAGGTGAATTGTGCAGGTTTGGAGAAAATATTCTGCACGAATCCTACGGTATCACTGATTATTTGTTCTGGTAATGTCTGGCTGCTCCGATCCCTGGTTGAAAAGCCAATCAATCCGACAAGGATGATGATTGCAATCAGGAATAAGAACATCCTTTTTTTCTTAAAGAAATTCATAATTCACCCAACTTAATTTTTGATAGCTTTGGAAAATACATGTGGATGTGAACGGAAGTGCTCGATGAACTCCAGTGATTTACCTGTACCGATAGCTACACTGTCAAGCGGATTTTCCGCAACAAAAACCGGCATTTTTGTCTCTTCACTGATAACGCTATCCAGATTACGAAGCAGTGCGCCGCCACCTGAAAGCACGATACCGCGATCCATGATATCAGCAGCTAGTTCAGGCGGTGTTTTTTCTAATGTAAGCTTCACAGCATCTACAATCGCACTGACTGTATCCGCTAAAGCACCGGAAATTTCCTTTGCGCTCACACTGATTGTCTTCGGAAGACCAGTCAGCAGATCACGTCCGCGGATTTCTGTTTCTTCATCCGGCTCTGGCACTCCAGCATGACCAAGATCCATCTTCAATTGTTCCGCAGAGCGTTCACCGATCATAAGGTTGTATGTTTTGCGGATGTATTGGATGATCGCTTCATCCATATCATCTCCGGCTGTGCGGATAGACTGACTTGTTACAATACCACCTAAACTGATAATAGCAACCTCTGTCGTACCGCCGCCGATATCAACGATCATACTGCCAGTTGGTTCCCATACAGGAAGTCCTGCACCGATTGCAGCAGCGAATGGCTCAGCAATTGGGAAAGCATCCTTTGCACCTGCTTGTTTTGCAGCATCGATAACCGCACGTTCCTCAACCATTGTAATACCAGACGGTACACATACCATTACGTTCGGCTTCTTCGCGAAGGAAGAACGATTACGCTGTGCTTGCTTAATGTAATACTTCATCATTGTCGCTGTTGTATCATAATCCGCGATGACTCCATCTTTCATCGGACGGATAACACGGATATTTCCTGGAGTTCTGCCAATCATATTACGAGCGTCGCCGCCAACTGCCTCTACCTGGCCTGTTTCTACATTTGTCGCCACGACAGAAGGCTCACGGACGACTACACCTTTCCCTTTTACAAAAACCAATGTATTTGCTGTGCCCAAGTCGATGCCCAGGTCTTGTGAAAAACTGAATTTCGCCACAATTAATTCTCCTTTTCCGAGTCCGTTCGTGTTTCAGCAAAGCTGCTTGACAGCAGTGCATACTTTTCATATATTGTCTCATTATGTTGTACTTTATCATATCAGATATTATATCCAATAGACATAGTTGTAAGGTAATAAAGCATACCATCAGAAGAAGCGCCAGCTAGTAAGGTGTACCATGCTAGGCGCTTCTCTACAAAGCTAGTTCCAATTATACGAGAAAACCAAAAAAATAGATAGTAATTACAGGTATCCTTTTTCCTTCAATGAAATAAACTTTCGGTCACCGATGACAAGATGATCCAAAAGCTCGATTCCGATCATCTTGCCGCACTCCAGCAAACGTTTTGTAACATGAATATCTTCCTGTGAAGGTGATGGATCACCGGAGGGATGATTATGTGCACAGATGATGCTAGCAGCGGAACGACGGACAGCTTCGCGGAAGATCTCGCGGGGATGAACGATGGAGGCATTTAAACTGCCAATGAAGATGGTCTGACGATGGATGATGTGATTCTTTGTATTGAGAAATAAGACGACAAAATGCTCCTGACTAAGATTGCGCATTTCTTCCATTACATAATCTGCCCCGTCCTTAGGGCTGCGTATTGTATAACGTTCTGCCGGCTTGTATCGATACAGCCTTTGCCCCAGCTCAATCGCAGCCAAAATAAGCACTCCTTTAGCCGTCCCGATTCCTTTAATAGCAGTCAGCTCTTCAATGGTCGCATCACGCAGGAGCTGCAAACCTTCGAAATGCATCAAAAGCCGCTGAGCAAGTAATGTAACAGACTCATCCTTTGTACCGCTTCCTAACAGGATGGCGAACAATTCCGCGTTGGACAAATGCGCAGGACCTAGCTCCAGCAGCCTTTCACGTGGACGATCTTCCTTCGGCACCGATTTTATCGCCATTTCAGTATGCAACAAAAAACCGCCTTCCTTCTGACTCGGATTCCTGTGTGGCAGACAGGTTACGAGAAGCTTATCGGAAGACGGCGCTCTATTCAAATTGATAAATAGAAATTTTATTAAGTCTCTCTGTAAGATAATGAAGTAATTAGATCAAAAAAATCAAGTTCATTGACCGCCAGCTGCTAGAGTAGCAGCTTCCTGCCATACCGGCAGCATCATACTAGCTGTGAATGTTCCTTGCTCCATAGCATTGACCGCTTCATCAGATGCCGTTTTAACGCTCTCAGCTTCCGCCGGGATTTTTTCCTGCCAAGCTTTCCAAAGAGCCGGATCCTGATTATCTCCTGCAGCAAGCAAAACGGCCAGCTCGTCCAGCCAAGCACTGCTAGCAGCTTCAACTCCTGGATCCCATTGTTTTACATAGCTTTCATAGCCTTGCGCCTGCAGCTGGGAACCAAGTGTATCAGCTTCTTCCTGAGATCCTGCCATACCTGTCAGCAAGAAGAATTGACCGTTCTTTTCCCATAGCACCGCCGGAATCCCTGCATCTGCGTATTTCTGGACGACATCTTGACCGATGTCCTCTTGATTATAGACGCCTCCCTGCACAACGTAAGCTGTCAAATCACCAAACGCTCCAGCGTTAGCAGCAGCTTCCTTTGTCGCTATCGGGGCTGCCACGCCACTTGTCTCAGATTCAATACCCGCCGTATAACGAAGCAGCAGGAATCCTAGCACGACTCCTATAAGCGCAGCACCCAGTGCAGCTGCAGCCAACTTTTTCGCAAAAGGAGACAAAGATACTCCATTTTTTTCTGATTTCTTCTTATGCAATTGATCTAATACAGGAACATCCTTTTCGACCGTTGCCGCCGCTTCTTCGTCATAAAGTGTGTAGCTTCCCTCGCCGACCATCTCTTCCTTTGACTGCTGCTGTTGCTTCTTCTGCTTTTTACCGCCAATCTTGACGGAAAAACCCTTTTTCTCTTCCATCCTGGCACCTCTTTTATGATTGATTGGCTCAACTCTAGCACAGCTAGAAATAGAAGTAAGAGAAATGCTGTCGAGACAAAAAAAGAGTGTTCGACAGGAAGAACCTATCAAACACGCTTTTCTACGAATTAAGAAGCAGGATTATAAAATACCCGTAAAGATATCGTTGCAATATAGCTATTTTCCGAAGCATTTGTCACGTCAATTTGTTCTATTTCGGCTTTCCGTTTCATACCATCAACTTCGGTTAAGAATTGGTGCAAAGCTTTATAATCAGAAGAGGCCGTACTTAATTGATAGACATATGCCCCCTCAGAATCAGTTTCTGAATCGTTATTAATGGACGTAATCGTTGTATCATTTGCATTTGCTATTTTCGCTAATTCTTTCAGCAGTTCATTTTCAAGCGGAGCTTCTGGTACTACCCCTTGTTCGGCAGGAGCTGTTGATGCGTCAAGAAGTCTCTCTTGATTAGCGACTGCTGTCTCTACTATGCTTGTCTCGTTTTTCATAGGCATAACATAAAGAACAAAACACATCACGGTAAGCAAGATTACAAGCAAAAAGGAAAATATCATGATTTTACGTCGTTGAGATGCATCCGACCAGTTCATCATTCTCCATTCACCTCGCTTGTCCATGCTGCTTGATCAACTGTAATCGTAAAGACAGCTTGGAAACTGTCTGCTCCCTGAGGCGTTAAGGATTGTAAACTAGCGCGCGATACATAGCTCGTGTCCTGCACTTGCTGAATATAATCCGCAGCAGCATCGGTACTATTAACAAGCAGTGTAACTGTAATAGGCTCAGTGCCAGGGCTGGTGTAGCTAATTAAATCTGTTCCTTTTGGTGCCAGTCCCTGCAATTTGTCCATCAATTCGACGCTATATGGCAGTGCTGTTCCGTTATTACCTGCTACGACAGTTGTTTGTGCATCCAGCAAAGTCTGATTAGAAGCTTGCTTCGCTTCAAGATCGGATAGTTGACCTTTCGCAGCCAGCAATTGCCATGTAAATATCACAGCACAAATGAGGATCAGTCCACCAAGAATACTGAGGAACAGAATCGGGGAGCGCTGCGTGTCTGATTGTTTTCGAAGTAAGTTGATTTCGAGCATTTCTTCTGTCCCCTTTATAGCTTCTTCATGGATAGACCGAGCACATCAGCATAAGCCAACGGCAGTTCGTCCATCATCTCTTGCTTGAATGTGATCGTCTCAATCTGCAAACGCTGCCGAAGCTCGTTCATCACGTCACCCAAGTTTTCATAATCTCCGGATACAAGCAGCTTTGTAACACCAGCTTCGCCATTCATCACTGAATAACGGTAGAAATCCATGAACCGCTCGATTTCTGTTAGCTGTTCTTCCAAATACGCTCGAACCCGATCTGCTTCCTCTTGATAAAACAAATCCTGCTCCATATGATCCTGTAAATTACCAAAGCTCGTCTGTGGCTGGCGGATGAATAACGGCATATCCTGATGGAAAGCAGTTAGAATCAAGCCGCTATGATTCCATTGTAATAGAAGCAAATGGTCCTCAATTGTTTCCTTGTATTGTTCTATGTATAAACGATAAAGAGATATCGAAGCCAAGTCTGCAGCAACAGGCTGAAGCCCAGCTTCCTTAAAAGCTTGTTGATACGCCTCCACACGCTGTCCCGGATAAGCAACAAACAGGATCGTGTTTGATTCTTCACCTTCCTCAAGCACTTCAAAATCCAAAACCGGATCTTCAAACGGCAGCTGAATTGTATGCTCCAGCTCCGTATACAGAAATGGCTTAATTTCTTCCCGCTTCAATTGCTTCGGAACTTGATGTTGGCGCAGCGTCACAGCTTGGTCTGGCAGCGTGAACAATAGTTCACGCCCTTTCCAGCTGTTCTCCTCAACTAATTTTCGAACAGCTTTTGTCAGCTGATCCCTATCCTCCAGTTTCCCCTGGCGGATTGTTCCCTGCGGCAGCTCTAAGCTGCCGAAATTATTTCCTTTGCGGAAGCCAGCCGGTTCACCTGCCATATAACGCAAAACCGTTTCCTGTATGATGATGTACACTTGTTTGCTTTGCTTCTTAAACATGCTCTTCCCTCATTTAAAAGAATGAATTAATGTACCAGCTAATCATTGCGTCACCGTGAAAATAAGTGATCAATGCGCCTAACAAAATATACGGACCAAATGGTATAGCCTGTTTCCTTTTGAGTATCTTCGCAGATAGGAGGACTAGACTTATAACAGCTCCTATAATAGAAGATAGGAAGAAAGTGAGTAACACACCCTTCCAGCCCAATACAACACCAAGCACAACAAATAACTTCAAATCTCCGCCACCCATACCTCCCCGGCTGAATAGAATGACGAGGAAAAGCAGGACAAACGCTACAGCAGCTCCAATAATTGAGTCCCACCAGGGATCCAATGGAGTGATGATACGGAGAATGATGAATAGAGGAAGGAAGAAGATTAAGATCTTATTCGGAATGAGCATGAACCGCATATCTGTTACAAATAAAATCGCAGCCATTGATACTAATAAAAATGCTGTAACCAGTTCCCACTGCAGTCCGATCATATAAAAGCTATATCCGAACAGTAGACCAGTCGCTAGCTCAGTGAAAGGATAGAGCGGAGAAATCTTTTGTTTACATTTACGGCATTTTCCTCGGAGCACTATGTAAGAGATTACTGGAATTAGGTCATATGCTTTTATTTGCTTCTGGCAGTTTGGACAGTAAGACCGTTCGGATTGGAACATTTTCTTTACTGGGACACGCATTCCGACGACGTTGTAGAATGATCCGAGGACGGCGCCTAAAATAATAAAATATATTAGTAGAAAATTTGTCATATCAGAACTCCTTACTTATGTAAAGACGAAAATCTCTCAAAAATGAGAGATTTTCACCAACTATATATAATTATTCAGCGCTAGCTCCAGCAGTACCTACAGCTTCAGAACCACCTTCTAGCCACACTTCAGCAGTCATTTGTCCACCCTCAATTGTAACCTTACTTTTCGCAGTATCATATTTTCCGTCATTTGGTGCTTCAGGAACACTAATGTAATCCCCATCGATTAGCGCTTTTAAAGTTATGCTATTACCTAATTTTGCACCAGTTTCAGACTGAGCTTCTGCCAAACGAGTAGCTTCAATCATTTGTTGAGCTGTAGAATTATAACCTTTAGCTTGGCTATCACCTATTAAATTTAAAATAGAAGGAATCGCAATTGCTGCCAAAATACCTAAGATAACAATAACTGCAAGTAACTCAACAAGTGTAAAACCTTTCTCCGACCTCAGTTTCTTACTCAAAAACTTTCTCATTCTTGGACACTCCTTTTGGTATGTAGTCGTTTCCGGCCATGTGGAAACAAAATGGATCAATATGGCCGGTTGCACTACTAGCTCCAAAATAACCAAGTGCCCACATAAGGTTATTTCATCGTCGCTTCCTATCAATCTAGTAAAATTATATCAAATACTAATAGAAAATCTACCCACCAAATGAAATATTTACACTTATTTTGTCATTTTTTTAGTTCTTTATTACTGTATATTCTCATACATGGAAAACATCGGGATTACTACAGCTGTGACGATGCTCCCTACCATTGCAGATAAGATAAGAATAAGAACTGGCTCAATCATTGCTTTTAATCTTTCAGCAGCATAATCGAGCTCTTGCTCGTAAAAATCGGCTGCACGATGTAGTAAATCGTCAAGAGATCCAGACTTTTCTCCTACCCGAATCATTTGTGTGATCATGGGCGGAAAAGCCCAGTGTGCTTCCATTGGTCCAGCAAGCGAGTCACCTTTTTCAATTGTATCGTAGCAGTCTTGTATTACTTGCTCCATTACTTTATTTTGCAAGATTCGACTTGAAATCTGTAAAGTATCTAAAATTGGGACTGAGCTTTCCAAAAGCGAACTCATTGTCCTTGTCATTCGGGCTAGTATGGCTTTTTGATAGAAGCTTCCTAGTACTGGAATCCTCAATTTTACTGTGTCCATAAATAGTTTCCCCTGCGGCTTGGATACAATAATTCTGTATAAGATAACAAAAAGCAGCAAGCACAAAAATCCTAAATACCAGTATTTTTGCATTCCTTCCGATAAGCTAAGAACAAATTGTGTATATGCTGGCAGTTCGGTATCCATACTTGCAAACATACCTGTGAATTGAGGAAAGACAACAACTAGAAGCGCGATGCAGATTCCCACTGCAACAAAAGCGACAAAGAATGGATAACTCATCGCTGTGATTACTTTCTGCCTCATGTCATATTGCTTCTCATAATAAACCGCCATCTTGTTGAGTACATCATCCAGTTCTCCACTCGCTTCTCCAGCACGTATCATATTGACAAAGAGCTCCGGAAAGATCTTAGGGTGCTTTGCAACAGCATCTGAGAAACGAACACCTTCAACGAGGTCAGATCGCACATACTTAAGGGTTTCTTTTAAGAACTTGTCTTTTGTTTGTTCCTGCAGCAAAGCAGTCGCTTCTACCAACGGCACCCCAGACTCGATCAACGTGGACAATTGACGCAGGAAAATGATAAACTCTTTCTTTTTCACTCGTTTACCGAATGACAATTCTTTATTCAAGGTACGGTTTAACTCGCGTAGCTCAAAAACAATCAATTGCTGCGCTTGGAGCTTTTCTATAGCTTCCGTTTTATTTTCGGCTTGCACTTTACCGCGCTTAGGTTTGCCGAACATGTCTCTGGCATTGTATTGATAGTAAAGCATCTACACACCTCGTTCTTCCAAGAATGGTGCCACTTGATCCATCGTAACGATTCCAGAGGCCATCATTTTACGAATGCTCATGTCCATCGTATGCATGCCTTGATCACGAGACGTTTGCATGATACTTGGTATTTGATGCATTTTACCGTTTCGGATCAAGTTTTTAATAGCAGATGTGTTTACGAGTAATTCCGTTAAGGCTTTCCGTCCTTTGCCATCTGCCCGACGTACAAGCCGCTGTGATAATACCGCTGTCAGCACGCTAGCCAGTTGGATGCGAATTTGCGGCTGCTGTTCAGCGGGAAATACATCAATGATCCGATCGATCGTTTGCGAAGCAGAACTTGTATGTAACGTTGCCAATACAAGATGACCTGTTTCAGCAGCAGTGATAGCAGTAGAAATTGTCTCCAAGTCTCGCAGTTCTCCAACCAGAATAACGTCTGGATCTTGGCGCAAACAAGCACGCAGTCCATTAGCGAAGTTATCAGTATCCAGCCCGACTTCTCGCTGGTCAATAATACATTGATTATGTTTGTGCAAGTATTCAATAGGGTCTTCAAGCGTAATAATATGCCGTTGCATACTCGTATTCATATGATGAATCATTGCGGCCAAAGTGGTGCTTTTTCCGCTTCCGGTTGGCCCTGTTACTAACAGCAAGCCTTGTGGTTTTCCAGACAGCATTTTCAACACATCTGGCAAATCCAGATCAGCAAGAGTCGGTACATTTGTCGGAACTACCCGCACTGCTAACGAAACACAACCTCGCTGATGATATGCATTTATACGGAATCGGGAAACGCCAGGTATGCTATAAGAAAGGTCCACTTCACCTACTTCTTTAAAACGATTCCATAACTTATCACTAAGAATGGCTTTTGCCATTTCTTCAGTATCCTGAGGTTTCAGGTTATCTCCCTGATGCCTCCTTAATACACCATGGACGCGGAATATTGGAGGTACTGCAACTGTTAAATGAATATCTGAAGCTTTCATTTCCATAGCTGTCATCAATAATTGATCAAATGTATCTTTCATCTTGCCTCTCCTTAACTATCAACCGTAATCCGTAGAACTTCTTCTACAGTTGTCATTCCTTGCACAGCTTTCCCTATCCCATCATCCATCAACATTTTCATACCGTTTTCGATTGCAGCTTGCTTAATTTCATCTACAGAACGCTGCTGAATAAGCAATTCTCGTATTTTATCATCTACAACGAGCAGTTCGTGAACTGCCATTCGCCCCTTATAGCCTGTCTGCTTACAACTATTACAGCCTTTGCCGCGATATAATGTATCTGTTTCCAGTCCATGTCTTTCCAGTAAATCAATTTCTATATTCGTTGGTGTATAAGCTTCCTTACAATCTCGGCAAATCCGTTTAACAAGTCTTTGAGCAATAACTCCCGATACCGAAGATACAACAAGATACGGTTCAATATTCATGTCCATTAAGCGCGGAATAGACGCTATCGCATTGTTCGTATGCAATGTACTAAAAACAAGATGACCAGTAAGCGAAGCACGAATCGCAATCTCCGCTGTCTCACTATCACGAATCTCCCCGACCATGATGATATTCGGATCTTGACGAAGAATCGAACGTAAGCCTGTTGCGAAGGTAAGTCCGATGCTTGGGTTCACTTGCATCTGGTTTACCCCCTGCAATTCAAATTCGACAGGATCCTCGACTGTAATAATATTAAACTGCTCTCTATTTAAATGATTTATAGAAGCGTATAGCCCTGAAGATTTACCAGATCCGGTTGGGCCAGTAAATAAAATCAATCCCGACGGCTGCTCAATCAGACGACAGTACTTCTCATAATTTTTATCACTAAAATCAAGTTCATCCAATCCTTTAATTACATTGCTTAAGTCAAGAATACGAATAACCACCTTTTCACCAAAAACAGTCGGTAGTACACTGATACGGAGATCAACGTGCGCGTTCTCCATTTTTAGCTTTATCCGTCCATCTTGTGGAAGACGGGTTTCAGTGATGTTCATATTAGCTAAAATTTTCACACGCGCAACAACAGCTGCCTGAATGGACTTGGGTAACGTTCTTTCACGACGAAGATCACCATCAATTCGATAGCGTACCTGTACTTCTGTTTCATATGGATCCATATGTATATCACTTGCCTTTAACTGCACACCAGAACTGATAAGCTGTTCCACAATCCGTATAGCAGGTGCTGTTTCAGCTGCGGCATCTGAACGGGATTCCCCCGATTCAGCCTCTTTGTATACATTTGTGATAGCTTCCAAGATATCTGCTTTTGCTGCAATGACAGGCTTAATTGAAAATCCGGTATACATTTCCATATCATCAATAGCGTAGTAGTCCATTGGATCGTGCATTGCAACAGTTAAAATATTATTCTCCCTGCTTAAAGGAATGACGATATGTTTTCTAGCAAACTGAATTGGCAGAAGCTTAACTAAGTCAAATTGGAAGGGATAGCGGAAAAGCGAAACATGTGGGATGCCAAGCTGAAATTCCAGTACTTCTATTAACTGCTGTTCTGTTATGTATCCTTTTTCAAGCAGTAAGTCCCCTAACTTCTGACCCGGCCTTTGTTCCTTGATTGCCTCGGCAATCTGTTCTTCTGTAACAAGACCTGCTCGTTTGAGCAATTCCCCCAGCTTCTTCTTTTTCGCCATGCTTCCACTTCCTATCTTAAGTTTTTACAAAAATCATTTATGTCTCTTGTCAATAGATTACTATTAATATAGTCTTAGATTAAATCTAAAAGCAATACCAAAGTAGCGTATTCAGGAAATATAATGGAACTTTGGAACTACTTGGAGATTGGAATATATTTTATATTGCTGCTCTCAATTTCATTTATCTTCATACTCACAGTGAGCTCTATTTGATTTTGATCTAGTTGGAGCACTGGGGTAAGTGTAACTTCATAGCCATCAATATTAATTGAACCTGGCACATTATTGACTAAGGTAGATAATTCTTCTTCCTTAACACCATCCGTCCCACCATTCTGTTTCATATATGTACTCACATAAATAGTTGCCATATTTAAGATATCTGTCTCTATTGCGGATTCTTCTTGCCTTTTCATTTGTTTGGTCGTGGTCAGCAATTGAGCAGACAATATAGTACCTAACAATACTAAGAGAACGATGATCCAGAGGACCATTACTAAAGCAGCGCCTTTTTCCTCATCTTTAATTTTGTGCATTGGTGCTCACCTCTAGTAGGAATTTTCTTGCTTCACCTTCTTGTTCTGGATTATCGTTTGCTAGTGTGATAAAGACTGCTTGTACAAGATTTTTTACGCCACTAGTTTCGTACTTACATAATTCAACTCTTGTATCATAGTTTGTGTCACCTATTGTCTTGTTTCCTAGATGGATACTGTTTGAACTAGAAGATTCACTACAGATTGGCAGCCGCGTGATTTTTTCTTGAAAGTCAGATAGATTCTCGTATTCAGATGCAACCACATGGGCAGCTTCATTGGTTTTCAGCATGTTTCCATTGATTTTGTTGTGTATGGCTGCCTGGGTGAAGATTGGAACGAATGCAATAATAACGATTGAAAGAATAGTTAAGCTTACAAGTATTTCAATCAAAGTAAAGCCTTTCTCTCTTTGTATGGATACTTTCAAAAGTCTCACCTCTACTATTAATCTTCAGGAGTGTTGTAGTATGTCAAACGAAAAAGGATTCACACTCATTGAGCTGCTTGGCGGATTGCTTTTATTTAGCATCGTAACAATAGCCGCAGTATCCTTAGTAGTTCAATCGATGCATAATAGTGCAAATGCAGAAGCAACGAATAGTTTGCGAAATGATGCTACATATGTAACACAGGTTTTGCGTACTGCATATGAAAATGGAACATTGGATGGTATGTGCTTAGAAGAAGAGCAAAATAATCGAAACGATAAAAACTACAAGCTTAAGTCAGCAGAAAATGAAATTAAGCTAGATTTAACAGATCAAAACGAACTTCTTAATCTTCAATTTTCTTATGTAGGATCGGATAGCAATAGGCCCGATTGCTTTAATTCTCAATCAGATAAGCAGACTTTGCAAGTAAATTTTACTATAAGCAGAGACGAAAGTGAGTCTTTTGGTTCAGATTCTTATACAGTAGACACCGCATTCTCGAAAATTCCAACTGAACAACTAACAATTAACCTTCAAGAACCTATTGAAGAACCAGATGGTGACTCTCAAATAGGGTACTGTAAAATAGTGGATACCGAGAAAGGATTCGATAAAGAAAAGAAAAACGATTCAGTAAGTATGTATGATGGTGATTTAAATTATTCTCAATCTCAATACGCTTCATGGAATCAAGGAACATACAATATAGTAAATGGTAATACTACATTTTCAAACAACAATATATCTATCTTTAAAGATTACTTCAAAGTCACCAAAGATTTGTCCGCTAAAGGGTCTATGGATCTACAGAACACAGCGGATGTCAACGTTGATCAGAGCACAATCGTAAATAAAGATTTAAAATTGCTATCATATGCCTCATTGGATACCTATGCACTCAAGGTAAATAATTTACTTAGGTTAGACGAAAATACCTTATTGTTGGTACATACAAATTTGGAAGTAGGTAGCGGTGGGTTTTATTCAAATACTACTATTTGTACAGGTGGTAACTCAACATATAATGGTTCAATGGATTTTCATAATTTTAGCATTTATAAATCTGGAGGCTCATTAAATGTATCTAATAATCTAAATTTGTTTAAACTTGCTAACTTATCTACTGTAAAAGATATGAATATTGGAGGAAATGTCAAACTTGAAAATAGTGCAAAAATAGAGGTGGGCGGCAGCACCACTATAAAAGGCGGTGTTGAGGTAAAAGGCAGTTCTTCCATCTACTCAAAAAAGAACATTGTAATCAATGGTAACCTTTTAGTCCAAGAAGGCTCAATACTTTATTCAGACGGTGATATTGACATAAAAGGTACTGTCTCTTCTGATAACGGAGCTGGCATCATTTGCTCAAAAGGCAAAATAACTATTAACAAGCTAAACAAGGCAAGTGGTATTAAAATCCTCCCAAACAACCAAAAATGCCAAAAATAAAAGACCTATCCCCAAGGGATAGGTCTTTCCTATATCCTTCTTACTCTACTACAAACTCAAAGTCAGCAGTGAACTTAACGTCTTTACCGATCAATACGCCGCCTGTTTCAAGTGCTGCGTTGTAAGTCAGGCCGTATGCTTCACGGTTGATTTTGCCTTCTACTTCGAAGCCGGCGATTGTGCTGCCGTCCATTGGGTTTTTGGAAGTGCCGTTGTATTCTACTTTGAATGTTTCTTCGTTAGTTACGTCTTTAATTGTGAAGTCTCCAGTGATTTCGAATTCATCATCGGATAATTTCTTCACGGATTTGCTTTTGAATGTCATGGCAGGATGGTTCGCTGCGTCGAAGAAGTCTCCGGATTGCAGGTGGCCGTCACGGTCTGCATTGCCTGTGTTGATTGTAGCTGCTTGAATTGTTGCTGTGATGGAAGCGCTATTCAAATCATTCAAGTCTCCGCTGAATTGTACGTCGAAGTCTTCGAATTTCCCCTTAGCTTTAGATACCATCATATGTTTTACCGTAAATGAAATACTGCTGTGTGCTTTATCTAATTTCAAAACTGCCATGTTTGTTCCTCCTCAGTGGTATTTCTTTATTAAGTTACTTTACGTAAGTAACTATATATTAATTACTTCGTTACGTCAAGCATTACTTTATAAAAAAAACATTCCTTTTACGAAGGAATGTTTTCAGTTTTTTGATTCAGTTCGTGGTATATGCTTACTCGATTCCGACCTTTCTGTTTGGCACCGACGTACATAGCACGATCGGCATGCCGGACCAATTCCAATTCATCTTCACTGTTCTCCGGATAAGATGCGACCCCGACACTGACTGTCATTTTTAATAAGACGTTCTGATCGAAATCTAATGTATTTTTTGTATGGAAAGGTTGTGCAGAAATGCTGCGCCATAATGTATCAGCCACTTTTGCAGCTCGAGCAGAACCGCAATTTGGTAGGATGACTGCAAATTCTTCTCCGCCGTACCGAGCTAGAACCACATCCTCATCCACTATCTTCCGGCTCAATCTTGCAGCCACCTCTCGCAACACATCGTTACCTGCTTCATGTCCATACGTGTCGTTCACTTGCTTGAAATGATCCAGATCCATCATAATCAACGACACAGGATTTTCAGGTGCACGCTCCTGAAATAGTCCCTTAAGTGCATCATCAAAGTAACGATAATTATATAAGCCTGTTAATGCACAATGCTCACTGATCTGCTTTGTCTGTTCGTAATGCTGCGCGTTGAGCAGACTTACTGCCATGAAATTGGCCAGTAACTCTATCAGCATGAATTGATATTTCTCATAAATGTTCCTTTGTTCAGATAAAAGGACGAGGATACCGACGACTTGGTTATCCCGTTCAATCGGCAAACACATAAGGCTTTCACTATGTGGAGCTGTCAGATTCCACTTCTTTTCCCATTGTTTTCGTTTTCCATAGCGGACCCCTGCACCTTTCTTCCAAACGAAACCGGACACACCTTCTCCTTTTTTCTTCCGATCACCCTGCTTGTAAATGGAACGCTCTTTCGGATCATACAGCCGAATCAATTTCAGTTCCTTGCCATCTGTCACATCATATAAATAAGCTAAATCCGCTGGCACGAGTGATACGATTCTTTCCATAAATAAATCCAATGTTTCTTTAACATTCAACTGGGCTGTCAATTCATGTCCAATCTCACTTACAAGACGAAGGTGCTCGTTCATGCTTCTGCTTCGATAATAAAGCTTCAATATATAAGATGTGCTGACAATTGAAAATCCAATAAACACGACAGCCACTGCACCAATTTCATGATAAAGTATATGCAGAAGCAGCGCTGCTGGCAGGATATAGATAGTCGTCATGAATTCCCAGAAAAAGCTGCGTTCAAAGAACTTATCTCTTTTGCCGTAAATATATCTTCTGGTCAGTGTAATAAGGATATGATTCATCATGAACAGTGTCATGGAGTATGCCAGGATACCAATTATATGCATTGGTGTATCCAACGCTTGTGCAGCAGTTACCGGAAAGTCGAATAACCTGTATACTCCCGCTGCCGAGACACTCATCAGGAAAAACATCACATAATTCAACGGAATGCGAAACAGGTCTTGTTTCGTCATGCGCACTTGCAGGAGCACGATCGTGACACTGATTGTCGTAATGATCATCTCTACAAACAAACCGAAATTTAAATAAATGACAAGCGTGATACCATTCAGGAAAAAGACAGGAATTTGGTTGACCATGATCGGAAATAGAGCCACAATGACAGCCAGTGCGGTAAATGCACCTAAATCAAGCCATTTAAAATTGTCCAAATTTGTCTGTTGATAGATAAGAAAAAGGGAAGCTGGCCAAATGATAGCCCAAGCTGCCCAGATAAATCGTTTCTTGCTGCTGTTCACCATCTAGCTTCTTCCTTCCTATCATCCGTACACATATAAAGATTCAGATAATTTAAACTACCACATTTTTCTATTTTGAACAATATACTTTCTGACTTGGTAGATTAAATGCAGGGAACCTGTTACAAAATAGACAGTGTCTGTTTTGTAGTCTTTATAGAGCTGCTTAACCCATTCCTGCCAATCGCCTGTAACTTCTACTGCCGTATATGCTTCTGACAAAGTCTCTATATCTGCTGCACGTGGATGATCGAAAGTTGTCAAAGTAATATCAGTTGTAATTTCTTGAAGCTGCTGAATCATTTGTGCAAATGGCTTGTCCTGAAAAGCGCTGAACAATACTTCAACTTTATTATTCGGGTAATTTTGTTTCACCGTTTCGATAAAAGCAGCCATCCCTTCTGCGTTATGCGCACCATCCAGGATGATTGTTGGAACATTTTCCACAAGTTCAAATCGGCCAGGAAGCTTAGCTTGATTTATAGCTTCTTTGACTTTATCAATGTTTAATCGGAATCCCATCTCCTGCAGCAAATGACATGCCTCTGCGGCAAGTGCCGCATTCACCCGTTGATGAGCTCCTTTCATTTGCGGATTAATGTGAAGTCGGTCAGAATCATCTGCTTCTATCCAATTAATCGGCACTGCTAACGCTCTCGCTTGCTTCTCAATAACTGCTCTCGCCTCATCTTGAGTCACCGCACTTATGACCGGGGCTCCAACTTTGATAATCCCAGCCTTTTCCTCGGCAATCTTTTCAATCGTATCTCCAAGGAAACGTTGATGGTCGAGTCCGATATTGGTAATAATGCTGAGTAAAGGCTGCTGCAGGACATTCGTCGCGTCACCGCGTCCGCCCATACCAGCTTCTATCACACTAATGTCCGCATGTTTTGCTAGATAGGAAAACGCGATACACACGTGAATTTCGAATTCACTCGGATGATTGTCCTGTCGATCCATCTCTTCTATAGTAGAAAGAAGTGCATTACATTCCATGACGAATGCTTCCTCGCTTATCCATTGGCCATTTACTTGAATGCTCTCGAGGAATCCTCCAGGGGTTGGGGAAATGAAGCTTCCCGCTTTATATCCGTTATATGTTAATGCGTTAACTAGAAATGTCGATGTTGAACCTTTGCCATTCGTTCCAGCTATATGTATACTTTTCATTCGACGTTCGGGATTGTCTGATGCTTGCAGCAGCTGCTGCACCCGATGCAGTCCCGGCTTGATGCCAAGATGTCTGCGGCTCGTTAAAAAAGCTTCTGCTTCTGCTAGGTTTGCAAACATAAAGCATCTCCTTCCATGTATAATTGACTATTATATCAAACTAGTTTGTGCTGCCACTATAGAAATAATTTCTTCATTTGTTGGGCATCACCTAAAGAAAGGAATTACAGTTATGGCTACACCAAAACTTGGCTGGGTCATTTATAACGGCCATCTTGGCGGTAAGAAATTTCTTGATTTCGCTGAATGGATACAGCGTGCTGCCAAAGCCCAAGGTATTGAAATGAAAATCATTAAAAATAACGCGTTGCTTGGTATGGTCGGAACAGACAACAGCCTGCTTAATGATGAACAACAACTGCCGGACTTTGTCGTTTTCAGCGACAAGGATATTCCGCTTGCCCAGCAGCTCGAAGCAATGGGAATTCCGCTTTATAATTCCAGCAAATCGATTGCCGTCTGCGATAATAAAATTCTTATGTACCAGGCACTAGCTGAAGCAGGGATAAGAATTCCAAAAACGATTATCGCACCGAAGATATTCCCTGGTACAATGCCGATACAACTGGATACTTTTAATCCCGCCATTGTGGAGCTCGGCTTTCCGATGGTCGTTAAGGAAGCTTTCGGTTCATTCGGAGAACAAGTATATCTGATCCACAATAAAGAGGCATTACACCAGAAGATTAGCGAAATAGGAACGAATCCATTCGTCTTGCAGGAATATATCCAAACAAGTCACGGCAGAGATATACGAATCAATATCGTCGGCGGCAAGATTGTCGCTTCTATGATCCGTACCTCTGATACAGATTTCAGAGCAAATGTGTCACGCGGAGGCAGCATGCAGCAGTATACGCCAACCGAAAAAGAGTCCGAGTTGGCCATTACAGCTGCTTATGCTGTCGGAACTGATTTTGCAGGAGTGGATTTGCTATTCGGTCCCGGTGAAGAACCGCTCGTATGTGAAGTGAATTCTAATGCGCATATTCGCTCAATCTACGACTGTACAGGGGTGGACGTAACCGAATCAATCATCTCCTACATTAAAGAGGTGCTTTCATGAGAGGCTGGCTGATCTACGATCGAAAAGACGCAAAACGCAATTCCGCTTTTATCGATTGGTTCCTTGAGGAAAGTGTCTCTCTTAACATAGACTTACAGTTAGTCTATACAGACAACTTGAATGTCACACTCCGAAATGGACAAGTATCTGTACATACTAAGCAAAAACAGGACATCCCGGACTTTAGCATTGTTCGGACAATTGATCCTCTTTTGACCGCACAGTTGGAGCAAGCGGGTATCACCTGCTTTAATAATGCTGAGATTGCTGCTCTTGCTAACGACAAAATCAAAACACATCTGGAAATAGCAAAACTGGATATTCCAATGGTTGATATGCATTTGCAGACAAATGCACCTCTACCTCAGCCGCCGCTAGCCTTTCCTTTTGTATGGAAAACGGCAAGTGGCCGTGGTGGAAAAGAAGTACACTTAGTTGAAACGGAAGCACAGTATCAGAATCTACAGCAGCAATATGCAGATCAGTCTGTCCTTATGCAGCAGTTAGCTCAGACACCTGGTAAAGATGTGCGTGTTTTTGTAATTGGCAAAGAGATCATTGCTGCTGTTCTTCGCAGCAGTGATCAGGATTTCAGAGCAAACTATACACTGGGCGGAAGCGCGTCTCTTTACACATTGAATACAGAGGAACAAAAGCTTGTCCAACGTATCGTCAATCATTACGACTTTGGCTTTGTTGGCATCGATTTTCTATTCGATGAGAATGGCAGCTTTCTTTTCAATGAAATGGAGGATGTTGTCGGAAGCCGAACACTTAGTAAGGTAAGCGATGTGAATATCGTCCGGCATTATCTGGAGTTTATAAAGGAACGTATGGAGGATACCGGATGTACGCGATAGTTGGCTATTTTGATGAGGTAACCGAAAGTATGATAGTGAAATTGTGGGAAGATTTGCGAGATAGAGCTATCACAGATTACCCTTTTCGGCGCATGGGGCACCGCCCACATCTCACCTTCTCATCCTTCCCAGAACTTAATTCTGATTTGTTGCAAAAACTTGAGCCATTCGCGGATCTCTCAGAAGCCCTGCCCTTACGATTCCGGTTATTTGGCAGCTTTATAAAAAGCGATTCGTTTCTGCTGCTTCCAGATCCGAGCAGTTTGTTATCAGAATTCCAGCGGGAAGTTTATGCCCTGCAAGCTGCATCTTCTCTTTATTCGCCGGAAAATTGGATTCCGCATGTGACTATTGCCAACCATCTGAACCTAGATCAACAGTCAGCTGTTCAGCATTTAGCCAAGAAACGGCTGGAACCTTTTTCAGGTACCTTGTCTAAAATCGCACTTATACAAATTACTGAACATGCTGTGATAGAATTACAGCTATATTCATTATAGGCGGCAACTTGCAACGTAAAGCATACCGCCACACACTAAATTATTTCAATGTTTTGAAAATATATGATATCTCTGATTTAATGACCATAATAGCTAACAGTCTGTAGGAGGTAATAGATTTGATAGTAGAGTTGGAGAAAGTTTCACTCAAAAGAGGCGGTAACTGGATATTGCAGGATCTTGATTGGAAAATAGAAAAGGGGCAAAATTGGGTATTATTCGGGCTGAATGGCTCTGGTAAGACATCTCTGTTGAGTTTACTGAATGCCTACACCTTCCCCACGACCGGAAACATGTGTGTTTTGGGTATGGAGTTTGGAAAGACCTATCTTGCCGAAAAACTGAGAATACAAATTGGCTTTGTGTCCTCTTCTCTTCAACAAAAGTTCGACTTGGGTGATAATGCATTTGAAGTTGTACTTAGCGGTGCTTTTGCATCCATCGGGCTCTATGAAACACCTACAGATAAAATGAGAACAAGAGCTGCACAGCTGCTGCATGATCTGGGCTGTTTCGCTTATGCAAATAGACGATACGAAACACTTTCACTCGGGGAAAAACAGCGTGTTTTAATCGCACGAGCTCTAATGGCAGATCCTCCCCTGCTTATTTTAGATGAACCTGCTAACGGATTGGATTTTTTAGCGCGTGAATCATTATTGGAATCCATTGAAAGAATCAGTAAAAAACCTGACGCACCTACTATCATCTATGTAACCCATCATATTGAAGAGATATTACCTACTTTTGACCAAACACTTCTGCTTAAGGATGGAAAAGTCTTTGCTTCCGGAAGTACAACTGACATGATCTCAAGCGAGCGGCTCTCAGAGTTCTTGGGGATTCCAGTCAACGTAATGTGGAATCAGAATCGCCCACTCCTTTCGAGAGTATTTGCGACAAATAAGTAAAGCTGCCTTTTTTAATATAAAAATAACCCCTTATCTAAAACTGGGAACACTGCGTTATTGCATGAAGTACTATAAAAGAATATTATTTTCGACTAAAAGCTGCTGATTAGCGGCTTTTTTTATAGGAGTATTTATACTTTAAAGATATATGTACTATATCGATGTCAGTTACCCAGATTTCCTCCCATAACCTGCAACGGTTCACATAGCAACACTAACAAAAGCCTCAAGAATTTGTTGAGATATGATAACCGCTTATACAAATTGAATGCATTGTGAATAGGTTGGACTATAGAGTTTCTTATAAGGAGGTCTTATAATGCCACAGAGATTTTTCCGCTTCTGTATTTTCCCTGGATATAACTGGTGCGGTCCTGGTTGCAGCGGCCCCGGTGCTCCAGTAAACAAGGTAGATGCTGCATGTAAACAGCATGATATGTGCTATCGAAAACATGGCAATCGATGTGAATGCGACCAGATGTTTTTGAATCGGCTGCGTCCTCTAACCAATTCCCGCACACAAGAAGGACGACATGCAAAAACTGTCTATAACTATATGAAGCTTCAAACAGCAATAACATGTAGCAGATATAGAAAGTAACATCATTCCTTTTTTTGAAGAGCAGTTTGAAGCATATTTTTAAAAAAGAATGCTAACATATAGCATTCTTTTTCATTGGTACCAGAAGTATAGCGGGTATCTACTAAGATTAATTGTAAACCCAAACGTATCAGCATGCTATTATGTTAATACTTCAGCAATTTATTCTGATGCACATACACCGCTGCCTGCGTCCGATCATTCACTTGCAGTTTCGCCAATGTATTACTCACATGTGTTTTAACTGTTTTGATGCCTATGTACAGCTTATCCGCAATCTCCTGATTCGTCATTCCCTGGCCGATACAGCACAGTACTTCGAATTCCCTTTCGGTCAAATGATCATGCAGGAGCTGTTTTTTCTGGCGAAAGCTGTTCATCACTTTCGCCGCAACAGCAGCCTCCATTACTGTTTCACCTTTGGCTGCTTTTCTAATGGCTTCGGCAATTTGCTCGGCTGTTGATGTTTTCAGCATATAACTGAATGCTCCTGCCTCCAAAGCCGGAAAAACCTGTTCATCGTCATAGAAGCTGGTGAGAATGATAATCTTAGTGGCAGACCCTGCTTTTATAATCTCTTTGGTAGCTTCTATCCCCGTGCCATCTTCCATGATTAAATCCATGAGTACGACATCTGGCTTTTCCGTTAGTACTAACTTGACACCTTCCCGACCGCTGCTCGCTTGGCCGATGACGTCAAATCCGTCCTCTGTTTCTAAATAAGCTATCAGCCCTTTTCTAACAATATCATGATCATCTATCACAGCAATTCTTATCATCGTTCCAACTCCTCACTTCGTTGGTATTCGGAGACCTATTTGTGTACCCACACCTACGCTCGCCCGCAGCATAAACGTGCCTCCTAATTCTTCGCAGCGTTCTTGCATGGATTTTAACCCGAACGATGTTTTTCGCTGTTGCATAGCTGTCGTATCAAATCCTTTTCCATTGTCCTGGATAGTAACAGCCACATCCATTCCCCTCGTTAACAATTCAACTGTTACTTCACTTGCTTCTGCATGACGCAGTGTATTCGATAGAGCTTCTTGAATAATTCGGAACAGATGCTCTTCGACCGATTTAGACAACTCCATTGTTTCTTCGATCTGTATATGAAAAATGAGTTGGGTACGCTGTTTCAGCTCATCAACCAGCTTCCTGACTCCACTGCTTAAAGAGTCTCCTGAAAGATGGACAGGCCGCAAATGCAGAAGCAATGCTCTCATTTCAGTCTGAGCCTGCTGCGCAATCTGAGATACTTCTGTGAATTTGTCTTTTGCTGCTTCCGAATTTTTATCAAATAATTTCATGCCGGCTTTTGACATCATCGTAAGCGCGAATAATTGCTGGCTAACCGCATCATGCAAATCTCTTGCAAGGCGCTGGCGCTCTTCTATTGCTGCTGCTCGGTGAGCACCTTCTGCAAGCTCTGCCTTTTCATCCGCCAAACGTTGAAGCGATTTCACCTGCGTATGCATCTTATCTGTCAGCTCATTTAAATCTTTACCAATTCGGGCAATCTCATCGTTGCTGTTGTCTACAATCTTCGCTTGATAATTACCATTAGCAACCATTGTAATGAACAAAGAAATATAATCCATACGATCCTTTATTTCTTTACTGTCTTGAAATCCAATAACAACGGATGTAATAAAATGAAGAAGCAGATATAGGAGAAAGAACGTGAAAATTGCTTGGACACTAAGCCACATAGGTTCCAGCAAAACATAGATAGACAGTAGGATACCAAGGAGTAGAATTGCATTTAGAAACAATGTGCGTAAATTAGTTTTAATGTATGAGTATCGAATACTATTAAGTTTTTTTAGCATCACTGTCACCTCAAATCCGATCCACTCTTATTCGCCCGGCCTTATAGTCGATGTAAATATCCAGCTTCCTAGTCGCATCTGCATAACCTGGAGTTTCATAATACGAGCTTTGGTTGATGCCCTCTGAAAGTTCTCCGAAAACATTTATCTCCCCAGCCTTAACCAATGCTTCCAAACGAAATTCCACGTTATCGGGGAGGATTATCCGTACTTCCCCGGCCCAGCCTTTAAGATGGAATGGTATTTCATCGTTCGGGATAAGAGCTTTCGTAAAATCTACATAGTACTCCCCTACAGCATTCTTCACCTGGGTAGGTTCAACTGTCCAGCCTTCACTTTCAAACCGATGCTCTCCAATTGCATAGTTATGGTTCTTCTTATACTTCTTTTTGTCTTTCTTTTTTTTAGTACCAGCTTCCCATTCCATATTCACATTAGATTTACGTTTATTTCCCTTCTTGCCAAAGCGAAGCAGACTAAATCCGAAGTAAATGATAAGAAGCGGCCAAAGCTTGAATACATCTTTAAATTCAAATGCAAGTACTTCAAAACGATCAAGGGTAAGCAGTCCGCCAAACAGAATACAAAATATGCCGAACCAAAATCCTCCTTCTCCCCGCAAGAAATCAATTAATATTTTCAGCCCTAATAAAAGGATGAATACAGGGTAGAGATAATGCCAGCTCTGACTGTAATTCCAATCAATTGCACCTATGTTAGACAAGATCAGCACTAGACCGATCACTATTATTCCGATAGCAAAAAGATTACTCCATATTCGTTTCATATTATCCCACCTGCTTATAACATTTCTTGTTGCTCTACTTTATTATAACTGTTAAATGCAGTCAGTTGTTTATTCCGCAAGCATAAAATTCCAGTAATCATCACAAGAATTCCTCCTGTTATACAGAGAACCTGAATACTGATACCAATTCCAAGGAGTGCTGATGTTACCATATAAGACACTGGAATTAGGCCAGTTGAAGCAAGTGCCATGATACTCATCACCCGGCCAATCATTCGCCGATCGGTTGTTTGCTGCAGCATAGTTGAAATAGGGATATTGGTGAATTGAAGACATATACCAATAACAAAAATAGCTGCAGCCGAAGACCAGAAATGAAGCGCAGAACCGTATAGGATGAAAAATGCACTCATGATGATCAAGCTGAAAATTACTGTATGGCCTGGACTTTTAAGATTTTTTAGTAACACCAGACTAAGAGCAGCAATAAGAGATCCAATTCCTAATGCACCTTCTAAAATTGTCAGACCTAACGCATTTGTTTGGAAAACATCCTTTGCCAGCAGGGCAACAGATAAAGAAACAGGACCTGTCAGGAAAAAGTTGATAAAGAAACTTACTGTCATAATTGTCCGGATCAGCGGATTATGTTTTACATAGTGAAAACCTGCTTTCACATCTTCTAATGGGGATTTTTTCACTTCAGCAATTTCCTCATCCTGGGAGATGATTCGAAGCAAGGATATAGACACCGTAGCTGCGCATAACATGACTATTGCCAGAGTAAATACTGCTGAAAAGCCACCTAACACAATGAGGCTTCCGCCAATTGCTGGTCCCAGAATTGGACTAATCATATTCGTCATCTGAACCATTGCATTCCCTTGCTGCAGGTTTTCCGGTTTAAGTACTTCCGGCAATAACGACCCTGCTGCTGGGTAAGAAAAAGCATCTGAAACACCGAACAGTGCAGACAGAACCAGCAGGTGCCAAGGCTGCAGTATATCCATTAGCAAAAGTCCGATGACAATACCCACCAATACTGCCCTGGAACCGTCAGATAGAAGCAAAATTATTTTCTTTGAAAAGCGATCAGCTGTTATACCGCCAATAACAATGAATAATAATCGAGGAACGGAGGCTGCAAAGAAGAGCATTCCAAAATAAAAGCGATTATCCGTAATGGACAGCATCAACCACTCCGCGCCCATTAAGTACACATAATAACCTGGAGCGGAAAATAACATACTGATAAAAATGAGTCTAAAATTGCGATTGCGAAACAGTTGCCATTTGCTTACTGGTGCTACTTCTACCATTCTTTCAACCCTCTTTCCATTAGTTATTCATAGTATAAACAAATGGAAATACCCGGAAAACAATCTACAGAATGGACTTGTATCCGCCTTAAGGCGGAGTCTTTTTTCCGACTGACAAAGCTGTTGAAGCTGTTGCATCCTGTAAAAAATCTTTTTTATAGTAAAATAAATGAATACCCGTATCTTTCTAAAAGATAAAAACGTCTAAGGAATAAAGGGGTGAAAAAATGGAGCAGCCCAAACAAGTTGATCTTCAATCACAGATAGAGGAAACAATGGATAAGTTATCGTATTACTGTTTGTATCTCACAAAGAATAAATGGGATAGTGAAGAAATAACGCATGAGGCAGTCTTAAAGACGCTGATAAAATATCCCGAAGACACCTTTCCACCGCCAGTTAGTCTGTTGAAAAAGATTGCTTATCACGCCTGGATAGACAGAATACGTAAACAAAAGAAAGAAGAGCTTGTTTCTGAGATTCAGGATACAACGATAGCTGAAAGACATGACAACGTGCAGCAAATGGAGCAACTGCGAAAACTTACTCCAAAGCAGCTGGTTGTGTTTGTTTTAAAAGAAGCTTTCCATTATCAATCTGCCGAAATTGCAGATCTGCTCGAATTAAATGAATCAGCTGTAAAAGCGCTCCTGCATCGGGGACGCATAAATATTCAAGCTGACACGATACATCCCCTCGTCCGGAGCTCGTGGGATAACTTAGAACAGGAAGAGTTTTTTGAGCTGATAGAATTAACTCTCAACAGAGGCGATCCAGCAGAAATGATCCGCATTCTCCCTAATGTGTTTCGTACTTCCAAGCTCTACTTTCAAACAAATTCGAATCTATGCATGGCTGCAGCCTAAGGTTGCAGTTATTTTTTTGCCCATATCGTATGTCATTTTACATTCGTTCTAATTATGAAAAACGAAAGGAGAGTGTAAGTAATGACAGCAATACCTTATGTAGTGGAGCAATCGAATACTGGCGAACGATCTTATGATATTTACTCAAGACTATTAAAAGATCGAATCATCATGGTCAGTGAAGAAATTAATGACAGTATGGCCAATGGGATTGTAGCGCAGCTATTATTTCTAGCAGCAGACGATCCTGAAAAGGATATTTCGCTATACATCAACAGTCCTGGAGGTTCAATTTCAGCTGGTTTTTCAATACTTGACACGATGCAGTTTATCAAACCGGATGTGCAGACAATTTGCACAGGCATGGCCGCTTCTTTTGGCGCCATGCTGCTGCTTGCCGGCACGCCCGGGAAAAGATTTGCTCTGCCAAATAGCGAAATTATGATTCACCAGCCGCTTGGAGGTGCAAGAGGTCAGGCAGCCGATATTGAAATAACTGCTAAAAGAATCATTAAGCAAAGACAGCATATCAACCAAATGATTGCAGATTTTACCGGACAGTCAATCGAGAAAGTAGCTGCCGACACTGACCGGGATTATTTTATGAGCGCTACGGAGGCGAAGGATTACGGGATTATTGATCAGGTTCTATTGCGGAAGTAAAGGGAGATCTCTTTCCCCAAGAATACACATTAAAATATAGTAAGACCTGAGTCATGAAAACTCAGGTCTTTTTTATGCTATATCAACTGCCGGACATACTTTTATCTTGTTCATTAACATTTTTCTTTTTTGGCAAGTAGTTCAACGAGAAACCGACAAGGCTGAATATTGCACTCAAAACAATTGTGGGATTCTTAAACCAATCTGCACTTTGGATGATAAGGTCTCCATTTTGCAGGATTAAGCCCAGAATCTGTCCAAACACCAGCAATGTACCGCATGCTAGGAATGCGACAAGAAAAACTTTAAACAACAGTTCTGCAAGCTTTCGCATAATTACCAACTCCTTATCCCTTTTATACTGGAAGTATTTCCATTCCTATTAACCAGCCTATTGTTACAATTGGCAGCATGTAATATAAAATTAACGGTATGAATGTTTTTTCCGGTCTTGCTCCTGCTAGTCCGGATGCAATGAATATCGACCCTGAAGCTGGTGGAGAAGCTCCTTCAGTTGAAGAGAATGCCAGTATAGCTACTACTGCCACCAATGGGTCTACTCCGGCGGCTGTTAAAGCTGAGAAGGATACTAATCCAACTGCAGTAAGCGTTGCTGTAGAGGATAGCGGCCCTGCTACCAATGTAACCAATATACCTACCATAAGGACCATCAGCCATTTCGGTATATCAAGTGAAGATGTAATTTGACTCAAATCATTCGCAAGCCCTAGTTGTGATAGAACTTCACTGGCAGCTACCGCGAATAACATGAGCGCCCCAATTGTAGTAAACTGCGGGATAGCAGATGATAGCATCCGGGACCAATTCGCCAGAGATCCTGGTGTTTTGTTCCACCCGATTATCAGACTTATGATCATAATTAAAATTGGTATCCAAGTGATCAACGAAATCTGATCCATTGCCTCTGGTCCAATGTTAGGATTGTTCGCTAATGCGTCCGCAAGCGGACCAACAGTAACGATTATCGGAATCAATGCACCGAAGAATATGAAAATGGATTTCCACCCTTGCTTAATGGCTTCCCTGAAGCCAACGATATCCTCTGAGGGAAGAGCCTTGATACCGTTTTTCTTGACAAGCAAGAATACTAAAATGATTCGGTATAAAACCTGGTATGCGCCGCCAATCAAAAGAGCAATATATAGGTCTCCCTCTGCAACTACAGCTCCTATTGGTGCAAACCCAAGCATGATGAACATAGAGGAATTCGGTGGTAATGCAGCGCCTAATCCACCATTTCCAGCTAGGATAGTCGCCGTCGTTTCACGGCTCCATCCAGATCTAATCATCCACTGTGCAGTGATTGATCCGGTTGTCGCGGTATTTGCCGAGTTGGACCCGGAGAGAGCACCAAGGACAGCAGAACCTACCGTACTCATGTAAGCTGCACCACCTGGCAGCTTTCCGATAAGTGAATTGAATATGCGTAAAAGAGCTTGAATCAAGTTGAGCTGATCAACTAAGAAAGCCATGAAAACAAAGGCAACAGCAGCGTATAAAACTTCATAAGTAGAAGCAAAGACTAAACCGTCCCAAAATAATTTTGGAGCATCTGTTCCGCCAAACAATACAGTGGCAAAGAAACCTAGAAACATCGCTTCCCCCATGTTGCGCTTTACTATTACATTCCAGATAATAATAACTCCTATGAACACTACCAGCGCAATAAAACCGGTCATCCGTTCTCCCTCCCTCTTGACACTAACCAAAAATAAAACGCTTACAAATTAAGTGTGATATACTTCATTTTCCTTCATTAACAACGCTAGGATTTCTTCCCAAGTGTCTGGCTTGCTACCTTTATATCTGTCTGGAATATTCAATTCAGCAAGCCGTTCCAATTTCTTCTGTGCAGCAATCGATATACTCGCATCTAAATTGGATCCTTGCAGCATTTCGATACTGCCACTTAATTCCACCGCGCGTCTTTTTGCGTGGAGTGCGCTACCTGTTACAAGCCGATTCATTGTTTCAACAAATGTCTTGGCATTCATTGTTTCGTCAATGGAACGAATGGCTGGTTCTTCTACTCCATAAGTCTTGGCTGCTTCTAAAAACTCAACCATCAAACCAACGACACCTTTCATATAGATGCTTCTTATGAGTTTGAGAGCTGAAGCATCACCAGGATTGTCGCTTATTTTAGTAATTTGCATGCCATAATTCGCTAGGTTCTCAATAAATAGATCAGTACCGCTTCCACTTGCAGAGATTGGTACCTTGTGTTTATAAACAGGTAATGGACCAAGCATTGCTGCGTCTACAAACAGAGAGCCTTTACCCTCTACCACACTGGCAACTTGTTTCTTTACTTCAGGAGTGGCAGCAGATACATCCACGTAAACCAAATTTTCCTCAAAGCTATCGGTTAGTGAACGCGCTACTTCCAACGTCTTGTTGGCAGGCACTGCAGCGATAACAATTGTACATAAATCCAAAACTTCATTAGCACTTCCCACAAGCTCTACATTTGCTTCGGAAGCTCTTTCTCTAATGCGTTCGGAGAGACTGGGTTCATCTAACAGAGCATCAAATGCATAAAATTTATCAATGCCTTCGCTATGCAATCCCAATGCCATTTCATAAGCAGCTTCTCCAAACCCGACAAAACCTAACTTCATATCTCTCAACCCCTATTCTTGGTATTGTTTGATCTTGCTTTCTAACCATTTTGGCGCTAAAGACATTGGATCAGGATGTTCCTGGTGGGAATATTTTGCAATTGCCTCCAGACGTTTTTCTTCATATGACAATTTTTCGGACGCCTTACGAAGCACTTCATCTATTTGATCGGCAGGTACAACAACTACACCATCATCATCTCCTACAACTAAATCACCAGGTGCTACACGGATGCCTCCGCAAGAGATGACTTCATTTATTTCTCCCGGACCATCTTTAAAAGGACCATTCGGATTAAAGCCCTTGCTGTATATGGGGAACTTCAACTCATGCAGTGCTTTTTTATCCCTTACAAGTCCATCAACTACAATACCTTCAACTCCGAGGGCCTGAGCTGAACTAGCCATAAGTTCTCCCAAGTAAGCATTATTCGTATGTCCTTTTCCATCGACCACCAAAACGTGACCCTTCTTGGCTGAATAGATAGCTTGGTGAAGAAATAAATTATCTCCAGGTCTTAAGCTTACTGTCATAGCTGTACCTACAATTTCCATACCAGAACTTACTGGTTTGATCCGGTAATCCATCGAACCTGTGCAGTCCATAACATCAGCAAGAAGCGTCGTATTTAGCTTTTTAGCCCGCTCAATAAAATCAATTGGCAATAACGATACAGTTTCCATCTGTAATCCCCCTCGTAATATTTATTACTTATAATTAAAATAAGGTAATGATTATTACTTTGATGGTGCGATCATACCACTTTATCCCATTCTGGTAAAGCGCTTTCATAAAAATATTCAAAATAAAAATGAGTTACCGCACAATTATCGTTTTGTGTGATAACTCATTTTTGTAAGAATTTCATTGATTTTATCTAGTCTAGGCTTAGTTCTTTCAGGATAATTTATAGCTAAAGCACTTAATATATAGTCCACGATAAAAATTGCTGACACAATGGAATTATGAGAAGCTGCACTTGCAGAGGAACAAGGTAAGATAAAATCAGCATACTTTGTTATTGGAGAAGAATAACTATCCGTTATTAGGACGATTTCAGTACCACAGGACTTGGCTACTTCTAACATATTTGCAATTCGTTCCGCATATCGCGGGTAACTTACTGCTATTATTAAATCTGACGAAGTGAGATTGATCGATTCATCAACCCATTCACTCTTATCCGCATCAATATATTTGCAATTCCCAAGAATTCTATTTATCCCAAATGCAATGTATTCTCCTACTGGCCTTCCGCTCCGTACACTGGTGCATAGGATGTTATTCGATGCTTCTATCTTTTTTATGATTTCTTGTAATGTACCTTCAGCAATGTTGTCTAAGGAATATTGAATATTATCTAATTGCAATTCAACATGCTGTTGTAAAAGTTCACTTTTATTAGCATCTTTTAAATTGGCTTCTAACCTAGTTTGAGGAGCAGCTTTATGCTTCATGTTTGCTTGGAGTTCTTTCTGCAGTTCTGAAAAACCTGAATAGCCAACTGCCGCAGAAAATCTCATAATAGTAGCTGTACTTGTTCCTACCGTTGAGGCTAATTTGTCGACAGTAAGAAATGCTACTTCCATAGGATGTTGTACAACATAATCAGCAATTCTCCGCTGCGCTTCCGTTAGTTCAAATGCTCTGGTTTGCAATCTATGAATTAAATCACCCAATGTATCACCTGCTCCTGTTGAGATATGACATGAGAATTTAGTACGTCAACCGTCATTTTGATTCCTACTTAGTATAATAACACTTTTAATTTTTTTCCCAAAGTGGGATTCGGCTTACTCCAGAAAAGAGGTCCTCTCCGAATTGGAATAATCCCAATTCGGAGATACTTCCTATGAAACTAATTTCAATCCTACCGCTGCTCCCAATACCATAGCGATAAACAAGATTCGTTTCCAATCCTTAGATTCATTAAAGAATAACATTCCAATTATCGCACCGCCTGATGCTCCAATTCCCGTCCAAACGGCATAAGCTGTGCCCATTGGCAAGCTCCCCATCGCAATAGAAAGAAAAAGAAAGCTTGCTCCAAATCCAAGAATCAGCAGGACTACTGGTTTCCAGCTTTTATCCTTATGCAGTTTACTTATCATTGCTACACCAAACATCTCAAACAATCCAGCCAAAATTAAAAATGTCCACGCCATTACTGTTCTGCCCCCTCTGCTTCTTTATCTTTCGTAACAAGTTTCAGACCAATTACACCTGCAAGTAATAGAGCTACCAACAAGAACTTATTAAGGACGAATGGCTGTCCAAAGAATAGAATCTCCGAGAAAAAGGTACCCGCAGTTCCCAGTCCTACAAATACAGCATAAACCGTTCCAACTGGTATATAGCGCCCAGCTCTTATCATTAGATAGAAGCTAATCACGATCGCTATTATAGTTCCAATCCATTCCAAAGCACCACTTGCATTTTTTAATCCAATAACCCATAGAACTTCAAATACTGCTGCCACAATAACCATGAACCAATGTTTGTTCAATTTTCCCACCTCCGGATTTTAGTATGTCCTTAAAAAGAAAAAAAGCCTGGGAGTAACTGTTAAACAGTTTCTCCCAGGCTTTTATCCTTCCGTGACACAGTGAATACTGTGAGTTTTCTCTCGGACCAGACCAGCTGCAGCTGCGGAACCCTAGAAAACATTTTCAATATTCAATTCACTACATTCTATAGGGTCTTACTTAAAAAATCAAGCTTTAAATAGGAGGAAGACATTATTAAATGGACAAGGCATTAAAGAAGTATATTGCCCTATTCTTAGATAGAGATAGGAAAAGTATAATGATAATGAAATCCTAATGCTTGCAGAAATTGGAGGGATCCAAGTGGTAAAATCAGTACTTTTAGAAGAGAAATTTGAAAGTAAAGAATTAAATAGCTTATTCCAATGGCGTAATGAACCCAAGAAATGGTCCATTGACACAACAGCTTCTCAATTAATTTTAGAAACCGATCCGGAAACTGATTTCTGGCAAAAAACACATTATGGCTTTGAAAATGACAATGGGCATTTTCTTTATATGAAAACAGAAAAGAACTTTAGAATGACCACAAAGGTTAAAGCTTTGCCAAATGCAAAGTATGATCATGCAGGATTGATGATTCGCTACTCAAAGGATGTATGGGTTAAGGCTTCTTTAGAGTATATAACACCCAGTTTAAGTAAATTGGGCGCTGTTGTTACAAATCGAGGGTATTCCGATTGGTCAACCCAATATGTTAAAGATAAAGATATTGACTTACACTTTCGAATATCCAAGATAGGTCAAAATTGTTATATGGACTTCTCCTGGGATGGCGAAGAATGGATGCAAATGCGCATCGCTCATTTGGACATTCCAGATGATGCTCCAATTTCAGCTGGAATATTTGCATGCAGCCCTCAAGGAAAAAATCAATCTGTTTGTTTTGATTTTCTTTCTATAGAGGAGCTATCTTCTGATCCGAACGAAGCTTACTTATAACCAACTTTTCAACTACGCTGCCAAAGGGCAGCTTTTTTATGTTCAATTCATGTTAGAGAAATTGTAGTGGCACTTTAAATAATCGTAGTGGATTACTATTTACAAAAAGATACACATCAATTATAGTTATTAAAGACATTCTTTATCTACGATTAAAGGAGATATTTATATGAATCCAAAATTACAAAAGAAAATCAGCAACTTAGAAAATATCGAAAGATTTCCAGCAGATAAATTGTTTGAGTTCCTACCTATCAAGAAAGATGACAATGTATTGGATCTTGGAGCAGGTACTGGTTACATTTCTCTTGCTATTGCTGAACGTGTTAATACTGTATATGCATTCGATTATGATGAAGATATTCTTAATTACCTGGACACAGCAGCTAAGGGAAAAGGAATTGAAAATATTAAAACTATAGCAGGAAACTTTAAGGATATCACATTAGATAGTCATACTATTGATATAGCTATTGCTTCCATTGCTTTGCACGAAGTTCAACCCCTTTCAACAGCTTTGAAAGAGATCAATAGAATTTTAAAAGACAAAGGCTTATTCTTGTGTATTGAATTGGAGAATACGGAGAACTCAAGCGGACCAAGAGTTTCTGCTAATGATATGGAATCTCAAATCCTTCGTGCTGGCTTTTCCATCGTTGATAAAATTTATCCATCAACAAAAATTGCAAATCAACCCATCTATATTATCCTCGCTCAAAAGGATAAGTAATAGAAATAAAAAAGAGGCTGGACATAACTAAATTCCCATTGCTTAAAATCGAATGTTATTT
>NZ_LR700942.1:205473-226429 GCF_902497585.1 Terribacillus sp. AE2B 122 | reverse complement strand
TGAAGATTTACAATATAGTTCGGTTTTTTATATGGCTAAAACACTTTTGTCCCAGCCTCTTTTAGTGTTATGTGTTATGAGAGCCGTTAATCTGCTTTTACTTATTTATACCAGCTGCAAATAAGGGACCATTTACCGTAATGGTTGTCAGGATACGAGCCATTTCTTGAGGAGATTCTTTCTTGCCGCTATTCAACCATTGTTGAACTACCCCCATCATTGCATTTCCTAAATAAGAAGACAGATATTGTCCTGGAACAAGGAAATTTTCTTTCTTCAAAAACGAATTTTGGTTATCTCCATATAGTATTTCCCACATGAGATCCTTCAGTCTTGTTTGGAATGACAAGTCCCCTTTTGGACCTAATACAGCTTTCATCGTATCACTATTTTCATTTAGATATTCAAATAATAAAACTGTGTGAGGAAATGGCGGTACATCCGGAAAATCTGTTTTAATTGAAGCAATAACGCTCGAGAAGTTTGTCTTTACAATACTGGATAACTCCAGCATGATTTCATCTTCACACTTCTTCATTAAATCAAACTTGTCTTGATAATGTGCGTAAAATGTCCCTCTATTAATCTTCGCTTTAGTTGTTAAATCTTTCACTGTAATTGCCTCGAAGCCTTTTTCATCAATTAATTTTATGAGCGCATCTCGAATGGATTCTTTAGTCCGTATTACCCTTAAATCATTATTACTGTCAGGCATGTAAATTCCTCCTTACTTATCCAACACTATTAATAAAGGTGTCCCGTAACCAACACATATACCATATCTGACTATTGTATAGTATGTAATTCGTGCTTATAATTTAGAACGTAATAAACAACACGGTGTTTATTTATTATTATAAAGTATCAGCTAGGAGGAATCCAAATATGTTTAAAAACAAACTATTATTCTTATCTCCAATTATTGCATTGGTCATTATATTTATTTTTTCTTTAACGTTAATTCCGTCGGTCCAACCAGAGCCAAAAAATCTGCCAATTGCAATTGTGAATGAGGATACCGGTGTTGATATACCGAATCAGTCGAAACTGAACATGGGTCAATCAATTGTGGAAATGATAAAAGAAAATTCAAAAGCAACAGCAGATCAAGAAGATCCTGCTCTTAAGTGGATTGAAGTAAATAACGCAGAGGAAGTTCAAAAAGGATTAGATAACCAAAAATATTATGCAGCTTTGGTTATACCGAAAGATTTTAGTGAAAAGCAGACTTCCTTACAAACTCCAACTCCTTCATCACCTGAAGTCGAAATATTTATTAACCAAGGTATGAATACAATGGCGTCAACAATGGCTGGACAAATGTTGAATGGAGTTGTAGACAACCTAAATAACACTGTTCGCACACAACTACTAGATGGACTAGAACAACAAGAAGCTTCATTAACAACAGTGCAAGCTAAAAGTCTAGCGTCTCCTATTACAAAGAAAGTCACAAATGTTAATGAAACAGGTGCAAATCGCGCAAATGGGAATGCTCCTAATTCTTTATTTCAACCTCTTTGGATGGCTAGTATAGCAAGTGCTGCAATTATATTCATCGCTCTTAGAAAAGTAACTACTACTAATCGAAAAGAGAGCTTGACAGTAAAAATGGTACAAATACTAGCAGGTGCTATTGTCACCCTGATTGTTGGATTTGGTTTAACTTGGCTGGCAGATCAGATGGTGGGGCTTCATATTCCAGACTTTGAGAGTACAGCATTATTTTTATCCATAACATCCTTTAGCTTCTTTTTAATGATTTCAGCAGTACTTTCTTTAATTGGACTTAAAGGTATGCCTATTTTTATCCTAATGCTTTTCTTCGGTGCCCCATTGCTTGCAATGGCTCCAGAAATGATGTCACCTTTTTATCATGACTGGGTTTATTCTTGGCTACCAATGCGATTTATGGTAGAAGGTTTACGAGAACTTCTTTTCTTCGATAAAGGATTAACTTGGGATTCTGTATCTACCCTTGTTTGGATCGGAATAGTGGGTATGGTACTTATACTAACTTCTGCTTTAAGGGTTAACTCAAAAAATGAGAAGACACAAATCGATAACAATGAAAAAGCCGTTTCCTTATAGGAAAACGGCTTTTTTTATAAACCCTGCTTTTTACATTTCGGGTTTAAGGTTCTTTCATTTTAATTGTTGCAAATGTACTTAAATATCAAGCTTTCTTGTACTGATCCCTTTTACCATTTCTGGATCACGATGTGAAAAGAACAAGCTTTGTTTGGTATCTAGTGCAGCAATTCTTTTATTGTCTTCTTCAGTTAATTCAAAGTCAAAGATATCAAAGTTCTCAATTATTCTTTCTTTACGAACAGACTTCGGAATGGCAACGACACCTCTTTGTGTCAGCCAGCGCAGAATTACTTGAGCAACGGATTTTTTATACTTTTCAGCAATTGATACTAGGACCTCGTTCTGGAACATGTTATTTTTTCCTTCAGCAAATGGTCCCCAAGACTCTATTTGAACGCCGTTTTCTTTCATGAAATCATGACTGTCTATTTGCTGGCAGAACGGGTGCGTTTCAACCTGGTTTACTGCAGGAACGACTTCATTTTGAATGATCAAATCAATTAGACGGTCGGGGTGGAAGTTACTAACTCCTATCGCTTTCACTTTACCTTCCTTGTACAGTTCCTCCATTGCGCGCCATGATCCATGAACATCGCCAAATGGCTGGTGTATCAAATACAAATCCAAGTAATCCAATTGCAGTCTTTCCAAAGATCTAGCGAATGCTCTCTTTGTGTTCTCATAGCCGGTATCCTGCACCCAAAGTTTTGTAGTAATAAATAACTCTTCTCTAGCTATACCGCTCCGTTTAATTGCTCTGCCCACTGCTTCTTCATTTAGATAGGAAGCAGCTGTATCGATCAGACGATAGCCTGCCATAATAGCGTCATAAACGGCTTGTTCACATTCGTTTTCATCTTGAATTTGAAAAACTCCAAATCCAAGGATAGGCATTTCCACACCATTATTTAAGTTTACTTTTTGCATATGAGATCCTCCTGACTTAATCTTCTTGCATTATGTTGTATCTTTTTATACAACTCCATTCTCTTATTATGCATTAGTTTATTAATAAGCAGGTATCCCATTCTTGTCAGATAAATGCCTAATCCTCTCACTCGACTCCATTATATTAAACAAATTAAAAAGACACTCGTAGGAGTGTCCCAGATTGTAATATTGGAGTTAAGAAACTATTGTAATCCCACCAATTAAGTCACTAAAGTCATGATTAATTATCTCAACTAATTTAAATTCCTTGTTTTCATATTCAAATTTCAAAATGCAGCAATTTCCGATTTTGTTTTGCTGTACGATAGCACTTGTATGTTCCCAATACCTCATAAAGTTTCTGCAAGCCGCTCCATGAGAGACTGCTAAAACAACTTTATTATCTTCTTCCATAATTTCTTGACAGGTAGCCGCAACTCTTTCTTGTAATTCTTTTTGATCCTCACCGCCATACTTCACAAAGAAATCATTATAAGGCAGCGGCGGATTCAAATCTTCACTTTCCCCTTCAAACGTTCCAAAATTCCATTCCTTTAATCCTTTTAATCTTGTATAAGGCATATCTGTTACTAGTTCTAACGTGTCACTTGCCCTTTCAGACGTCGAACTGTATGCATCATCAAAGATAATATTGCGCTCTTTAAAATACTCACCTGCAGTCTCTGCTTGTCTGACCCCTAATTCTGTCAGTGGTGAATCACACCAACCTTGAACTTTTTTTCTCTGGTTAAATAATGTTTGTCCATGTCTCATTAGATAAAGCGTCTTTTTCATCTGTATCCTCCCCATGCACTAGAAGAATATTGAGATACAAAATGTACATCAATGCACTCAGAATTGGTTACCTTTTATTCTTATTTAGAATGAGAACTATACATACCAATAAAAGGCATTTTATAATGTATTAAGTTGAATCATACAGATACTTCTACTGCAAAGACATTAAAAAATCCGCTACGAATACTCTTCTTAGTTTTCGAACCGTTCCTTTTTATACAATCATCTTTTGTAAGAATGTACTCTTGCTGTTGTGTTTGAGGCTGGCTATAACCTGAAGTATTGCTTAATACTGATTCTATGGTCTAATTTAAATTCTAATGCAGCTCTTATTTTATGTGCTGGAAAGTTCTATTTTTCTAAAAGGAAACTCTTTAAAGTGTCAAAAGTAACATGCTCATCACACCCATGTACCATCAGCATGATTTCGTCACCATCCTTAACGTTCAAATCCATCACTCTCATAAGCTTTTTTCCATCACTGGATATTCCGCTTTTAGAAAGAATCACATCACTAGTAAAGGAACACGCTTTATCAACAAATATTGCAGTGTTCCTTGCTTGCAATCCTCGGTGAAGGTTCACTGTTATCTTTGTGACCAGCATCATTTCCACCTTCCTCAAAAAGTTTCAATAGTCTCATTACTAACTATGCCATGCTGAAACATGTACTTACTTCGTATAAAAAAGGATGGCCCAAAAGCTGAAAAATGGGACATCCTTTGAGATTGGCAGTTAAATATTTTACAACGTACTGTTATCGATAACAAAGCGATACTTTACATCTGAAGAAAGAACACGTTTATATGCTTCGTCAATTTCATCAGCAGCTATCACTTCAATTTCCGGAGCAATATTATGTTCTGCACAGAATTCTAACATCTCTTGCGTCTCACGAATGCCTCCGATCAACGAACCTGCAAACGAGCGACGATGACCGATGAGAGACATCACGTTTAATGACAACGGATCAGCTGGAGCGCCGACATTTACCATTGTGCCATCAAGATTCAGTAAGGAAAGATATGCATTAAGATCAATCTTTGCACTTACTGTGTTAATGATTAAGTCAAAAGTTCCTGCAAGCTTGTCGAATGTTTCTGGATCACTTGTTGCATAGTAGTTGTTTGCACCGAATTGCAAACCATCTTCTTTTTTCTTCAATGTTTGGGAAAGTACAGTCACTTCAGCACCCATAGCATGTGCAATCTTGACAGCCATATGGCCTAGACCGCCTAAACCAACGACCGCAATTTTTTTACCTGGTCCAGCTCCCCAGTGGTTTAGTGGAGAAAATGTCGTAATACCAGCGCAAAGCAATGGAGCTGCAGCATCAAGTTCAATATTATCAGGGATACTTACAACGAATTCTTCCGTTACGACGATATGGGAAGAATAGCCGCCTTGCGTAGGTTCACCGTATTTATCCACGCCAGCGTAAGTAGGAATATTTCCTTTATGACAATATTGCTCTTCACCTTTTACACAATTCTCACATTCTCCGCATGAGTCAACCATGCATCCGACGCCTACTCGGTCACCGATCTTATACTTCGTAACTTCGGAACCCACATCTGTAACGATTCCCGCAATTTCATGTCCTGGTACAAGCGGATAGTTTACTGGTCCCCACTCGCCATGAGCAGTATGTATGTCAGAGTGGCAAATTCCGGCAAACTTAATTTCGATTAAAACATCATGTGAATCAAGATCACGTCTTTCAATTTCAGCAGATCGAAAGGGTTTATCTGGACCGTCAACAGCTCTTGCTTTAGCTATTACCATTTAAGAATCCTCCAATAAGTATATTTTTAGAGAGAATACAAATGGACAAATGCCATCCTTTCTTCTCTTGCAAACAATTGTAATCTTTAGAGTCAACTCTAAGTCAAGTGAATATTTTTTTAAAAAAATATACTTCAATCATGTCGCTTTGACGTTTAGTAAATCCTATGATAAAATCCTCCTCACTTATAGAGATAACTTAAAGGCTAAATAATCATGGAATAGGAGGAATACGATGAAGACATTTTCTATCAGTGAAGTTGCAAAAGAATTAAATGTCACCGCTTATACCTTGCGTTACTATGACAAGGAAGGCCTTATGCCTTATGTTGAACGCAAAGAAAGCGGCCAGCGATTATTTAAAGAATCCGATATTGCCGCTTTAAAAGTGATTGAATGCTTGAAATCAACTGGTATGCCGATTAAAGAAATAAAGACATTTATCGATTGGTGTACGGATGGCGATTCCACCCTTCAACAACGATTCGACATGTTTATGGAACGAAAAGCCGTTGTGGATATGCAGATAGCAGAATTAAAGAAAACGATGGAACTCATCGATCATAAATGTTTATATTATAAAACAGCATTAGATGCTGGAACCGAGGAAATACACAAGAACGACAAAATAGAAATTCCCCATTACTAATAAAAGAAGAGGCCCTCGTACTATCAAAAATTACGGGGGGCCTCTTTTTCTATTGATATAAGCAAATCCGATATAAACTTTTTTAAGTATTTCCCCTTGCTTTAGAGTCGGCTCTAAGTTGTAAGCTTATTGTATTCAGTAAGGGAGGAATAAATATGACAATCGAAAACAAAGTAGTTATAATCACTGGAGCATCATCTGGAATTGGGGAAGCAACTGCAAAATTATTGGCTATTAAAGGAGCCAAAATAGTTTTGGGTGCTCGCCGTGAAGACAAATTAAAAGCATTGACAGAGGAAATTCAACAATCTGGCGGTCAAGCTGTTTACCGCGTCACAGATGTAGTTAATCCAGATGATAGTCATCAGCTTGTTCAATTAGCGAATGACACTTTTGGTGGTGTTGATGTAATCTTCTTGAACGCAGGACTGATGCCTAATTCACCACTTTCCGAATTAAAAACGGATGAGTGGAACAGTATGATTGACGTTAATATTAAAGGTGTATTGAATGGTATCGCAGCAGTATTGCCAACATTTACATCTCAGAAATCTGGACATATTATCACTACTTCATCAGTAGCTGGGCTTAAAGCTTACCCAGGCGGTGCTGTTTATGGTGCAACAAAGTGGGCTGTCCGTGATTTAATGGAAGTTCTGCGTATGGAATCTGCTCAAGAAGGCACTAACATCCGTACAGCAACTATTTACCCTGCTGCAATCAATACAGAATTACTGGATACTATAACAGATAAAAATACTTCAGAAGGCATGACTGCATTGTACGAACAATACGGTATTACACCTGATCGAGTTGCTAATGTTGTGGCATTCGCAATTGATCAGCCAGAAGATACAAACATCAATGAATTCACAATTGGACCAACAAGCCAACCTTGGTAAAATTCAATTATATAACAATCTTAAACAGAGGCTGTCCAGAAAATATCGACAGCCTCTTTTAACTTTAAAGTAGCACTCCTTACATCAAACATTTTCTTTTAGCTCCTCTCTTAATCTCTTCATATCCGCTCTGGGTGAAACTCCAAACATGCGGGCATATTCGCGAGTGAATTGTGACTGACTTTCATACCCCACTTGGAATGCGACCTCAGCTATATCGGGTAACTCCGCCAATAACAAACGCCTGGCTTCCTGTAATCTCAACTGTTTTTGAAACTGAATTGGACTCATAGCAGTCACCTCTTTAAAATGCCGATGAAGTGAAGACACACTCATATTCGCTATATCCGCTAAATCTTCTATTCGAAATGACTTTTCAAAGTCACTAATGATATATTCAATTACATCTCTAATTCTCATAGTATTACTGCCTACTACAGCCATTTGTTGCAGTGCATCCCCATTTGGACCTTGCAAAACCCAATACAATATTTCTTTCTTATATAGCGGGGCTAGTATTGGAATATGCTTTTGTTTGTCTAACAAACTAGCTAACCTAATTACCGCATCCAATAAAGAAGACTCTGACTCACCGATAAACATGGCTCTTTTCGTATCTTGTCTCTTTCCAGATCGTATACCAGTTTCATGTAAAACCTCTACTATATCCTTAGGCGTAAATTCAAGTTTAAGGGCAAAATAGGGAAAATCATATGTTGCATTAATTACTTGCCCGGTTACTGGCAGCTCTACTGATGCCACAATAAAATTTCCCGGTCCATATTTAAAGCATTCCTCCCCCAGCAATACTTCCTTTTCTCCTTGGACAATAATGCAAAAAGAAATTTCGTTAACTCTAGCGACAGGTTCACTGATAGTGGATTCACGGATAAGAAATAACGATTCTATAGATGTAGGATGAACACCGTCTGAATCTGTATACTTGCTAATAAGCTTGCCTAGTTCTTGCTGCTTGTCGTAATCACTGATCATCTCTTATTCGTCTTCTCCTTCGGTTAAGTTTAGTTTATTTTAATTGATATTCTTTCAGCTAGAAAGGTCTTTGATAGTATTAGGCAAAGATTTGAGACAAATGAGTTTATAGTTCGTATAGAAATTATGAGACAATGAAAGAGGTTACAATGAACGAGCGATAAAGGGAGGATGATATAAATGGAATATGTAAAACTAGGAAATACAGGTTTGGATGTATCTAAATTATGTCTTGGCTGTATGAGCTTTGGTGATGCAGAAAAATGGATTCATCAATGGGTACTTGATGAAGAGCAGAGTCGCTCTATCATTAAAAAAGCACTTGAACTTGGAATCAATTTCTTTGATACTGCTAATGTGTATTCAATGGGAACTAGTGAAGAATTCCTAGGACGTGCTTTAAAGGATTATGCCAATCGAGACGAGGTTGTGCTGGCAACAAAAGTCCATGGACGTATGCATCAAGGCCCTAATGGTGCGGGTCTTTCCAGAAAAACCATCATGAGTGAAATTGATAAAAGCCTTAAGAGACTAGGTACAGATTATATAGACCTTTATATCATCCATCGCTGGGACTACAATACCCCTATTGAGGAAACAATGGAAGCATTGCATGATGTGGTGAAAGCCGGAAAAGCAAGATATATTGGCGCCTCTGCCATGTATGCTTGGCAATTCCAAAAAGCATTACACGTAGCAGAGAAAAATAATTGGACACGCTTTGTATCGATGCAGAATCACTACAACCTTCTCTACCGTGAAGAAGAGCGGGAGATGCTGCCTCTCTGTAAAGAAGAAAAAATTGGTGTGACTCCCTACAGTCCGCTTGCATCAGGAAGACTGACACGTGATTGGTCGGAAACAACTCATCGTTCTAAAACAGATCAAATTCAAAGATCCAAATACGATGCAACTGCTGATGCAGACCGATTAGTTGTAGAACGAGTAGCAGCGATATCGGAAAAACATAATGTCCCTCGTATCCATATTGCACTTGCCTGGCTGCTATCAAAAGAAACAATAACAGCACCTATTATTGGTGCCACTAAAATATCCCATCTCGAAGATGCTGTAGGTTCTCTATCAGTTAAGCTAACTGCTGAAGATATTGCTTTTCTCGAAGAAGCCTATGTACCGCATTCTGTAGTGGGACCTAATTAATTTATCGAAAAATGCAGCAACTCAATCTTTCTCATAATCAGATTGAGTTGCTTTATTTGTGACTGTTTTTGAATATATAATGTTTCCCTCAATTAGAAATAAAGGTTTAGGATAAAGAAATATCGGGCAAAGTAGTTTAGTTGAGGGGGACAGCAAAGACGTGTACTTAAATGAAAAAAAATTAATTTATAGGGAACTCGCCAGGTTAATGCATGATTTCGACAGATGTCCAGATGAATCTATAAAAAAACATATTACAGAAGACATAGCACTTTTAAATGAAGCAATTCAATATAAAGTAAAAAAATAACTCTCCATTTTTCATTAAACGAAAATGGAGAGTTTCTGTCTGTCTCACTTCAATATATATCGATCTACTGCAGCTTTCAAAGAATGTGTAGTTTTGACATCAAAACCAATCCCTAATTGCGTTGCAGTCTGTGCTATTTCAGGTCTTATTCCAGACAAAATAGTTTCTACACCAAGCAACTTCAAAGAGTTGACTATGTTAAATATACGATGAGCAACCATTGTATCAATAATTACCACACCTGACATGTCGATAAATAAGTACTCTACTCCCAACTTCGCACATTGCGATAGAACATTATCCATCATATACTTAGCCCTATTCGTATCAATATCACCTACTAGGGGCAGCAGCGCAACTTCTGTAGTCAATGATATAACTGGCGTACTAAGCTCCAAGATCATTGCTTGCTGTGCAGCTAATTTAAATTCAGCTTGTTTTGCATTCTCTCTAGTAAACCAGACAATGATCTGATTAAAAGCGCTTGTTATTTTCCTCGTATAACTAAGTGTTTCCTTACCACATAGATCATGTTCTGCTACAAAGCCATCTAAAAGCTCTAAATACAATGCTTCCGTTCTATTAAATTCATCTATAATATCTTCAATCGGCGTGATTAAATGCTGCTCATCTTTGGATATCTCCACTATCCATTCTTCGAATAATTCGTAAGATAGAGGACTTTCAGGATCAAACAACTTACAAAAACGCACATGGAAATCTCTATTTTGTTCTTTTAAAACGTCTATTACTGCTTGATCATCAGAACCATAAACCCCTTCTGCCTTTGTAAGTCCAGCAAACCATTCATCATTCAATTGATCTATATTGTCACAAAGAAATTCATGTAAATCTTTATCTGCTGCTACTTGCAGTTTTTTCTCGATTGCCATTACTATATCTCCTTAGTCTATATATGCTCAACACCTTATTTTAGCATGTGATATAACAAATACCTATTATTATAATGTAATAGTAATAATTGCCCTTACTGTGGAATGCATTTAATCTGAAGATTAAGTTTTGACAAGTGAATATGCACTTTAGAAGATTATTAGTTCTGGTGAGATTATGTCTATAAAGACTTTCCAAACAATAATAGCCTAACACATAGAAGATTGTAGCTAAGGAAAGGATATTATGAACTGTTCTGTTTATATCTTCCACTTGAGTCTAAAGCCGGGCAATAAGCCGATCTGAGACGTCGTTATTTTCAGCGAATAGTAAAACAATCTCCTTTGAGCTACGTAACTGATTATCATATTCAAAAAAGCTGCTCCTGCTTCAGAATACAAGTACAAATGTCACAGATGTAAGTTATCAAGTAGGATTTAATAGTACCAGTTATTTTATTGTTAAGTTTTCGTAGATCTGTAGGTATGACACCGTTAGCTTATAAGAAAGAACAGGAAAAGTAGTTATAACAGTTATAACTACTCTCAAAAAGTCTAAGCTCATTATTCTCTAAGGAGGAAAAAGAAACACAAAAAACCTGAAAAGTTGCAGGTTTTTTCAGCTTTCACCCTTTTTCAGAGTAAACTATACATCAGTTTTGTATTAGATTTTCAACCACGCCGAGTATTTCATTACGTGCACGATTCCTGTGCGATTGCATCAAAACACTAGCTGCATTACCGTCTTTCGCCTTCATACACGCTACAATAGCCTTATGCTCAACTATTGAGTGAAAAGGAAGCGGACGGTCGTCTACTGTTAATAAACGCGCTCTATATAGCTGATCCGAATGAGTATCTATAACTGCTCTAAGTCGCTTGTTTCTCGCATAATCGATAATTAGATGATGGAACTCATCATCTAATATTGCCCACTGCTTTAGATTCTTTTGCTCAAGCGCCTGTTCCTGTTGTTCAATCAACCTTTCCAATTCACCTATCTCTAGTTCCCCAACCTTTTCAGTAGCTAGACTTACCGCTAGACCATCTAGCGTTTCCACAATTTCATATATCTGTTCGAGATCTTCTGTCTCGATCGGCTTCACTATGAATCCCCGTCTAGGTACAAGCCGGACCATGCCTTCTGTTTCCAGACGCACAAGCGCTTCTCTAACCGGTGTACGACTCATCTGTAATACTTCAGCCATTTCTCTTTCTAAAATCGTTGTTCCAGGACGAAGAATTAAATCGCGGATAGATAGCCGAACAATCTGATAGGCTCTTTGAGGCAAACGGTACTCATCAAGGCCTTCTATATTATTGATGAGGAGAGAGATTTCTTTCTCGACACTTGTATCACTTAAGGAAGCATCTTTTTCTTTATCTTTTTCGGTTGGAATCTTTTTCATATTATTCACCTATTCCATTATGATTGTTCATGTTGTTTAAAATATATCATAACCAACAGCAGAAGCATCTCAAATTGTAATGCGATAGTTGTTAATGCAGTGTAAATCCTTATAGAAAAAAGACTATGGATCCCCAGAAATCCACAGCCTTTTCTTCTTAAATTTCTGCTTTCACTTTAGAAAGGTTTTCTATAATAGAATCCGTGATTTCATCCGTGTTGTATGTTCCCCCAAGGTCTCGAGTAAGAATCCCCTGACGTGTCGTTTCTGCAATTGCTTTATTGATAAGTTCTGCTTCCTCATTTAGTCCTAGGTGATCCAGCATTAGTGCAGCACTTCCAATAGCACCGATTGGATTAGATATTCCTTGACCGGCGATATCAGGTGCCGAACCGTGGACTGACTCGAACATACTCGGCGTGTTCCCTTCCGGATTAATATTGGCGCTGGCAGCTAATCCTAAGCTTCCCGCGAGAGCACTACCTAAATCTGATAGTATATCCGCAAACAAGTTGGATGCGACTACTACTTCCAGCTCTTCCGGTTTCAATACAAATTGTGCAGCCGCTGCATCAACAAGCCACTGGTCTGTCTCTACATCTGGATAATCTTTACTCACACGCGAAAACACTTCATCCCAAAGCACCATCCCATATTGCTGCGCGTTACTTTTCGTGATACTTGTTACTTTTTTTCTTTTACGCGTACGAGCCAGATCAAAGGCATAACGGATAATACGTTCGCATCCGTGCTCTGTAAATAAAGCTGATTGAACAGCAACTTCTTTGCCAAGACCTCGTCCAGAGAAATTACGACCGCCTATACCTGAATATTCACCCTCGGAGTTTTCTCTGATTAAGACCCAGTTTAGCGAATCAACATCTGGATGATTTAGCCTTCTTGGAACACCCGGTAAAAATTCGATAGGGCGGATATTAGCCCACTGATCGAATCCTTGGCAAATTGCTAAACGTAATCCCCACAAGCTAACATGATCTGGCACACCTGGAAATCCAACAGCACCAAAATAGATAGCATCATACCCTCGTAGCTTCTCAACTCCGCCATCTTCCATCATCTTCCCATGATCTAAATAATATTCACAGCCCCACGGAAAGAAATCGCTTTCAAATTTAAACTTACCATTAGATGCTTCTGCCAAATGATTAATTACTCTAAGACCGGCTTCAACCACTTCCGTACCAATACCATCACCAGGAATCACCGCTAAACTAATTCTTTTTGTTTCACTCATTTGTTCTTCCTCCTTGTTTATTTCATCTTTTCAGTTAATTGGAAAGAATTGCACCTTATTGATTTATATACTAGATAACGTATACATTAATGTCAATAATTATTTGATTTTTTAGAATCAACATGAGTTTTAAAAATGTATACTAAACCTTAAATAATTCACCATTATGAACTACCACAATTGTTTTAATAGGCTAACCAACACCTTGCCCACAAATAGCTGCATTAATTATAAAATTATAAATCAAAATATCCAATTGACAATTATGTATACGTTAATATACAATTCGTTTAAGCTACGTTAAATGATTACACAACCACTCATTCTGTTCTTATCTGAAAATGGAGGTGGGATAATTTGAATGCGCTCTTAGTAAGATTGACTTTTTTGAATAACATCAACCTGTAACCTTTTAAGCAATTAGAGCGCAATTAATTGTATGCGCTTTCAAAAAGCCGCTCTATCTTCCTAGAAAAATTGTCAACTTAGAAACCGAATTACGGCGGATTAGATTTTGAACGGGCTGCTGCGAATTTTAGCGAAGCGTTTTTAAAGTTCTATGATTACTGTACTTATGTGTAATTTAATGATCCAAATAATTTGTTTTCTACAGGAGATGGTTCGTATGTTGACATTCTTAGCATTAGCGATGATCATCGTTTTCATTGTACTTCTCTCGAAGAATAAATTAACTGTTTTTGGCGCTTTAACGATTGTACCCTTTATCTTCGGAGCCATTACAACCTTTGTAACCGGCGCTTCCTTTCTGGATCTTTTTGATTGGATCAAGGATGGTATCTTATTTAGTGTCGATGAAGAAACGGGAGAAGTGTCGATGGGGGTTATCTCCCCTGCCATTGTAATTCTTTTCGCTGTATTGTACTTCGGTGTCATGCTAAACGTTGGTTTGTTTGACCCTTTGTGCGAATTCTTCATCAAGAAAGCGAAAGGTGATCCATTAAAAGTTACGATGGCTACCGTTCTAACAGCAACCGTAGTTACAATGAATGGCGATACCACCACTACAATCATCATTTGTGTTGCTGCTTTCCTTCAGCTTTATAAGCAAATGAATATCAAGCTGATATACTTGGCTATCATTATCGTCACTCCAATTGGTATCTTTAATCAGTTGCCTTGGGGAGGTCCTACAATAGCCGCAAGTACAGCTATGGGCGTGAATATTAGTGAACTCTTTGCTGCTATACTACCAGGTATGATCATTGCTGAAATATTCGCTATCGGCATGGCTTATTTTATCGGGCTCAAAGAAAGAAAAAGATTACACTTCGACCCTAAAACCGCTAAAGATATTTCACCAGAGGACATGCAAGAAATGCTCAATGCAATCCGCCTGAAAGATCCTGAATTAAAACGTCCTAAACTTTTCTATTTCAATTTAATTTTGACGCTTATTATCTTAGTTATGCTCGTAATGGATGTAGCTCACGGCGGCGTTCTATTCGGTATAGGCGCAGCAATAGCACTTACGGTAAACTACAGGTCAGCAAAGCTTATCAATCAGAGGCTGGATGACTTAGCAGCAGATTCTTTAGCACCCGCTTTAGCAACATTAGCTGCTGGTGTTTTCTCTGGTGTATTAACTGGAAGTGGCATGTCAACTGCACTGGCAATGTCCATTACAGCTATTATCCCAGAATCATTAGGATCGAATATGGCTCCCATCTATGCATTGATTTCAGCACCTGCCATTACATTTCTGCCTCAAGACGCGTTTTACTTCGGAATTGCCGGTGTAATGGCGGATGTTATGGCGCAGTATGGAATAACAGCTAATGAAGCAGCTGTAGCATCTATGGTAGGTCAGGCATTCCGTCTTATCTCTCCGGTTATCCCAGCTCTTTATATGTTGGTTGCTTCTACTGAAACAAACTTTATCGATTTCCAGAAGAAATATATTATTTATGCTTGGCCGATAATATTTATCTACTTAGGAACCTATATTTTAACTGGTGCACTACCTATCTAAAAATCAACAGGAAGGCAAATAATTATTGCCTTCCTGTTGATATTGTATAGATCTATCTATTTGATACGCAGCGTTTTGGATTAATTACACTCACCTAGGCAAAAACATGATAACGTCCTCTTGGAACTATCATTGGAGATTTAGAAACGGGATCCTCAATTACAGTACAATTAAGCTCAAATATTTCTTTAATCAATTCATCCGTAATGATCTCAGATGGCCGTCCCTCGGCTATCAGTTCCCCTTTACGAAGAGCAAATATATAATCAGCATAGCGCGCAGCAAGATTGATATCATGAAGAACCATCACTATCGTCGTACCGTATTTTCTATTAAGATCTGTAAGCAAATCCAGGATCTCTACTTGATACGTGATATCCAGAAACGTTGTTGGTTCATCAAGGAACAATATATCTGTCTGTTGAGCCAATGCCATAGCAATCCAGACGCGCTGTCTTTGACCACCAGACAGTTCATCTAAATGTCTGTTAGCAAGTTCGGTAATTCCCATCATATCCATTGCTTCCTCGACTGCTTGATAATCCTTCTCTGACCATCCGCTTAACAATGATTGATGCGGAAATCTGCCCCTGCCGACTAAATCAGCTACTGAAATCCCTTCAGGTGCAATCGGAGATTGCGGCAGCACTCCTAATACTTTTGCAAGTTTCTTCGGAGGAATTTTGTGAATTGATTTTCCATCTAAAATGACATCTCCGGCTATTGGCTTGATCAGTCTTGCCATCGTCTTCAGCAAAGTTGATTTACCGCATGCGTTAGGACCAATAATGACGTTAACCTGATTGTTTGGAATAACAACATCAATCCCATGAAGGATTTTTTTACTTTCATAGCCGGCAACAATTTGCTCTGTTTGAAGTTTGTGAGTTGATTTCATCATAAGTATCCCTTTCGATTCATCCTTATAAGTAAATAAAGCAGATATGGTGCCCCAACTAATCCTGTTATTATGCCAACTGGATATCTGACTTCAAAAGCAAATTGTCCTATCAGATCTGCTCCAAGAACTAGGTTTATGCCTATAAGACCCGCTGGCAGGACATTTGAAAACCCGGTCCCTACTAATCTTTTAGCAATCGGCCCAGAAAGGAAAGCGACAAAAGCTATTGGGCCAGTTGTTGCAGTTGCAAAAGCTATCATTAGTACAGCACTCAGTATGAGAATCAGCCTGATTTTGTTTGTACTCAATCCAAGTGATAATGCCGACTCTTCTCCGAGTTCTAATATGTCTAAATGCTTTCCTAAAATAATTAATAGCGGAGCAAAAATTACTACTGTACAAATAAGCGGTAATAAAGTTTCCATTTTAGCGCCGTTTAGACTCCCGCTTAACCATCGAAGTGCTGCAGGCAAGTCTTGCTGGCTGCCAACCATTAAAAGATAAGAAATAACAGCGCTAAGAGCTGCCTGAATACCGATTCCAATCAGTATAAGCCTGCCAATGGAAAAATGACTGCCTGATGCCAACAAGTATAGGAGTAAGACTGTAACAAGTCCTGCTATTACCGAAGCTAAAGAGACAACCGTATTACTTGTTTGAAAGATAAGTATACTGAACAACGCTGCAGCACTGGAACCAGTGGTAATCCCCAGTACATCCGGATTAGCGAGCGGATTACGCAGCATTGTTTGGAATATATGTCCTCCCATTCCGAAAGCCAAGCCGGCAAAGAAACCAGATATCATCCTGGGGAGCCTTATCGTATTGACAGCAAAATAAGCTCCTGGGATTCTTTCACCCATAAGCACTTGAATAACCTCTGAAATTGGGTAGATTGTGTTACCTAAAAGAAGCATGGCCATACAAAGTCCAACAGCAAGTGCTGCCAGGAGGATGTTAATGACCAGCCATTTTCTGAATCGACGTTGTCTGCCTTGTTTAATAAGAATTGTTGAGCTGTTTATCATAGTGACCGCACTTTCAATTTAGTTGCGAGGAGTATTAATACTGGAGCACCAATAAAAGCGGTTATAATCCCGGCTTCTACTTCACCAGGACTCCCTATTAATCTGCCAAGTACATCAGCAATCGTTAGAATGCTAGCGCCTGAAATAGCAGACATAGGTATAATAAGACGTAAATCCGGACCAAAGATGAGCCGCATCAAATGCGTCGCCAGTAAACCAATAAAGCCAATAGGACCAGCCAATGCTGTTACCGCCCCGCACAATATGACACCGGTAAAAGCAGATACTAATGTCAATAATCCAGTCCGAACCCCTTGACCAGTTGCAATCTCGTCCCCAAGCAATAACGCATTAAGCGATGGTGCCATTATGAAAGCCAGCAGGATTCCAGAAACTAAAAACGGCAAAAAGATTACAATGAAATCCCAATTTGCAGCACCCACACTGCCTACTTGCCAGAACCTGAATTGATCCATCACAAAAGATCGAGGAAGCATGATAGCACTTATCAGAGAAGATAATATTGCACTTGTTGCAGCACCAGCCAGTACAAGCTTAAGAGGCGTATTGCCAGTACGCCCCATTGAACCAATTCCGTATACAATGATAGCTGTAAGAACTGCTCCTACTATTGAGAGCCAAATATACTGACCAGCTGTGCTGATATTAAAAAATGCTATGCCTATAACGACAAATAACGATGCACCTGTGTTAACTCCTAATATACTGGGATCGGCCAGTGGATTTCGGGTTACTGCTTGCATGAGAGCGCCAGACACACCTAGCGCTCCTCCGCACAGCAAACTAAATACCGTTCGTGGTATTCTTTCGCTGACAACAGCTGCAGCGTAAGAATCTGAGCTGGATAAGAACAATCCTGCCATTAAGTCATCTAACGTCACAGATCTTGATCCGAAAACCAGTGAAGCAATTATACTAACACACAGCAATAGAAAGAAAATAATCATAATGGCTGCGTAGTAGCTACGTTTATGTCCTACTGGCCTCTTTGCTACATTACTGTTCATTGTTACTTAAAGCATCGTCAATCTGAGTTACATAATTATCGATCGTATACTCAATCGCAAGCGGATTTGGAGTTCCAGCTGCAGCCAAATCAGAATTATTTGCGATGAATACAACAGAATCATTTTGAATTGCCTTAATCTGTCCTAAACGTGCATCATTCTTAACAGCTTCGTACGTGCTGTCATCACCGTACCCAATTATTATATCTGCATCATTTAGAACGTCTGCATTTTCTGCACTTAAGCTCAATGAGTAGGCAGCATCATCTTCAATTAAATCAGAAATGCTTTCAGGATATTCCATTCCCATTTCTTCTAGGAAAGCAACTCGGGAATCAGCTGGTGTATATAGATGGAACTCGGATAGATCTGTTGCTGAGAAGTTCACCCAAGCAACCTTTTTGCCTTTGATTTCAGGATGTTCGTTTACTTTTTCTTCAATTGTAGTCTCCGTATCAGCAATCAGCTGTTCGCCTTCCGCTTCCATTCCCATACCTTTTGCATTCATTGTTACTTGATCACGCCATGACGTTGTCCAAGGAGAAGTCGGATAAGCTACCACAGGCGCAATCTCGTTCAGAGTATTATAATCCTCTTCTGTAAGACCAGAATAAGCCGCAAGAATGACATCTGGTTGTGAATCTGCAATAGCCTCAAAATCTAGTCCATCTGTATCTTGAAAGACATTTGGATTACTTTCACCTAACTCTTCTAGTTTCTCTGCTGTCCAAGGAAGAAGACCGCTGTCGTCCTGTACACCGAAGTTCGCAGCAGAAAAACCAACTGGCACAACACCAAGTGCAAGCGCAACATCTTGGTTACCCCATTGTACAGTTGCTACTCGTTCAGGCTTAGATTCGATAACTGTTTCCCCGAAAGCATGTTCAATCGTAATAGGATAACCTTCTGTTGAAGCTGAATCTCCTCCAGATGAATTGCTTCCTTCAGAATTCTCATCTGAGTTCGATTGACTGGAACATGCTGAAAGAACTAGTAGGAACAATGCCGAAAAGATTGCCATCTTTAATATCGATTTATGCTTTTTGACCATTTGTTATTTCTCCCCTTTTATATATACAATCTATTAGTGCAAGACTATCTTACTCAAGTTGTGAAAGCTTTCGTTGAAAAATTATGTAATAGTTAGCCCTTTCTAATTGATATTGGTTCTCATTATCAATGATACAATTAGTTATATTAGTTAATCAAGGCTTTTTTACTACTTTTTAGACTATTTGGTGAAAATTGCTGTGTTTTGCCTACACTTCGAAAAAAATGATTTTAAAAAAAGAGTCACATAAGTGACCCTTCCAGAATACCGATACCTTTATTGAGCTTTTTTTCATTTGGTTTCTTTTTCTGTTCTTTTCCGACCCATAATTATAGCTAGCACGATTAATACTGCTAAAGCTGTAAAACAAACAACTGTTCCGACTGAAATGCCATTACTGAATGTTGACCCTATCAAAATGATGCCCAGCCCTGCAATTCCGACAATTGTTGTCGAAGGAAACAGCTTCATCCTGAAATGTGGCATTTCAGCATATTCCGGCCGTAATTTCAGCTGCGCTGCGCAAATACTAAGCCAAAGCAGCAGCATAGTAAATCCAGGAATAGTCATCATCGTACCTATGATACTATCTGGAGCAAAGTAAGCTAATCCTGCGCCTATTAATAAAAACAGGCCATTCAGGGAGATAGCGTTGATTGGTGCACCTGATTTGGAAGTCTTCGTCAAAAGTTTTGGTGCCTCTCCTTTTTCAGCTAATGAAAACATCGTTCTCGAAGTGGCAAACATACCAGAGTTAGCTGCAGACAAAACTGCTGTCAATAAAATGAAATTCATCACATGCGCTACTCCCGGTATTCCGATTGCATCCATTACTTGAATGAAGGGACTTTCTGTTCCGGCAACTTGATTCCAAGGGATAAGTCCAGCAATGATTGTGATAGGCGCAATGTAAAACAGCAATACACGCCAAACGACACCTTTGATTACTTTAGGCAATACCTTTTTCACATCTTTTGTTTCAGATATAGCTACACCGATTAACTCAGATCCTCCAAATGAGAACATAACAATCAAGCAGGCTGCGAATACTCCTTGTATCCCATTTGGGAAGAAACCGCCATGACCGAATAGATGCTGTGTTGGTGTATCTGGAGAAAAATCCGTTAATCCCAGTAAAACTGCTCCGCCTAATACGATAAATAGTACAAGCGCGATAATTTTAATGCTTGCAAACCAAAATTCCATTTCTCCGTAGAATCTAACTTGTAAACTGTTTATTCCAATGATAAGTGCTGCACAAATTGCGCTCAAGAGCCAAAGCGGTGTATCAGAAAACCAAAACTGTAGAAACGAACCCGCCGCTAGGATTTCTACAACAGTTACCAGTGTCCAGTTTATCCAGTACAGCCACCCAACGATGAAGGATATATGAAAACCGAACGCCTTATGAACTAAATGCTGTACATTATGATTTGGGTACACAACTGCCATTTCAGCTAAAGCAACCATTACAATCAGCAACAATGCTCCGCCAAGTAAGTAAGAAACAACTACTCCTGGTCCGGCAATCCCCAATGTCTCGCCGCTTCCTTTGAAAATACCGGTACCGATCATTCCTGCTAATGCTAAAAACTGTACATGTCTAGGTAAAAGCTCTTTCCGCAAACCATTCTGACTCATTTTCTTCTCCTCTTTCTATATCAAATCTTGTTCTGATTAATTTTGTATAGTAATAGTCATCATCCATGGTTAACCACCTCCTTAACTGTCTAAAAAACAAAACATCCCTGCTGAAAAAGTATCAGCAGGGACGTAATT
>NZ_LR700942.1:204914-205373 GCF_902497585.1 Terribacillus sp. AE2B 122 | reverse complement strand
CTCACCATCCGGATCGAAGAAGATGCTCCTGGATCGTAATTCACGCTGTTCTTTGCACTGACTCGCACCATCCGCCAGCTCTCTGTATCAGGGAGAACATGCACTACTATAATCCATTCATCGCTTGTCTATTAATTTTAAAAAACAAAAAATCCCTGCTGAAATGTATCAGCAGGGACGTAATTTTACGCGGTACCACCCTAATTATTGACATAGTAGCTATGTCAATCTCTCGATTCTAATAACGGCTCTTCACCGTCTTCCCCTCACCAATCGGTTCGAAGAAGAAAGCTCCTGGATCGTAATTCATGCTGTTCTTTGTACTGACTTGCACCATCCGTCAGCTCTCTGTATCAGGGAGAACATACATTACTTCAATCCATTCATTGCTATCTTTTATTTAGTTAGTTTTTTAAAAACAAAAAGTCCCTGCTGAAATGTATCAGCAGGGACGTAATA
>NZ_LR700942.1:74929-204814 GCF_902497585.1 Terribacillus sp. AE2B 122 | reverse complement strand
CTCACCATCCGGATCGAAGAAGATGCTCCTGGATCGTAATTCACGCTGTTCTTTGCACTGACTTGCACCATCCGTCAGCTCTCTTTAGCAGGGAGAACACACATTACTATAATCCGTTCCACGCTCATTTATTAATATATTAAGTATCCTACAGGAAATACAATAATAAATCAACATATTTATTGTTAATTTATTTTGCAGAACTTGCATATAATATATAGAGAAACGTAACTACACGTCATTTGTTTACTCTTGTAATTTTATCTTTCTTTACTTTATTGGTGTTAAAAATTCAAATTGTGAATAGTAAAGACGACCTTGCTGAACAACAATCCAACAAGCCCCAAAATGCAACCGTCCAGTTTATGTTATAATAGAAGTATCTTTGAAGGGAGATTGTTAATTTGCTTAAAGGCGGAGATAGTGTATTCTATCCTTTTCACGGAACAGGGACCATAGAATCAACGGAATATATGAGGGAAAGAGAGTATTTCAAGATATTTTTTCCTTATAAAAAGTTACATGTGTTTGTACCTAGTCAAAGCGAAAACCAGAATGGTCTACGCCCAATCATTTCTTTAGAACAATTAGAGCAAGTAAAATTAGATTTCTATGACAATGGTGTTCCTTTGCCTTCTTCAGTAAGTGAACGATCTAAAGTCTTGGACAGTAAGATGAAATTAGGTACTACGTTAGAAATCAGTCAGATAATAAGAGATCTGATGCACTTCCATACCACGGACGGTCGCTTATCTCAATCAGACAAAAAAGTATATAAAAATGCAGAAGAGTTTCTTATTGGAGAAATTCAAGAAATAAAGAATATTTCATATGATCAAGCCTCTTCTGACGTGAAATCTTTAGTTGAAAATCGTTTTAAAATAGATGCACCTAGTTTTAGGTAAGTCATGATAATTATGTCTTACTTAAGATTAATGATTGTCTTAAGATCATAAAGAGGTCTACGTTCTGCATTAGAACGTAGACCTTTTTATTTTGTTAACAAGAACTTTTGATTACTTGTCAAACTAAGATATAGTGTTATTTACTATCCCTGTTTTATTTCTACTTACCTAGTTTTGAAGGCGTGCTCTTTTTGCATGATTAGCTGCTTTCACTGGTTCAGGTGTGGTCCTATTATCTTCTGCCTGCTGTTTTGTTTCTTCGTCACCTCCAACAACATGATCCTCATCATTCATGAGTGCTTCATAGCCTTGTTTCGCAACGAGTACTTTATCATTCTTCTTAGAAGAGCCGATTTCACTGGAGTCCATTCCAGCATTTGAATGGAAGTTAGTGTCCGTTGCCCCTGGCAGCAATGCAGTGACGGTAACACCTGTTTGACGCAGCTCTTCACGCAGAGACTCTGCGAACATATATCCAAAGGCTTTCGAAGGACCATATACTGTTTCATAGGGTGTTGGCTGCGTAGCAGAAATGGATGAGACAATCAGTATTCTGCCTCTGCCATTCGGAACCATATGCTGTACCACTCGTTTCGCCATGTGGACTGTACCGGAAATGTTGATGGAGACGAGCCTCAATTCATCTTCCAGATCCGTGTCAGTAAAGGCACCGCCAAGACCGATTCCGACGTTAAGTACTGCCGCATCTAGCGGACGTTTCAGTTCAGTGAAAAAGCTCCAAAAGCTTTCTACACCATCATAAGTTGCTGCATCAGCTTTATGAGGGTAAGCTTCTACTCCTAAATCACGGATAGTATCAGCTGCTTCGAAAATTCGATCACTTGATCCAGATAATGCTATATCATAATTATCTTGTGCAAATTGTTTCGCAAGTTCAAGGCCAAGGCCTGATGAAGCTCCAGTAATCAATACAAGCTTACGTTGTCCTGACATAATAAGATCTCCTTTGTTGCCTGTTTATAGGCTGACTTGAAAGTTTTAGATTCAATCTCCTGTTCTATAAGTTCTCTATTCTAAGAAATATTAAACTTCAAATGTAATTTACATTAATTCAAAAAACTCAGAGGGACTATACCCTCTGCGTTTCTCATTTGATTAATTCTTCTATTTTATCATGTGAATTCACTTGGTTACTTCTGAACCAAACTGGCATTCTGGTCTTTTCTTTGCTATTCATTCTGAAGACCTAAGAAAGCACAACTTCTTTTTTATCATGAATCGTAGCAAAGAAGTTTTTAGCTGATTCTAAACACTTTCTTGCATGCTCTTCGTATCCATATGCTTCTGCTCTTTGTTTATGGGGAATTTCAAGAGAATAGACAATATCATCTGGCATATAAGAAAGAATTTCTTTGTTATCAATTCCTTCTTCATCCACGTATAAGCGTTCCTCCCTTAAGATACGCGTCATTTCCTCTATATCTTCAGGAATAGTACTCGTGGCATTGCACAAATGAAAGAAGTTAAGCCATTTTCTTGGAATACGTTTCAGGTCTTCCACCTTATCACCAAATAGATGCACAGAACGATGGAAATGATGAGAATCTACCAATATAGCAGCATTTTGACGTTTTACACTGTTCAGTATTGCTAGTGCTCCCTTTAGATTATAAACGCCAGCAATCGTCACAAACTCCAGCTGTACCGTCAGACCATACGGCTTAGCTAAATCACAAATTTGCGCAAAACTGTTTTTCCCAAACTCAAGGTCATCTGTCCAAATACTTGCAATAACATGCTTAGCACCTAGTTCCTGTGCAATCTTGAACGATGGAACTAGAGAGACGGGATCTGTTTCTTCCTCTACTCTCACTAACTCGATATCCCATACTTTTAGTCCGGTTTCTTTTAAAGCTTTTTTTGTATCTTCAAGCATTTCTTTATTTGTAGAAAGGTCATAATTAGGTTCACCTGGCAACCCCATATAAATTGTACGAATACTAGCATAGTCGTAGCCAGTTCTAGACGCCATACGAATAAATTCTGGTGGTGGCACCTGTAATGCTGTCAAATGTGCCAATGAGAATTTTTCCTTGTGTTTTTTAGCTGTGTTCATTTCTTCATCTCCTCTTCAATTTCCTTACATAAAAGAAAAGGAGAATAAGCTGCAAAAATACAACCCATCTAGCATTAGAAAACTTATATCAGCTTCTATAGAAAGCAATCATACTAACTTGCGGAGCTATCTCAAGCTTCCTCCCAGTCCTCACGCAGCAGTGCGTATACATTCGCATCATACGTTTTTCCACCATGATAATAGTAACTGTGCAGTAATCCCTCTTTCATGAATCCTTGTTTCTCCAACAGGGCAGCAGATGCTTTATTCTCTGGATACACCATAGCTCCGATACGAAGCAGATCCAATTCCTTGAAACAGTAGCCTAAAACAGCTCCCATCGCTTCATTCGCAAACCCTTTCTTCCAATGATCCGGATGCAATTCGTACCCAATTTCAGCACGTCGATTGCTACGGTTTACTTGATGTAAGCCAATAGTTCCGAGAAATCGGCCTGCCTCCTTACAATACATCCCCCATCGTATTACGCGCCCTTCCTGCAGACCGCATCGGAAGGAAGAAATGACTCGCTCCGCTTCTTCAATTGACTGAAGCGGCTCCATGCCATAGAACTTAGTTACATTACGGTCAGACAGAGCGGCAAATACGTATGGAGCATCCTGCATTTTTACTTCATCCAATACTATTCGTTCGGTTTCAAGCTTTTGAAATGTCAGCATATTCATCTCTCCCTATGTAAAAAAAGACGCACTAGCAAAGTTCTAGTGCGTCTTGTGATGTGTTTAGCCATTTAGTTCATTGATGCGCTGCTGTACGCGTGCACGTTTATCTTCATAATCTGCTTGCTTAGCACGTTCTTCTTCGACGATCTTCTCTGGTGCCTTGCTGATGAAACCTTGGTTAGAAAGCTTCTTCTCAACTCGATCGACTTCTTTTGTCCATTTGTCGAGTTCTTTCTTCAAGCGTTCGATTTCTTTGGAGATATCGATCAAGCCTTCAAGCGGCAAGTAAAGCTCTACGCCAGTAAGAACAGCTGACATTGCTTTGTCTGGTGCTTGAATTGCTGTTTCAATCGTCAGTTCACTTGGGTTACAGAAGCGTTCGATATAGTGCTGCTGTGCCTTAAGCTCTGCTTCAATTGTATTGTCTTCTGCTTGGATAAGCAGTTGAATTTGTTTGGACATCGGTGTATCAACTTCTGCACGGATATTACGAACAGAGCGGATGATGCTCACTAAGCGTTTCATCTCTTCTGCTGATTTTTCATCATGCAAATCTTTGTTGACTGTCGGCCATGCAGCAACAGTGATGGATTCCCCTTCATGCGGGAGCTGCTGCCAGATTTCTTCCGTGATGAATGGCATGAATGGATGCAGCATGCGCATTGTCTGATCGAGTACATGTGCAAGTACAGAGCGTGTCATCTGCTTGGCATCTTCGTCTTCCCCGTATAGCGGAAGCTTCGCCATCTCGATATACCAGTCACACACATCATCCCAGATGAAGTTATACAAATGACGGCCAGCTTCACCGAATTCATATTTCTCTGCGTTGTATGTGACAGCTTCAATTGTTTCATTCAGGCGAGTAAGGATCCATTTATCTGCAAGACTCTTCTCTTTGGACAAATCTATGTCGCTGTACTGTAAGCCTTCCATATTCATCAATGCGAAACGGGATGCGTTCCATATCTTATTAGCAAAGTTCCAAGTGGACTCTACTTTATCCCATTGGAAGCGCAAATCCTGACCTGATGATGAACCAGTTGACAGGAAGTAGCGCAACGAGTCTGCACCGTACTTTTCGATAACATCCATCGGGTCAACACCGTTACCGAGTGATTTACTCATCTTACGGCCTTCGCCGTCACGTACAAGACCATGAATCAGTACATCCTTGAATGGTCGTTCGCCTGTAAACTCCTTGGATTGGAAGATCATACGGCTCACCCAGAAAGCGATGATGTCATATCCTGTTACGAGTACATCTGTCGGGAAGTAGCGTTTGAAATCAGCTGCTTCTGTGTTTGGCCAATCCATTGTGGAGAACGGCCATAATGCGGAAGAGAACCACGTATCAAGTACGTCTTGATCTTGTTCCCAATTCTCGATGTCTGCTGGTGCTTCTTTGCCAACATACACTTCGCCTGTTTCTTTATGATACCAAGCCGGAATACGGTGTCCCCACCAAAGCTGACGGGATACACACCAGTCGCGGATGTTTTCCATCCAGTACGAATATGTTCTTTCGAATCGCTCTGGTACGAAGTTGATTTTGTCTTCGCCAGCTTGCAGTTCCAAAGCTTGTTTCGCTAACGGCTCCATGTTTACGAACCATTGTGTGGATAGATACGGCTCAACTACTGCGCCGCTGCGCTCAGAATGTCCCACGCTGTGCATATGGTCTTCGATTTTGAAGAGGATGCCCTGCTCCTGCAAATCTTTAACAATCTGCTTACGAGCTTCAAAACGGTCTAAACCGTTATATTTACCAGCATTTTCATTCATTGAGCCATCTTCATGCATGACAAGGATGCGTTCAAGATCATGACGGTTACCTACTTCAAAGTCATTCGGGTCATGTGCAGGTGTAATTTTAACTGCACCGGAACCGAATTCCATGTCAACATAATCATCCGCTACTATCGGAATTTCTCGATTCACTTCCGGCAAGATAACCGTTTTACCGATCAAGTGCTGGTAGCGCTCATCATCCGGGTGTACAGCTACTGCCGTATCCCCTAGGAATGTTTCTGGGCGAGTGGTCGCGATTTCGATATGACCTGTTCCGTCAGCAAGCGGATAACGCATATGATAGAAGTGACCTTGTACGTCCTTATGGATTACTTCAATATCAGAAAGTGCTGTTTTTGCTGCTGGATCCCAGTTGATGATATATTCGCCACGGTAAAGCAAACCTTTTTCATACAATGTAACGAATACTTCTTTAACTGCTTCAGATAACCCTTCATCCAATGTGAATCGCTCACGTGAATAGTCAAGACCAAGTCCCATCTTAGACCACTGCTTACGGATAAAGCTTGCATATTCTTCTTTCCATTCCCAGCTCTTCTCTAAAAAGCCTTCACGGCCAAGGTCATAACGGCTGATGCCCTGCTCACGCAGTTTTGCATCTACTTTTGCCTGTGTCGCGATACCTGCATGGTCCATTCCTGGAAGCCAAAGCACATCATAGCCTTGCATCCGTTTCATACGCGTAAGAATATCTTGTAATGTTGTATCCCAAGCGTGCCCTAGGTGCAGCTTTCCTGTTACGTTTGGCGGCGGGATTACGATAGAGTATGGCTGTTTGCTTTCATCTCCAGTTGCTTCGAAATATTTGCCATCAAGCCAGAATTGGTAGCGGCCTGCTTCGATGCTTGCTGGATCATACTTGGATGGCAGTGAGTTGGTTTCTTGTGATTTGTCTGTTGTCATGGCTGGTTCCTCCTTTAATGCTTTTGGTGACATATAAAAACCCTTCTCATCCAAAAGGACGAAAAGGGTTAGTTTCCGTGGTACCACCTTCATTTACGACACTAATTAGACGTGTCGTACACTCGAGGGAGATAACGGCTCTTCACCGGCTCCCCCTACTGACTAAAAGTCACATTCGGGGTCGCTGCATACAGGGCGACCTTCTACTGCAGGTATCCGGGAAACTTCCACCAATTTGCTTCCCTCTCTAGTATGGATCCTTACACTATACTCTTCCCTGTCAAAGCATTTGTATCATGTATAGCTTATTGTATCCACTTGACAGTAAAAAAGTCAATGAAGAGGCATATTTTTTTCAAAAAAGGGTAAACGCCTAGCCTTTCCCGTTCATATACTACCTATAGGAGGGATGACAATGAGTAAATTCAACCGCAACAACATGCCGGGTTTCCTCAAGTATTGGATCAGTGTCACCGAGAAGGCGGTAATTCCGCTGATCATCTTTCAGTTCATCAGAACAATATTGTTTCCGTCGATTTTGGATATTTTGTTACTTGGCGGCTTGATAGCACTCTACTTCAGCTTTCAGTCGAAATCAATCTAATCAAGAATCCGCGCTATCCTGTTCTTCCTGATCACGAAGATCTTGGAAATAGGTTTGTGCCTGGAGAGCCTGCATCAGCTGCCTATGTGTCTGGGTCAATTCCAATACAACAGCAGGTGTATCTGCCTTTTGCGGAGCATCTACATACTCTCTCACCTGCTTCAAATACCGACCCGGGTGCAGCAAATGCAGCATGAACAGGCTCTCTTCGTTTTTCTTCATTTGCCGATGTTCTTCATACGTATGCAAATAATATGGCGGGTTAATCATATTACTGTCGATAAACCGCCATTCCTCCTTATAGTAGGCAGCAAGATCCAAGCTAGGATTACCGAGCTTGGTCTTTTCCCAATTGAGCAGATGCAGCGGACTGCCCTCCTGGACATGGGAAGGACGTAAGCTTCCATGCAGAACGCTATGCTCCATCTCGGGATCTTCCTTCAGATCTGCATCATAATGGTCATACCACTTATCCAGCATCGCAGATACATGCTCTAAATCCTTATAATGCGTACAAACTAGCAGTGGAACAACCCCCATATAGGTTTGGGATTCAAAACGCTCCACCCAAACAAGCAGCTCCTCCCTGTCCTGCTGGAGCTTCTCTTTTTGCTTTCGTATAGCCAATGCGTATGCTTCATAATCAATCGGATAACGTTTGCTGGAGGAGGCATGGATTTTCCCGAGTGAGGTAAACAGCATCTCATAAGGGTGATTCGGTTCATCTGTTCGATGCCGCTCCAGCCAAGGCATCAGATAATAAACTTCTCCTTCATCCACCACATAGAAATTCTCCTGCAATGTTTGATAGACAGGCGGGACACCTTCCCGGTAAAAATTGTGCTTGCCTTGGACGACCATCAGCCAGCGGTCGAGCCGCTCCGGATGGAGGGATGACCTTTTTAAAGCAAAAGCCGCCTGGTGCGTTTGCACTTTAGACAGGCGGCTGGTTATGGCTTGAACCGAGGCTGGCGTGATGCCATAGGCAGCTAGTATTCGATCGATATTTTCCATCTAGCACACCCCGTTCATTCTTATTAGTTCTTTCTTGAACGTCGCTGCGGTATGAGAAGCAGCTGCCCCTCCGATACTGTTTCCTCTTCCAGATTGTTGGAGCTGGCAATTGAGCTGACCGGCACGTCATATCGAGTCGCAATCTTCTCCAACGTATCTCGTTCCTGGACGATGCAGACACGAAGCTTTGTATAAGTTTCTTCCCGCGCACCGAACATACTGACAAGGAAATTGCTGCTGTCTTTTCGTTCTGCTATTTCATCTGTTTCTTCCTCTTCCTCAAACGCTTCCGGCAGATCCTCTGGCTGCAGCTCCTGATTGATTGGCACTGACTGCAGCGATACGTCATTATATGATTCTTCCGTATCAATATCTTCTGCAGTTACATCTGCCTGAGGTACTTCTGTAGGCTCGACTGGTTTACTACCGAAGAATTCACTGAATGTCTTCGTCTCTTTATATTTCCATCTGTCATCCTCTTCAGGTGTCAAAAGAGGAGGTGCCTCGAATCTGATTGGCTCAGGAGGTGCTTCTGCTTCTTGTTTTGCTTGATAAGTGAAGGTGAAATCTGGACTATCGGTAGGTTCATCATGCGGGAGTTCCCGATCCAGATAATACACATCATCATCCTGAATACGCGCCTGACGGAAATCGGCCGCTTGATAAGCATCCTCCAGCTCATCTGGCAGAACGAAAAGTTCTTCTGGCAGCTTGCTGGATTCAGGAATTTGATAAGCATTTTGAACTTGTGACTGTTCTTCCGCTTGATAAACTGCTTCTTCACGAGGCTCTGCTGCAGGCTTCTCCGCTTTTATAGTTACCTTTGGAGAAGCAGGTGCTTGATCCTGCGCAAAAGCATGTGGTTCTTCCTGTTCCTCTTCAGAAGGGCGTTGTTCTACATATTCCGCAGATTTAGCTGAAGCCTCTAACTCATCCAGTCCTGCTTCTGCCTGAGTTTGCTCTGCATACTCCTGAACAGATGAAATGCTTTGAGCCTCGGTTTTCTGATCGCGAGTTTCTGCTTTTAGTTCTGCTTCTACCTCTGTTTCCGTATATTCTTGAGAAAACTGATAACCTTGCACTTCGGCATCCTGATTGTCTCGGATTTCTGCTTCTTTTTGCTCTGCATATTCTTGAGCAAATTGATAGCTTTGCTCCTCGTTTTTATATTCGTCGCGGGCATTTGCTTCTGTTTCCTCGCGGTTCACCATCTCTTCTTCTGCATGCTCTTCTTGAGTAAACTGATAGCTTTGCTCCTCGGCCTCATATTCGTCACGGGCATCTGCTTCTGTTTCCTCACTGTTCACTATCTCTTCTTCTGCATGCTCTTCTTGTTTAAACTGATAGCTTTGCTCCTCGGCCTCATATTCGTCGTGGGCATTTGCTTCTGCTTCCTCTCGATTCACTTCTATCTCTTCTTCTGCATGCTCTTCTTGAGTAAACTGATAACTTTGCTCCTCGGTCTCCTGAACGTTTCGATCATCTGCTTCCGTTTCCTCGCGGTTCACTTCTACCTCTTCTTCTTCTGCATACTCCACTTGAGAGAACTGATTGCCTTGCTCCTCGGCATTCTGATCTTCTCTCGTATATGAAGCTGATTCTTCGGGCATAGCTGCCGGTTCTTCTTTAGCAAATTGATAGCTTCGCTGCTCATACTGCTGATTATCACGTGCTTGAGCTTCGATTTGATCAGCTATTTCGTCTGTATAAGATTTAGCCTGTTCCGCTGGCGGAATCGGAGGCGGGAAGTAAGGTTGCTGCGGTGCTTGCGGCTGCGCTTCTTTCCTCTCTTCCAACACACCATATATTGCAACCGTCGCATGTAGTTCAAGAACATTGCTGCCAGGAACTTCATAATCAAAATTATCGATTGTGACATATACGTCATTTAGCTGCTTGATACGATTTTTCGGAACAGATATCTCAACAGGGAAACGATGATAAAATGTATTTGTTCCAGCTTCCTGTTTCTCGATATTTTCCATTTCCCTTGTACCAGGACTGACTGCGACTGCACTTCCTTCAGCAACTTCCTGAATAGGGTAATATTCCCCCGTAAGTTCAATGACTCCTCGGACAGAAATTTCATGCTCAAACTCCTGGATACTAATCTCCGGCTCCAATGCGATTCCTATTAAATCCTGCAACTGTGCGTCAGCACGGAAACTGAGTGATTCTTGTATATCAAACATAAAAGGTGTTGTCTCATTTGTAGACAAGTGGAATCCTCCCTCCAAGATTTAAGCGTTCCTCTGTACTAAAACCTATGCTTATGCCTATTCTTATATGTAAGGAAAATCCTTTGTACCCATGAAAAAAAGCCCAAGCATAAGCTTGGGCTTTGAGTTTAAGATGCTGCTATTTTCTTGAAGGCTTGTCTAGCTGCTTCAATTGTCGCTTCGATATCCTCATCAGTATGAGCAGCTGATAGGAACAGCCCCTCAAATTGGGAAGGCGGCAGGAAGATACCCGCTTCAATCATTTCTCGGTAGTACATGGAGAAGTGATCCAAATTGGATGTCTTCGCCGTATCAAAGTTAATGACAGGAGTATCTGTAAAGAACACACCAACCATCGAACCTGCACGGTTTACTTGCAGTGCTATGCCGAATTCCTCTGCAGCTGCTTTGTAACCTTCAGCAAGACGGTCAGCATGAGCATTGATGCGCTCATACGCCGCTTTATCCATTGCTGCCAAGGTTTCGTATCCAGCAGTCATAGCAAGCGGATTTCCTGATAATGTGCCCGCTTGATAAATATCACCCGCTGGAGCAACACGATCCATAATCTCCTTACGGCCGCCATATGCGCCTACAGGAAGACCTCCGCCAATGATTTTACCAAGGCAAGTCAAGTCTGGTTCAACGCCGAAGTGACCTTGTGCAGAATGATAGCCAACACGGAAACCAGTCATAACTTCATCAAAGATAAGCAAAGCGCCATGCTGCTTCGTGATGTCACGAAGTCCTTCAAGGAAACCTGGCTGAGGTGGAACTACACCCATATTCCCGCAGACTGGTTCAGCAATGACAGCTGCAATATCGTCACCGTACTGCTCGAAAGCATATTGCACACTTTCTAAATCATTGTACGGTACTGTAATCGTATTACGGGCAATAGTTTCCGGTACACCTGGGCTGTCTGGAAGTCCAAGTGTTGCTACACCAGAACCAGCTTTGATTAGAAGAGAATCACCATGGCCATGATAGCTGCCTACGAATTTCAAGATCTTGTCGCGTCCAGTGAATCCACGTGCCAAACGAAGGGCACTCATTGTCGCCTCTGTACCGGAGTTGACCATCCGAACGATATCCATAGATGGAATCCGCTCTTTTACTAAAGCTGCCATCTTATTCTCAATCACAGTTGGCGCACCGAAGCTTGTCCCTTTCTCTGTGATCTTCTTCAAACCTTCTACAACGCGGTCATCTGCATGCCCTAGAATGAGCGGTCCCCAGCTTAGTACATAATCGATGTACGTATTACCATCAATATCTGTAATTTTAGACCCCTTACCGCTATCCATGAAAATAGGATCCATACCTACGGAGCGGAATGCACGAACCGGGGAATTAACTCCGCCAGGCATATGCTGTTTCGCTTCTTCAAATGCTGCTATCGATTTTTCAAAGCTTTTCAAAAGATTTCCTCCTCGTCAGTTGTCTTCCTTCAGCCATCTTGCCACATCTTTTGCAAAGTAAGTCATGATTAAATCCGCACCAGCACGTTTCATGCCGATCATTTTTTCCATAACAATTGCTTTCTCATCAATCCAGCCATTCAATGCAGCGGCTTTCACCATGCTGTATTCGCCGCTGACATTGTATGCGACGATTGGGGCATTGAATTGATTGCGCACATCACGAATGATATCCAAGTAAGCAAGTGCAGGTTTCACGATAAGGAAGTCTGCATTCTCTTCGATATCAGATGTTGCTTCGCGCAGTGCTTCTCTTCTATTTGAAGGATCCATTTGATACGTTTTGCGGTCTCCGAATTGCGGAGCGCCTTCAGCTGCTTCACGGAATGGACCGTAAAAGGCAGATGCGTATTTGACAGAATAAGCCATAATCGGAATGTTCGTAAAGCCGGCTTCATCCAGTCCCTTACGGATTGCTTGTACATAGCCATCCATCATGTTAGAAGGGGCAATGATATCAGCTCCTGCTTTCGCTTGGCTTACTGCAGTATCTACTAAATAGCCTAGTGATTCATCATTATCGATTATTCCGTCATGCACGATGCCGCAGTGTCCATGGGATGTATATTCACAAAGGCAAGTATCTGCAATCAATAGAAGCTCAGGGACTTCTTGTTTTGTCTGGCTGATTGCCCGCTGTACGATACCGTGGTCATGGAAAGCACCAGTTCCGATTTCATCTTTTTCAGCTGGAATACCAAAAAATAGAACAGATTTGATTCCTAATTCGCTTACTTCCTTCATTTCAGCTGATAAATTATCTAAAGACAGCTGGAATACACCTGGCATGGAAGAAACTTCATTACGGACGTTTTCGCCTTCCACAACGAAAACTGGGTAAATCAAGTCATCCACTGTTACTTCTGTTTCTCTTACTAGTGCCCGCATGTTTGCTGATATACGCAAACGGCGATGGCGTTTGAATTCTGCCATTATCATTCACCTGTCCTTTGTTCATAGTAATGTAATAATGCATCGATCATTGCTTCTGTTGTGTAGTGAGCGGGCAGCAGGATATTATGGAAGCCATGCCGCTTGGCAGCTTCCTCTGTTGTCGGTCCAATGACAAGACAAAGTTTATTCAGCTGTTCCTTTTGCATTTCAGCCTGGCTAATAAAAGAATGAAAAGCCTCTATCGACGATGGACTTGTAAACGTCAATACTTCTGGCTGGTCCTTTTGCAAGACCTTGTTCAGAAGCTCTTGGTTACATTTCTCTTCTACCGTATCATAGACGACCATTTTCTCAAATGCATAGCCATTCTCTCTCAATCCGTTTGACAATGCTGGCCGGGATAAGTTCCCTTGAATCAGCAGTATCCGGTTAGCAGGATCATATGCTGCGCTGAATTCTTCTGCTAAGCAGTCAGCAGTATACGCATCCGGTATTAAATCAGCACTCCTACCAAGCACTCTTTCTACCGCCTCAGCAGTCTTCTGTCCGACTGCAGCAATATGGCAATCTTTCCAGTTCTCCAATTCGGAAAACTTACTCACTAAAACGCCAAAGTGCTCTACTCCATTATTGCTCGAGAAGAACAGCCAGTCAAAGCGATTGCCTTGCTGGCTAAGCATTTGGTTTTCTTTATCCGTTCTCGTTCGAAAAGTTAGTAAAGGCACCATAATAGGACTCGCGCCTGCTTGGGCCAGCTGTTCAGCTAATCGGACAGCCTGCTGCTTTGGGCGCGTTATGAGCACCTTCACGGCCGGCAACCGGCTCAATTGGATTCCGACTCCTGAATCGCTTTGGTGATGATATCCTGTGCACCTTGTTCCTGCATCTTTTCAGCGGCAAGCTTACCAACTTCCTGGGGATCAGTTCCTCGTACTTCTTCTTTGAATACTTGTTTTCCGTCAACAGAAGCAATCAAAGCTGTCAGTACAACGTCGTCTTCTTCCATATGAGCAACACCAGCAATCGGAACTTGACAGCTGCCGTTCATCAAATAAAGGAAAGTACGTTCAGCTGCTACTGTCTGCTGCGTATAAGAATCATTGATCTTAGCCAAAAGCTCGATCAATTCCATATCCGTATCGCGGCACTCGATTGCAAGTGCGCCTTGACCGATAGCTGGCAGACAAAGATCTGTTTCCAAGTATTCCGTTATTATTTCATCGTCCCAACCCATGCGCTTCAAGCCAGCCGCTGCAAGAACGATTGCATCAAAATCTTCATTCTCAAGCTTTTTCAGACGGGTATGAATGTTTCCGCGAATAGGCTTAATTTCGATATCAGGACGAATAGCAAGAATCTGCGATGCACGACGCAGGCTGCTTGTTCCGACAACCGCACCTTCCGGCAATTCTCTTAAGGAAACGTTATTCTTGGAGATCAAAGCATCCCGGTAGTCCTCCCGAACTGGTACGCTGGCAATTGTGAGACCGACAGGAAGCTCGGATGGCATGTCCTTCATACTATGTACGGCCATATCGATTTCCTCGTCATACATAGCTTGCTCGATTTCCTTGACGAACAACCCTTTTCCTCCAACCTTTGAAAGTGTAACGTCCAGGATTTTGTCTCCCTTTGTTTCGATTTTCTTGATTTCGAATTCATATGGGGCACCAGTTAGTTTTAATTGCTCGATAACCCACTTTGTTTGTGTGAGCGCTAAATTGCTTTTTCTTGAACCAACGATAATTTTTCGCATTGCTCTACCTCCTAAGGACTACATAATTTACCCAGTAAAATGAAATGATGAATACGTGCTAAGCATGAAGAAATTAATAATGAGGATCAGAAAGGCTGCAATAGTATATATTGCCAAGCCTTTCCCTCTGACACCTCTTACCAAACGCAGGAACAGATAAACTGCATAGACGGCCAATACCGTCAGAGAACCGATTGTCTTCCAATCATACCAATAGAAGACTGCTGTTGTCGTATGAGCCCATACTATTCCCATAACAATCGATAACAATAATAAAGGCGTCCCGATTGTGATGGAAGTGAAGGTATATGTCTCTAGCTTGCCCAAGTCGCCAAGCCTTGTCCACCACCTATACCCTTTTTTCTGCTTCAAAAGTTGGAATTGCAATAAGTACATAAGGGCAAAGACAAAGGACAGAGTGAAAAATCCATACGCCAGAATAGCCAGCGTGATATGTGCGATCAGCACTTCATTCATGAAAGGAATAGTCTGAGACCATTCCCTCTCATAGGCTGAGCTTGCAATATATAATAACATCATAAAAAAGCCGACCACATTCAGGAAGAAGGTGAGAAAATCGACTTTGTAAATGCGGTTGATGAATAAGGATAGAGACACCAGGACCCAAGCATAAAAGTATAACCCTTCATATACATCCTTTACCGGCAGGCCAGCATGCGCAATCATTTCCTGCAATAAAAAAAGGCTCTGGAAGAACCATACTAAAGTAAGCAAACGGAAGGCGAAAACATTCGCCTTCCGATTCTTTTGTATAAAATCGATAAAATAGCTGAAAATGCTGGCTGCATATAGAAGTAAAATAATTTCATAAAGATAAGCCGGTACCTGCATCTATAAGCCCTTCTTTTTATCTAGTTGTGGAAACACTTGGTACAGACTGAAAGCCCTGTGACTCTGTACGCTCCAGTTTGATAAGATTATTTTGTTTATCCAGCACCGCTTTTTCGATCCCAAAAATCTCTGCGAACTGCTGAATTAATTCTTCACTGTTCTCACGGCCAGCAAGCTCTTTTGCTTGTGTGATCGGCTGCTTGAGAAGCTGATTAATGATGCTTTTCGTGTGCTTGTTCAACACTCGCATATCACGTTCGCTAAGGTCAGGCAGCTTCCGCTCCAAACTCTTCATTGTCTCAGTCTGGATAGATGCTGCTTTACGGCGTAGCTCAGAAATGACTGGTACAACACCTAATGTCTGCAGCCATACTTTGAAATCGACGATGCCGCCTTCGATCATAATTTCGATCTTCTCAACTGCTTCTTGACGCGCAGCCAAGTTCGCATCGACGACATCCTGTAAATCATCGATATCGTATAGGAAAGTGCTTTCCAACTCATCCACATCTGGATTAATATCACGTGGCACAGCAATATCGACTAAGAATAATGGCTGTCCTTTGCGTTTCTTATGAACTTCTTGTAGCATTTCTTTATCCAGTACATATCCTGGTGCACCAGTAGAACTGATAACAATATCAGCATCTTGCAAGGCACTGTCCAGTTCATCCCATCCAGCTGCTTTGCCATTGAATAAAGCGGCTAGCTGTTCTGCTTTTTCTTTAGTCCGATTTACTACCGTAACATCTTTGACGCCTGAACCATGCAGGTTTTTCGCTGCCAGTTCCCCCATTTTACCAGCGCCTAGGATGACGATTCGTTTAGAAGAAATATCACCGAAGATCTTTTTAGACAATTCTACAGCTGCGTAGCTCACAGAGACAGCATTTTCTCCGATTCCTGTCTCTGTATGTGCACGTTTCGCTACCGTAACAGCCTGTTTGAACAATTCGTTATAAATCGTTCCAGATGTATGCAGCTCTTGTGCTTTTTGGAACGCGCGTTTCAGCTGTCCAAGGATCTGTGTTTCCCCTACTACCATGGAGTCCAGTCCGCTTGCTACCTTGAACAGATGCTCCACAGCTCTTTCATCCTCATGAAATGTAAGATAAGATGCAATCTCGTCTTTTTCGATACCGAACCATTCAGACAAGAATTTCTTTATATAATAGCGGCCAGTATGCATCTGGTCAACCACTGCATAGATCTCCGTACGGTTACATGTCGAAACAATGACGTTTTCGAGCATGCTTTTCTGGTTGGAGAGTGCTTGCATCGCTAAGCCAAGCTCTTCTTCCTTGAAACTTAGTTTTTCTCTTATTTCAATCGGGGCTGTGCGATAATTGATTCCAGCAACTAACATGTACATTCCCTTTTTCCCCCTTGAAAACATGTCGCTCTTACTAGTATAACACTATGGTATTTCTGTCCTATTCAAAATTGTGAACAGAATCGTAAACAATTGTGTTAGGATAGAGTGTGTGTTTATTTGTGAATGTTTGTGAATGATTTCATAAGTACATATAACAAGTTAACACAGCTAGTCATGATAATCAACGATTTAATCTTATTTAATAATAATTATTATGTGGAGAGATGTTATGACGAAGAAAAATGCTTTTATCGGGTTCCTGCTACTGGGGATCGGTGCTTATTTCCTGTTACGACAGTTGCGTGTTCCCCTGTTTGTCGACTTCTATTCGTGGCCGTCTTTATTAATTATCATTGGCGCCGCACTATTATTGCATGCTTATCTTGCGAAAGATCATAAAAACTTATTCGCCGGCTATTTTATTCTTGGCTTAGGTGTCCATTTCCATGGAATGAAGCATTACGGCTTTTGGACCGATAGCTGGGGAGCTTATCCCTTCTTAGCCGGCGCCGCTTTGTTCATTTCGGCACTTAAGACAAAAAAAGGTTATGTATGGGCAATATTGCTGCTTGCTCTCGGCGTTTTTGCTATCGCTGCACCTCAGCAGCCTGCTTGGTTCGGCTGGCTCGATAGGACAGCAGGTATCATTAGTAATTATTGGCCTGTTCTACTTATCCTGGCTGGAGCTTACCTTTTATTCCGAAAAAAATAACCGTACAAGCTATAGCTTGTACGGTTATTTTTTATAGGAATTTTTTCAATACTCCCCATGCTTCCTCTTTTCCTTCTCCTGTTTCGGAGGAAAATGGAAGAATGATATCTTCTTGTAACAGCTGTAATTTATTAGCAGCCCGCTTGATATGCTGGACACGTTTCCCTTTTGGAATCTTATCCAGCTTCGTAGCCACTACAACAACCGGCAATTCATAATGCTTCAAGAACTCATACATCGCGACGTCGTCCTTCGTTGGTTCATGCCGTATATCGACAAGCAACACAACCGCCTTCAGATTCTCACGCTCTGTAAAATATTCCTCGAGCATTATGCCCCAAGCATTACGTTCTTTCTTTGAAACCTTCGCATATCCATAGCCCGGTACATCCACAAAATGAAACCGCTCATTGATCTTATAAAAGTTCAAAGTCTGCGTCTTCCCTGGCTTCTGAGATGTGCGGACCAGATTCTTCCGATTGATCATCTTATTGATAAAAGATGATTTCCCTACGTTTGAGCGGCCGGCTAAAGCAATCTCCGGCATATGCGTCACCGGATATTGCTTTTTCGATACCGCGCTGATTACTATTTCTGCTTCAGTTACTTTCATGTTTATCTTCCACCAATGCGTATTTTAATACCTCATCAAGATGGCTGACTTTTATAAACGTCATGTCTTGCTTGATTGTATCCGGTATTTCTTCCAGATCCCGATCATTATCGGCTGGGAAGAGAATTGTCGTAATACCTGCTCGGTGAGCACTCAAACTTTTCTCCTTCAGTCCGCCGATTGGCAAGACCCGTCCGCGAAGAGTGATCTCACCTGTCATTCCGACTTCTTTTCGTACCGGTCTGCCAGTCAGTGCACTCGTCAATGCGGTGGCAATCGTAATACCGGCAGATGGACCATCCTTCGGTGTTGCTCCTTCCGGCACATGAATATGAATATCATAGTGCTCATGGAACGATGGATCAACGCCGATTTCTTCGGCATTGGAACGGATATAGCTGAATGCAGCCTGAGCTGATTCTTTCATGACATCGCCGAGCTTACCGGTTAATGTCAGTTTTCCTTTACCTGGAGACAAGGAAACCTCTATTGATAGTGTATCTCCGCCAGCAGTCGTATAAGCAAGACCTGTCGCTGCGCCAACTTGATTCTCCTCTTCCATTAAACCATACCGGAAGCGTGGGCGTCCAAGCAATTCTTCTACTTTCTTCGCGCTTACCGTAACCCGTTTCTTATCTTCGGAAACGATGATACGTGCAACTTTACGGCAAACAGCTGCCAGCTGGCGTTCCAGACCACGTACACCAGCTTCCCTTGTATAGCGGCGCACGATATGTTCGAGCGCTTCATCCTTTACAAGGATGTTGCCTTTCTTCAGACCATTTTCTTTGATTTGCTTTGGCAGCAAATGTTCCTTGGCAATATGAAGTTTTTCCACTTCCGTATAACCTGCAATGCTGATGATTTCCATCCGGTCAAGGAGTGGCCCTGGAATTGATCCTAAGTTATTCGCTGTTGCAATGAACATGACATTGGAAAGATCATACGTCTCTTCGATGAAATGGTCACTGAATGAACTGTTCTGTTCCGGATCAAGTACCTCGAGCATAGCCGAAGACGGATCACCTCGGAAGTCATTGGACATCTTATCAATTTCATCGAGCAGAAAAATAGGATTCGTTGTTCCAGCTCGGCGCATGCCCTGCATGATTCGTCCAGGCATCGCTCCAACGTATGTACGGCGATGTCCACGGATTTCCGCTTCATCTCGTACGCCCCCCAAAGATACACGGACAAATTTCCGGTTGATTGCTTTGGCGATACTTGTCGCCAAGGATGTTTTCCCGACCCCAGGAGGTCCGGCAAGACAAAGAATTGGACCTTTCAAGGAATTGGTCAGTTTCTGAACAGCCAAGTATTCAAGAATTCGTTCCTTCACTTTGTCCAGGCCGTAATGATCTTCGTTCAAGGTCACTTCAGCGTGAGGAATATCCAGATTGTCTTCTGTTTGTTTCTTCCACGGCAAAGCAATCAGCCACTCTAAGTAATTGCGGATGACAGAGCTTTCCGCTGAGCTCTGCGGTACGCGCTCATAACGGCTCAATTCCTTTTCAGCAACTTCTTTCATGTGATCCGTCATATCAGATGCTTTTATATCTGCCCGAAACTGCTCAATCTCACTGGACTTGCCATCGCGATCCCCAAGCTCCTTCTGGATTGCCTTCATTTGCTCTCGCAAATAATATTCCTTTTGGGTCTTCTCGACAGATTGTTTGACTCGAAGGCCGATTTTCTTTTCAAGATCAAGTACTTCCCGCTCATTCGTAATGATCGTAATAATATGACGCAGACGTTCTTTCACATCTTGCATCTCAAGGATCTCCTGCTTATCTTCCAATCGCAGTGAAAGATGAGAGGTGATCATATCAGCCATGCGCCCAGGTTCCGTAATATCCGTCAAGGTCGCTAACGTCTCTTGGCCAATCTTCTTAGAAACCTTTATGTATTGCTCAAACTGTTCCAAAAGCGCACGCATCAGTGCTTCTTCCTCATTTTTCGTACCATGCTCGTCTGGTCTTTCTTCTATTTCAACCATGAACTGCTTGTCATCCTCCAGGAAACGGATGATTTCAGCGCGATATAGTCCTTCAACCAATACACGCATTGTACCGTTCGGAAGCTTCATCATCTGATTGACTTTTGCTACCGTACCTATATGGTGGATTTCTTCTTCTGTCGGTTCATCTAAATCCACTTCCTTTTGTGCAGCCAGAAAGATTGTTTCTCCTTCCAGCATCGCACGTTCCAATGCATGAACGGATTTTTCCCTGCCTACATCCAAATGTAGAACCATCGTCGGAAAAATAAGCAAACCCCTTAAGGGTAAAAGAGGCGTTATCAGTGTCTTCTCTTTTTCCATCGTGACACCTCCAAATGTCTGTCTTCTTCAGTCTTTCTTAAAGTATATACACAACCACAGTACTGTACCCATACTTTGTGAAAATCAAGAAAAAAATCCCTTGCCACCAACTGTAACAAGGGATTTGCTGTAGATGATCATCTGCTTGGCAGATAGAGATTATGCACTCTCTTTCGGAGATTGCTGGTTCTCATCTGTTACGGTACCATCATGCAGTACAAACTTCGGACGGCCATTCTCAAGCAGTACTGTATCTTTTGTTATGATGCATTGCTTGATATCGTCACGGGATGGAAGTTCATACATAACGTCCAGCATGATACCTTCAATGATGGAGCGCAAGCCCCGTGCACCAGTTTTACGTTCAATTGCCAGCTTAGCAATTTCACGAAGCGCATCTTCTTCAATAACCAATTCTACTTGGTCCATCTGGAAGAGCTTCTGGTATTGTTTCACCAATGCATTTTTAGGTTTTGTCAGGATCTCAACCAAAGCTTCCTCATCAAGCGGCTCTAGGCTGCCGATAACAGGCAGACGACCAATGAACTCTGGAATCAAACCGAATTTCAATAGATCCTCCGGTAATACCTTGGAAAGATATTCGCCTTTATCTAGTGTCTCTTTGCCATCATTAGCACCAAAACCGATAACCTTGTTACCAAGACGGCGTTTAATGATTTGCTCGATTCCGTCGAAAGCACCACCACAGATGAATAGAACGTTTGTTGTATCAATCTGGATGAATTCTTGATGAGGATGCTTACGGCCGCCTTGTGGCGGAACGCTTGCTACCGTACCTTCAAGAATTTTAAGAAGTGCCTGTTGCACACCTTCACCGGAAACATCACGAGTGATGGATGGGTTCTCTGATTTACGTGCTACTTTATCGATTTCATCGATGTAAATGATCCCTTTTTCTGCTTTTTCTACATCGTAGTCAGCAGCTTGGATCAATTTAAGCAAGATGTTTTCTACATCTTCCCCAACGTAACCAGCCTCTGTTAAAGAAGTTGCATCTGCAATTGCGAATGGTACGTTTAGGATACGCGCCAATGTCTGAGCTAGTAATGTCTTACCGCTACCAGTCGGACCGATCATTGCGATATTACTCTTAGACAATTCCACATCATCTGAGCTCTTACCGGAATTGATACGTTTATAGTGGTTGTAAACCGCTACAGCAAGATTCTTCTTCGCTTTATCCTGTCCGATAACGTAATCGCTTAGAATTTCACGGATTTCCTGTGGTTTCGGAATTTCTTTGAATTCAACTTCTTCTTCGTTTCCAAGTTCCTCTTCCACGATTTCTGTGCACAAGTCGATGCACTCATCACATATATAGACGCCTGGTCCGGCTACTAATTTACGTACTTGGTCTTGGCTTTTGCCACAGAAGGAGCATTTAAGTTGTCCTTTTTCTTCATTAAATTTAAACATCATTTCACCCCTCGAATGTAATATCTATATATGATATCTCGAAAGATCAAACACATTCTGGATGCGCCCAGCCTTCCTTTTTCCAATCATATCAGATAAAAGCAGTATTAAAAAGCAAAACACTTTTTCCATCAGTATTAGCCAAATGAACGCAGGTAAACCCTGCAAAGGAAGATTTCTCCCTTTTATTAAACTGGCAAATCCTGCATACGCGAAAAAAGAGGTACGTTTTATTATGGAGTTTTTTTTGTAAAAGTCAAACCATATGTATGTAGTATATGTAAACGAAAAAGCCGTTCATGCACGTAATTCCACAGAGAGGCTAACAATACCTTCTGGAACTACGTTTATTTTTTAGAAAAACAAGGCACAGTGATTGCTGCCTTGTTTTTCTGATTATGTCTTATGCAGTTTTGCTGTTGTCTACCAATACATCGATAGCTTTTTGGAACTTCAGATCATCTTTGATAGCGTCTGTGTTGCCGCCAAGCATTTGAGTCAATTGCTCTTTGTCTGTTTGGTACATTTCAGCCATTTTATCAAGCTCTGTGTTAACGTCTTCGTCAGTCACTTCTAAGTTCTCCGCTTGCGCGATAGCTTCAAGAGTCAAGTTCGTTTTCACACGTTTGCCAGCATCTTCTTTCATTTGCTCGCGAAGTGCAGCTTCGTCCTGACCTGAGAACTGAGCGTACATTTCAAGTGTCATACCTTGCATTTGAAGACGCTGTTCGAATTCACGAACCATGCGGTCTAGTTCTGTATCTACCATTGCTTCTGGAACTTCCACTTTCGCGTTGTCTGTAGCAAGGTTGATCAGCTGCTCACGTTTGTTGTTTTCCGCTGCAGTTGTTTTTTCTTCTTGCAAACGGTTTTTTGTTTTTTCACGAAGCGCATCCAAAGATTCAACTTCTTCGTCTACGTCTTTTGCGAATTCATCATCAAGCTCAGGAAGTTCTTTTGCTTTGATTTCGTGAATTTTCACTTTGAAGACTGCTTCTTTACCAGCAAGTTCCGCAGCATGATATTCCTCAGGGAATGTCACAGGGATATCGGACTCACTACCGGATTCTTTACCTACTAGCTGTTCTTCGAATCCTGGGATGAAGCTGCCAGAACCGATTTCCAAAGAATGGTTTTCTGCTTTGCCGCCTTCGAATGCTTCGCCATCAACGAAACCTTCGAAATCGATTACGACTGTGTCGCCTTCTGCTGCAGATCCTTCTTCTTTAACAACCAATTCAGCTTGTCTGTTGCGAAGTGTATCGATTTCTTTTTCAACATCTTCGTCAGTTACTGTAGTATCTTCTGCTTCTACTTCAAGACCTTTGTAGTCGCCAAGCTCTACTTCTGGTTTGATAGCTACAGTAGCTTTGAAGATAAGCTCTTTACCTTGTTCGATCTGCTCAAGATCTACATCCGGCTGTGCAACAGGCTCAATGCCAGTCTCTTCAACAGCGTTCATGTATGCTCCTGGAAGAACGATATCAATTGCATCCTGGTACAAAGATTCTACACCGAAGCGTTGTTCGAAGATTTTACGTGGTACTCTTCCTTTACGGAAACCTGGTACCTGAACTTGTTTAACTACTTTTTGAAACGCTTGGTCAAGTGCTCCGTCCAATTCCTCAGGAGATAGGGTAATTGTTAAGATTCCCTCGTTCTTGCCTTCTGTTCTTTCGAATTTTGCTGACATAATATTCCCTCCAACATCTATCGTTTGTTTCATGTTAATCGTTCTCAATTCTAGCATAATATAAGCTATTAACTAGTACTGGTTTACAACCATCTTATTATAACATATTCATAGTCGCTTTCAACACTAACGATACGAACTCTGTCATTCCTCGGCGACAGTCAGATATTTCGCTTCCAATGTAATGATCTCTTCCATCATAGAAGCGATTCTCTGCGCTTCTTCCTCTGTAACAGCAGGCTGATCGATTTGCAGATAACTGCTTGCCAGCTTCTGCAGTGCAGCAGCCAAAACAGTGCCGTCTTCTTCTGTAGGCACCATTGGGTATCTAACATACATATAACGATGTAAAAGTTTGTACACCAAGTCGTAAAGTGATGGATTCTGCTGCTCAAGAAGATGCAAATGCTGCAGTACCTGTTTCATCCCTTCCGATCTTTCAACTGTTGTCAGGTTCTCCGGGACAACTGTCATCGTTTCTTTCATCTTATGTATTGTGACTGGGAATTCGATTTCTTGCTTCACGAGCCATTCCAGTACAGCTGTCTGTACGACGGGATCAGCTTCCTCATCAAGTAAATATGCTTCCATCTTCTGTACATGCGGACTGACATCAAGCGAATGGCATTTCTGGATGAGCTGCCATTGCAAGACGGTATCCTTACTCTTGCGTGCTTTTTCGAAATTATGTATAAGCTGATCTGCCGTTGTCTGACTCTTATCTTCGGCCATTTTACGACTTACCTTCTGCAGCTGATCAAACGACGTCTTAAGCGGCGTCGGTATTTTCTCTGTTGCATATACCTCGTCCAGCAGTTCCACTACTTCGTCGTAGCGTCCGAGCTGGAACAGCAGTGTTAAATGAATATGTAAGTATTGCAGATAATCCTTATCCTTGGCAGCCAACAGCTGCAAGGACATTTCCTCCGCCTCTTCATGCCTGCCAAGCTCCATTAAACATATTAGGCGCCCAGTCAAAATTTCCGGCTGACGGTAGCCATAATCCAAAAGCTGTTCAAACTTCCCTATTGCATCGGTGTAATTCTTCTCCTGCAGCTCCTTCATCCCTTCCCGCTCCAGCCGCGTCTTCAGACCCGGGAACAGGACAACATTATTCTCTTTATCCATCGGCAACATCCTCATTAGATTTTCAGTTAGAGACCTGGTAACAGCTATACCCTTAAATGTAACAAAGAAAACGCAGATTGCAACTTTTAAATGGCAAAAAGCTGTGAATCCATGCATTCACAGCCTTATGATACTATTCCCTACTTTTCCCGGGACTCCCCAGGGTGGGGTCTTCTGAAAGGTATGACATTCTCCGTGGGGATAGGTGTATCATCATCGTCTTCCTCTTCTTCATCAAGAAAATCGAATAATCGCTGCTGCATATCTCCAAGTTCCGAGGTCATGCTTCTTTCCTTAGCTTCCAAGTCATAGATATTACGTTTGATCTGAAGGTAAAACTCCTTTAAGGGCTTATCTGTATATTGGCTCAGAAGCCGATCCGATATTGTATACTCCTGCTGCAGTTCCAGGTCATAGATGCGGACCATGAAATATTTCCCGAAAGGAACGGATCCGATAAACCGATATCGTTTCGTCTCATCTAAATACATAGGCCACCTCCAAGAAAAGTGTAGCATGTATCGACAACTATATGCATATTTTCTCCATAATATACAGAAAACTTACATTTACTTAATCATACATACTAAAATCGCAGTGACTATCGAGAAAGTGCGGTTTCTTTATCGATTAGACTGTTTATTGAACCTGTAACAAGAACGCCTCTCCCCGGATAGGATTCCACATGATTGCCACGCAAGCACGCGCCAGTTATAGGTGAATGCTCATCGCCTTTCAACCTTATTTCTGAAGCATAATTGCCGCCACTGATGGTATTCTGCATGATGAGGAAATTCCTGATTGGATTGCTGCGCCCTGTAGGACGGTTTTTACTATCTGTGTCATTTCTGCCGTCCACATTATTTGGATGAATAGCAATCCCACCACCGCACGATTTCATCCGATTATTATATAGAACAACATCCCGCCATGAATAAGCCCGTACAGCCCACTGGAGCGTTTCATTCATTACATTTTCTGAAACAAATATGCGTTCATGCCATCTGTCTGCAGTAGCGGAGTGCGAACCAACAGCCCTTCCCCAGCTTCCTTTCGTTTCAGATGGACCGAAGTTATTATGATGAATCCAAATTTCCTGACAAGTGGTTTGATCGAATACAGAACCTCCCCAAGGGAATACTCGGCGGGCTTTGGCTAAATCTAACTGAATTGCCTCACTATAAGCGCGCTCTCCATTACGATCATCATAACCAAGAAACTTGCAATGCCGCACTTCGATATTACGCATGGCATTCAGTTCAATCGCGTGTCCGCCATCGGTCCATGATGCTTTTTTCGGAATCTAGAATTATTATCCGCCTCAAAGAATGTGTTTGGCTTGAGACGCAATGGTCGACGCAGTGTGTAAAGTCCTGGCGGAAAGACAATATGCAAGCCCTTCTTGCGATCAGCTAGGTTCAGCAGCTGCTGAATACCTTTCGCATCATCATGTCTTCCATCAGCTCTGATTAGCGGGTGATCTGTTGCTACTATTGTATATGCTGACTTTAACTTTTCATTTAAATGATTGCTAGTTCGACTTATACCTCGCAGCGTTTCTGCTAGTTCGTTGAATACAGCTGGCAACTTCTGTTCCTTTTCCATCATGCCGCCTCCTATCAGTGAGTATTTTACCCATTATCCGATTTGGAGAGCCTTTAATCATATTGCGTTACTTTTAAGGCAAGACAGCAAAAGAACGAACAGGAAATCCTGACGCTTTTCCTGCTTTCGGTACGATATTAAAGATGAACGCCCCTTTTGCTGGCAGCTGATCCAGATTCGTCAGCAGTTCAACTTGGTAGGAATCTTGTTCCAGCACATAATATTCACCCAGTAAAGCACCGTTTTTCTGAAAATCGACTGCAGCATCCGTATCAAATGTTTCATGACCTACCGCCTTGATATTCCGTTCTTCATAAAGAAACTTTAAACTTCCCAGTGACCAGCCAGGAGAATGACTGTTTCCCTGTTCATCTTTGTTATCCATCTGTTCCTGATTTGGCCAGCGTTTGCTCCAATCTGTCCGTAAGGCTACGAAAGTGCCCGGTTCGATCTTGCCATGCTCTGACTCAAACGCCAGAATATCTTCTACAGACAATGAATAGTCATGATCGGCAGCAGATTGCTTAGATTTATCAATCACAACAAGCGGTAATACCAATTCTTTCAGCTCCAACTCTTCTAAGTATCGTGTCTCACGCACAAAGTGAATCGGTGCGTCCAGATGCGTTCCGTATTGCCCCGGGAAAGTAAAACTCTGAGCGAAGAACCCATCATCATGTGAGAATAGTGTTTCGAACTTTGCAGAATTAAAAGCTGAAAAACGCGGAGACTCTGGTCCAAAGGTGTGCGTCAGATCCACCCATTTCTTTTCTCTTAAGACTTCCAATGCTTTACTCAACTCGTTTAACATACACAATCACCTCATATTAATAGTGTAAAAAACAAAAAACCTCTCCTAAATAAGAAGAGGTTCGCTACTTTTATGTAGTCCGGTTCTTATCTAGTCTGGAATTAGCACAGTACACACAGTCTGTTGCTGAAGCTTCATAGGGCCAGTCCCTCCGCTTCTCTGGATAAGAGAAAAACAAAAAATCACAAATGACTATAGTATTTTTGAAAACAAGTAACCTTATTAATTATTCCTAGTGTAATAATGTAATCACAAAAAAGGTTTGAATTAACATATTTAATTATTAAATTGTGCCCTTCCAATCACGCCCTTTTCCTCAAGTTTAGTGATTGTTTGCATATGTAATTCATAAGTGAATGGTTTAGGTTTTGCTTCATTTCTTTTTACATACCCAGCTTGCGCGAGATCTCTACATCTCCAAGCTACAAATGAACTGGTTCTATCAATTTCTTCCGCTACCATATTAGCTGTTATTTTCATTGAGAGATTTTGGTTGTTTAATAAATGGATTGTTTGTAATATCTCTATCTCATCTCTGGTCCAAATTGCTGTTTCAGATTCTCTTTTCGCAATTTTGACAAGCTCTTCATCGTACTGAACTTGACACTTACCATCCTCACACCCCATACATTTCATTCTAAATCTTTCAAAAAGTTCAAGTTCTTCAATAGGATATTTTGTTCCACAATTAGTACAGATAATTTGTTTGTTTTCACGTAAACAATTAAAAATAAATGAAGTATAATCAAAAGCTCTTTGTTGATAAAATTTAGAATCTTTATTATCAGGCTTACCATATATTACTTTCTCATATACACAGAGACCAAAATCAAAAGCATACAAATGATTTGTCGTATTTTTAGAACTTCCGGATGTTCGTCCTTTAGCAGCAATCTCATTTATTTTATGCAGAAAACCATTAAACTCTAGAGAAGCTAACACGTTATCTAAATCTGGATTTGCCATGAAATGACTTGTAGGCACAGCTACTAAATCAGTAAAATAAGAGTTTTCCAGATTCTTTAGTTTATATTTATTCTCTTGCGCTGTGAGTATTAGCGACTTCAACAAATTTTCCTGAACATGGATATCTATCTTATCATCAAAAATACCTTTAGAGAATTTATGCTTACTAAAATAGCTACTTGTATGGTCAATATAATATTTTTCGCTTGCTTGTTCAATTGCAAATCTATTAATTTTCTTTCCTTGAGAAATATGTGTTAACCAACATGTATACAATATATGACCTAAAGTTCTAACTACATTCATCGAACTTTGAAATAGTAACTTGTAATAGTCTTCCATTTTCAATGACTTAGTATCAAAATATTCTTCAACCGTTGACTCACAAAAATATCTAATTCTGTTTTCAATTATTCTTTGAGTATAACTTATAGCTCCCTTTTCAGTGCTCACAGTATTGTCCTTCCGATAAATATCAAACATATCAATTGAAATAAGGTCGTATTTCCCGGAATCTAAATCACCAAAATAAATTCTATTAGGATAAGCAGCTATCTTTAAGTTAATATGCTCTTTACCAAGGTGATAAAGGGGACTAACTATAGCATCAACAAAAGAAATCATATCTATCTTGTTAAGTTCGGAGAAATCATCTACGAATATAAATAACCTCCTTCTTTTACATATTTCTAAGATTTCCTTAATCGTACTTACTAGGTCTTTTAAATTGAAGTATCTAGCTAAAATATTTGATGCACTAACTTCTAAGCTATCACTATTCTTACTATTAATTCTAGCGTTAATATTTTGTAAAGCAGCTTTAATTTCGGCTATAGATTCATTAGTTTCTTTCGTCACTGTGTTCTGATCTATGGCCTTGCTAATGTTAATCAACTCCGGGTTCTCCACAACATTATCTAACTTCTCTAAAGCAGCTTGTAACTTTTTATCACGAAAATAATTATTAAATTTTTCAAAAAAACCGTTTGTTTCCTTCTTTAACTCTTCTGTAATGCTCTCTTTAAATTCTAATAAGAAATTTCTAATTAAAAGCAATCTTCGTATGTCAGCTGTTTCTAGAACTCCATTCAAATCACTAAAATCAACACCTATATTTTCTACCTTTGACAGCTCATGTACCGCCTTAGCATTAATATAAACTGTTAAATCTTCTTTTGCTTGATGGATTTGACTTTGTGAATAAGCAATAATAGTAGATTTACCAGTGCCCCTTCTACCTACAATAAATGTTGTTCTATCAGAGCTCATTTGACTATAAAGGCCATTATTAGGTAACAAATCAACATATAAATTATCAATATGATTAGTTTTTCTACTTGGTGCACTGTGAAAATCAAAATCATTATTATTTATTCTATGGTATAACTTTAAAGTGTCTATAGCATTTCTAAATCCTTGAATGTTCAATTATCATTTCCTCCTTTATAATACTTTTAATGAAAATATAAATCAAAAACAGTTAGCTTACAGAGTATTCCTTTAGATTTACCCATATTATCGTTAGATTACAGTAAATTAACGGGAGGAAAATCCGATGAGTTGCTTGTACCTAGTTCGCCTCTAAATGCTTTGTACATTATAGATTGTTTTAAATTGTCTAGCTGCCTTAATTTGTCAATCAAGTTATCTAGCTTATTTTCTCCTTCGTTAAGTCCCTCAATTGCTTCTACAATTTTCTCTTGTTCTTTAAGAGGTGGTAAAGGGATTAAAAATTTTCTTAGATCACTCAAATTAATTCTTGATTGAGCAGAACCTATCTTATTTTCGACAAAAACTTTCTGAAAATATGGAGATAATATAACATTACATATAAACTTTGAATTTACATCATTTCGAATTTTTATTACTGCAATCGCTCTATTTACATTCATATTTTTATGGTCTTTATCAACAACAACTGCTCTTCCAATAGTAGCCATTATGGCTAATAGTATATCTCCTTCCTCGGTTTGCGTCCTTTTATATTCATTATTTAATTCCTTTGATACCTTAAATAATTCTGTTTCATTATATTTTCCTTTTCCTATGTCCATCACTCTAATCATAGGTATTCCCTTGGTATCCATTTCTCCAGGTTTCAAGATACCATATGAAAGGCTTTTTTTCTCTTTTAATATATCCTCTAATTTCACCCAAACCCAACCTATAGGTAATTGAAAAGGGGGTTCTAATAATTTTTCAGTGAACTTATCAGCTTTTAAAACCTCATTCTTTCTGACAGACTCTTCTCTAAAGTCTTTAGTATAAAAGCCTCTAATAGATTTGTTTAAGATAGAAGCTCGGCGCAATTCAAAGGATTCTTTTGCTTTCTCAATCAACTGCTTTGCTTCGTCAATTTTACTTAAAAGAAGTTCAACTTTTTTTACAATTCTTTTTTGTTCCTCTATAGGCGGAAGTGGAAAGGGCATACTTTCAAAGTCAGTATTTTTTACTGATGGCGAGTTATCACCTCTTGTTTTACTAATTAGATACTTTGTTGCTATCGCTGAACAAAGATAGTAATAGAGGTAATCTGTTAACAATCCATTCTTAGGAGAACAAACATAAAACGCAGTAGAAGCTATCACTCCTTCCACATCACCCTTTATCTTTGCAATATTTTTCAAATAAGGTCTTACCATTGATATTATTACGTCATTGCTCTTAACTTTTCTCCTTGCTCTACTTGGCGCATCCTCTATTCTAAGTTTTTTAACCTGTTTTATTTCCTGTTTGGAATTATCAACCGCATCTACGTCAATATATTGAAAATACTTATTATCAATATGTAGTGGATTAGACGATATCATATCTTCTAAAACTGCTTTAACCCTTACCCATTTCCAATTTTCAGGAACTTCAAAAGGTTGCTCTGCCCTAGGGACAAGGGCTTCTTCAATTAATTTATCAATAGATTTCTGTTTCTTAGCCATTAACTATTCACCTTAACATTTTCAGTTTCCTTTAACTCATTCACAACTTCACGCAATAACTCCATTGCTTGTTGAAGGTTATCAATTGCCTCTTCCGCAGATTCAACTGGATCTGGCAAGTTATCATAAGCAGATAATGAATTATCTGCAATCAGGCCAATATCTAAACTATTATTCTTCTTCGATATCTCTTCCCGCGAAAACTTATTCCAGCGCTCATCTTGAATTATTGCACGATTTTCAGCAACATAAGCCTTCATAAAATCTTCAAAGTGAGCCATTGTCAGCTGATTACGTTTACCAAATGAAGGCATGTTAGTACGCATGTCATATACCCAAACATCTTTTGTGCTGTCCTTATCCGTTTTTTCTCTTGTAAAGAACAACACATTAGTTTTTACACCTTGGGCGTAGAAAATACCTGTAGGTAAACGTAGGATAGTATGCAAATTGCATTTATCCATCAAATCACGGCGAATTTGGGCTCCCACTCCACTTTCAAATAATACGTTATCCGGCAATACAACGGCTGCACGGGCATTTCCGTCATCTTTCAATGCATTGTATATAAGCTGCAAGAAATTTAGCTGTTTATTGGATGTTTCAAACGTTAAGTCATCGCGCGATACACGTTCTCCGCCCTTTTTAGTTCCGAACGGCGGGTTGGTTAGAATGACATCAAAGTTCTTCATCCATTTTCCGTTACTGGAAAGCGAGTCTCCAATTTCAAGACGACCTTCGATGTTGTGAAGCAAAGCATTCATAAGCGCCAAGCGATGCGTACCTTTTACGAGCTCCATACCGTTGAAAGCTTCTTTTTTCTGAAACTCAGCTTGTTGCGGATCCAAATCAAAATAATCGTCAGTTTTATTCTTCAAATATTGATCTGCTGATATCATAAATCCAAATGTACCTGCAGCTGGGTCAATACAGCGTTCGCCGACTTTGGGGTCCATCAGTTGAACCATGACATCAATCAAAATTCGCGGTGTGAAGTACTGACCAGCACCTGATTTTGTTTCACTTGCGTTCTTTTCTAACAATCCTTCATATAAGTTACCAAGGCCTTCTTCTTTGGCGTTATACCAATCCAATGCATCGATTGATTTAATTATTTTTTCCAGGTTTTTCGGTTCTTCGATACTAGTAGAGGAATCTGTGTACACAGAACGAAGCTGATCATTTTCGCTGCTACCTAGCTCTACAAGTAAACGCTGATAGAATGTCTTTAGCTCTATGCCTTCTTTAGCAGTCAAGTCATCCCAACGATAACCTTCCGGAAGTACAGATTCTGCTTGCTGTTCTTTCATCATTTTCAAAAACAAGATATATGTTAACTCGGTAACATACTGCTGATATGTAATCCCGTCATCACGCAGAACGTTACACAAATTCCAAAGCTTTTGTACGATTTCTTGGTTGTTCATTCTTATATTCCTCCAAAACAGTTATCGTTCTAGTATAAACGAAGAAAAAGCCCCTATAAAGAGACCAAATTCTTCAACTGATGTATAAGTTGTCATTAATCACATGTACCACTGCATCAATTTGTTCGCCAAATTCTTTCTTCAATCGATTATAGCCACCTGAAGAATTGAACGGATCTTCTGAAAATGCGGCTTCTGGTGTTGGTGCTAGTACAGGGAATTGAAGTAATTGCTTCTCAATCCGATCAAGCCATTTCTTTTGTCTTGGGGTCCAGTCTTCCATGCTATACACTTTTTGCATCGCATTTTTAATCCGTACTTCTTGGTCGACTAGGGCTTCTCCCAAAGCAGCTTGACGGATAAAGCTAATAATGTCAGCGGCAATCTCTTCGTTTTTCGTTTGCTTCCATGCTGTTTGCAGGTGCGATTGCCGGAACCCTTTTGTCTCTAGGATTGTACTAAGCTCGCGAAGATCCTGTCTTGTGAGATCCCGTGGCCGTGTACAAACAAGTTGCAAAGCAGGGATAGTATTGATATTCTCTCGGATAAACTGAACAAATCCATCCAAATAATCCTCCGGCCGAGCATTGCCTTCTCCATAACCGCGGGTCACATTGGTGACCGTATCCTCTGTCATGGAAATATACCGTTTTTCACCGGTTGTGTGATATTGTTCGACGTATTCAAAAAGGATATTATGAGTTTTGGCTTGATCTGACGTGTATTGATGTACTTCTTGTACCCAATCGTCTAGTGGCTTTCCATTTGACAATTCTTCAAACTTCTGCCTACCTTCTTCATCTAGCTTCATTTTTCTTCGCTGCAGCTTGGCTACCAATTGTTCCCGGAAGAAATGCTCTTCTTCTTCTGACTGCGCCTGTACAAGGGAATGATATAGATCTCCTATTGTTTCATGCTGTTGTTTTACGACTGGTTTCATTTCTGTATAGCTTTGCAGCTTTTCATAAATACCTACAGCATCAAAGATATTGAAATGTGTCTTGCCAATTTCAGTACAAAGACGAGTCGCCCTGCCAAGCATTTGATCATACAGAATACGCGACTGTACTCTTCTTAAGAACACCAGATTAGTGATTGCAGGAACATCAATACCTGTTGTAAGTAAATCTACTGTTACGACGATACTTGGAGTACGTTCGTTTTTAAATCGCTTGATTGCTTCCAGCGGCTTGTAGATGTAACCTGTTATCTTCATAATATATCCATCTTCTACTTCATCGCCGCGTTCCTTAAACGCCTGTTTTAATAACCTAACGATAAGATCTGCATGCTGATCAGTCGCTGCGAAGATCAGCGTCTTTTCTTTACTTTCTGGATCGATATAATTAACCAGCTTGTCCAATATTGCTTTATTAAACGGTTCTGTTATAACACGCTTATTAAACTGTTCTACATCAAAATGGACGGTGTCTTCCATTTTTTCCAGGATTACTTCTTCTTCGTCTTCATTATACACAGACACTTCTTCATCTTTTTCAAACGTAATACCAGCTTTCGATAATTCTGTTTCAAACAGATACGGCGGCTCGTGGTCGACGAGATACCCTTCTAATACTGCCTCGCTATAGGAGTACTTATATATTGGCATTCCGAAAATAGATGTAGTATGAAGAGCGGGTGTAGCAGTTAAGCCAAGACATGCTGCATCAAAGTAATCAATCACGCGGCGGTACTGGCTGATATAATCGTCTTGATCTTTGAACTTTAGTTCATCTTCAGACATTTCCCGATCACTTGTATAGCCGCGGTGGGCTTCGTCCACAATGATGAAATCATATTGACCAACACTCGGCATTTCTTCTGCATCTTTGTAGAACAGGCGTCTAACCATCCCCTGGACAGTGGCAATTTGAACCTTTGTCGCTACTTCAGGTGTCATATCTTCTAATGATTTCACGTCGTATATGTCAGAGAATGATAATCCCTCAATCTTTGTATCCTTCAGTGCATCTTCCGTTTGTTTTCCAAGTGAATTTCGATCGACAAGGAAAAGAATTCGTCGGCATTTTTTCGTCTTAATCAGCCGATACATCAATGCGATAGCCGTTCTAGTCTTACCAGTTCCAGTAGCCATGGCTACTAACATTCTTCGCTGATTTTCCATAAGACCTTTTTCTACACTGCGTACAGCTTTCTGCTGATATGGACGCAGCCCGAATTTGGAGATATCTTCTGCTTCAAGTTCTTCATCGGCTTGGTTATCATTTTGATCAAGCAGCATTTGAAGATCTTCTGGAGAATGCCAGCCCTCAAGTGGACGCGCATACTCGTTCGGTTTACGAGCATCCCAGAACCAAATTCCCGACTCATCTTGCAATTGCTGCAAATACTTTCTCCCATTGGTCGCGTACAAGAAGGGAACTTTGTATTCTTTCTCAGGTTGGATGATTATTTCATCAGCAACTTGCACTATATTTTTGGCGTACACTTTTGTTTGACTTTCTAACACGCTGGATATAGCTTTATGCTTTGCTTTCGCTTCTATTACGCCTACCATTTTAAGTCCGATAAACAAGGCATAATCGACGCGACCACCGGCAACTTTCCATTCCGCAATTGCTTTATTTTTGTTTTTCTCTGGCATCGTACCATGCTTATAATAGTTCAATTTTTCCGTATCAGCTTCCCAGCCAACATGACGCAGCTTCTCATCGATTATAACCCTTGTTTCTGCTTCAGAAAGGGAGTGGTTACGAAGGAACTGTCTGGAACGCTTCTTCCGTTGGTTTCGTAAGTCGCTGGCAACTTCACTTGACTGGAGAATCTTATTTAGTTCTTCCTGGACTAATTTATCTAACAGTTCATCGGTTACTTCGTTTGTGTTTTCGGCATTAGGCATTTGCTGTTGCGGTTCCTGATACTCAGGTGCCACGAAGCCCCAATCACCATACACTTCCATAAACCATGTTGCTAGTCTGAAAGATAGCTTTAATAACACATTACTTTCTTCCGTATCCTGATATCCCGCTTCATGCACAGCCTTATTCCCTTTACGGCGGATCATATCAAACATGTCATACAGCTCAGATTCTAAGACGCCTTCTCTTCGAAGTAACTGCAGCCTATCAATCTGATTTGTTTTAAATGGTTCCTGTATATTTTCAGAAGCCACTACTAATTTTGCTAGCGTTTCTGCAAAAAGACGAAGCTTCATTACCGTCGTATGAGGATCACGATACACATTAAATTCCGCAGAAGCACCTAAGTCAGCTAAAACTTCCCACTTCTCTTTTAAGAAAGAAAAATTACTCTGCATATTATCACCAGTTTCCCGTTTTATGTATGTGAATATTGTACTATAAAAATCTAATAAATTGGTATAATTATGTTAGTTTCGATATAAAAAGCCCTTTCAGGAATTATCCGAAAAGGGTTTGAGAACAACAATTTAGTTTAGAATAAAATTCATTCCATGTTTCTTTTTACTTATTCTCTTTGATGCACAAAACAATAAACCTTCCCGCTAAATCGATTATGATTGGCCTTGCAGTAGGCCTCTACCTTCTTAGATACTGCGACATTGCAAGTGAAACATTTGGCCTCGGTTTCAGACTGTACGGTAGCTTCCTTATTATGTTTCCGTTTTAAAGAGTCAATATGTTCTGCCCTTATCTTTGGATCTGTAATGTTAATTTCACTTATTTTACGATGCATACGTAAAATATCTTCATCAGAGAATATAGGGGATTTGTCCTGAACTCTTAACACATTCATCTTTCTGCTTATGTACTCCGATAATTCCGTATCATAAACAATGAGATCATTCGATTGAATTTTTCTCAATTCTTCATTCACCTTAAACGTACATCTTCTTGTGAACGAGACAATGGAAACGAAATTCGATTCGTCCACTTCTAACAGAATTGATTTTAATGCTTTAATATGTCCAAAATTTTGATGAAAAGGATTCATCATCGGAAACTTTCCATTCACACTCCATTTATCTCTATTTCGCTCACCATAAATTGTACCTGCGTAATTCTTTGTTTCAACTACGAATATGGCCCGAGATGTTAAAATGAGGTGATCAATTTGAGAAAATCCTGATTTAGCTCGAGGATTAGGAAGTAAAATATCACTTAGATACCTGCTATCCTTAGGTAATTGATCAAGCTGGATGTTGATTTTGTACTCCCCAAGTTCTCCAATTCTTGTCGAAGTTATCATAGGTTTCTTTGCTTTTGGTTCAGTTTTAGACTTTTCCGGTTTTACATTTGGTTTCTGCGATTTAGCTCTTTTACCAAACAACTTCTGCAGCAAAATTTATTCAGCCTCTTTTCAGTCCACGAATTATATACCTAATAGGATAATCTTACCACAAACTATTGTATTACTATGATAGTGAATTAGATAAACAAAATAAAAACAGGGAAACACCTTATAAAAGGCGCTTCCCTGTTTCATTTTCATCTCATCCCATATAAACACTATCACACGTTCCAGCTTGCGGCTCGTAAAAGCAATGATCTTTAAACTGACCTGCAAACGGCTGGCCATACCACGTCGGAGGGCATGGTGCATACGGATTAAAATACCAAAGTGCATACGAAGAAGGTTGTTGTCTCCAAGACTTCAAATTCCTTTCTGCCAATCTTCTTTCCTGTTCACGTGCTCTCTGATAAAAAACATTTCCTTTTTGAACAGCTTCAAATGAATAATTCCCACCCTGGATCTGGAAGATGACGTCATTAATTGATCTTACATCTGCAAAATCTAAACAGTCGGCTACAGCTCGATTCACAATGACATTCCCCACAAACAGCATCCCTAGCTGCCCTTCCCCTTCGGCTTCTGCTCGCATCATCCTTGCCATCAAGTCAATGTCTGAACTATTGTATTGTACTCTTGCCATGTTATCACCCCACATACAGCGTATGAAAATAGCCCGCTTTCATGTCATTGTATTAGTGGAAGACTTGGTCATATGTGTAAAATACATCTATTTATCTGCTTGCTCACAATATTTCTTGCTATCGGAAAGATTAAATCACTTACGTTCTGCCGTAAAATATGCTTCCAGCCACGTATCAGCCATCAGTTTATTACCGGCATCGGTCATATGAACACCGTCTGTTGTCAAATCCTTTTTCTTTGTTTGCAAGAAGACTGTATGTGTCGGGACGAGAGTCGCATCATACTTTGCGGCCAACTCCCTGACAATGTCTACATACGGAACTAACATTTGATTTCCCTTTGAATCATTATTTTCCTCAATAATAGTCGGCTCCATAAGGAAAATATCCGCACCCGTGTGTTTTGTTTCAGCCAGGAGCTTATCTAAGACTTCTCTGAATTCATCCGGATACACCTGTTCTATTTGAGGCTGATCGAGCTGCCTCCAAACATCGTTGATTCCAATTGAAATAGATACTAAGTCAGGCTTTAATGAGAGCACATCTTGTTCCCATCTAGCAGCTAGATCGGTGATACGGTTGCCTCCCACTCCCTTGTTGAGGATTTCTGCATCTTTTTTCTGCGCTAACTCCTCCTGAATCATTTTTACATATCCAACGCCTATGTCTTGAGGATCTTCAAATCTTCCGCATTCGGTGATGCTGTCTCCGATAAAAATCCATTTTTGAACCATATAAATACCTCCTTAAAATACCAGCCTGTTCACCTGTTTTTTATCCAATCAGTGGGGCTGCATCCTTTACTTTTCTTAAAGATTTGACTGAAGTATTGCGGGTTATTTCCATACCCTAATTGCTCTGCTAGTTCAAAAACCTTAATATCCCTCTGCTTCGCCATGATTTCTACTGCTTTATCAATCTTGCATCTCAATACATAAGCAGAGAATTTCTCTCCTACTTCTTTCTTGAATAACTTCCCTAAGTAATCAGTGTTCATATATAAGACTTCATTAGCTATCCATTGCAATGACAAATCCGGATTCTCGATATTCTCTTTTATACTATCTATTATCTTGTTAACGACTGCGGAGTAATTTGTGGATGTTTCCTTGTGGATGCCTATACTTTTCTCTTTATTCTCTTCCGCCAGTTCTTGGACGACTTCCTCTAAAGCTTCATGAATATCTTCTTCACTCGAAGGTTTTAGCAAATAATGCTTCACTCCAAACCGCATCGCTTTTTGAGCATATTCAAATTCGTTATATCCAGAAAGAAGTATCCATCTGATCAGAGGAGAGACTTTTCTTCCTTGTTCAATCAATCCCATCCCATCCAGACCTGGCATGGTGATGTCGGTAATCACGATATCTGGATTATGTTCTTTAATAAAGTCCAAAGCCTCCAGCCCATTTTTGGCGATACCATGTAAAACAGTTCCCTGCTGCTCCCATTCTACAATAGAAGATATTCCTTCCAGAAGCATCGGCTCATCATCTACCAGCAGCACTTTGAACACTATCACTTCCTCCTTCATAAGGAATCTTCAGTATGATTTTCGTTCCCACGTCTGGTTCACTCATCACGTGAATTCCGTATGCCGGTCCGAACAAGATTCTTAACCGATTATCTATATTTCTGATGCCCAAGCCTGTACCTTTTGGACGATAATCTCCGCTCACTAGTTTATTAATAACCTCTTTTTCCATTCCTGGTCCGTCATCCGTTATGGAAATAAACGTATTTACTCCTTCTTGTACAGCTTCAATTCTTATCGTACATACACCGATAATTTCCTGCAGGCCGTATCTTATTGCATTTTCCACCAAAGGCTGAAGACTGAACTTAGGAACCTTACAAGAAAGAAGGTAATCAGGAATATCAGTATGAAAGCTTAATCGTTCTTGAAAACGATAAGATTGAATTGTGATATAGTGGTTCACAATCTCCAGTTCGTCAGCGAGCGGAATTAAGGCTTCTTTCGTTTCCAGCGACGACCGTAAAATAAAACCAAGTGACGTTGCCATACGTGACGTTTCCTGATGTTTACCAAGTCTTGCCGACCAATTTATTGATTCCAATGTGTTATATAGAAAATGAGGATTAATTTGTGCTTGGAGTGTTTTGAATTCAGCGTCTTTAATGACCAGCTGTTTCTTATAATTTTCTTCAATCAGTGAATGGATCTGATTCATCATTTTATTGAAGTTTTCATGCATTTGCCCTGCTTCATCCTTGGAGAACCTTACGTGACTCTCCACCTTAAAGTCCTCGACCTCCCCTTTTTGCACTCTTTTCATCTTCCTATTCAATGCCTCGATCGGATTTGTGATTCCTTTAATAAAACGAATGCCAAGAAACAGTAACATCACAAATAACAGAAGATAAATCGTCAATACGGTACTTTTCACTAAGTTAACTGCTTGGAATAATTGGCTGTAGGGAGAAGTTATCATATAAGTCCAGTTTGTATATGCAGCAGAAGAATAGGTCACGAAATATCTGTCAGCATCATAATTTACCAGCTGATATCCATCGTTTCCTTGCACACTGGCCATTAGGAAGGAGTCCTTCTTCGTCGTTTCCTGCGGGAAGATAATTTCCCCATTAGAATCTGAGATTAGCAGCTGCATCTCTCTTTCATCCAGGCTATTCTCAAAAGATGAGACAATATCCTGCATATCAAATCGCACAACGATCATACCCAATCTCTCGAAAGAAAGATCCGGATACGCATTTACTTCCCGAGCCACAACAAACGATCCATCCTGCTCATCAGGCGCAAACCATTCAGCTCCTCCATCTTTTTTATTTGTCCCTTGTTTATACTGAAGCAGTCGCTCGTTTGCGATTGAAATGACTCTATTTCCTGCACTATAGCCTCGATCTGTTGTATCATACAGCTGAATGGAATCTATCGAATCTTCGAAGGCACCTAAGTCCACAAGCCTCTTTTTAATAGTAACTCCAATTAGATATGCCTCGTAATCATCGTCCGTTTCTTTTAAATTGTATAGATAAGATTGAAGATAAGGATCAGTTGATAATCTATATGAAAACCCTTTCATTTTTTCGATCTCGTTTTCAATCAAAGCAGACGATACCTTCAATGACTGCGCGGACTGACGATGAATTTCATCATTGTACGCGACGAGGGCATATTGTAAGAGGACTAATCCACCTATACTAAAAGAAACTAAGATGAGGAAGAGTAAACAAAACAACTTATATTTCATCTTTAGATTAGAAAATAAGCTTTTGAGTTTTCTCATGCTGGCACTCCCTCTCTTGCTTTTAGCTTCCTCATCATTCTAGTTCTCTACAATCGAAATAATATCCTCTATATTTCTTCATAGCCTATCTTCTAATCGATAAAAACGCTTTGCGTTATTTTGATAAACATCTTCTCTCTCACTCTCAGACAAATGACTTGTCACTGTATCCTCAAACAGCTGGATGACATCTGCGTAAGAACTAGACTTTAAGCATACTGGCCAATCACTGCCGAACAAGATCCGTTTTGGACCAAAGGCATCTAAAACGAGTTCGACATAAGGAGTGATGCTCTTAGTTGTCCAGCTGGCACCGACTTTTTCAGGAACAAGACCAGAAACTTTACACATGATATTAGGGTATTCCGCAATTTTTCGCATATGACTGGCCCATGGTTCCATTTGTCCAGTGTCTATTGGCGGTTTCGCTATATGATCAATTACACAGTGAATATGAGGCATTTTTTCTAACAGCTCATGGATTACAGGTAAGTGTCTTGGGTTGGCCTGTAAATCAATCGGAAAACCCTCATCCGCTAATTTGTTCATATTATGAAGAACCGTACGCTTTAATAGCCACTCCGAAGGCAAATCTTGAATCATTGGCCGGATTCCCACAAAATGAGAATCTTCTTTATAAGCAGCCAACGTTTGTATAGCATGGGGATCGTCCAATTCAACCCAGCCTACAACTCCGATTACTTCTTTTCTCGTTTGAGCTATATGCAATAAAAACTCATTCTCTTCTAAGGTGGGTGAAGCTTGCACAGCGATTGTTTTGTTTATACTTCGTTCATGCAGGATAGGCTTTAAGTGATCAGGTAAATAAGAACGACTTCTGCTTCCAGGACCATGATCCACTTTTTCATGTTTTTTGCGCCAGAAATGCTGGTGAGCATCTATGATCATTCGACTATTCTCCTTTAATAATGACCTCTGAATACCAGACAAACACCATGACTGAGTTCATGGTGTTTGTTCATAAAAAAACTCTTATCCGATCAATAAGGATTCCGCTCCGTCTATAAATATTTCCGTACCCGTAATATGTCTGGACTCATCTGAAGCCAAAAATTTAACAAGATCCCCCACTTCTTCAGGCTTACCTGAGCGATTATCCAAAGGTTTGCTTCCTTCAGGAAATTCTACAGGTATTTTGATTTCGTCCAAATCAGGAGATCGTTTTATCGACTCTTTGAAATTTGTTTCTATTCCGCCAGGACAGATAACATTTACACGGATATGGTATTTTGCCAGCTCCAATGCGGCCATTTTGGCGAATGCTGCCTGTGCTGCCTTTGAACTGGAATATGCTGTGAAACCAGCTTGAGAAAAGACTCTGTTTCCGCTGATAGAACTGGTAATAATGATGCTTCCGCCTTGTCGTTTCAAATGGGGAATAGCTGCTTTCACGAGGAAGAATGTCCCGTTCAAATTGATGCTGAGAACTTGATTCCAATTGTCAACGCTCATCGACTCGATCGACGACACTTGGCCAACTATTCCGGCATTGGCGAATACCACATCGACCCCGCCCCACTGTTCCATCATTTTTTTTACGGACGTCTCAACTTGGTCGTATTGTGACATATCACAAGGGATGGTCATTACCTTGTAATTCTTTTCTTCCATCTCCTCTTTGACTTCTTTCAATTTCGTATCATTCACATCCAGCAGACAAACCCGGAATCCAGCATCTGCAAGCTTAAGGGCCGCAGCTTTTCCTATTCCAGATGCTCCGCCAGAAATGATGGCCGTTTTCTTCACCAACATATCCTCCATTCAAGCAAACGGTTTTTATAGATTTATTAAATCGTCTATGTTGACTGCATTTCCTGACTTCAAGGAGTGGTTACCTGCGATGCCAGTCATGATGGACATTGCTCCGTCTATGTGGGTAGCTGCACGGTTGAATGGGTCTGGCTTGGGATTACCGAATAAATCTTGCAGCAGCAGCGTATCGCCTCCGCCATGTCCTCCTATTCCATTTTCTACCTGTACCTCATAAGGTACGTCGAACATAGGACTTACCAGAATCGATAATTGTTCCAGCTGCCCTTCCTCAGCCTTACTACCTCCCGAATTCACATAAGACTTTTCTACAATGCGCGCATCGATTCTTCCTTTCGTTCCATTAAAGGAGACGATAAAACCTTCCCATGGCAAGTAGGTATTCAAGCTGTATGTCAGGATTGCTTTACTTTTATAGTTCACCAGCACCCCTAAAGTATCCTCAATACTTATTCCATCTCCAAAAACACTTTGATCCCTTTGATAGCCATCTTCTATCTCAGCATCTAAGTACATGCGTTTCAAGTGTTCATTGCTTTCCAAATCAAGGGAGAATGGATCACTTTTTGCCTGTTCGCTTTGATAAGCACGCTGATAGAACTTCGTTTCCCCTCTTTGTTCGGCATTTTCCCTCCCGTAGAAAAGCAGATTTCCTGTTGCATACACACGCTGTGGAGTCGTATCCAGCCAGAAGTTCACCAAATCAAAATGGTGTGTGGACTTATGAACTAGCAGGCCGCCGCTATTTCGTTTATCCCGATGCCATCGCCGGAAATAGTCAGCACCGTGCGTCGTATCAAGCGCCCATTCAAAATGTACCGAGTTTACTTTTCCGATGACACCCGAGCTTATCAATTCTTTGATCTTTGTATTATGCGGGGCGTATCGGTAGTTGAATGTCACACGAACTTCTCTTCCTGTCCGCTCAATAGCATCCAAGATTTCCTGACACCTGTTTTCATCCGTTGTCATTGGTTTCTCCGTGATCACATCACATCCAAGCTCCAAAGCCCTGATAATATACGTATGATGCGTTCGATCAATGGTAGTGACAATGACAATATCCGGCTTTTCTTGCTGAATCATCCTTTCAAAATCTGCTGCAGGATATGCTGGTATAGCAGGATGCTGATACCTTTCCTCAAGCAGCTGATTGGCATAAGCCATCCTTGTTTCGTTTATGTCACAAAAAGCGGCTAGGTTACATGTATCCTTAAAATCCTTCACCATTGCTCCGTAATAAAACTCTGCCCGGCCGCCTGTTCCCACAAGTACATACTTTTTCATAGCGCAACCTCCCATTAGTTTGATCTTAGTTCGCTGGGATCGATTTGATTTCCTTACCTAGGAGTTTTGAGGATTTCTTTTCTGTTCTTTCGAATGCTTTAGCAGCTGGCATCATAACGATCAATGCAACAATGCTGAAGCTGAAAAACAACGCCAACCCTTGAAAATACCATAAAATCGAACCTACTCCGATCGTTCCAACGAGCATAACAAAGGTTTGGCTCGGATTTAGCATCATAATAAAGAAAGAACGCTTTACGATTTGAAACGGCTTCATATCATAATGCACAAGCATCGGGAATGCATATAAACTTGCAGAAAAAGCAATAGATGTGACAATGAGGTACGGAATCGTGAAGTACAAAGCGGCGTTCGCAGCAGACGTTAGGAAGAGGAAGTCAAGATAAAGGATATATCCTAACAGCACGTAGATATATCCCAGCTTGTTACTGTTCACGAACTCCTTCTTATACGTTTGTAAAAAGGTCTGAAAAATAGGAATGTCTGTTTTTCCTTGCAGCCATTGGTGCATCACATGCAGCAGGGCAGTGGTAGCAGGGAAAACCCCGAATACCACCAGACCCGGCAGTAAGAAAACGAGCCAGAGAATATTTAAACATGCCATTCTCGTAATCCATTCCAGTCCTTTATTAATAGCAGCCATAAAAGCTCCCCCTCTCTATCCTTTTAGACCAGTCGTGCTGATACCTTCCACCACATAGCGCTGGAAGATGAAGAAGATAACGAACACTGGTACGAGTGTCACAATCGACATGGCGAACATCGCTCCCCAGTTTGAGACAGTTTCATTACTCAAGAACATGTTCAATGCCATCGAGACAGTATATTTCTCCGGACTGTTCAAATAGAGCACCGGTCCAAGCAAGTTATCCCACGTCCAATAGAAAGTGAAAATCGCTGTTGTTGCCAAAGCAGGAACAATAAGCGGCAGGATCACCTTGTAGAAGATTTGGAATGTATTTGCCCCATCAATTGTCGCTGCCTCATCCAGCTCCCTCGGGATGGTTCGGATGAATTGAACGAGCAAGAAGATGAAGAATGGGTGTCCAAAGAATGCCGGTACAACTAACGGTTTCAGGGAATTCAGCCAGCCAAGCTCAGAGAAGATGATGTACTGCGGAATCATGACGACTTCATAAGGCAGCATCAGTGTCACGAGCATGATCATGAACCAAAACCCTCGGCCAACGAACTTCAGTCTGGCAAAGCCAAATGCAATCAGCGAACACGAAATCAAGTGACCAAGCAGCATCCAGATAACAAAAACAAGCGTATTTTTAATGAACGTACCAAAACCGTATCCGCCAAACCCTTCCCACCCTTGCGCGTAATTCAGTAACGTAAAGGGATTTGGAATAAGCGATCCAGCGGTAATGAAAATATCGCCGCTCTCTTTGAAAGAGCTGACAAACAGCCATATTACCGGGTAAAGCAACAGGATGGCAAAGCCTCCGACTAGAATATGGTAGAGAAAATATCGAGGTCGTTTTTTAGTCATTCTACTTCCCCTCCGACTCATAATGCACCCAATACTTGGACGTCAAGAAGATGATTCCTGTCAAAACGGCTACAATAAGCAGCATGACCCAAGCCATAGCTGACGCGTAGCCCATATTGAAGTACTCAAACCCTTGCTTGAACAAGTACAGAGAATAAAGAAGTGTACCATCCAATGGACCACCAGTTCCTTTGGAAATGATGAAGGCAGGTACAAAGGTCATAAAAGCAGAAATTGTCTGCATGATGATGTTGAACAATAAAACCGGACTTAGCATAGGCAATGTGATGCGGAAGAATTTCTGGAAGAAGTTCGCTCCATCCACACTGGCTGCTTCATAAAAGCTTGACGGAATGGATTTTAAACCAGCCAGGAAGATCAGCATCGATGAACCAAACTGCCAGATGGAAAGGAAAATCAGCATCCATAGTGCCGCTGTTGGTTCACCAAACCAACGAACCGAATCAATCCCCATACTCTTAAGCGCTATATTCACGATTCCATCATCACCAAAGATATTCCGCCACATAATAGCAACGGCAACACTTCCGCCGATAAGGGAAGGCAAATAATAAAGCGTCCGGTACCAGCCGACAGCTCGTGATCCAACATTCAGCAGCATGGCCACCAGCAAGGCGAAAGCGAGCCGCAATGGGACGCCAGCGAATACGTAGATAATGGTAACTTTTAATGAATTAATATAGCGAGGGTCTTCTGTGAACATTTTTATATAGTTCTCAAAGCCGATCCATTTTGGGGCATCAAATAAACCGTACTCTGTAAATGAGAAATACAGGGAAGCTAGCATTGGTGTGATCGTAAAGGCTAAAAAGCCGATTATGAATGGTCCAATGAAAAGATATCCCCACAAATTGCTTCTAAGACGTGAGCTCAATGACGTTACTCCTCTCCTTTTGCAGATGTAATCAAAACGACAGCTGCTCAGCTGCCGTCTTGATCACCTTTTCTCCTATTGTCCAAGCATGCCTTCTGCTTGCGTTCTGAAACTTTCGGCAGCTTCTTCAGGAGCAAGCTGACCATAACTGATTTGTTCCGCTAATGTTTCTAATAATTCAATGACCTCTCCGGCACCAGCTGGATCTGGAGCTCCCATTGGAGAACTGTTTAATTCAGCCCATTCCACATATTCAAAGACTTGCTTCTGTGCTTCAGAAACTTCATCTTTCAATGCTTCTTTTACTTCAGAAGACCCTGGCACACCACGGTCGCCGAGAATCAATTTATTCGCTTCTACATCGTTCATAAAGAAATCCAAGAAGTCAGCAGCAGCTTCTTTTTGTTCGGAGTTTTGTGACACAGAGAAGAACATACCTGGCTTCAAATAAAGTCCATCAGACGTTCCAGGGCCCGGCATTGGCGCAATCTCAAGCGGCTTCTCAGCTACTTGCTTCAATCCTACGAACTGATTGGACCATTGAAAAATCCCTATTGCCTCTCCTTTTACAACCGGATCATCTTCAATCCCCGTTATTTGAGCAAGAGCATCTGGCGTTGGAGTTGCTCCTTTTTCCACTTGCTCTGCGATCATACTCCAGTAATCCACGAATAATTTATCATCATCATAACCCAAGCCACTGCCATCCTCCGCATAAAGACGAGAGCCTTGGCTGCGAAGGTAATAATCGAAAAATACATCAGGTCTTAGATGTGTATCGAAAAAAGCGCCTTGCGCAACAGTTTTATCAGACATGGTCTTATAATCGTCCCATGTCCAGTCTTCCGGAATTTCACTTCCAAGACCTAGTTCTTCCAATAACTCCGGATTGTAATGGAATCCAACCGCATTTACTCCCGTGTTCATTCCATAGATACCGTCATCTATTTTTCCGCCATTTACGTAATCTTCTGTCATATTGCTCGTGTCGATTTGTTCCCCTAAAAATGGAGTCAAATCAGCTAATTTATTTCCTTGCGCATATTGAGCCAGATAGGAAACGTCCATTTGTACGATATCCGGCAATTCATTTGCTGCCGCTTGAGGAGAAAGCTTCTGCCAATAATCATCCCAGCTCGCATACTCTGCATCTATCTGTACATTAGGATTTTGTTCCTCATACATCTCAATAACTTTCGTCGTATAATCATTTCGCGGCTGATCGCCCCACCAAGCAATTCGCAGCTTCACCTTACCATCATCTGAACCAGAACTGCTTCCCTCACTGCTACAAGCAGCAAGCAATAAAACCAGAATCATTCCAAAAACTAACAGAAGCGATTTTCTTTTCATGTTCAATCCCCCCAGCTCTAATGTAAGCGATTACATTTATCATTTTACCAAAAGGATGGGAATTAGGGATATATAGAAAACAGGGGTAAATGTTTAAAAAAACGTGTAAAACAGTCTCTATTTTTCAGTAATCTTCTTCGGTATGTAGTAGAGACTTCTTTTGCAATCTTGACATTGCCATTTATCATTACAATTATTTAAATCAAAAAAACTTCGAGCTAATTCAAAGCCTCGAAGCATTTTTACTTATCTAACATGTTGGTTTCTCAGCTGCGGTTTAGTCAGCTTTTGATAACGATAGTATAGAAAAGCTGCAGAGACAATTCCAATGGTTGCCACTACACTATCAAAAATAAATATATGTTCCATATCACCTTTTTTAGCTATTAGTCCAGTTGCTATAGGTAAAACAACACTTGCTATACTAGAGGCAGTGGAAACAAACCCTGTAACAGCTCCCTTCTTCTTCCAGAAAAGCTGCGTCATCATTGAAATAGCCAGCTGTAAGATTCCTGCTGTCGAAAATCCCAGGAAAAAGCACGTTATACTTAAAACAAGCGGGGTATGGAAGCAAAGAATAACAGTGACAGCGATCAAAGTAATGATTGGATAAAGTAAAATCACCGTTACAGGCTTAAGAATCTTTTTCAACAGAATAGATAATAAGAGAACGGAAATAAGCGAGCCGATACTATAATAGCTCAGCAACTCAACCGAATTCGATGCAGACATCCCAGCAACTTCTTGTCCATAGCTTGGTAACCAAATTTGTGAAACCGTTAATAATGCGGTTGATGTAAAACCTATAATAATAAGAGCAATCCCTTCTTTCCAAAATTCGGGTTCAGTTAAGAATTGGCTTACTTGAGAATTGTCTTCCAGCCCTGGTTGTCCAGCTTGAGTCTTAGGAATAGCAAAAAATAAAAAAATCATATTTACAATGTAAATAGCTGCTGGTACAAAAAAGGAAAATCCATAAAATAAATTATTTTCGGATAGAAATAAGATGATAAATGGCAGAATTGTAGCACCTAGCGATACAAACCCTTTTATCATGACACTTGCTGAGCTAGCAGATTTCGGAAACATCTCAGTGAGAGCTGGATATGTACCAGCATCCATAGCTGAATTTGAAATACCCGCAAATATCGCTAACACAATTGCTATCTCATAACTAGGTGAAAAGGGGATTCCTATCAAAAAGACGACCATCGCAATTGCGGAAACAATAATTAAAGGTTTCCTGCCGAACTTATCTGACAATGCCCCTGCTATGCTGTAGCTTATCAATCTTCCTATACCTATTGCTGCAATCAAATAACTGACACCTGTAGCATCCGTATCCAATTGATTTGTTAATGAAGACATATTTGAAGCCAGGATAATATTTACCATACCTAATAGAAAGTAATTAATATACATCCCAAATGCCGATATAAAGTATTGATATTTCATTAGTTTCCCCCCGCAATGTAAAACATCCTGCTACTGCTATTGTTCTCCCCATAGAAAAATACAGTAAAAAAAAGGTATCCAATATCATCAAGATAAGAATCCTCAAAAAAAACTAAGAAAAACATGGAGTGATCTCCTGTTTTTCTTAGCCCGATCCTTCATTCATTACTTAGATGTGAACTATACAATTCACATTATAAAACGAAAAAGCAATCTTATTTAATGGTATTATCTCCACTATAATTTTATTTACTAGTACTTAATAGTAACATTTATTCAAACATAATTTTTTTAATTTCTTCTTTTGGCATTTCTTCTCCAGTAAATAGCTTAAATCCTAATGCACCTTGTCCTAACATCATACCCAAACCATTGATGATTGTTGCACCAGCTTCTTCTGCCTGGGTTAACAACTTAGATTTTGCTGGATTATAAACAACGTCTGTTACAACTAAACCTTTACGCAAAACATCTAATTTATCATCCAGTATACTTAAATGATCTAAAGGTTTCATCCCTAGACTTGTCCCATTTGCTAGTATTGCACTTTCTGCTACTTCACGACTAAATGCCTCTTTATCCTCTAATGGAAAAATGTTTGCTTTTACATCATAATCCTTCATGTCATTGTTGATTTTCTCAACATTCAATTCAGCTTGGTGGAAATATTGGTCATTGCGAGCAAAAATACTAATTTCAGAAATTCCAGCAAGAGCCAATTCGATTGCGATTGGTGTTGCTGCTCCACCTGATCCTACAAGGGTTACCTTTTTCCCTTGTAAATCAATTCCATGTTCTTTAAGGTTGTTAACATAGCCTTTTCCATCCGTGTTATAACCAATTAATTTGCCATCTCTATTGACGACTGTATTGACAGCTCCAATATATTTAGCACTCTCATCTAATTCATCTAAATATTGAATGACTTCCATTTTATTTGGCATCGATACGTTAAAACCTGCCACATCGAGAGCTTTCATTCCTTCTACAGCTTTTTCCAGTGTTTCATTGCCCACTTCAAATGCTAGGTATGCGTAATTTAAACCCTTTAATGTATATCCTAAATTATGCATTCTTGGTGACAAACTGTGTCCGATTGGTGTAGCAAGTAATCCAACTAATTTTGTTTTTCCATCAATTTTCTCTAAGTTATTTTCAAAGTTTTCCATGTTAAAATCTCCCTTATTGAATTTTCTATATAAATATCATTCTAATAAATAACCTTACTTCGCATTAAAATGAGTAAGAATAGCCATACCAACTGACATTAACTAATTACTTCTAATACATTTCTTAATTGGTCAACAGGAATTTGACCTGGTGCAGATGCTTCTATGCCGGCACCAAATGTACAAGCTGAACCAAATACTGAACCTGCTAAGCGGCTAACTAGGCCTGTACCAGACATAGACATGGTAATAAACGGTCGATCCGCATAGATTGTTTTCATTGTATTTGTAGCCTCTAATAATACTAGAACATCCTCTGCACTTTGGGGCATAACAGCAATTTTCGGTATGTCAGCACCAAACTCTTGCATTTTGCGAAGACGATAAATTATTTCTTCTTTAGGTGGAGTCTTATGGAAATCATGATTACACATGATGACATAAACACCATTTTCCTTCGCTAGCTTTACTGTTGCTTTGACTTCGGATTCTGCAAAAAACAATTCAACATCAACAAGATCTATCTGCTTCGTTTGAATAGCTGTATGCAGCAATTCAAAATAATAACGATCTGAAATTTCTTTATTACCACCTTCTTTAAAACTTCTAAAAGTGAAAAGAAGAAGTGTATCTGGCAAAACGTTTCTAAGTTTTGTAATCATATTTGAAACAGCTTCTAAGCTTTCGACATGCTCATAGCAATCTACTCGCCATTCAACAATATCCGGCTTCGAGAATTTTACCGTTTCAACTTCTTTAAGTATTTGTTCCTCTTTAGTCGCTACTAATGGAACAATAATTTTTGGAGTACCTTCTCCAATTGTGGTGTTTTTAATTGTAACTGTATTCACTTTGTGATCCTCCTACTAAAATCTTTCAATCATATTAAATTAAAAACTTTTGCTTTTTAATGACTCAACCTTTTCTTGTCAAAAGATTAAATCGATACATCACTACCAATGCCGCCAAAATTTCTACCACAGCAATGGCCACTTCAAGCCAGATAATTGCAGTAATGCTAGTCGTATCAGCCATCACACCGGTTAAAGCCGGTAAAGAAATAACTGCTATACTGCCCGATGTTGAAATAATCCCCGTCATCGTGCCCTTTTTCTGCCAGAATAATTGCGTGATTACCGTAATGGCTAACTGCAGTACTCCAGAAATAGATAAACCGACAAAGAAAGCACTGATGATTGCTACACTTAATGAGTTTACTGATAAAAGAACAATCAAAGAAATAACTGTAATAATCGGGTATACAATCATAATTGTCACAGGGCGAACCTTTTTCAGTGCAACAGCTAGCAAAATAACAGAAACAAAAGCTCCTGTACTATAATAGCTAAGCATTGTTACGGATTCCGTATCAGTCATACCTAATACTTCTTGACCTAAAGTAGGCAGCCACAATGGCGCGATCATGATTAATCCTAAAGAGGTAAAGCCAATAACGATAAGGGCAAGTCCTTCCACCCAAAATTTCGGCTGAGATAAAAATACGTTTTCCTCAGATTGTTTCGTACTTCCGTTATCAGATTCTGCATTTTTATGGTTCGGAAATCGTGCAATAAGGATCAAGACCAACGCAATAACTGTTACGATTGCTGGAATATAAAATGAAAATTTATAGCTCATATTATTAGTAGCTAAAAAAGTAATAAGTATTGGAAGCAGGATTGCCCCAACAGAATTAGATGCTTTTGCTAGAACATTGGCTGTTCCTGCAGACTTTGGAAAAGACTCAGTAAGGGCTGGATATGTCCCTGAATCCATCGCTGAGTTTGCAATTCCCATCAACACGGCCAAAACAAAGGCTATTTGATAATTAGGCGCCATAGGAAATCCGATTAAGAATATGGCCATTAAAATACTTGAAAAAGCAACTAATGGTTTTCTACCTAATTTGTCTGATAGATATCCATCTAAAGCATAAGTAAGAAGCTTCCCAATTCCGAAAGCAGATAAAAGAAGACTGATTCCTGAAGTAGTGGTATTCAATTGTTCTGTTAAACTGCTCATATTTGATGCAAATATTATATTAACCATTCCTAATATGAAAAAGTTAAGATACATTCCACCTGCTGCAGTTATATATGGACTTTTCATAAAAAAATTCTCCATTCCCTCTATAAAAGTATTAAACATTAAATTAGTACAAGTGTTTGTCCTTCAATCCTGTTCATCAACCGCCACCTCTCAATAAGCACTGATTACTCATTTCCTTGGTTATGTTCCATCAGTAACCACTTCTTATATTTAATATGGCTTTAACCTTGAGTTATTAATTTAATCAGTTCTCCGTACACTCATGCAGTTACATGTATTAAATTAGTATATCGTTCTACTAATAGTGTAAGATAACCCACATTTGATTTTCCCAATATATTCGGAGCATAGTGACAACTTTTGCTGTATCTATAACACATCTTTTATTTTGGTATATCGTTCTACTAATAGTTCAAGGTACCTCACACATTTGGTCTTCTCAATGTATTCGGAGCATAGTGACAACTACTACTGTATCTACAACACATCTTTTATTTGGTATATCGTTCTACTAATAGTGCAGAGTACCTCACACATCTAGCCTTCGCATTATATTGGAGTTTCAGTGACGACTACAGCTGTATCTATAACACATCTTTTATTTGGTATATCGTTCTACTAATAGTTCAAGGTGTCTCACACATCTAGCCTTCGCATTATATTGTAGTTTTAGTGACGACTACAGCTTGATCTACCACATCTTTTATTTGGTATATCGTTCTACTAATGGTGCAGAGTACCTCACGCACTGGGCCTTCGCATTATATTGGAGCAAAGTGACAACTCTTACTGTCACAGTAACATATAAAAAAATCTTCAATGTTGGAATATGGTGCAATTAATTCTTTTCTTTTATAACACTTTTAAAAGTCGTTACTTGGAAAAGATGCATATAGGCATTGAAATTAAAATATGCAGTAATTACGTATACCTCATCATATTGAGAAGTATATTAAAACATTTTTCTACTCCATCTATTCCACTTATTTTTTTATTAATCTGCGCAGTAAATAAACTAAAATAAGTGTGCCTCAGCTATTATACTGCTACACTAAAATTGTGTCAAACACATGAATTCACTTTATAACACATGTGATTTTATTCACAATTCACTTGACAGATATCAAATGTATGATGCAATGGAATGACCTGTTATTGTAGGTTATATAAAAAAAAGGTACTATAAAGAGAGAAACAATATTGGAGAAATCCTGCGTCTTATCAAAAGAAAAGTAATATGAAATGCATGATTTGCGATAATTAGTTTTCTTTTAAGAAATTAAAATTCTATTCAAGATGGTGATTCAACAATGAAACATCCTAAAAAAAAGCGAGTCACATTACAAGAGGTCGCAAAGCATGCTGGAGTATCGACCGCCACCGCTTCCCTTGTCGTTCGTAACAATCCTAGAATATCTGATAAAACGCGGAAAACAGTGATGAATTCAATGAAAGAATTAGGGTATGTATACGACAGAGTTGCTGCAAATCTCAGGTCACAAAGTTCTAATACAGTGGGCGTGATTATCACCGATATTTCTAATAAATTCATTTCTGAATTTTTGGTAGGTGTACACGAAACACTAGAAGAGGTCGGATATACGGTGTTGTTAGGAACGTCTTTTGATTCTCTTGCCAAGCAAGACCATCTCCTTTCTACCATGTTGGAACATAGAGTCGGTGGTTTGATTCTCGACCCGGTCTCTGGGAGTAATGCAGAAACAGTTAATCGATTAAACCAGATGAACACACCAATGGTTCTTGCTGTCAGAGAATTACCGGAAGTGAAAAGTGACTATGTTGGCATAAATTATAGGAAAGGGTCCCTGATGGCTACTAAGCACTTAATAGATAAGGGACATAAAAGGATCGCGTTCTTAGGAGGCGTTCGAACATCCTCGACATGGATTGAACGTATGGACGGATATCAGTATGCCCATGATAACGCGGGATTGATCATCGACAATAACTTAGTAGTAGACAGTCCTCCTACCCGAGAAGGTGGGTTAGAGGCAGTATTACAAGTCCTTCGTAATCCTGATCCTCCAACGGCTATTTTTTGTTTTAATGACTTAGTTGCCTTCGGAGTGATGCAAGGGTTAAGAATGGAAGGTTTTAATCCCGGTCAGGACATAGATATTGTAGGATTTGATAATATTCCTGAATCAGATGTCTATCACCCACCCTTAACAACTGTCTCATCATTTCCTCGACAAACAGGGGTAGAAGCCGCAAAGCTTTTACTCCAGCAATTGTCCGATGATAGCCATGAGCAGCAGCGACTAATTCTAGAGCCAGAGTTGATTGTTCGAGAATCTGCGTAAAGGGTTTAATTGCAAGATGACTGGCTGTATGTTTAGGACATATCTTCCCCCTGCACCTTTATTATTTTTGGGTAATGACAGATTCCAGTTAGAACTACAATTTTCATTTAAGCCATAAAGTAATGTTAATAAAAGTACTAGCTTCAAAACAATGAAAAAAATACTGGTAACACTAATACGTAAATAAAGCGCTGGAATCCTTTAATATTAGGAATTCTAGCGCTTTTATATTCTGTTACCTGTACTAAAAACAGAAAATCATCACTTTATTAAGGATACACGTAGGAAACGAATAAGTTTTGTATACTCACGATTGTTTAACTAATCTGCCCCAAGGATCTCTCAACAACAGAAAAAGCGCTAAAAACCTTTGTCTTCCAGGTTTTTAGCGCTTTTCTCATTAGCGTCCCAAGAGGGATTCGAACCCCCGACCCACAGCTTAGAAGGCTGTTGCTCTATCCAGCTGAGCTATTGGGACATGGAGCGGGTGAAGGGAATCGAACCCTCGACATCAGCTTGGAAGGCTGAGGTTTTACCACTAAACTACACCCGCGTGTTTCTTTTATGTATGCTGTCCTCTCTTAAGGACAAGATTTATTCTACATGATATATAACATATAGTCAACAGTTTTTTTGAAATTAAGTAATTGCTCCGGTTACCCGGAGCAATACTCCTTAATAATACGGACGGATCATCAAGTAAACGATGACGCCTGTAAGGCTGACATAAAGCCATAATGGCATTGTCCAGCGGGCGATCTTTCGGTGTCTTGGCACGTCCATATTCCAAGCACGTGTTATCGATGCAAGAGCTAGCGGTACGATGACTGCTGCCAGCACGATGTGCGTGATAAGGATAAAGAAATAGATCGGACGGATGATGCCTTCGCCTCCGAATGATGAATCTCCTGCCAAATAGTGATAAGCTACATAAGAAATCAAGAACAATGTAGTTGTGACAAAAGCAGAATAGATGAAGCGCTTATGCCAGATGATATTCTTCTTCATGATGAAGATCAATGCCAACAGCAGGAAGACGAACGTAAAGCTGTTAAAGATAGCGTTCAGCATTGGCAGGATGTGTACGTCGAATAAATCGAAGCCTTCGACTGGCGGTAAGCCGCTCAATACGACAACTAATCCATCAATGATGATGGTCAGCCAAATAACAAGCGGACGATAATTGCGTTTTTTATGATTTGGTTTGTAACCGAAATCGGCTTCATTCATACAAAATCACCTCAATTCATTCAAACACTAGTATAACGTATGTGTGAGGTAATTCGGCAATAGAAACGTTACAATTTTTTGTCCGAGCTTACTTGAATGTGACGGATTTCTCCAGTTCCGGTACTTCTTCGCCACCCAACGTATAGTAACGAACCGTTGCAATTTTATCTTCGTAGGACAGAATGCAATAGGTCGGATATGGCGACTGTTTTGGCAATCGGATACTGCCTGGGTTGATATACAGCCTGCCGTCGATTACGTCCGCTCTCGCTACATGGGAATGACCGTAGCAAACAATCTTCGCATCTTTTTCCGCTGCCAGCTTTTCCAAAGGACGGAGACTCGATTTCACTCCATATAGATGACCATGTGTGATAAGGATCGGCAGTTCAGATGCTGTCAGCTCCTCCACTTCTGGATATGCTCCGTCATAATCACAGTTTCCAGCGACCCGATAATAGCCTTCCATCTCTGGTGCATCAAAAGTCAGCTCCGAATCACCACAGTGAATATATGCCGCAACTTCGTCTTCATGTCGCTGCTTCAGCATGTTTACTTCAGTTGTCAAACCGTGACTGTCACTCGTTATCAGTATCTTCATCCTCTAACCTCACTTCGCTTGGTCATTCAACCATTTTTCCAAATGTACCATCGCTTGTTTCCGGTGGCTGATTTGATTTTTCTCTTCAGGTTTGAGCTCCGCCATCGTTTTATCATAGCCTTCTGGCTGAAAGACAGGATCGTAGCCAAATCCATGTTCACCGCTTGGCACATCTGTGATTTTCCCTTCCACATGGCCTCTCGCATAGAACGTTTCTTTGCCAGGCTGCGAAACGGCTAATACACATACGAATCGAGCAGTACGCTCCTCTTTTGGTACAGCTTTCAGTTCTTCCAGCACTTTATCCATATTTGCTTGATCACTTTTTTCTTCTCCAGCATAACGAGCCGAATAAACGCCTGGGCGGCCTTCAAGTGCATCAATCTCTAATCCTGAATCATCTGCCAGCACAGGGACTTGCAGGTGACCTGCCATTGTTTCTGCCTTCAGTGCTGCGTTTTCCTCGAATGTTGTACCTGTTTCCTCAATATCATCGAATTGCTGTGATAATTCATCGAGTCCGTAAGCTGTAATATCGTATTCTTCGAAAAAGGCTTTAAATTCCTTCAGTTTTCCGGCATTTTTTGTTGCGATAATGATTTTATCCATGTTTAACCCTCCAATGAACGTTTCTGCATATCTGTACCCTTTTTGAAACCAAATTAAAAATTATGTAAGAAGAAAAGCTACTTTCCAGTATAGCGCTCTGCAATTACTCTTTGCAAAAATTCAGTGATTAAAAAGTTGAACTGAATGTCATTTCTTGTCTCTATCAATCAGCCTAAACAAAACGACACAGATAAATATAAGCGTGATAAAAGTTCCAGTCGTGTCAGGTGGTTCTGAGAAGAGCCACCTATTTATAGGATAATTGATAATCAATATTACAATTGCAAGTGTTACTAAAATACGATCAAGGCTTTTCATTTTTCACACCCGCTCTTTAATACTCAATTTTCAATCTTCTTATACAAGATTAAATATAACACTTTTTTGGTAAACGATTAGACCTTATAAAAACTAAAAGCCCGGTCAAATGACCGGGCTTTCTGCTTTTACAACTTTTCAGCTGGAACGTACTGTTCTCTTGAGACAGGCTCAGCGTATGCTTCGCCGTGCTCATTGAACACTTCTTCCACGCCTTCTACTTTAACGGATACAGCTTCGACTTCTTCAAGCTCTGTCAAGCTCATAACAAGTGTTTCCATAAGCTGATCTGTGATTGCGGCTTCATCCACGTTGCTCAATACCTCCGTGTTGAATTCCAAGTTGAGCACGCCCTCTTTCAATGTTGGCTCAGAAGCGAGTGCCGAGCCTGTATTGAAGACATTGGACAAATTGCTGTCCATAGCTGGTCCGTCAATCAGTGCATTAACGATCTCTTCGTAGTCGTTTTCTGCATTGCTGTTCATACGCTCTGTTACTGGCACTTCATAAGGTGTGCCGTCTACTGCTTCTGCTGGGAAGTATAGCGTGACAGACTGACTGTTCACAGTAGTGATGCCATTATCCATCAAGTTGATACCGTCAGCACGGGAGTAGCTTTTCCCGATAGGCGTGCCATCAACCGGCATTTTCGCCAATTCTTGTCCTTCTACGCGGATGGCCACATTTTTCACATTCTCAAACTGTGTCAATGTGTACGTAATGGATTCAAGAATCTTCTTCTCACTGGCTGCTTCGTATTCATTGAATTCCTTCGAGAAATCAACAATCAAAGTGCCATCTTCCTGCGCATCAATACCATTGATCGTTGTTCCTGCCGGCAATACTGCTTGGAAGCCGTTAGGAAGCATGTCCGTTACTGGACCGTCCTTTACGAGGTATTCCAATGTTTCTTTTGCTACTTCATTCGTCTGCGGCAGTTCAAATGTCATCGGTACGACCATTCCATTGGCATCCATCAGGAACAACTGACGTTTTGCGGTAGCGGATTCGCCTTCTTTAGCACCCTCTTCAGGCTGTTCTTCCTCACCCTCTGCCGGAGCGTCTCCTTCAGCCGGTGTTTCTCCTTCTGCTGGTGCTTCTGCTGCGCCAGGATCAAGCGCGTTTTTCTCCAGCTCGTCCACATAAGTTGTATCCTGCGGCACGTCCACTTCGTCGACAGCCTGTTCTCCTTTTAAGGAGCATCCGGCCAATAAAATGGAAAGGCCTATTACACTAGTGAAAAGACCTGCAATCTTTTTATTCATACGCACTTCTTCCCCCTTGATGGTTTGTACTATCATGTATACGAGCCATCAAAGGTTTTAGACCATCTTTATTCAAATAGATTGTTTGCTGCCGAGCTGGATCCTTCCAACTTCATTAACTGGCCGCTGCAGCCACATATTCGCGATCTTCATAAAGAGATGCGTATCTCCAGATGCATAGAATTGATGATTAACAGGACGATTCCCTTCATAGAGCTTTCGTTTGAAACCGAGAATTGCACTTACCTCACGAGCTGTCTCGTCACCAGAACTGATTACTTCCACCGATTCACCAATTACTTCTTCAATAACCGGTTTGATGATCGGGTAATGCGTGCACCCCAGAATGAGTGTGTCCATCTCTTTCCAATCCTTCAATGGTGTCAGTGCATCTTGTACGACCTGGAGAGCCAATGGTCCTGAGACAACACCTTTTTCTACCATTGGAACGAATGTTGGACACGCAAGTCCTTCAATTTCGAGTTCACTATTGATATTTTTCAGCGCTTTACGGTACGCATGGCTGCGGATCGTGCCTTCTGTACCGAGTACACCGATATGATTTGTCTTTGTCGTTTTAATTGCAGCACGGGCGCCTGGTTCGATAACACCGACAACCGGTATATCAAGCTTCTGCTTCAGCTCCTCCAATGTAAAAGCTGTAGCTGTATTACAGGCGATGACGAGCATCTTGATGTTCTTTTCCAGGAGGAAGTTCACCATGTCCCATGTAAATTCCACCACTTCTTCTTCCGGCCTTGGACCGTATGGACAGCGCAGTGTATCCCCGACATAGATGAGGTTTTCCTTTGGCAGCTGACGCATCAACTCCCTTGCAACGGTCAAGCCGCCTACTCCTGAATCAATGACACCAATCGGATAATCCACGTTTATCTCCTCTTTTTCTTCTCTGTTTTAGCCTCTAGCTGTTCGTAATCATTCATTTTACCGTGTAATTTATGTAAGAGCAACTGCAGCTGGTCTGCCTCTTCCAGTGAAAAAGTTTCCAGCAGCTCTTGTAGATATGCTTGACGCTTTTTGATCACTTCCGAGATGATCTGCTCTCCCTTTTTCAGGATATGCACCCGTACAATACGCCGATCCTTCTCGTCACGTACACGTTTCACAAGCTCATTCTTCTCCAGCCTGTCAACGATATCGGTCGTCGTACTGATGGCAAGCCTGATTGTTTGGGAAAGGTCGCCAGTTGTCATATCTCCTTTGTCCGCCAGCCATTGCAGCGCGACGAACTGCGGTGCCGTAATCGGATACTGCAGGAGGATTTCCCGTCCTTTTTGCTTGATGATTGCGGCAATATGTCGCAGTTCCTTCTCAATCGCTGCAATCCTTTCAGCTGTCAGTATGTCGTGCACTATTCATTCCTCCTGCTATTCTTTCGTTAGTTTATTCCTGCGCAGATATTTTGCGAGTTGTTTCTTATATTGTAAAGCAACCATGATATACAATGTGTCGCCTGCTTTGATAACTGTCTGTCCGTTCGGCGAAATAATCTCGCCGCTTCGGAGTATGGCATTGATTAAAGTCGTCTCAGGGAAGCTGAGATCCTCCAGCCGTTTGCCGGATATTTCATTCAGTTCCGTTGGTTTATATTCTACCATCTCGAGATTGTTCCGTCCTATACTGATCAATTCGAGCGTCTCAATTTCATTCGTTGTCGGCGGTTCCACCAATTTAAGTTTCGCCGCAAGTGCCGTGACCGTCGAGCCTTGCAGAACAGTCGATAAGAGGACGACGAAGAAAACAGCATTAAAGATTAGCTGGGCATTATCGATACCAGCAATGAGCGGGAAAAGTGCAAGCACGATCGGTACGGCACCTTTCAAACCTGCCCAGGAAATGAACACTTTCTCTTTGGCTGTATACTTGAAAGGGAGCATCGATAGGAAGGTTGCTAATGGACGTGCCAGGAAGATCAATACGATCGACAGCAAGAATCCTTTAATCATAAGATTTGGTGTAAACAATTCCCCCGGAAAAACGAACAAGCCGAGCAAGACGAACATACATATCTGCATAAGCCAGCCGAAGCCCTCATTGAAACGGATGATCGAGCGGCGGTACGTAATTTCCGCATTTCCGATATAAAGCGCACTGACATATACAGCCAATAATCCGGAAGCATGGATGACGGATGTCAATCCGTAGCTTACCAAAGCGAACGAGAGCGCGAACAACGGATAAAGACCGCTCGTATCCAGATTGATCCGATTGATCGCTGTTACAGCTACGAATCCGATCAGCAGCCCCATCGCTGCTCCTGCTCCCATTTCCCATATAAAGCTGCCGATCATGGAAAGAACGCCGGGGCCGTGGCCGCTAATTAATTCGATACAAGTAATCGTCAGGAACATGGCCATCGGATCATTCGTACCAGATTCAGCCTCTAATGTCGCAGAAAGCCTCTCTTTGACATTCTGTCCCTTCAAAACAGAGAACACAGCGGCAGCATCCGTCGAACCGACAATCGATCCGATTAAAACAGATTCCAGCCACGTTAAATCAAATATATAGTGAGCAGCAACAGCGACGATTGCCGCTGTCAGCAGCACCCCAATCGTTGCCATTGTAATTGCCGGGGCAAGTGCCGGCTTCATCGAATGCCAATTCGCATGAAGACCGCCTTCAAACAAAATGACAATCAGCGCGAAGATACCGATTGCCTCCGCCAAATGAGCATTATCAAAATAAACAAGACCAAAACCATCGCTTCCGACAATCATTCCGACCGCGATGAACAAGACAAGAGCCGGAACACCCAGCCTCGTCGAAAACTTCGTCACCACTACACTCACAATAAGCAGCAGCGCGAAGAGAAAAATGAATTGATTCGTTACCATATAATCTTGCATGTACATCCCCCTACAAGGTGTCGATCGATATCTGACTTTTCTATCCTATCCTTAATGATACCGTTAAAAACGCTGTACTGCATGTAATTCGCCCTCGCCGAAGCTGAACATATAAAAAAACCGACTCAATCGGAGTCGGTTTTTACTACTAATTATTTGAACAATGAACTGAATGTATACGATCGAAACAACTCCGAAAAGGAGGAAACCGGTAATTCATGATAAGGCACGGCTTTACACCCATTAATGCTGACCATTATGCACTTCTGCACATCATCATATCGGCTGACAACCGTATTCCCCTTCTTCATTGCCCACTTCTCAAAATCCGCAGGGGGAGAGCTTCCCAAGTAAGCTGCCTGAAATTCCGCGATGCTGCATTCTGCTGCACAATAGTGTGATGCTACTTCCGCGAGCGTTAAGTGATGCTTCTCAGCGAACGGCATCATCACAATCTCATCATCTTCATCAGCCATATAATATACCCCTGCTTCGGTAACACGCACAAAAGCTTCTCGAACATCCCGGTAAATCTGCTGCTGCAAACTCGGCAGCGACGCAATGACTGGAGCGACCGACGGACTTTTCACAATTTCCACGGAAAACCCTCCTTTTCTGTACAGTTTCGACAGAATTGGAGGGATACCTGCTTTTACGATAAAAAATCAGCTTAGAGCTTTTTTCTATGTGTTTTAAATATTATTGTTCAACCAAAACTTCTTGAATCGCGTATGCCACGCTGGATTCATTAGCCCATATAGCCCACACCATTCCAATTTGAAAGCCAAGCGGTATCGACACCCACATTATTACAATAGCGAAAACGCGAAATTGCTCGGATGGGAATTTAAGTGAGGTTATCAATCCAAATAAGAAACCTATAGCCCACATCAGTAAGATCACAAAAAACTCTGGGGCTACGTACTTTTGGTCGGTAGGATTTTCAGCTATCGTACCCGAAGCACAAAAATCAGCAATGAAAAAAGCAATAAAACCACTTATGACAGCATTTACGAGAAATATTTTCTTGTTTTTATTCAAGTTATTCCTCCTCAATTACCAGCAACTCTACCACCAACCGATTTGGTCTTCAATTACATTTTTACCATACGTATCAAGCGCATTGTGCAAATTCGACAAATATAGAAAATACCTGCAACGATAAAAGAAACCCGCTCTTAAGCCGGTTTCTACAGATTGGAGGACAGTATGCAGTTATTCTCCACCGCCGCCCCCTCCACCATCTGAACCTCCACTATCGTAGGAAGGGCTGCTCGGACCGGAATCGTAAGACTGGGAACTTAAATCGGTATCATGATATCGCTTATTATTGCTATCACTTTCTGAAGCTGCGCCCATTACAGGCGTATGTATGGTCGAATTCCCATCGCTATCTGATTTATTCTTTGATTGTAAGTTATCTTTTGACTGCGTATGATTTTGATCTTCGTCCCGCTTTTTCTTTCGGATGGCTATTAAGGCAATTACTACAGCGGCTACAAGTACAATAATTACGCCTACAAAGATATTTGTCGCTATACTACTGTCAATCGTTATCCTATCCATTAGATCTTCACTCCTTAAAACGAAAATAAGCTTAATTTCCAGCATAATCTTTTCCTGTTTTTACAGAATAACATAAATTTATTCACTTTATTCCATGCATTTAAAATGTGATATGTACCTAACCTCGACAGCTATTGTAATTAGATTATAAATGAACCAGATAAATGGTAAAATCAAGCAAAGAGCTATTAGTTTAGAAGGAGCGAAATTATGCGGACAGAATTAAGGAAAATGACTGAGGACGAATTTGATAGATACATAGAAGATTTTATATCTGAGTATGCGAAGGATCTATCCGATAACTTTCTTTTACCATCGTATTTAGCTTTGGAAGAATCAAGGCAATTTATGGACAATATATTGCCTGACAAACAGGAATCTGACGGTCAATCAGTGTACAATATCTATTCCATCAAAAAGGAGAAAAATATCGGGGTCATTTGGTATAACATACAACCTGACAGTAAAAAAGTTTTTGTATTTCATATCCTTGTTTATGAGGACTTCAGAAAGAAAGGATATGCAACTTCTGTTCTTCAGCAGTTAGAGTCAGATATGAAAAATCAAGGAATTACTTCGTTAGGATTAAGTGTTTTTGGAAATAATTCCGGGGCATATAAGTTATATAAAAAGCTCGGGTATAATACAGCATCTATTTCAATGGGAAAGACTATATAAAACTTTAAACCGTTCTTATTAAATTAAGAACGGTTTTTTTAAACACAATTACTGCGGTAAATATAGAGTGGCCAATCGTCGGATAAATGCAGATTATGCATTTATCCGACCAAATTAACTACTGTTGATTTACTGTTAACGCGTACTTCTTATTCAATAAATAAGGGCGGTAATAACCGTTGATTGTAGACATCGGAAGCACTTCCGGATGAAGTTGAATACCAAGAGTTTGGATCATATACTCTCTGCGCATTTGGATTCTTTCCCATAATTCCGGATAGTGAGTAGCCAATTCTGTTCGCAGTTCTTCGTCCGCTAGCGCAATACCATCTTCAGCATTCGCTCCACCGTACCCTGGAATACTAGGAATAATGTCCACTTGGAGCATCATGCCGCTAGCAAGTCGGATTTCTGAATTGGGATAGATTGGGGAAGACATCCATTCTTCACCCGCCGTCAAATGACCAGGATTAAGTTTCCACCCATATTTTGATTTAGGCAAAACAGATTCAATTAACTCATACATCTCTCCGCCAGTCATACCAAGCCTCACATTTTCATACCAAGCAACACTTGCGGCGTAATAAGGCTTAGCAACTATATCAATATAATCAGATACATCTGCTGGCAGCTCTTCAGCAGATGATACAACATATGCCGATCGGTTAGTAAGACCTCCCCTGTAACCTACTGTGACCGAAAATTTATCACCTAACTCTACTTTCTTTGCTCTTGGTGCTACTACTGCATTCGTAAAACGATCACCCGTGGCACAAATTGTCTGAACATTATTCGGCTGTCCATAGGCAGCTAGTCCATCCGCAAGCTCCATCTCTGTTTTTCCAGGTTCTAATTGATCCAGCACTCGTAAAATTCGGGACGATGCAAGTGATGCTCCAAATTCATAATGAGCGATTTCGTTTGCATTCATTAAAGTACGAGCACCCGTACCAGGATGAATAAATAATGAAGTGGCATTTAAAACACTACCAGTATCTTTCACAAGCTCTTTCACGGCATTAACGATAAAATACGGCGTATCAAACAGCTGTTGATTGTCTTCATAAGGACTCGTAAACATTTTCCATCCCGCTATACCAACACGCATACCTTCTCTGACACCCGCAGATGCAATAAGTTCTGCAAATGTTTTTTCAGTCTGCATCGGCTGATTAGGCAGAGAAAAGTACGGGACCAGGATAGCTTCTGCTTCTATACGACTGTATTGTTTCATTCGGAGAGATTCATTACCTAATAACAGGTAAGCACTCCCATTACTATGTAAAACCAAAAGAGCTTCCTCAAATCTTGGCTCAAAACCTGTGAGATAACCAAAGTTGGTACCATGTTCACGGTCACCATAAACAAGAAGAACATCTAAATCTGCGTTTTTCATTTGAGCAATCATTTTCTCTTTGTGAAGCTGCATCGTTTCATCAATTAAATCCACTGGTGCTTCCGCCGATGTTTCGGCAGGTGCAGGCACTTCAATATAGCTGATTCTCTCTATATAGTTCATTATGACAATCTCCTTCGCTAAAGCATCTAATAGTTACATTGTAAGCGATTAACACAATTAAGGGTTAGTGATCAGCAAATGTTTTATGCTTACTATTTATGTAGAAACAAAAAACCGACCATCACAGTCGGTTTTAGTTAGCCGTCACAGCAAGCCAGTACTCTCTATTCGCTTATAAACAGCTATGTCAGTCGACAGGCGAGCCATGCCTGTCAGAGCTTCAGTTCCCCCATACGAAGGAGCTCCACTACAGCCTGAGACCGTCCCTTTACTCCCAGTTTCTGCATCGTATTCGATATGTGGTTCCGCACTGTTTTTTCTGATATAAACAGTTCTTGGGCGATTTCCTTGGTTGTCTTATCCTGAACCAATAGTTCAAAGACTTCTTTTTCTCGCTTGGTGAGTAATTGTTTTGGCCTGTAGTCATTATCCTTCAAATGTTAACCCCTCCTTGCTATCTTCAGGGTTGCTGCGTCAGGTATTTATTTAGTCCATCTAGCTTATGTAAACCAGAGACGGAGGGTGAACAGTATTCGCGAATTGTTAACGATTGTTAGCGGAGGTGTTACCAAGTGGTGGTTTTAATTATTACAGCCATTAGGAATTTTATTCTTTCCTGTATACCTTATAATTGTCCAGGAGTTTTAAGAATTTGTATGAAAAAATCCTACCTTAAGCTAGAATAAAAGGAGATGATGGAGGGTTTCTAAAAAATGAATGAGAATAAGATTATGTTGTACTTCTGGTTAGTAATTATTGCGATTATCGCCTATTTTACTGGAGAAATTGCTACCTTTATGATGCTGTATTTAATTTTAATGGCTTTACATGCAATACATTCAACACTAATAGACTTTTATAACGATTGGAAAAGTAGTAGATTCTAAAAAAACTGTTTCCATTTCTAAAGTGATCTAACGGGTAGCATGGTTGAACTGAACTTTATTTTCTAACTTTCTCACTTTTTCTAGAGATGCAGATCTACATTGGTAGATCTGTTTTTTTGTTAAAAGTCAAAATTTCTAATAAGTTGCTGAATTGCAGCTAACATTAGCATATATTCAACTTCCGCTATGGGATAACGCATCTAAAGTTTTCGTGATCATTTAGGACATCCAGTGAATAATCAAGAAGCAAATCAAATTGACTCTGGCTTCTTTTCATTCCCCATACAAGTGCTGAAATGATTATGGACGGCACTGTAAAAAGAATACAGTTTCCAAAACGAATCATGTGCTCGATGATGCAGCAGCTTCAAGTAATGTAAAGTAGGAGCTTCAATTCTATTTATGTGCAGCCGTCTTAGATATATGTTTGTTTGAGAGAATATAAGATTCCCTTTAGTTAATAAACCTTTAAATTCCTAACAAGACCTGAATTACTTTAATGTAAATCGCGTTTCCAGTGATCTCAATATCCAGCGAATCACTACCCTTTGTGACTTGTACTGCTACCCGGCCATCTTTGCCAATTTCATGACCTTGCTCCACTATAAGGTTTAGAGGATCATCAGACTTAATGTATTTTGCATAATAAGCTCCCATGACCCCTGAAGCAGTGCCTGTTACTGCATCCTCAATGGTCCCTGAATAGGGTGATGAGAAGTGTCTAGCGTGCATATCAGCATTGGGATCAAAGGTTTCCAGACAAAAAGGATGTAAGGATGATTTTGGTATCTCTTTCAAGATTTCAGGAAAGAGTCTATTGTGCGGTTTCATTTTTTGAAAAGCACCAAGTTCCTTTATCGGTATTAGCAACGTCCAAGTGCCGGTACTTCCATAAAGGATTGGTAAATCCTTATGAAAATCTGTTTCTCTTAACCCTATTGAGTTCGCCAAAGCATCCTTTGAGCCCATAAATTCTTTGAATTTCGGAGCAGCCTGTTTCATGGTTATAGAAACCCCACCTTCATTCGAGGGGTTTAATTTAATCGGCAGAATACCAGCATTTGTTTCAATTGCTATAACTGCTTTATCTCCCAATATTCCTTTATTTTTCATAGCATAAACAGTTGCCATTGTTCCATGCCCACATAAATTCATCTCATGACCCGGTGTGAAAAATCGTATTCTAAAGTCAGCTGCATTTGATTCAGTCAAAAAAGCAGTCTCATTAAAGCCGACTTTGGAAGCAACCTCTTGCATTTCAGCACCTGTCAATTCATCTCCATTCAACACTACTCCAGCTGGATTCCCCATATAAGGTTCTTTACTAAATGCATCATAATGATAAACCGTCACAGATTTAATGGCCTATTCACCCTCCCTAAGATTATTTATAACTCACTAGGATTTGCTTCTCTTATTCTCAGATAAGGTTATGAATTCATCTCACTCTTACTTTTTACCACAAATATATTTATCTGAATATATTTTAAACTTCATCCCAACTATTGACTTAATAAAAGAATCATTAGAGCTTCCAACTCTATTGTATAAAAGCCCGGATCACATAATCTAAAATATTCTGAGCCCTTCTTCTCAAGCCAATTGAGTGTATAATCTACCATTAATCTCCTTAATTTAACAAAAATGGTTGCACACTTCTTCAACTTTGTATATATTGTATACATAAAACATATACAATATAGCAGTATCAATACACTAAAAGGAGGGTTACTTAAGTTGAATAGCACGGAAAAAAGCCCCAACTTTAACTCCGATACGGCGCTGGATAACCTACCTTGGTGTTTTCCTATTTGTACAAGTAATCTTTATATTGGTGGATGGGACTTCCTTGGAACCGAATATAAACGATAGTGACAGCTTCATCCCCAGAACGTTCAGAATTATATTAGATTTATCACTTTTTACAGAATGGATTACGCCATACTCGTACCCATTCTTCAATATGGTCATGGTTGTCCATATCATTGCACTACTTATTGTGGCAGTGGCAGATATTATCGCGTTACTTTTCTCCAAAAAATAGAATAAGAGGGATCACATGCAAATTATTATTTCCAACAATTCAAAGGAGCCGATTTATGAGCAGATTACAAATCAAATTAAATCGTCCATTTTATCGGGTGAGCTGCCGGAGGGAGCCGCTATTCCATCCATGCGCAAACTCGCACAGGATTTACAAATCAGCGTTATCACGACTAAACGTGCTTATGAAGAACTGGAAAAGGCAGGATTTATTTACTCCATTGTCGGCAAAGGCTCATTTGTTGCTGAACAAGATGTAGAGTTTATAAAAGAGAAAAAACTAAAAGTGATTGAAGAACAGCTAAGCGATGTCATTACTAACAGCAGGGAAATCGGCTTATCCCTTGGTGATTTGCAGCAATTAATTAAGATTTTATACGAGGAGTGAAAGTAATGGAGAACGTAGTCGAATTTAATAACGTGACAAAGAGATTTAAAGATTTCTCTGTTAAAAATATCAATTTACAAGTAAAACGAGGCTTTGTGCATGGTTTTATCGGTGCAAATGGTGCCGGTAAGTCAACAATGATAAAGATGATCATGAATCTGTTAAGACCTGATACTGGTGAAGTAAGTGTTTTTGGCATGGACTACAAAACACATGAGAAAGCGATCAAGGAACGAATTGGATTTGTTTACGATGGCAATGTCTTCTTTGAGAATTTGAATTTAAAAGATATTAAACGTATTGTCGCACCAGCATACAAACATTGGGATGATGCACTATTCTCTCAATATGTAGAACAATTTGAGCTTCCGCTTAATAAATCAATCAAGAAATTCTCAAAAGGTATGCAAATGAAGGCTTCCCTGGCGATTGCTTTGTCTCATCATGCTGAACTGATCATTATGGATGAACCGACAGCTGGCTTGGACCCCATCTTCAGACGGGAACTGCTTGGGGTCTTACAGGAATTAATGTTAGACGGTAACCGCACCATTTTCTTCTCCACCCACATCACAACAGATTTGAATCGCATCGCAGATTACATAGCCTTCATAAACCGTGGGGAATTAGTTTTTAATAACTCCATTCATGACATAACGGAAAATTATGCTCTCGTTAAAGGAAGAACCGAGCTTCTGGATCGAGATACGGAAAAGGCTTTCATGCATATAAACCGCTTATCTACTGGATTTGAAGAATTAACAAAAGAAGTTAATGATGTAGAAAATACTTTTGGAGACAGCGTTGTTATTGAGCCGGCCACACTTGAAGATATTATGTTTCATTTGAAAGGCGGTATGCAGCATGTTTAATTTAATCAAGCGCGACTTTATTCTGCAAAAATGGCAGCTGTTAGTGTTTATACTATTAGTATTATTCTTTGTCCTATTGGACAGGCAGCATCCAGCTTTTATCTTCCTACTTGCCAGCGTTATCCTTCCAATTAATACGCTTGCTTACGATGAAAAAACAGAAACTAACATACTATTGAATTCGCTTCCTTATACACGCATCGAAATTATTTCATCCCGATATATAGGAGCAATTGTCTTTTTAATCTTAGCAACTGGGGTTACAAGTATCTTATTGTATGTATTCAATAAACCTTTCTCAATAACAGACATTGCAATAAGCAGCAGTTTAGCCTTATTCCTGTTATCTTTTTACCTACCCATGTCTTATATCATAAAACCAGGTTATACCTTCCCGGTAGCAATGATCAGTTTCTTGGTTTTAGCAGGCATAGTTCCTCCTATAGTATCTTATTTAGGTGAAAAGCTGACATCCTTTACAGATTTCCTTCTTAATCTGTCCGTGCCAATTTTCTATACAAGTGCCATACTTCTTTGCTTAGCTATTTACGGAGCTTCTTGGAGTATTACTAGTTACATTTATCGACGGAAAGCTTTTTAGTATGTATTAATCTAGAGTCTATTCATTACAATATCCGAGCGTATTTGAGACGTGACTCAAATACGCTCATATTAGTAATAATATTGATGTACGAAGTTGGACAATATGGTCAATTTTAAATAATATTTATTTAAAAATCTTATCTTCCTTTAAAAATGAAGTATTTTATATACCACTTTAAACTTCCATTACGCTCTCTCTTAGATTATTCTTAAAGTAGCATACACAACAAAAGGGGACATCGATATGAAAGACGAATTGAGATACATAGGGGAGAAGATACAGAAGAACCAAGACATTATAGCCGAATCTGTACTTCTAAACCTCGATTCGACATTAAATAAAGAGCTTCGTATCTTATCTCTCCCGAAAGATCAGTTATCCAAATTCAATGCAAGACTGGTATCTAATATCGGGGCAATCCTTTTTGCTGAGGATAACAAGGCAGAAGTGGAAAAGAATTTCTTAGCTTGGGGTTCATGGGCTGGAAAGGCTGCGACGGAGATGAATATTTCCTTGACTGCTACACTGCAATACGTTTCCAGCTTTCGCAGTGTTATTTGGGACATCTTCACGGTAGAGCTTGAGGAGCGGCATTTTGCTGCTATTACGATGCTGGATGTATCAAAAATCATCGATCCAATGCTTGAAGTAGTCAGCTTTGAAATCGGAAGACAGTTTGAAAAGCATAATAAAGAGATGGTTAGTATAGCTTATAGTGCGCTGGAGGAACTGTCCGTGCCAGTTGTCCCGATTTATGAAGGATTGGCGGTAATACCTATTGTTGGCGAGATAGATACCCATCGGGCTAAACTGATCATGGAGACTGCATTGACACAAGGCAATGCTCTGGCGTTAGATCATCTTGTCTTGGATGTTTCCGGTGTATTGATGATTGATACGATGGTAGCCAATCAGATTGTTCAAATCGTTCAATCTCTTCGTATAAGTGGTATCGAGACGATTATTACTGGTATCCGTCCTGAAATTGCACAGACGATGGTATCACTCGGCTTAGAATTTAATACAATTACTACCATATCGAATTTAAAGATTGCGTTGCATCAACTAGGATACGGTAAATTGGACTCTAGCAAAAAGAGCTGATCACTATGATCAGCTCTTTTCCTCTTTACTTCACTCTGCTGTATATATTCTTTACTGCTTCATCAATCTCATCACGCGACATTCGTAAAGCCTTCGCTGATGAACCATATCCTATTTCTTCCTTACCTTCTGCCAGCCCTTTGAATATACCATCAGCAAACTCATCCACTGGTTCACCAAATGTGTGAATGCCCACACCCCCCAAATCTGTGTTGACTGCAGGCGGAGCAACTTCAATCACTTTCACTTCGGTTTCAGCAAGCTGCAAACGCAGACTCATAGTGAAGGAATGCAATGCTGCTTTTGTTGCCGAATAGATTGGTGCTATGGCCATTGGTGTGAATGCAAGTCCTGATGTGACATTTATAATTGCCGCTTTCTTCCCGCTGGAAGCAAAGTAAGGCGCAAACAGCATCGACAGATGAAACGGTGCTTCGATATTTGCGGATATCTCTTTATTATAATACGCCCAATCATTGACAGGATCTGCTTCTAATACGGCAAAACGCTGCTGTATTCCCGCATTATTAACAAGCACATTTACCTCTGGATGCTCCTCTTTGACCCATTCAAGCAAGGCGAGCCGTTCGGCCTCCACTGATACATCACATACACGGGTAATAAGTTCCGGATGCTTGTCTTTCGCCTCTCTTAATTTGCTTTCTCTTCTTCCGCAAATAATGACTTGACTGCCCGACTGCAAAAATTTCTCTGCAAATGCAAAGCCAATTCCAGATGCGCCACCTGTTATTAAAATCGTGTTCCCTTTCAGCTCCACTATCATAACCTCCTACATAGTCAAAACACCCATTTTTATCATTCCCTTCCTTTTGTATCCCATAACTTTTACGATTAGTATTTTCTCTTTATCTGGTTACAAGCTGTGCGTCTCCCACGATGTACTGCTTTCTGCTCTTGTAAGCTGTGTCCATCCCTTTTATTATGGAAATAGAGACAGCTAGAAGGAGCCTTATAACAGCATGAGAAAAATAATACATTCTACGACTTGGTTAATTATTGCCTTGTTTCTGATCAGTGCATGCGGAACAGTCAGCACGACTAATCAACAGTCAGATTCGAATAGAAAAGCTACTACAACATCCGGAACTAGAGATAAAGTCGAGGTTTCATTAGTCCGAATAGTTGATGGAGACACAATCAAAGTGAACTACAACGGCCAGGAAGAAACGGTCCGGTATTTGCTTGTTGATACTCCTGAGACGAAGGCGCCGAACAAGTGTGTTCAGCCCTATGGAAAGGATGCCAGCAAACGCAATGAAGAACTGGTAACGGATGCGGAGAAATTGGAGTTGGAATTTGATGTAGGTGGTAGAACGGACAAGTACGGCCGACTGCTTGCTTATGTATATGCCGACGGAGCGAGCGTCCAGCAAACATTGCTGGAAGAAGGATTAGCACGTGTAGCTTATGTGTACCCGCCAAACACAAGATATCTTGATACTTTCGAGGAAGCGGAAGCAACTGCTAAAAACGATGATGAAGCAGTTTGGCAGCAAAATGGATATGTCACAGATCGTGGATTCAACGGCTGTGCTACCAGCCAGGATAATTCCGATACACCAGTTGACAGCACTTCAAATGAATCAACGCAATTTGCCAATTGCACTGAACTGAGAAAAACATACCCAGATGGTGTGCCAAGCACTCATACTGCCTATCAGCGCAAGTTTGACCGGGATAAGGATGATTATGCTTGTGAATAATACACGATGATCCAGCAGCACCTTAACTAATTCACTCAGTCTTTCACAAATGACAATACCTAGCCTTATTGTTTATAGTGTAGAAGAAGCTTACCAAAAGGAGAATGCTACATGAGTAAAACAGCATATTGGAAAGAAAACTGGCTGCAGCACCGCAATGTATTAATTCAACTCATCGATCAAATCGAAGATGGTCATCTCGATTTTAAACCATGGGAGGATGCGATGACACTTCGTGACCTGGTCCTTCACGTAACCGCCTGGAACGGTGTGTTCGTAAATATGGTGAAAACGGAATCCATGACAACTCCAGATCTTCCTGAAGTACATACGATGGAAGACCTCAGAAAAGCAGTAAAGCATTTTACTGATCAAACGATTAAAGACTTTGAGAAAATTACTGATGAAGAACTAGCATTAGATAACGAAGCAAAGATACTAGGTATGCAAGGTAAGAAAGAACTTTATCTTCAAGCTATGTATGATCATGAATTGCATCACAAAGGTCAGTTGTTCATTTATGCCCGTTTAGTCGGAGCAAAAGATCTTCCATTTTTCCGCTAAACAAAAATAACCTTCCAGCATAGAAGCTGTGAGGTTATTTTTTTCTGGTATAATTTACCTTGTTATTTTCAAATTTTTACATAAATCTGCTATACAACAGGTCATCTTCGATATATAATCTTCTAAACACATCTTAGATAGAAAACTATAAGTGAGGGATGACTATTGGCGTATGTGATCATGCGTGAAGAGAAGGAAGACATTCGCTGCCTGAAAGAGACTGGCAGTACGATGTGTAAGCTATTCGATACGATGGAAGATGCCGAATTGATGAAAAAGCAGCTGGTTTCCGAAACTGCTTCGCATATTCACTGGTTTATTGTTGAAATGTAATGGCCGATTTAATTCAGGTAAGCAGCCGGAATAGCTTCTTCATAAGCGCCGTCTTCTTGCCTTTTTATGTTATACACAGCAGCATTCTTCCGAGAGTATACAGCCTGATCCAACTGTTCATCTACGAAATGTAAAGCAGCACTATCATCAACCCCATAGCCTTCTTTCATACTACCTTCTCCTACAGCCTTCACATAAGCTGGTCTACGTTTTTCCTCTCCATCAAAGTGAGGACAAACACTTCCTGGTAAAAAACCAAGACCATCTATTGCATACAGCGGGCCGTTCAAAGGGTCCGTCAGCCCCTCCTTAAACCAACAATTGGCCCCAGCGCTTAGTCCCGCCAAGATAACACCACTCTGGTAAGCTTCAGCTAGTATGTTATCCAGCTTCCATTCACGCCACAGCACCAGCATGTTTCGGGTACTTCCTCCTCCGACATAGAGGATATCCTGCTCCAATACAAATGTGCGCAAATCTTTGAAATTAGGTTCAAACAGCGACAGATGACTAGGCTTGCATGGAAGCTGATGAAAAGCTTCGTAAAAGCGTCGAATATAATCCGGCTTATCTCCGCTAGCCGTTGGAATGAAACAAACACGCGGTTCATCTTTTCCGCTTTGATAAAGTATATACCGATCGAGAGCCAAGTTGTCCGTTTCCATAGAGAAACCTCCGCCGCCAAGTGCGATAATCTGTCTTTTCATCATACTCGTCTCCTTACCACGCAATACAACCCGGCCAGCAGCAAGGCAAGAGAAACGGCAGCTATGTAGGTGTATACATTGAAGTATAAGTTATTCAAATGGATATCCTGCCAGCCATAATCCTGCATAAACGTTGTACTCACAGCGTCTGCTCCAGTTCTGCGATCCGAAGTACGTACTTTTCTCTGGCAAATGAAAAGCAAACAGCAATACCTATACAAGTGAATACAATGGTTAATACGTGCAGCATTCTTGGACGGCCATTCAGCTTATTGAAATAGGTTGCAAACAGACAATACATGACTGCCAAAAGAAAGAAACATGCTAATGGATAAAGAGGCAATCCCAAATTTCCATTCCCACTTACATAATTGGTCTTAATAGTTAAGATATCAATGAAAAAGAAACAAGTGATACTAAGAAGCAGAGTAAAACAGAATACTTTCCAGCTTACTGTCCGCATATTGGTCAGCTCCTTCCTTGAACTTCCTTCTCTTCCAGCCCACTTTAAATGGAAATGATTTAAAATAAGGTAAGATAGATCGATTAACGTTTTTTTCTTTAAGTGTGATTATCTCCTATATGCATGGCAAGTAAAACAAGAGAAACCACCTGTAATATAAAACCTTGAATAAACAAAATAGGCTTCTGTGTGATTGTTCCCAACAAAAGCAATGAGGAGGCAAATAAAAGCAACCCTACACCCCAGCGCTGAAGTTTAGAACCAAACATCGTTCCCCCTCCTTTGCGACCTTCTTAGTTAAACCGTATCATACATTCTGCATCATGGAAAATAATCCCTTGTAAAACTAATCCTATTAGTTTATAGTTTAACTAATACCATTAGTTTAGAGGGGGATTTTTATGCGTATTCAAAAACAAAACAACTTTTATCAGCTAACATTTATGCCACGACTATTTCCGGTGAATTGTTATCTGGTCGAAGAAGAAGATGGATTAACATTGGTCGATGCAGCGCTAGCATCCTCAGCATCTTCTATTCTTTCAGCAGCCCGTACGATTGGTAAACCAATAACTAAAATCGTATTAACACATGCCCATTCAGATCATATTGGGGCTCTAGACAACTTAAAAGAAGCTTTACCCGATGCAGAGGTCATGTTATCGCAGATGGAGTGGGATATACTTCAAAACGAAACGAAAATGGAAGCTGGACTCCCAATCAAGGGCGGATATCCGAAGAATATCAAGACGAGACCAGAAAGGTTCTTGAGCGAAGGTGACCATGTCGGATCACTCGAAGTGATAGCAGCGCCTGGGCACACACCAGGTATGCTGGCATTGTTCGACCATCGAGATGGTGCACTTCTTGTCGGAGATGCTTTCCAGCTTCGAGGCGGAATAGCGGTATCCGGAGATTTAAGGTGGCAGTTCCCATTCCCTAGCTGGGCCACATGGAATAAAGAAATCTCGATTCAATCGGCCAAAAAGCTAGCAGACTTAGAGCCTACAATCTTGGCTGTTGGACATGGAGATTTGCTTCATGAACCATTGACGTCTATGAAGCAAGCCATCCTGCGTGCCGAAAAAGGAGCCAGATAACATGCCTAGAATGCAGCTTACCAAAACGATGATCATCGACACTGCTCTTTCATTAGCTGAACAGCAAGGATACGAAGCAGTCACGATGGCAAATATTGCTCGCTCCCTATCAATTAAGCCGCCCTCTTTGTATAACCATTTCAAAAACTTAGAGGAAATCAAGCACGCAATGGCCGAAGCTGCACAAATACAACTTTATGAAGCTCTGAGAGATACCGAACAGGGCGCACAGCCGCTACTGTCACTAGCAAAGGCATATGTACATTTTGGTACTTCTCACCCTGGCTTGTATGCCTCCTCCCTTCCAGGTGGAACCGGGAAAGTTAGTGAAGCGCTTGTGCAGCTTATAGCTGATGGTTTAACAGCATTCTCATTAGATGAAACAGATAAGATCCATGCTATCCGTGGATTCCGAAGTATGCTGCACGGCTTCATTGATTTAAATAAGCACGCAGGATTTAAACTTGATGTTGATCTGGAGAAATCACTTGAACAGATGGTTGGAATATATGTACGAGGTTTACAATCTTAAGTCTTACGAGCCTGCAGCTTTGGAAGGTAAAAAAACGTATAAGCGTGTCTGTTTAGCTATAGAATAGATTAGGAGTTACAAGGTATTCGTTAATAAGTGGAGATGCTATCGCGATAAGTCAATATCGTCTTTCTGTTTATTTTTCAAAATTCCTTCTAAAACGAAACCAATTATTAAACCAATAAGAACTGGAATAAGAGATCCTCCAGCTTCAAATACAACCCCATCTGATGGATTTTCCTTATAGAAAGTCCAGCTAAGATATGAAATCTCGAATATGTTACCGATTGTGTATAAAAGCACCATTACAAGAAAGGACGAGAGTATAGGCAACCAGAATGCTTTCTTTTTCATGAATAACATCTCCTCGGCTAATATCATAAATATTTTCTCTATTGTACAGCAGCAAGTTTTCTAAAGATAGCTTAACAAAAAAACGGAACTCTCTATGTGGAGTTCCGTTTTTTGCTTCAGAAATTAACTATCTTAGTAATTCGTGTCACTTCCAAAGAAGTTCTTGAACGACTGGATATTCGTTGCACGGTTCAACTCGGCGATTGACGTTGTCAACGGAATACCTTTCGGGCAAACCTGTACGCAGTTCTGTGAGTTACCGCAGCTGCCGATGCCGCCTTCTCCCATCAATGCTTCCAGACGTTCCCCTTTATTCATTGCACCAGTTGGATGGGAGTTGAACAAACGTACTTGGGAAATCGGTGCTGGACCGATGAAATCAGATTTATCGTTCACATTCGGGCATGCTTCCAAGCACACGCCGCAAGTCATGCATTTGGAAAGCTCATATGCCCATTGTCTTTTCTTCTCTGGCATACGCGGACCAGGTCCTAAATCATACGTACCATCAATCGGAACCCAAGCTTTGACTTTTTTCAGGCTGTCGAACATTTGGGAGCGGTCCACTGCCAAGTCACGGATAATCGGGAACGTGGCCATCGGCTCAAGACGGATTGGCTGTTCCAGTTTATCGATAAGTGCTGCACAGGACTGCCTTGGCGTACCATTGATAACCATGGAACATGCTCCGCAAACTTCTTCCAGACAGTTCATATCCCAATAGATAGGTGTCGTTTCCTTGCCTTCCGCATTCACCGGGTTTCTCCGAATCTCCATCAAAGCAGAGATAACGTTCATATTCTCCCGGTATGGTACATGAAAGGTTTCTTCATAAGGGGCGCTACTCGGATCGTTCTGACGTGTCACAATGATTGTAATCGTCTCTTGCTTCGTTTTCGTCGCTTCCATTATGCTTTTGCCTCCTTCGCTTTCGCGGCGCTGTAGTCACGTTTTCTCGGCTTGATATAGGAAGTGTCGACTTCTTCGTAATAGATATCTGGCGAGTTGGATGTTTCATCATATCTAGCCATAGTAGTCTTCAGGAATTCCGCATCGTTCCGTTCTGGGAATTCAGGTTTGTAATGCGCTCCGCGGCTTTCATTCCGCATGTAAGCACCAATTGTCATTACACGAGCCAAATGCAGCATGTTCTTCAGCTGGCGGGTGAACATAACACCTTGGTTGCTCCAAAGGGATGTATCATGAATGTTGATATTGTTCCAGCGCTCTTGCAGCTCCTGCAGTTTATCATCCGTTTTGAGCAATTTACTGTTCTCACGGACCACTGTCACGTTATCTGTCATCCACTCACCTAACTCACGATGCAGCTTGTACGCATTCTCATTCCCGTCCATTTTAATCATCTTATCGAAGTTGGCTTGCTCTTTGGCAAGCGCATCATCGAATAGCTTGCTGGAGATGTCATCGGCATGCTTATCCAGTCCGTCGATATATTTGATCGCATTCGGTCCGGCAACCATTCCGCCGTAAATTGCTGACAGTAGGGAATTCGCACCAAGACGGTTTGCACCATGCTGAGAGTAATCGCATTCCCCAGCTGCAAAGATTCCTGGAATATTTGTCATTTGATCATCACTGATCCAAAGACCGCCCATAGAGTAATGGACTGCCGGGAAGATTTTCATTGGAACCTTACGTGGATCGTCACCTGCGAATTTTTCATAAATCTCAATGATACCGCCCAGTTTAACATCCAGCTCTTTTGGATCCTTATGGGACAAATCAAGATAGACCATGTTTTCGCCATTGATGCCGAGCTTCTGATTAACACACACATCGAAGATTTCCCGTGTCGCAATATCACGCGGCACAAGGTTTCCGTACGCCGGGTATTTTTCTTCAAGGAAGTACCAAGGCTCTCCATCTTTGTATGTCCATACACGGCCGCCTTCTCCGCGTGCTGATTCACTCATAAGGCGGAGCTTATCGTCACCAGGTATAGCCGTAGGATGAATCTGAATGAACTCTCCATTCGCATAAATTGCACCTTGCTCATACAAAGCTCCAGCAGCAGAACCTGTGTTGATGATCGAGTTCGTCGATTTTCCGAAGATGATACCAGGTCCGCCTGTCGCCATGATGACAGCATCTGCCCGCAACGCGCGCAATTCATGGGATTGGATGTTCTGTGTCAGGATACCGCGTCCGACACCTTCATCATCAATGATGGCATGAACAAATTCCCAGCCCTCATATTTTGTTACCAGACCTGCAGTCTCGTAGCGCCGCACTTGCTCATCAAGTGCATAAAGCAGCTGCTGACCAGTCGTCGCACCAGCATAAGCTGTCCGGTGATACTGCGTACCGCCGAAACGGCGGAAGTCAAGCAGACCCTCTGGTGTCCGGTTGAACATGACACCCATTCGGTCGAGCATATGGATGATACTCGGTGCTGCATCGCACATTCCTTTTACGGGCCCTTGATTGGCAAGGAAGTCCCCTCCGTAAACCGTATCGTCGAAATGCTCCCAGGTGGAGTCACCCTCACCCTTTGTATTAACCGCTCCGTTGATGCCTCCCTGTGCACAAACGGAGTGAGAGCGTTTTACCGGAACGATGGATAACAAATCTACATGAACGCCGGCTTCTGCTGCTTTGATGGTTGCCATCAAACCTGCCAGTCCCCCGCCGACAACAACTATATTACGTTTACTCATATCTTTAAGTCCCCTCTCTTAAAGCCGCTATCTTATACACCCATGCCGAATGCCAGCAAAGAGCGTACCCCTAAATACGTTACGCCAAGGAACACAAGCAGCGTCGCATATGTCGCGATTCGCTGGGAACGCGGAGATACTGTGATTCCCCAAGTGACCAGGAAGCTCCATAGTCCGTTCGCGAAGTGGAACGTTGTGGAAATGACGCCAATCAAGTAGAACCAGAAGAAAAATGGCTGAGTCAGAATAGCTTCCATAAAATCAAAATCAATTGTTTCCTGCGTGAAGATTGTAATAACGCGAGTCTGATAGACATGCCATGCGATGAAAATCAGTGTCACGATACCAGTGATCCGCTGCAGCAGAAACATCAGGTTCCGGAAGTATCCATATCTTCTTGTATTGTTCTTACCTGTCAGTACAATGTACACACCGAGAATGGCATGATACAGAATCGGTATGTAGATGACGATCCATTCAAGCACAAAGCGGAATGGAAGATTGTGCATGAAACCAGCAGCAGTATTGAAGCTGCCGCTTCCGTACGCAGCAAAGTGGTTAATGACCAAATGCTGGATAAGGAAGATTCCGATTGGAAGCACTCCTAACAATGAATGAAGCCTGCGGTAGAAAAACTCTCGATTCTCGTTCATACGTACCCCCTCAATAGCTCTCTGAATTAACAGAATGATTGCGTTTTCATATTCGATTAAAAATAAAACCGAATGAAAACCGAATCCTTATTAACAATATTATTGTATAACTATCAAATTTAGGCGTCAAGAAAACGCTTTAAAAAATTTACTAATCTATTTTTTTATTTTATATAATTCACGAGAATATCGACGAATATTGTCAGTTTCATAAACATTGTCAATTCAGCCAAAAGACATTGGCAGTATACCCGGTTTTCATGGTAAAGTGAATAAAGATACTTTGTAATTGCAACAAGGCGGGAAAGGAAGACATGCATGCAAAAGAAAATGCAAGAATTCGACAAGGATTATATGGAACAGCTCATCACTCATGGAGCCGGCCATGATATATTGCGTTTTGTCAGTTTACCAGACTTATTAGGTGAGGACGCTTCTTCCATCCTTTACGTGCTGGGTAAAAAACTGGCACGGAGAGTAAACCCAGCATCCATGGAACAAGTCGAGGACTTTTTTATCCAAATGGGCTGGGGCAACCTGAGCTTAGTCAAACAAAAACGGTATGAAATGACATTCGAACTCTCGGGAGCGCCAGTCATACATAGATGGAACGTCGGAGTCGGACAAGAGTACAGAATGGAAGCAGGCTTCCTCGCTGCAAGCATCGAGCAGATCAAGGAGCTCGCTTGTGAATGCGTGGACGAAAATGTGCCGAAAAAGGAACATGTTCAGTTTAATGTTTATTTTGCAAAGGAAGATTGATGGAGTCAACCTATAAAAATGGATGAAATGACGTGTGTATTTCACACGTCATTTTTTATTGTTTCATCTTAAAAAATACCTGTCCCAACAGTTATGGGGCATAATGTAAGGCCCATAACTAAAGTAGATAAGATAAGTATTATCCTCACCTCTTTATCAGGCGCAAAGAAGGCAAAAACAAAACTAATCAGGGTGCCGAATACTACGGTATTAATAACAAAGCCTTCTAGGAAGTTTAGTTGTTTCCATAATTCAGGAGTGACCATGATAAGCAGCAAATTTAGGGTACCGAGTGTTAACGACAATAATGCACACAAGGTGCTAATAGCAGCAGGACCTTTGAAAAAGTTCTTATATCTCAATAATGCCACTCCTATTTGCATCCATTATCCTATTTAACTTGATATTGTTTAACCAATATGCCTCCCATTGGCAGAATAGTAAAAGCCAGAGTCCCAATTCCAATAATGGAGATACTCATACCATCCCAAGCCCCAACTATCAGTCCTGCAGTTATAATTATGATACCGAAACAAATGCTAGGAAATACTAGGGGAATATGAAACTTGGTTTTTTTATTAAATATCCACGCTATAGCACAGACTATAGCTCCTACAGCTACTCCTAAAAAAGCAAGCCGTAAAACCCCATTATTTCACCTCTCTTAGAGATTTTTTGGAAATTAATGTTAATTAAAGTATATCATAGATCCCAAAGAGTAAAACAACATTTATTACACATCTTCAACTGTGTTCTCTAAAATAGCACACAAAAAAACCAGGCCTATCTTAGGCCTGGTCTCCTTCTTCCTGTTCTTCTATAACTTCCTCTGAATTATTCAAATGGTTCAAAATAACTTGTGCAGTTGGTGCCGGGATACCTAGCTTAGCGATTTCTTCAACGCTTGCTTCTTGAATAGCTGTCACTGATTTAAAGTGACGCATGAGTAATCTTCTGCGCTTTTCACCGACACCTGGAATATCGTCCAGCTTCGATTTAATTGCGCTCTTACCGCGCAGCTGGCGGTGGAAGCTGATGGCGAATCGGTGTACCTCATCCTGGATACGCTGCACCAAATAAAAATCTTGGGCATTTCGTTCGAAATCGACAACTTGCGGCGGTGTCCCGTACAGCAATTCACTTGTACGGTGCTTATCATCCTTAGCAAGGCCACAAACCGGTATATCAAGCCCCAGTTCGTCTTCCAGTACTTCTATTGCTGCGCTCATCTGCCCTTTTGCGCCGTCAATGACAATCAGGTCCGGTAGTGGCAAATTGTCCTGCAGCACCCGTTTATATCGTCTGCGAATGACTTCTCGCATTGTATCGTAATCATCGGGACCTTTCACATCACGTATCTTGTATTTCCGATACTCCTTCTTATCCGGACGGCCATCGGTAAAGACGATCATTGCAGATACCGGATCGCTACCTTGGATGTTAGAGTTATCAAATGCCTCAATGCGGTGTGGTGTTGCTATATTGAGCTTCTCTCCAAGCGATTCGACCGCCTTAATTGTCCGGTCCTCATCACGCTCAATAAGTGAGAATTTCTCTTTAATAGCGATTTTGGCATTCTTTCCAGCAAGCTCGACAAGCTCTTTCTTTCGGCCGCGATATGGAATGGCTACATCTGTCTCCAAGAGCTGCTGCAATCCCTCCACATTCGTACCGATTGGGACGAGCACTTGCTTAGGCAGCAAATGGTTTTGGTGCAGATAGAAACGCCCGACAAAAGTAAGGAATGTTTCCTCTGGTTCATCGAAGAACGGGAACATACTTACATCACGTTCGATCAGCTTACCTTGGCGGATAAAGAATACTTGTACACACATCCAGCCTTTATCATAGGCGAAGCCGAATACATCGCGGTCTGTCTGATCCGTCAATGTCATCTTCTGCTGCTCCATAACAGATTCAATATGCTGGATTTGGTCACGCAGCTCCTTCGCACGCTCGAAATCGAGCTCTTCAGAAGCTTCCTGCATCTTCTGGCGTAAATCCTTCTTGATCTGATGGTGTCCGCCGTTTAAGAATGTCGTGATATTCTGTACGATATTCCGGTTCGTCTCCTGCGAGACAGGATAGACACAAGGACCAAGACATTGGTGCATGTGGTAATATAAGCAGACACGGTCCGGCATCGTATTACATTTTCGCAGCGGGTAAAGTCTGTCCAGCAGTTTCTTTGTCTCCCTGGCTGCGATTACGTTCGGATATGGTCCGAAGTATTTGCCTTTATCTTTTTTCACTTTTCGTGTCACCAGCAAACGCGGCTGTTCTTCTGCTGTGATTTTCAAATATGGATATGTTTTATCATCCTTCAGGAGGATGTTATATTTCGGATCATATTTTTTGATTAGGTTCATTTCAAGGATGAGTGCTTCAATTTCGGAGGAGGTAACAATATATTCGAAATCCACGATTTCCGCGACGAGCCGCTGTGTCTTGCGGTCGTGCGCACCGGTGAAATAGGACCTGACCCGGTTGCGGAGGAGCTTGGACTTTCCGACATAAATGACCGTCCCGTTTTTATCCTTCATCAAATAACAGCCAGGCTGCGGCGGCAGAACAGCGAGTTTATCAGTTATCGTCTTGTTCATTCGCTTTCCCCTTTTACTAGTGCTTTACATAAAGGAACCCTTGCTACATAAATGTAACAAGGGATCTCATGTCTATTGCTTACGCGTGTTTGTTAACAAGCTCAACAAGTGCTTCTTTTGGCTGGTAGCCAATCACTTGATCTACAACTTCGCCATCTTTAAAAAGAAGCAATGTCGGGATGCTCATTACGCCGAATTTTCCAGCAGTTTCTTGGTTTTCATCAACGTCAAGTTTTACGATTTTAACTTTATCGCTCATTTCGCCGTCGATTTCTTCCAATACTGGTGCGATCATTTTACAAGGTCCGCACCAAGTTGCCCAAAAGTCAGCAAGGACAAGTCCTTGGCTTGTTTCTGTATTAAAGTTTGAATCAGTAGCATTTACAATTGCCATATTAAATTCCTCCTAAATAAAAGCTTTCATCGAGTATAGCACTGCTGAAGTCCGTAACGCTACTAGTTTGCTTAGAAGCGTTCATTCCTAAACATTGCACTAAATACTTGCTCCTATAACATAAGATAATCCCACTGAAATAACAAGCGAAATAAATCCAACTGCCCGGTTATCATTAGCGATCTCCGTGTCGATTTTGTAAGTCGGCGTCAGGAATTCGAAAATAAAATAGCCGATCAACAGCAACACAAAACCAATGGAGCTCCACATGATGCTCTGGAGAATGCCATCATTATGTTCATAGGAGAAACGAAGCACGTTCGCTACTCCGAACATCTTACCGCCTGTCGCCATCGCAACAGACAAATTTCCCCGGCGGATTTCTTCCCAGTTCTTATAGGAAGTCACCAGCTCAAAAATAGCCATAAACACGATGATACTCAGTACCGCCACGCTATAACGCGCGGCTGTCAGGACAATCGTATTTTCCCAAAATGACTCCATATCCCCGTACTCCCCGCTGTTTACTGAAATTCAAGCACGGTTACACCGGTTCCGCCTTCATTCATGCCTCCAGAACGATAATTCTTCACTGCTCGGTGGCGTTTGGCAAATTCCTGCACGCCTGTACGCAGGGCACCCGTCCCTTTACCATGGATGATCGATACGTGCGGATATCCAGCTAGCAGCGCATCGTCTACATATTTCTCGACGCGGCGCAGTGCATCCTCATAGCGTTCCCCGCGTAAATCCAGTTCTGTGCTCACATGATAGGCGGAGCCTTTAACTGTTGCAACCGGCTTTTCTTTAAATACGTCCTGTCTCTTTACGAATTCGATGTCTTTTCGTTTCGCTTTTATTTTCATAATTCCTATTTGGAGCAAATATTCTTTGTCACTGACCTTCTCAACAACTGTTCCTTTTTGTCCCAAAGTTAAAAGAAGAACTTCATCTCCAGGCATGAGCTGCTTGTTTTCCTTCGTCTGCGGCACTGCGTTTGAGCCTTTTTTCGCAAGCTCCGGTGAAGCATCTTCCAGTCGTTTTCGAGCTTCGATGATTTCATGCTCTTTGACACTGGCTTGATTTTTCATTGTTCGAAGAGAAGCAACAATTTCTTCTGCTTCTTCCCTAGCCTGCTCAACAGCCTTGGCAGCCTTTTCTTCAGCCTTTTGATACAAACGCTCACGCTTGCTATCGAATTCCTGCCAACGCTTCTCCAAATCGCGTTTCAGTGTTTCAGCTTCTTCAAGCTGTGCCCGAGCTGTTTCATAATCATGTTCTGCTTCTCTGCGCGATGTTTCCAGAGATGCGATCATGTTTTCGACACTCTTCGAATCGGTTCCGATCAATTCCTTGGCACTATCAATGATGGATTCCTTCAAACCAAGACGTCTGGAAATCTCGAATGCATTACTACGGCCTGGTACTCCGATAAGCAAACGATATGTCGGTCTGAGTGTTTCCACATCAAACTCCACGCTTGCATTCACGACACGGTCGCGGTTATAGCCATATGCCTTCAGCTCAGGATAATGCGTCGTCGCTACAACAGTTGCACCGCGTTTTATCGTTTCATCAAGTATGCTCATCGCCAGCGCAGCACCTTCCTGGGGATCTGTTCCGGCACCAAGCTCATCAAATAGTACGAGCGATTCATGATCAACTTGCTTCAGAATATCTACAATATTAACCATGTGCGAGCTGAAAGTACTCAGACTCTGTTCAATGGATTGTTCATCACCGATGTCTGCGAACACTTCTGTAAAGACTGCCATTTCACCGCCATCGAGCGCGGGTACCTGAAGGCCTGACTGGGCCATAAGCGTAAACAAGCCGATTGTCTTGATTGTAACGGTTTTACCGCCGGTATTCGGACCAGTAATTACGATGGTAGAGTAATCTTCTCCAAGATCGATATCATTTGCTACTACCTGCTCTTGATCAATTAGCGGATGCCTTGCCTGCTTCAAATGAATAATACCTTTATCATTCATTTTCGGCATAGAGCAGCGCATAACTGCACCTAGCTTGGCACGTGCTGAAATGAAATCAATTTGACCAAGAATCTCGATATTTGCAAGCAAAATTGCTTCATCTTCCGCAACTCGCATACTGATTTCCTTCAGAATACGTTCAATCTCCGCTTTTTCCTGTGCTCTTGCTTCCTGCAGCTGGTTGTTCAGATCTACAACAGCCTGCGGTTCCATAAATAAAGTCTGACCAGAGGAAGACTGATCATGGACGATACCGCCGATTGCCCCACGGTATTCTTGTTTCACTGGCAGCACATAGCGGTCATTCCGAATTGTTATGATGGAATCTGACAACATCTTGCTTTTAGACCTGGTATAGGAATCAAGCTTTTCCCGCACTCTGCTTTCATTCGTACGGATGCGAGAACGGATACCGCGGAGTCGTTCTGAAGCTCCATCCATCACTCGACCATGATCATCAATAGCACTCTTAATATGACGCTCCAAATCACTCAGTGATACAAGTTGATCAACAAGACTGCGGATAATCGGCATCTCCGGTTCTTCCAACTCTTCGATGAAATGCTTCAAGTTTTTGCCGCCATAAATTGTACTTGCAATATCAAGACATTCGTTTGCGTTGAGAATACCTCCGATAACTGCACGCTTGACGCTTGCATGAATGTCATAGATGCCGCCAAGCGGTATACCGCCGCGAAGACGGATGACAGAAGCAGCTTCATCTGTTTCTGCCTGAAGCTGTTCTACTTCAGCCAGCTCTGTTGCTGGCTGAATTTTCATAGCTCTTTTTTTACCAAGTGATGATGCTGCTTGTTCACTTAGCTTCTGTATGATTTTATCGAATTCCAGTACACGGAATATTCGTTTATTCATGTTTTCCCCCCACTTTTCAAGCTGTTAGCTGCGCTGAAAAAGCTCCATTAATTGTTGCTTAGACCATGTGTTGATAACTGTCTCTGGTTTTAGCCAGCCTTTTCGTGCCATCGCCACACCGACTTCCATGAATGATAGCGTTGCATAACTATGCGCATCGGTATTAACAGCAATTTTCACTCCGAGCTCTTGGGCTTTCTTCAAATATGTCCATGACAGATCCAGCCGGTTAGGGTTGGCGTTCAGCTCGATGACCGTACCTGTCTCAGCAGCCTTTTCGAGGAGCCAGTCAGGATCAGCCGCATAGCCGGCTCTTCTTCCGATAAGGCGGCCAGTTGGATGAGCGATGACATTGACGTTTGGATGCTCGAGCGCCGCAGTCAGACGTTCTTTGATTTGGTCAGCTGATTGCGAGAAGCTGGAATGAATTGCACCTATGACATAATCCATTTCTTGCAGGAAGTCATCATCAAAATCCAAACGAGCATCTGGCAGGATATCCATTTCGACACCAGCGAATATATGAAAGTCCGGATACAACGCATTGATGCGCTCTATTTCTTCCCGTTGTTTCCGCAGTCGTTTCTCATCCAGTCCATTAGCCACCTTAAGATACTTAGAGTGGTCCGTGATCGCTATATAAGAGTAGCCAAGCTCTATCGCCTGTTTGGCCATCTGCTCAATCGACTGGGCACCATCACTCCAAGTTGAGTGCATATGCAAATCGCCTTGGATATCCGATAGCTGAACGAGCGGCATTTCCTGCTTGAAGCTATCCAACTCACCCTGCGCTTCTCTTACTTCAGGCGGAATGAATGACAAACCAAAGTGTCCGAAAAATTCCTTTTCAGATTGGAAGGTTGTTAATTCCCCTGTCTCTACGTTTTCAACACCGTATTCACTAATACGCTCACCACGTTTTTTCGCCAGCTGACGCAGAGCCACATTATGGTCTGCAGAACCAGTGAAATGGTGGAGCGTTGTTGCGAATGCTGCAGGTTCGATCAATCGGAAGTCTACGTTGATGTCATAGCCTTCTTCTAACGTGACAGACACTTTCGTATCGCCTTTAGCGATGACTTCTTTTAAGTTATCGATTGTAAGCAGCTGCTCCTGGACACTTTTCGGATCATTGGTTGCAATGATGAAATCCAAATCCTTCACCGTTTCCTGCATCCGCCGCAGACTCCCTGCACGGGCATACTGCTCGATACCTTCCAATGATTCCAGGAAGGACTCGATTCGTTCCGCCAAGGGCAGCATCATTGCGATTGGAATGCGTTCTGGTCTAGATCCAACATTCGCAAGGCCATCGAGAATTTTTTCTGCAGATTTCTTACCGAACCCGCTTAACGATGCGACTTTACCTGATTCGACTGCTTCTTTCAAGCTAGCTGCATCGATTACGCCTAGCTCCTGATACAGCTTGGCCAGCTTTTTCCCGCCTAAGCCAGGTAAATCAAGCAAAGGGACTAATCCTTCTGGTACTTCCTCCTGCAGCTGACGTAAAGTATCTGACTGTTCGTCTTTGATGTATTCCTCGATAACCGCTGCCGTTCCCTTACCGATTCCGTTCAGTTTCGTAAAGTCCTCTATTTCATCTATGGATTGGTCATTTGCTTCCAGTGCCGCTGCAGCTTTCCGATAAGCGGACACCTTGAATGTATTTTCCCCTTTTAGCTCAAGATAAATTGCGATTGTCTCAAGCAGTTTGACTACGTCCTTTTTATTGATAGCCATACCTCTCATCCTTTCAAAACAAGGTAGAAAACCCTTGCGCACGATGCCGCAAGGGTTAAGCATTTCATCCCATCAATTCTGTGGGTAATTTATTTGCAACATGATTCAGCCATAGATCCTTGATCTCACCAGAAATATATGGTGTATGTTCCACGATCCATGCTGCGAGTATTGACCTGTCCAGCGCTTCCTGCACTGGTGTGATCGGCAGCAATACCGATAGATACAATATCACGAATACAAGCAGATAGATTTCAACAAAGCCGAGTACGCCGCCGAGTAACTTATTTACTGAGCGCAATATCGGCAAGTCTGCTATGAAATCAAGCATGGATCCGATGATATGCAGAATGATTTTCGTCGCAAAGAACAAAATTGCGAACGCGATTGCATTGTAGAAAACCTGATCGAGCGGTACTGCCCCGAATATATCAGACCAAGCGCTATCGGAAGATATATCCGGATACGGAATCCAAAGTTCAAGCTTCGGTGCGAGCTGATCATAATATATAGCTGCTACAATGAATGATACGACAAAGCTTGCTAAATGAAACAGCTGCATGATGAAGCCGCGCTTTAGGCCGACGAGAACGCCGAACAGGAGCATGGCGATAATAAGTAAATCAATCATTATCCTTTCTAGCCTCTTTCCTTGTAATAGAGCCTAGCAATTGTGCATACTCTTCTTTCAGTTTTAAATAATCGTTAGTTGTATTCACAGCCGTCAATACGGCTAGTTTCGCGGTATCAAGATTCGGATTCGCTTGATGGATCTCCGACATCTTCTGGTCGACAAGGCTTGCCACCATCCGCATGCGATGAGCTGGCTCTTGTCCGACAATTGTATAGGACCGGTTATGTATTTCCACCGTAACACGTGTTTTATCAGATTGGGACACGTTATCTCCCCTCACTTCTCTTATAATACTAGTCTTTATATTAACATGAAGGTGTCGATTTAGGAAACTATTCTGTATAGACGGACGGCGTGCTATACTAATTGTCAGATTGGAGAGATGAACGTGGGACAAATCGTTTTGCAATTGCCGCTGGACACAATCCAGCAGATGAAAGCAACATACAGCCGTGCTGAGAAACCTGCCCCTCCGGGAGCTATCTTTTCAGCAAAGACACCTGGCTGTTCCATCACAGCATACAAATCCGGAAAAGTACTTTTCCAAGGTAAATCGCCGGAAACAGAAGCAAATAAATGGGGAACTGCACCAGCTGGACCGAAAACAGGTGTCAAAGATCACACACATCCTGGTCACAAAGGACCTGCAGGCTTAAAACCAAGTGTTAATGATCACAGGTACGCCCCTGCTCCGACTTTATTCACTTCTTCTCACATCGGATCGGATGAAGCCGGCACCGGTGACTTCTTCGGTCCAATTACGGTAGCGAGTGTATATGTAGATCAAAGCCAGTTCGCTCTTTTGAAAGAGCTCGGCGTCAAAGACTCCAAACTTTTGAAGGATGATGCCATTCAGCGTATTGCCAAGGACCTAATGCACGTGGAGCTTCCTTACTCCCTGCTCGTGATGCGTAATGAAAGATACAATCAGCTCCAGCAGCGTGGCTGGTCCCAAGGGAAGATGAAAACGATGCTGCATCATCACGCCATCCAGAAACTGCTGGCCAAAATTGATCCGACCAAGCCCGATGGAATCTTAATTGACCAGTTCCAGCTGCCATCAACGTATATCAAACACCTTGCTACAGAAGGTGAGAAGCTTCAGCAAAACGTGAGCTTTATGACGAAGGCGGAAAGCCATTCACTTGCCGTTGCAGCTGCTTCGATCATTTCCAGGGCAAGCTTTGTAAGGGAGATGGATAAACTGTCCAAACAAGCCGGCTTCACAATACCAAAAGGTGCAAGCGCTGCTGTCGATCAAGCAGCCGGTCGCCTTATCCGTACACACGGCAGACAAGCACTGCCTGTGTTTACAAAGATGCACTTCGCCAATAGCGCAAAAGCGGAGAAGTTCGTCTAACGCCCGTATCCGCGGCGGCTGTTTGATTTTCTTGTCCGAACAAGCCTGCCCGCAGGTTGTTTACGGATCCATTTGATGTATTTAGACAATTTCTCGTCTGTCCGTAAGGCTTCGATACTAGGCAGCCTTGCAGCGAGCTCCTCATTTGTATATAAAGCATGAATTTGCTTATGGCATGGTATACATATCATGGCTGTATCCAGAAATGTGCCACCCATTTCCTTCGGGATCAGATGATGCTCTGTCAAGGTGACCTCGTCCCTGCCACAGAGCTCGCATCTTCCTGATTGCTGCCTTGCCATCTCTTATCCCCTCGCTTATTACCAGTATAGACAGGATTTATGCCTTTTAACGTTATAATTCCCGATAATAGCGCAGCGACACTTGTGTTTCTCCTGTATCTTTCAAATATGTTATTTGTCTTAAAATCGAACCCATACTTTAGCATTCATCTATTTCAACGCTTGCTGAAAATCCTGAATGAATGATACATGCTCCTGGAACAATTCTTTCGGTAATTCTTTCATCTGGAAAAATGCATTATCTAAAGACTCGCTATTAGATCTAATTAATTCACCCGTGAATTCTCGGCAACTATATAAAACTTGAACAAGCGCCACTTGATCACCATTGGCAAACGTCTTGTCATATTCAGGTCCAGAGTATACCCGAAAGAGCTGCAGGTCACCAAGTTGAAGACCGGTTTCTTCGAAAACCTCACGTCGGGCTGTTTCCACTGTGCTCTCTCCCATTTCCATAAAGCCTCCGGGCAATCCCCACTCATCTGTGTCTCTTCTTTTTTGCAGCAAAAGCTCACCTTCTTCATTCAGAACAAACGCCCCAGCCACTACCATGATCACTTTCTCGTTTCCTACTTTACTCCGTATGTATGAGATATAATCCACTTTTTCTCCTCCTTCAAATGATAAAGCAAAAAGGATAACAAAGCTCTACTAGCTTCGTTATCCTTCAACTTAACTTCTTAATTCTGCATCATGCTTCGCTTTCACATTTTCAATGATATTGTTATATGATGCTTCCACTTCTTCATCTGTCAGGGTGCGTGTCGGATCCTGGTAAAGCACTGTGTAGGCGATAGATTTCTTGCCTGCTTCCATGTGCTCTCCTTGATACACATCAAAGATCTGTACTTGCTGAACAAGTTCTCCGCCAGCTTCTTGGATTGTACGCTGAATGTCACCTGCATGTGCTGCTTCATCTACAACTAGCGCGATATCTCTTGTAACGGAAGGATGACGCGGAATCGTACGGAAGCTTGGTACTTCTTCATACTGATCCATCAAATAAGCGATATCTAAATCAAAAACATATGTTTCCTTAAGATCGAATGCTTTTTGAACTGTCGGGTGAAGTTGACCAACTACGCCGACAACTTTGCCGTTAAGGGAAACGGTTGCTGTACGTCCTGGGTGGTAGCCGTCGACTTGCGCCTGCTGGAATACAGGTCCAAGATCTAGCTGGGCAAAGATTCCCTCCACGATTCCTTTAGCTACATAAAAATCGACTGGCTTCTTCTCTTGCTGCCATGGCTGTTCCATCCAAGTACCAGTCAAAGCACCAGCTAGACGTGCTGTTTCGTTCGGCTGCTCTGTAATTTGTTCTTCATTGGACAGGAAAACACGGCCGAATTCGAAGTAGCCCAGATTCTCTTGCTTACGAGCCACATTATAAGAAAGTGTGTTAACTAGTTCTGGAATGATGCTAAGGCGCAAATGGCTGTGTTCTTCACTCATCGGCATTTTTAATTTAACCGGGAATACTGCCTGCTCCGACACATCTGGACTTACAAGCATTTCTGTGCGCTTTTTGCTTGTTAGCGAGTATGTGATGGTTTCCATCAGTCCAGCACCTTGCAAGTACTGCTTCAGCTGACGTTTCAAATATTGCTTTGTCGTCAATTTACCAGCGAAAGCTTCTCCTTCAGGCAATGTATAAGGAATATTATCATAGCCGTAAATACGAGCGATTTCTTCCAGCATATCTTCGAACAAACTGATGTCTCCGCGTCTTGTTGGAACAAAGACAGTGAACTGACTGTTATCTTGTTCAAAGCCAAACTGCAATTTTGTCAGGATGGACGCGATTTCTTCATCAGAAATTGTTGTACCTAAACGGTTATTCACACTTGCTGTATCAATTTTGACTTGCTTCTCTTCACGATCCAGCTCGTCGAATGCCACAATACCTTGTGCAACCTTTCCTCCAGCATACTCGGCTAGAAGACGCGCTGCATATGCTCCAGCTCGCTGCACACGATTTGGATCGATGCCTTTTTCATAGCGTGCGCTTGCTTCACTGCGCAAGTTATGGTGCTTACTGGAACGACGGATGGCACGTGCATCGAAGAAAGCAGCTTCTAGCAATACATTCTTCGTATCATCGGAAACCTCTGAGTTAGCTCCGCCCATCACACCTGCAAGAGCAATTGGCTCATTACCGTTCGTAATGACAATTTCATCGCCTTTTAATGTGCGCTCCTGATCGTCCAATGTTTGGATTTTCTCGCCCTGCTTAGCAGAACGGACGACGATTTCCTTCGTTGCCACTTTATCATAATCAAACGCGTGCAGCGGTTGTCCGTAAACGAGAAGCACATAGTTCGTAATGTCAACAACGTTGTTGATTGGACGAATGCCAGCTGCCATCAAGTAATTACGCATCCAAAGCGGTGATGGTGCAATTGTTACATCTTCAATGACAAACGCACCGTAATACGGGTTAAGCTCAGCGTCTTCCACTTTTACTGATACAAGATCAGCTGCCTTGCTGTCACTTGTCTGATACGTTTCTTCGGGCTGATTGACTTCTTTGCCAAGGATGGCTGCTACTTCATAAGCAACTCCAAGCATGCTCATTGCATCAGCACGGTTTGGCGTTAAACCAAGCTCTAAAATAACATCATCCAAGTTAAGCAATTCTGCTACTGGAGTACCCACTTCCGTGTCTTCCGGGAAAACGAAAATACCATCTGTAACATCCTTCGGCACGAATTTTTCATCGATACCCAGTTCTTGCAATGAGCAGACCATGCCATGCGATTCCACGCCGCGCAGTTTTGCTTTTTTGATTTTCACGCCGCCTGGAAGACGCGCTCCTGGAAGTGCCGCAGCAATCTTTTGCCCTTGGGCGATATTCGGTGCACCGCAGATAATTTGATATGTTTCTGTGCCAACATTGATTTGGCAAAGATTCAATTTGTCTGCATTCGGATGCTGTTCACAGCTCTCCACATAGCCGACGACAACATTTGTGCTTTCTGGTGCTACGCGTTCGATACTTTCTACTTCAATTCCGGAGCGTGTGATTTTTTCTGCCAGCTCCTCCGGCGTAATATTATCTATGTCTACATATTGCTTCAGCCAATTCAAAGATACATACATCGTTTTTGCCTCCCGTTATGCCTTATGGTATTGCGATAGGAATCGTACATCATTTGTATAGAAGTGACGGATATCATCGACACCGTACTTGAGCATCGCAATCCGTTCAACACCCATACCGAATGCGAAACCAGAATATTCTTCCGGATCATAGCCGCTCATACGAAGGACGTTGGAATGCACCATACCAGCACCGAGGATTTCGATCCAGCCAGTATGCTTACATACGTTACAGCCTTTACCGTCACAAACCTTACATGTTACATCGACCTCAACAGATGGCTCTGTGAACGGGAAGAAGCTTGGACGCAGACGGATCTCACGGTCGGCTCCGAACAGCTTGCGAGAGAATTCAAGCAGAACACCTTTTAAGTCACTCATGCGAACATTTTTGTCGACTAGCAGACCCTCAATTTGGGTGAACTGATGCGAATGTGTTGCGTCATCTGTATCACGGCGGTACACAATACCTGGGCAGATCATTTTAATAGCTTTATTACCGTCGTATTCACGCATTGTACGAGCTTGAACTGGAGAAGTCTGTGTACGCAAAAGCAAGTGATCTGTAACATAGAAGCTGTCCTGCATATCTCGTGCAGGGTGGTCCTGCGGCAAGTTAAGTGCTTCAAAGTTGAAATAATCAGTTTCCACTTCTGGACCTTCTTTAATTTCAAATCCCATGCCGAGGAAAAGATCTTCCACTTCTTCAATGATACTAGTCAAAAGATGCGGACCGCCTGCTTTAACTGGGCGCCCTGGCAATGTGACATCGATCGCCTCTTTTTGCAGCTGTTCATTCAGTGCTGCTTCTTCCAGCAAATTCTTTTTGTTATCCAAAGCAGTCGCGATTGCCTCACGGACTTTGTTTGCCAATTCACCGATAACCGGACGTTCTTCTGGAGAAAGTTTTCCCATGCCGCGAAGTACTTCAGTGATTGGACCTTTTTTCCCTAAATAAGCGACGCGCACATCCTGCAAACTCTGCAGATTGTCTGATGACTGTACTTTCTCGATGGCTTCTGCTTGTAATGCTTCGAGCTTTTCTCTCATGCTTTTGCCTCCTATGATTTTTGAGCATAAAAAAAGCCCCTCCCTCCGAAAAGGGACGAGCTTTCATTCGTGGTACCACCCTTGTTGGTATACATGTATACCCAACTTGAAGCTTGATAACGGATTTAGCAATCCGGATACACCTTTACTTGTCATCGACAAGGTCCCGGTGCCTGCTCCAGAGTGAAGGTTCATCCGCTGCCGCAACCGGCATGCTCTCAGTCTATAGGCATGCCTTCCTGTTGTTGCGATCCGCAGGGATTACTGACTCTTTCCACGCATCTCAATATTAATCTTGTTTCATTATAGAAAATCCCGGCACTTCTTGCAACCCGCTTTTACCTATTTACCGTGTGATACAGCAAAATACCTGTAGCAATACTCACATTCAGTGATTCTGCTTTCCCGAAAATAGGGATTTTTACGGCCATATCGCTCTGGGCAATCAGCCGTTTGTCGATTCCTGCTCCTTCATTGCCGACAAGCAGTGCTGTTTTTTTCGGTGCAGTCAAATCCCGATAATCGACAGCACCTTCTAATGCTGCTGCCCATACGGTATATCCGTTTTCTTGCAGTTCCGGCAATAGAAGCTCCAAATCGGCAGTTAAAACAGGTAAATGGAAGATAGAGCCTTGTGTCGCGCGGATAACCTTGTCATTAAACCGATCCGCAGATCCCTCCCCTAAGTAGACAGCATCGTAACCGGCTGCATCTGCCGTGCGGATGATTGTACCTAAATTACCTGGATCCTGGACAGCATCCAGCATGAGGATACGATTGTGACGCTTAAGCTTCTTGTCCTGCATCTGTACAACCGCCGCAATTCCTTGCGGTGTTTCCGTCTCTGTGATGGCTTTAAAAACATGGTCCGATACACGTATCGGCTCCAATTCCGACGCCCATTCCGGATGTTCTGTTTCCTCGCGCAATATGAGCTGGTCAATCGTCCAGCCAGCTTTAATCGCTTCTTCTACAAGATGGAATCCTTCTACCAGGAAGGTATTCGATTTTGTCCGTTCCTTTTTTCGTTTCAATTTCTGCCACTGTTTCACTTGGGCATTTTGAGTTGATGTGATCAACGCACGTTCACTTCCTCTTTCTTGACATATCCTCTATCATACATAGTTTTACGAACAGCGGTCAAACTATAAAAAAGAAAAGAGGTGCTCATGCATGGATTTAGATATCCGCCGTGCCATCTTGGCCAACATTAAGGACAATAATGAAGAACAGCTGCAAGCAACGATTACAGATTCCATCGATGGTAGAGAAGTTCTTCTGCCTGGATTGGGAGTGTTATTCGAACTGATTTGGAAAAACGCCAGCGATCAGGAGAAACATGAAATGGTCGATACATTAGCTAAGGGCGTCCAAACACAAGGGTAAAACACCGCTGAAATAGGTCTTGTACCCCTGGTTCTTTTGAGCTACAATTGGACTAACAATATGTGACAGGAGATATGTTTTTTGGATACATCTTATCTACTTTCCACACTTAGTCCGACGATGCTCGCTACTTATCAGCAACGGGCAGCCTTTTCAGCGACCACAAATTCCAGTCAGTCTTTCAGCAATCTGCTCCAGCAGACAATGAATACCGGTTCTTCGGTTAGACTCAACCCTTATGTAGCGCTCAGTTCCATGACACAAACTCAAAGCGTTCCTTCGGTTCCGTCTGTTACAGATAGCACTCCCGAAAGTTCTGGTAATAAGACAATTGATGGTATCATTTCTGATGCTGCTTCTAGATACAGTGTCGACGAAAAGCTCATTCGTTCTGTTATTCAGATGGAATCGAACTTTGATCCATTAGCTGAAAGTGGTGTAGGTGCACAAGGTCTTATGCAGCTTATGCCAGCTACAGCAGCTGGACTCGGCGTGACGAACAGCTTTGATCCGGAGCAAAACGTGATGGCAGGCACGAAATACTTGAAACAGATGCTGGACCGCTACAATGGCAACACCAGCCTGGCTTTGGCAGCATACAATGCTGGCCCGGGTAATGTCGATAAATATAACGGCATCCCCCCATTCAATGAAACGACGAATTATGTCCAAAAGATAATGGGCAGCTACCTAGCATAAAAAACCAGCTTCCGCTTGGAAGCTGGTTTTTTATTTAGCTATACGTAATTTTCTCGACTGTTTCTTTATCCAATTTCTGAATAACTGCAGTCAATAGTTTTACTGTATTATCATAATCATCTTCATGCAGCATGGCCGCATGTGTATGGATATAGCGCGTCGGAATTCCGATTGTCAAAGCAGGGACACCATCGCCAGTCAGATGAATGCTGCCCGCATCCGTCGCTCCGCCTTTGATCGTATCGTACTGATAAGGAATGTTTAGTTCCTCTGCTGTTTCGATTACAAGATCACGCAAGCCTTTATGGGCGATATGCGCAGCATCATATAAAACAATCTGCGGTCCAGCACCTAGCTTGCCTGTTGCTTCTCTGTCACTGATGCCAGGTGTATCACCTGCGATACCTGTATCAACTGCAAAAGCGATGTCCGGTCCAATTTTATTGGCAGAAGTAGTAGCACCCCGTCTTCTTACTTCTTCCTGGACAGTACCAACACCATATACTGCTGCTTCTTTGTCGGCATCATGCAAGTTCTTCAAAATATCGATTGCTACTGCACAGCCAATACGATTATCCCATGCTTTCGCCAGAAGCAGTTTTTCGTTCTTCATCTTCGTGAATTCGAAATAAGGTACAACCGAATCACCTGGACGTACGCCGAATTCTTCTGCTTCATCCTTGCTGCTTGCACCAATATCGATGAACATCTCTTCGATAGAAGCAGGTTTTTTCCTTTTCTCAAGTGATAATAGATGCGGCGGTTTGGAACCGATGATGCCGACAAGCTCGCCCTTCCTTGTATGGACAGTCACACGCTGCGCCAGCATGACTTGACTCCACCAGCCGCCGAGTGTCTGGAAATACAGATAGCCATTCGCATCGATACGTGTAACCATAAAGCCAATTTCATCAAGGTGACCGGCAACCATCACTTTCGGACCATCTTCCTTACTGCCTTTTTGCATGGCAATTAAACTGCCGAGATTATCAGTCGTTATCTCATCAGCAAATGGAGAGATATACTCGTGCATTACGTTGCGGACACCAGCTTCATCTCCTGAAACACCTGGTGCATCAGTCAAACTTTTCAGCATTTTTAATTTGTCATTCATATATGTATTCCTCCTCCGTTTAATAGCCTTCGTCCTGTCTTGTATGATTCACTTCGTTTTTCTGCTGATAGGCCTTTAGAATCGAGGCTTCATTGAAGCCAAGCTGTTGACCTAGCTGCAGGAAGCTTTGGAAAAGCGTGACATACGTTTCCTGTACTGGTTCGTTATAAAAAGCTCCGATGCTGCGGTACAGTTCCAAAAATGAATCGGTTTGATCGATTCCGTTATTCGTTAGCGGACTAGACGTATATGTAAGACCTTTATCAAGTCCGACTGACAGAATGAAATGCAGGCCGTCCACATATTCCTCTAGTATGACACTTTTTTCACTCGGGCCTTTTCTGCTCCAGAATTTAAAACAGCGGGTCTCATTAGCCAATTCACCTATTTCGACCTGAAGTGCTAATATTTTTTTACGGAAAAGATCATCACGATTTGCTGCTGATTCAAGATTGTCTTCGATGTAGGTATCCAGCTCGCGCTGTTTATTGAATAGATATTCGTAATCCATATATAAGACTCCTTCTTGCGTTATTCCTATGTAGTGAGGGTATAGTAAAACGGATGAAACTTCTTCTTTAGCGTAATCGTATCTATACAAAAAGTAAAGGAGGCCTGCTCGCTATGAAGATTCTTTTTCTCCTTTTGCTTGCAGGTGCGGCGATTCTTTTGTTCTACACCGTCATGAAAGCAAGGAAGAACCAAGCCAATAATCCGTCACTCCTCGATGCAGAGGAAGTAGAATACCGTGAGCAGTACGATCACCATTTTTCATTAAGCTATCGCGGCTATCGGATGATTGGTAAGAAGTATTTGCAGCCAAGGGAAGACCGCTTTGAAGTAACCAAAGTTGTTATGAATGCTGTACAGCCGGATCGATTATCCGGATTTTCCAGAAATGATTTATATAAGATGGAAGAATGCATTTTAAGCCATTTCCCTTATGCTTCTATTGAATGGAAGCATCCGATAAAAGAGCTTGTCCTCACAGAAATATGATAAAGCACTGGAGCTTATAGAAGCGCCAGTGTTTTATGCACTTTCTTTAAAAAATTCTTCCCATTTGATCGTAAATTCCTTTTTCCGCATCAGATATATACAGACCAGCAGGACTACTAATACACCCGCTATCGCTGCTGGCGGCAAGTAGCGCAGCCATGTTCCAGCAAAAGAATAGGCTGCAGCAAGCGGGATACTCGATAGAATCGAGGCCTTCCCATATGATCTCCAACTGCGGTTATTTTCCATCAAGCAGACGCTTAAGATGTGGAAGTGAATAAAAGGTACTAGCCGCATCAAGGCGACTTGCCCCGTTGTAAAGCTCGTGTGCCTGCCAATCAGCTTTTGTTTCAGCATGAGAATCCTGTTTGCCGACCGAGGAAAACGCTGGGCGATACCATAGAACAGCATACTGGATGCGGTAATACCGATAATGGACAAAATCGTACCAGCTACAGCACCGAATAGGATTCCACCTGAAATACATAAGAAAACGACAGGCAGAAATAAAGCTGGTCGAAGCAGGTACAGGAGGACGAACAAAAGCGGGGCAAACAATCCCCCTGTTGCGACGACCGTCAACATACTCACGCCAACCTGGTCCATTGCTGCTCACTCCCTCTTAGATGTCTCTAATATATATGACAGGAGACGAGCCTTTATGACAAGCACACAGCATTTATCTTACAGCAAATAAAGAATCAGCAGGACATGCATGACGACAAGGCATGGAAAGCCGATAACAAACGCGGTATGCTTTGTTTTATGTCGGAATGCCTGCATCCCGAGCCAACCGCCCATTGCGCCGCCAATGATTGCTGTAATCCATAGCCTTCGTTCACTTATACGCCACGCGTGCTCCTTTGCTCTTTGCTTATCTATTCCCATCCAGCTGAACAGCAGGATATTGACAACCAGCAGATACAGACTAATGAGCAGCTCCATATTCCTACCCCTTTCTATACAAAAAGCCGCTATCAAAGGATAGCGGCTTTTTGGCTTATTTCAATGCGTCTTTTGCTTTAGTAGCAAGTTGCGCGAATGCTTTTTCGTCAGAGATTGCAAGCTCTGAAAGCATTTTGCGGTTTACTTCGATACCAGCAAGTTTAAGACCGTGCATCAAACGGCTGTAAGAAAGTTCGTTCATACGTGCAGCAGCATTGATACGTGCGATCCAAAGTTTACGGAAGTCACGTTTTTTCTGTCTGCGGTCACGGTATGCATACTGACCGGATTTGATTACTTGTTGTTTTGCAACTTTGAATAGTGCGTGTTTCGCACCATAATAACCTTTAGCTAACTTAAGAACGCGTTTACGACGCTGACGCGTTACTGTTCCACCTTTTACACGTGGCATAGTATTCCCTCCTATAGGACAAAAAAATCTTTAATTTTATTATTTAGGTAGCATTTGTTTGATACGTTTAAGATCACCAGCAGAAACAAGTGAATCTTTACGAAGTTTACGTTTCTGTTTAGTAGATTTATTAGCAGCCAAGTGGCTTGTGTAACCGTGGTTACGAACTACTTTTCCAGTACCTGTTTTCTTAAAACGTTTAGCGGACCCTTTGTGGGTTTTCATTTTTGGCATCGTATTTCCTCCTTATATCCTTCGGCTTACTGTTTCTCAGCTATAGGAGCAAGCATTAGGAACATGCTGCGGCCTTCCATTTTCGGTTTCATTTCAACCGTTGCAACATCCTTGCACTCTCCAGCTAGCTTTTCGAGAACTTCTTGGCCTAATTCTTTATGCGTAATGGCACGTCCGCGGAAACGAACAGAAGCCTTTACTTTATCGCCTTTTTCAAGAAACTTACGCGCGTTGCGAAGCTTCGTATGGAAGTCATGATCCTCGATACCCGGGCTCAAACGAACTTCTTTTACGTTGATTATTTTCTGGTTCTTACGCGCTTCTTTTTCTTTCTTCTGTTGCTCGAAGCGGAATTTACCATAATCCATAATCCGGCACACGGGTGGTTTTGCGTTTGCAGCCACAAGCACCAAATCAAGATTTCTTGTTTGTGCGATTTCTAATGCTTCTTGACGGGATTTTACGCCAAGCTGGTCACCGTTTGAATCAATGAGTCGAACCTCACGTGCGCGAATTTTCTCATTGATATTCGTATCTTTGCTAATAATCATCCACCTCCAGGATATTTTGGGAAACTTATGATCGGGGACAAGATATCCGCCGCTTATCAGTTAAACATGGTTGTAAAAAAGCATAAAAAAAATGCCGGTACGCATACGGCACCCACATTTGTCCTAGAACACTGTTTTCGTACCTGCCAACTGCCAAGCGGCGTCAATCAGGTGAGAAGTGGGTACTTCTGCTTGTCTCAGATCACATATTTATTTCACTTTTACAATCTTATCATAGCTGATTAATGCTGTCAATCATATTGAAGCCCAGTAATCCTGCTCAATTAATGTAACATATTCTTTCGATGCTGACAACCTCTCGAATTAAAATAATACATAGAGAATAGTTATTCCCCAAATGATTCGCATGTAAACCAATGGTGATAAATATTTACCAATACAGCTTGATACACTCAAAACTGACTAACGGGAGCGAACCCGTACCATATTTTCCGGTTAGCTCCGTTAGAGTAAATAAAGAGATACGCATCTAACCACGATTCACTTTATTGTTTAACTTTATGCGATACTTATCTCTCCAAGTTGGAGAGTCTTTAACTAATTCGTCGCAGAACGCAGCCGTATCCTTTCCGGTAAGATCTGTGACTTTCTTGCCTTCTGCTGCACCCTCTTCAAAAAGGTCGAGAACACCTCGAAAAATACGATTGATTTCATTCCAGTCAGAAAGACCATAAGAAACCCACATATATTCTTTCATAGCATTGTAAGCAGTGTGGTATTCACTTGGAAGCGCCTTTGCTCGCATCTCCATCTCTTTCCATTCCCGCTTATCAGCTATATTTCCAATGATTTTTTCAACAATACTCATGTTATCTCTCCTTTATTATGATTAGTTTTGAGTTCATTGATTTTGCTTGAGACAAATTCCCATTTATCCCAAAAAACTCTCAGATGTTCTTCCCCTGCAGCGTTAAGCGTATAAAACTTTCTCGGCGGTCCTTTAGTCGATGACTTTTTCTCAATGTCTACGAGATCATTTTTCTCAAGCCTCATTGTAATGGTGTAAACTGTGCCTTCAACTACATCAGTGAAGCCAAGCTGTCGCAGCTGCTGCGTGATTTCATAACCGTATGTTTCTCCGCGGCTGATAATCTCAAGCACGCAACCCTCAAGCACCCCTTTCAGCATTTCAGTTATATTTTCCAATAATCTCTCTCCCATATATATACTGTTTAATAAGAAATAACCGGTATTTAGTATTACTAACTACCAGTATATAGTATTACATATTAGTGTTGATTGTCAACAATACAATTAACGATCAAACATAAACAGTTTAAATGATACAAACTTCAAGAAGGTCGATATAAGGATCTCGTCTTACAAAAAATAAACCTCTCAAACTCTAGTAGATGACAGGTTTTATTCTTATTATTTATGCAGGATACATGTCGCTGCGTATTTGCAATGAAGTTATTTCATCAGTTTCTATCCTTTATTAAAAGATTAATTCAGACGAAACGTTTACTCCATCAGAATCGTATGTAAACAAAGGGACGTGATAAACAAATGCCAAAACAGCTCAACATACCAAAAACCCGCAGCGAAAAAGTCTGGGATATCATCGGAATCGGCGGCTATATTGCTACAGTCGTTTTTTTGATCATAATCTGGCGGCAGCTTCCCGAACAAGTGCCTCTCCACATGGGGCTGACCGGACACGTCGATGACTGGGCAGCAAAAGAAAGCATGCTTCTACTTCCGGCTCTCAGTATACCTATGTTCACAATCATGCACCTATTGGGCAAATATCCTCATATACACAATTATCCGAAACGACTGAATGATGAAAACGCGGCAGCATTTTATCAACTTAGCCGAAAAATGCTCAATAAGGTGAAGAATATTTGTGTACTGGTCTTTTGCTTCATTGAATTGGAATTAAGTATGATCGCTCTAGGCTGGATAAATGATGGTCACGGCTGGACATTGATAATCATATTGCTCGCTGTGTTTTATCCTATTGTGGAGAGTATGATGAAGCAGCGTAAAATAAAATGATCTCTTTCTGGCATGTCGGGAAGTGTCTTGGCGAAATAAAAAAACATCCCCTGTAACCACCTTGAAAACATAAACCCTTTTCCTCTATGCCTATTTAGTCTCTTCATCTACCTGAGCAAAGAAAAAATCCTTTCACCACTTTAGTGATGAAAGGATTTTTTATGTTATTTACGCAATACGCGCTTCGCTACTTCTTCTTTAATTTCTGCAACGAAAGCTTTCAGATCTTTCGTTTCGGATTGTTTTTCTCCGTAACGGCGGATGTTTACGGCTTGGTCGCTCACTTCCTGATCCCCTACAACAATCTGGAACGGAATCTTCTGTACTTGTGCTTCACGAATTTTATAGCCGATCTTCTCTTCGCGCTCGTCCACTTGTACACGAATACCTTCCATACGAAGTGTATCTTCCACTTGGCGTGCATAATCCATATGTGCTTCAGGAGAAACCGGAATGATTTTTGCTTGGACTGGTGCAAGCCATGTTGGGAAGGCACCTTTGTATTCTTCGATCAAGAAGGCAACGAAACGTTCCATTGTCGATACTACACCACGGTGGATAACGACTGGACGATGTTCTTTACCATCTTCGCCAATGTAAGTCAGGTCAAAGCGTTCTGGCAAGTGGAAGTCCAATTGAACAGTGGACAATGTCTCATCTTTACCAAGAGCAGTTTTCACCTGAACGTCTAGCTTCGGACCGTAGAATGCTGCTTCGCCTTCTGCCTCTACATAATCAAGTTCAAGATCTTCCATTGTTTCTTTCAGCATCGCTTGTGCTTTGTCCCACATTGCATCATTATCAACATATTTTTCTTTGTCTTCAGGATCACGGTAAGAAAGACGGAAAGAATAGTCGTCGATACCGAAGTCTTTGTAAACAGCTTGTACAAGTTGGACAACACGGATGAACTCATCTTTCAATTGATCTGGACGTGCGAAAATATGTGCATCATTCAATGTCATCGCGCGAACCCGCTGCAAGCCAGCAAGAGCACCAGACATTTCATGACGGTGCATCGTACCAAGCTCTGCAATACGGATAGGCAGGCTGCGGTAGCTATGCAATTCATTTTTGTACACCATCATATGGTGCGGACAGTTCATCGGACGAAGCACAAGGTCTTCATTGTCCATTTCCATCGGCGGGAACATATCATCTTTATAATGGTCCCAGTGTCCGCTAGTTTTATAAAGGTCTACACTGCCTAATACTGGAGTATAAACGTGATCATAGCCAAGTCTTTCTTCCAAGTCGACGATGTAGCGTTCGATTGTACGACGGATAGTTGCACCTTTTGGTAGCCAAAGCGGCAGACCTTGTCCGACCTTCTGAGAAACTGTGAACAATTCCAGCTCTTTTCCTAATTTACGGTGGTCACGCTCTTTTGCTTCCTCGAGCATTTTCAAGTGGTGATCCAGCTCGCCTTTTTTCTCGAAAGCAGTACCGTAAATACGCTGAAGCATTTGGTTTTTGCTATCGCCTCTCCAGTAGGCTCCGGAAATGCTAAGCAGCTTAAACACTTTAATTTTGCCTGTAGATGGTACGTGGATACCGCGGCAAAGGTCGAAGAATTCCCCTTGCTCATAGATTGTTACATCTTGGTCTTCCGGAATCGCATCGATCAATTCCAATTTCAACTTATCACCAATTTCAGAGAACATCGCTTTCGCTTCATCACGGCTGACAACCTTACGGACAATCGGAAGGTTGGCATCAACGATTCGCTGCATCTCTTTTTCGATCTTCGGCAGATCCTCTGGTGTGATGCTAGCCTCAAGATCCATATCATAGTAGAAGCCATTCTCGATTACTGGACCTACTCCGAACTGTACATTGCCATACAGACGTTTTACTGCTTGTGCAAGCAGATGCGCAGCAGAGTGACGCATAATTTCCACGCCTTGTTCCTGCTTAAGTGTGACTATTTCGATTGCACCGCCATTTGGAAGCGGTGTGCGCAGATCATATGCAACGCCGTCAATATTAACTGCGATCGCCTGCTTTTTCAAACCTGATGAAATGGAACCAGCAATATCCTCGCCAGTTGTTCCAGCAGGAAACTCTTTTTTTGCTCCATCTGGGAAAATGATTTCTAATACTTCTGCCATTGTTCTTTCCTCCTAAATATAAAAAGCCCGTCCCTTTGCACAAAGTTTGTGCAAAGGGACGAGCGTTAGTCTCGTGGTTCCACCCTAATTCCCGGTAAATATACCGGCTCAAGAATCAGTAACGTCGATTAAACGCCGCCGGTTTTCTTTCGTCCCCCGACGGAGCTGTAAAAGGTGGTAACAGCAAAGCGTATGCAGGAAGCTTCCAGCCTAGGCTCCCCTCTCTTACATGCAAACGGATTTCACTATCATGTCCTTTATTGTCGCTTCTTCATATAAGGTAAGTATAAGCGCTGATTCAGGAAAATGCAAGGACATGCTAATAACGGGAGAAAGGAAATTGATGTAAGGGAAGGTATGCGGCTCTTTCCTGAAAAACATTAATGACAGTCAGCGTCTTCGGTTCAGATGGGTAGTCACCATACAAGTAAATTCGCCGTGGCGACATGGCAATCAAAGGCGTCAGATTTTTCTCCTGTTTCCCTATACCAGCCAAAAAAAGCGGTTCTTCATCAGCAAGCGACGTAATCTCCTCAGCGGAATAGCATGTTCCGTCTTCTTTGTAAAAGGAGAAGTCACGCCCTTGTATAACATGGATTTCGTCAGTTCCCATCGGCTTTTTACCAACGTATTCTCGCAGAGATTCCACATACAGCTGATATTCTTCTTCACGCTTATATTCATCTAACGCATGACCGACTACATCCATCAATGCTTCCCTGTATGCAGTACTGCGAAATTGGATGACGGCATCGTAGAAAATTCTGATGTGCTTGGCAGCAATCTCTTGAAAAATTTGTGTAATTTGCTGTCGGGGCAAACTCGGTTCTTTTTCTTCTTCATACATATCTCCGACGAGAATCGTATGCGTCAATTCTGCTATACGCTTTATCGCTTCCTCATCCTTATAATAATAGACTTCTTTAACGATTTGCTCGATCCATTCTGTCTCTCGGTGATGAAGAAATGTTTCTACTAAGGCGATTGCAATCCGCCGGTGATAGCCATCATGAATCGTCGCTTCATAGCCCCAGCGATCATCTTCGTCTACATATACCTGTTTTGTTCCATCCAGTAAAGCCAGGCACGAACAGAATGTATCCATCTCTTTTTTTGATTTGATAAACACTTTACGCAATATCAACCACCCTCGCCACTATCAACTGTTACATTATATGGGCGGAGAATGGAATTATGAGCCTAAAAAAAAGACAAGCCGATTTTCAGCTTGTCTTTTCTTAATCGTTTCTTCTATTTTTCCCGAACAACGGCACCTCATTGGCGACACGCTTAATGCGCTCCATGATCCTGCCTGCTTTCACTCGTTCCACATCACCGCGATTGGTCGTGGCAATCTGCTGCTCCAGCTGGGCAATTGAATAGTTGGATGTAAAGAAGACCGGCAGCCTTTCCATCATACGATAATGAAGGATGGAACCGAGTATCTCATCTCTGAACCATGCCGATTGGGATTCGGCGCCCATATCGTCGAGCATGAGTACTGGTGTCTTCTTGAACAGCTCCACTTTTTCATTGACCGAGTCATCTTTCATAGAAGCTTTCATTTCTCTTACAAATTCCGGCATATAGATAAGCATGCTGGAAATGTTTCTCTCGGCCAAATAGTTAGCAATGGCACCGAGGAAATACGTTTTACCAACGCCGAACGGTCCATAGAAATATAGCCCTTTTTCTGGGATGGTATCTCCTGTCTGCTGCAGGAACTGCAATGTCTTCAAAATCGCTTGCTGGCGTTCTGAATCGCCATGATCAAGCATTTCTGTAGACGCCTCCAGTATATCCTTCGGCATGTACAGGCTGTTGATTCGTGATTCCTGCTTCTGCCGTTCTTCCTGCTGAAGTCGGGTATGGCATTTATCATATGCAAGACGAATGACATTACCTTCTACCTCAATAGTTGGAGTATAGCCATTAAGGATATTCCGGCATTCTCCAAGTGATGGGCAGTCGTGGCATTGCTTTGATTGTGTTGTATATTCGAATAGACGCATCATATTTCGCTGGATATCCTGTTCCGTCAGCTGCGGATTTGCTTCCAAGACCGCTTTGACTTCTGGATCCTGCCTCACTTGCTGCTGCATGCGTTCAAAGTTCTCTTTAAAGTTATTATTTTCCTGCATCCATTTCCGCAAGGATGCTTGAATCGGTTCCATACGTGCACCCCCTTCCTTCTATCAGTCACACGTGCCGCTTATTTTCATTGAACTGTTTTAGCAATTCGGCTACATCTGCATCAGGCACAGCTGCAGTACTTGGAGCTTCCACTTTGCCTTTTTGATCGAACCATTCCGGGACAACCTCCGCACGGCCTGAGGTTTTTCTTCTTGCTGCGGACTGATTCGTGCTGGTTGCTGCATTCCACGGCTGGTTGCTGCTTTTAGCAAGCTCCATAGCTTCTCTTACTGTACTTATCTTTTTACGAGCCCAATGTGCTGCAATCTTCTCCATATATGCTTTCGACAGCTTCATATCGGATTTGAGAAGAACATAATAGACTAGCACATTCATAATACCAGGTGCCATGCCTTGCTCCGACATAACGTCACGGATGACCTTCAAGTCGGAAGCTGCTGCTGTCCCGTTTCCGGAAATATCCTCTAATAGCTGTTTCGGCGATATTGTCTCCAGAATCTGGATGAGTTGCTCTTGCTTAGTAGTAGCTTGTTTGTCTGTCTCCTGTTTGGATTCCTTTTGGACAAGCTCCGTAACCTTCGTATCGGCAGTTTTTGGACGTGCTAGAAATAGGTCATGGCAAGCAGATTTGAATTCTGCCGGATTCAGCTCATGTTCATCGGAGACAGCCCAAAGCAGTGCTTTATCAATTTCCGCTGACGTCAAGCTGTACAAAACTGTCATCGACTCAAGCAACTTTTGGTTTCGAGGTGTAAGAATCACTTCCGGATCGAGCATCCGCTGTTTCAATGATTGACGCAGCCAGTCAAAATCGACCACCTCAGCTTCAATGGAAGGTCCTCTCTTTACATCTGCAACCGGCCTAGCTGCTGTCTTTCTCGGCTGAACAGCGTGCTTTGTCAAATTACCCGTTGAAAAGACAGCTTCAAACGATGCTGTAACTTCCTCCATCGTTTCAGGCAAATCCTCCTCTTTGATCAAGAGATCTTTCATCTGCTTGAATCTGCTTTCGCCTAATTGGTGATAAAGCAGCTGGGAAAGCATATCATCTTGGAAGAATGCATCTGGTGAAAAAGGTGCATACAAATCGTATGTGTACACATTCTGTTCCCCAAGATTTTGATATGTCCGGATGAGTCCTATCGCTTCCAGCTGCAGCCTCGCTTGATACAATTGATCCATCGGAATGTCCAGTAGCGTCATAAGCATATGATGTGTCTGCGGTTCACATGTACCATGATGCAGGAAATAATCATTGACCAGCGTTTGATATAAAGTCACTGCTCGTATACCGACCAGCGGCTGATATAGATGCGTCAGCGCTGTCGAATATGCTTCCGGAAGCACTGCTCTCATTCGGAGCTGGTAACCATCAGCTGGCAGAAGTTTCCCGATATGCTGACTGTTCATACTATCTGTCCTTTCCTTCTTGCAAACTATTACTCTTTCTTATCGGTTTTAATCAAGTCCTTCAATTCCTCTAAGAAGACACTGATATCCTTAAATTGCCGGTAAACAGATGCGAAACGTACATAAGCCACTTCATCCACCTTCGACAGACGTTCCATGACCATCTCACCGATATCATTGCTTTGTACTTCGGATGTTCCGCTGTTACGCAGTTCCTTCTCCACTTCCGCTACAATATGTTCAATCTGCTCAAGCGCGACCGGACGTTTCTCACACGCCTTGATCAACCCGCGCAAAAGCTTCTCTTTACTGAATTCTTCCCGCGTTCCTTCTTTTTTAACAACAATCAAAGGTGTTGCTTCAATACGTTCGAACGTTGTAAAGCGAAAAGCGCAGTCTTCACATTCCCTGCGTCGCCGGATGGAACGCCCTTCCTCGATGGGACGGGAGTCTAATACTTTTGTGCTTTTATATTGGCAGTTTGGACATCTCATGCCGATCCACCCCATTACTTTCGCGAACCTCGACAGGCTTCGCGCATTTGCGACACTTTTGCATCGTCTTTTTCCTATTCTACCATGATTCAAGCTAAAAATCGAAGCGTTCTTAGACCCAACAAAAAAAGGCAGCCAAGGGCTACCCTTTCCATTTTTGCAGTGCGAGCACTGCATTGTGTCCGCCGAAACCGAAACCATTCGACAAAGCAACTGTTAAATCCTTTTCCACTGCTTCGTTCGGTACATAAGACAGATCGCATTCAGGATCAGCATCACGATAATTGATCGTTGGAGGTACAATGCCATCTTGCAAGGCTTTCAGTGTGATAATTGCTTCTACAGCTCCCGCAGCACCAAACAAATGACCAGTCATTGATTTCGTTGAACTGATTAGCAAGTCACTAGCTTTGCCTCCAAATACTTCCTTAATTGCTTTTGTTTCCGTTTTATCTCCTTCAGGGGTGCTTGTAGCGTGCGCATTTATGTAATCCACGTCCCCAAGGTCTAAATCAGCCATTTGCATTGCCAGCTTCATTGCGCGTGCAGGACCAAGATAATTAGGCGATGTAATGTGGTGCGCATCTGTTGTCGACCCGTATCCCACAATTTCACCAAGGATGTTTGCGCCTCGTTTTTGCGCATGTTCCAGCTCTTCCAGCACAAGAATACCTGCACCTTCTGACATGACAAACCCATCTCGATTAGCATCGAATGGCGAGCTTGCAGTTTGAGGTGTATCATTTTGCGTACTCATCGCGCGCATTTTTGTAAAACCAGCATAAGCGAAAGGCGTAATCGATGCTTCCGCTCCACCAGCAAGAATTGCATCTGCAAGCCCGTGCTTAATATTCAGGAATGCTTCCCCAATCGCATGGTTACCAGTTGCACAAGCAGATACAGGTGCGAAGCTAGGACCGCTAAAGCCCGTCTTAATTGAAACTATTCCTGCTGCCATGTTGCTAATCATCATCGGTACCATAAATGGTGAAACGCGCCGAGGACCTTTCTCGAGCATAGTGGCATGATTGTCCAATATTGTATTTACGCCGCCAATACCGGAACCGATATAAATTCCGACACGTTCCGGATTTACGGTATCCACTGAAAGATTGGCTTGCTCCATTGCCTGCAAAGAAGCACCATAAGCAAATTGACTATACAAGTCATAGCGTTCAATTTCTTTTTTGTCCAAATACTTCTCCGGATCAAATCCGCTGGCAATTCCGCCGATTTGCGAAGCTATTCCGGCAAATTTCTCCGGATCCAGCTGTTTGATGCCGGATTCTCCAGCTTTAATATTATTCCAGAATGTCTCTACATCCGAACCAAGCGGCGTAACAGCACCATATCCAGTAACTACGACACGTCTATTCAAAATCATACCTTCTTTCTAGCAGTAACTATTAGTACCTGATATTATATCTGAAGTAAAACTAAAATGCGACCATAAGCTATCTATCCCTTATGTAGGCTTGCCATTTTCCCGAATTGAGATACAACATAAAAAAACCCTGTTCCTAAAAGGTACAGGGTTGGTTATCCAGGTATTAATGTGATTTCGGCTGTACTGCCACAGGACCCATGCCCCGCGGAAGCTCTGCTTTTTCACAGGTTTTAGCTTCAAGCGCGTCAATGATATAATCGGTTGCTACGTTCGGGTCAATGATGTTACCGCAAGTGTATACATCAATGCTGGCGTAGCCATGTTCCGGAAAACTGTGAATTGTCAGATGTGATTCAGAGATGATAACCACTCCGCTCACGCCATGCGGCGCAAATTTGTGGAAGGCAACCTCCCGTACTTCAGCTCCTGATTTCAATGCCGCGTCAACGAAGATCTGCTCGATCAGCTGCATGTCGTTCAGTTTTTCTGTGTTACAATCCCATAGTTCCGCTATAACATGTCTTCCCATTGTATCCAATGTACTTCCCCCTTTGAATATTTACCTAAAAAATAGATGCGTGAATTGCCACGGGGGAAAGTTAGTCCTAAGAGGTCCTAACCCTTTAAGCAGTCACTTGCTGCATAAATTCTTTAGGAAAACAGTTTTGACATCATGCTTGTATGCTGCAAAGAATGCATGCAAAAAGTAGTATATAGTGTTTGTACCTGTTTGGCAAGCATACGTTCAAAATTAGTACAAAGAGGGGGTTTTCCACTTAGACGACTTCTGCTTTATCCACTTTCAGAAGACTGCTGCCGACAAGCTGGGCCAAATCGACGACTCGGCAGGAGTACCCCCATTCATTATCGTACCAAGCAATAACCTTTATCTTTTTACCTTCCATAACGATAGTGGATAACCCATCAATTGTAGCCGATTGCGCAGTAGTCGTATAATCAATGCTGACCAATGGCTCTTCACTATAAGATACAATGCCACGCATATCCGTTTCTGCCGCTGTTCGGAACGCATCATTAACTTGCTCAGCTGTGACGGATTCTTCCACATCGACTACGAGATCAACAAGCGATACATTTGGAGTCGGAACACGTAATGCCATGCCGTGTAGCTTTCCCTTCAGATGCGGCAAGACTTCCGCAAGTGCTTTGGCCGCCCCTGTTGTCGTCGGAATGATAGATTGTGTACATCCTCTGGCTCTGCGTAGGTCTTTATGCGGATTATCGATATTTTTCTGGTCATTCGTGAAGCTATGAACAGTTGTCATCAGTCCGTTTTTAATCGCAAACCGTTCATCCAGTATTTTAACGACAGGAGCCAGGCAGTTTGTCGTACAGGAAGCGTTGGAAACGATATGATGCACATCACTTTCATATATCCGATCATTTACACCCATTACAATCGTTGCGTCCACATTTTTTCCAGGAGCTGTAATGACAACCTTTTTAGCGCCTGCATCCAAGTGCAGGGATGCAGTTTCCTGAGAACAGAACTTCCCGGTAGCTTCGATGACGACATCAACTTCTAGATCCTTCCATGGAAGCTGCGCTGGATTTCTTTCTCCTATGACACGGATCTTTTTCCCAGCGTAAACAATTGAGCCAGCTTCTGCGGAAATATCAGCATCCAAGTTACCATGCACGCTATCATAGCGGAGAAGATGAGCCAGCGTCTCTGCCGGATAAGAAGCATTCACTGCCACAATTTCCAAATCAGGCATTTCCATTGCTCGTCTGCAAACCAATCGTCCAATTCTGCCAAATCCATTAATCGCGATACGTGTTGTCATTATTATGCCTCCTCTAATGTGTCACACTATATATTGATTTATTGATATTAGTATAACATATTAAAGGGAAAATGCGAATAAAAAAGGAGCCCTTTTTGTTAGGCTCCTTCTCTTATGTTCCAAGTTAGCAAAAGCTTTTTCAGCTGCGCTCTCGTTTCATCCCTGCTGCCATTGTTATCAATGATTGCATCCGCTCGGGCTGCTTTGTCTGCCAATGGCATTTGGCTGTTGATTCGGTCCAATGCTGCCTGCTCAGTAAGATCATTTCGTTGCATCAGTCTTTCCAGCTGGATTCGCGGGTCCACATTTACAACAACAACCTTATCAACTAGATGCAATTGGTTGCCTTCAAATAATAGTGGTATATCAAGAACAACTGCTGGATGACCAGTTTTAAGACGATCGCGATTAGCTATCATCCTTTCCCTGACAACGGGATGGACGATACCATTCAAAATCTCGCGTTTCTCTTGATTTCGAAAGATAATTCCGCCTAGCTTCTGCCTGTCAAGCGACCCGTCAGGAAGCAATATCTCACTGCCGAATGAATCAACAATGCTATCCAAAGCAGGCTCACCCGGCTCGACTACCTCGCGGGCGACGATATCCGCATCAACAACCGGGATATTATATTCTTTGAACAAGTCGCTCACTGTACTTTTTCCGGATGCAATGCCGCCGGTCAGTCCAATTACAATACCCACCATTGAGTCCTCCTTTACTTCTGACAGGAAGTACAGATATGTGTGCCTCTTCCGCCTACTTTGATTTTGATGATTTCCCTGCCGCAATTCGGACATGGTGTTCCGTTCTGACCGTATACGAGCAGCTGCTGCTGGAACGTGCCGATCTTCCCTTGGCTGTTCACATAACTACGGATAGTGCTGCCGCCCTTTTCGACTGCTTCCAGCAATGTCTCAGCCGCTGCTTGCTGAATACGAACCAATTCCATGTCTTCCATCGAACTGCCTCGACGCTCCGGATGTACCCCGGCTTTAAACAATGTCTCATCAACATAGATATTGCCCAAACCTGCAACCACAGTCTGATCCAGCAGGATATTTTTGATCATCCTGCTGCTTCGCTGTACCTTGTCTTTGAAATAATCCAAAGTAAAAGCTTCATCAAAAGGCTCTGGCCCAACTAAGGTAAGCGGCGGTGTATCATTTTCCTGGCCTTCAGTGAACAGGTGCATCGTACCGAACTTGCGGACATCGTTATAACGGAGCTGTTCACCATTTGTCAGCTTGAAGATGACATGGGTATGCTTGTCCGATGGTTCTGTTTCCGGCTTGACGGAGAACTTTCCTTCCATACGCAAATGAGACACAAGTACATCTCCATCCAAGTAAAATAAAAGAAACTTTCCTTTTCGGCCAATCGAACGGAATGTTTGTCCTTTCAGCCGATTGATGAAGGCTTCCACACCTTCATCGAATTTAATAATTTTATGCCAGCGGACAGTGACATCTTCAATCGTCTTGCCGACGACAAGCTGTTCCAATGTCCTTCTTGCTGTTTCTACCTCAGGTAATTCCGGCATTCCTTGTCCTTCTTTCCTTACTTATTTCGCATCGTACCATGTCTTGCCGTATGCATATTCCACTTTCAGCGGTACATCCAGCTCAACAGCGTGTTCCATAACATCGGGTACTATTTCTTTCAATTTCTCGAGTTCAGATTCTGGTGCTTCCAGAATCAGTTCATCGTGCACCGAAAGCAAAAGCTTCGCTTCCATCTGTTCTGTTTCAAGACGTTCTGCCAAATCAATCATCGCTTTTTTGATGATGTCGGCTGCACTGCCTTGGATTGGTGTATTCATCGCTGTCCGTTCAGCAAAGCTTCGCACATTATAGTTCCTGCTGGTCAGATCCGGAAGATAGCGTCTGCGATTCATGAGCGTTGTTACAAAGCCTTTTTGCTTAGCATCCTGGACGATATCTTCCATGTATGTTTTTACACCAGGGAAACTCTTGAGATAACGATCGATGAACTGCTGTGCTTCCTTACGTGTGATACCGAGACTTTGAGATAATCCATAATCACTAATTCCATAAACGATACCAAAGTTAACTGCCTTCGCTTGGCGGCGCATGTTGCTGGTAATATCCTTCTCTTCAACATGAAAAACGTCCATTGCTGTCCGGCTGTGAATATCCATATCTTCATTGAATGCCTCAATCAATTTTTCATCCTTAGCGATATGCGCTAAAACTCGAAGCTCAATTTGAGAATAGTCAGCAGCAAAGATAACGGAATTCTCTTTTGACGGTACAAAGGCTTGTCTGATTTTACGACCTTCTTCAAGTCGGATCGGGATGTTCTGCAAATTCGGCTCAGTAGAGCTCAATCGACCGGTTTGTGTTAATGCCTGATTGAATCGTGTATGGATTTTATTCGTGTCCTTATCCACCACTTTCAAAAGTCCTTCTATATAAGTGGACTGCAGTTTCCCTAATTGACGGTATAAAAGAAGCTGCTGAATGATCTCATGCTGATCAGCAAGCTGTTCCAATATATCTGCTGATGTGGAATAGCCTGTTTTTGTTTTCTTGATGACCGGTAAACCCAGCTTTTCGAAAAGGATCGGTCCAAGCTGTTTTGGTGAGTTAAGATTGAATTCTTCGCCCGCAAGTTCGTACACCTTCTGCTCGATTTCCGATAATCTTCCGCCAAGCTCTTCCTTCATTTCCTTGATACGTTCCACATCAACCTGGACACCTAGATACTCCATTTCTCCAAGGATGCTGGCAAGCGGCATTTCCAGGTTACGGAATAAATCAAGCTGCTCGTTTTCCGAAAGCTTGGCTTCTGCTTCTGGCTTAAGCTGGTAGATGACCATCGCTTTTCTGGCAAGATGGTCACTGAAGGCTTCCAAATCCGGCACCTTCATTTTTGCGCCTTTTCCGTATACTTCTTCATCATATAAGACATTGTTTTTACCTAATCGATGCCCAATTGCCGGGATGTCATGATGATTCTCAGATGGATTGATCAAGTAAGACGCCAATAGTAGATCAAAATCAGCATTCTCCATCGTAATTCCGTGATGCAGCAATGCTACGACAGATCGTTTTACATCAAAAACCCATTTTGCTTTTGTACTATCTTCTGCCCACGCTTTGAACACATCTGATTCGTATGCGACATCTGAGGGTATGAAATATGCTCCGTTTGCATTGGCGAGGCCAAACCCTTCAATTTGAGCTGTATGATAGTTATCAGTCAGCATCTCGACAACAAGTGCATCTTCACCGGTGAACAGATCATCTGTGATGTTATCCACGATTGTTACATCCAGCGGTGTAAGCTCTTGAGATACTTCTTCTGGTGCACCTTCTTCACCAAGCCTGCCAAGCAGCGACTGGAATCCAAGATCTTTGAATATCGTACTCACAGCTGCAGGCTGAAAGCCATCATAATTAATTTCTTCAAGTCTTACTTCGATTGGCGCTTTTGTTTCTATTGTCGCCAACTCCCGGCTCATGAACGCCGATTCTTTATTATCGGTCAGCTTCTGCTTGATGCTTTTTCCTGATACGTCATCCAGCTGTTCGTAAATACGATCCAGCGTTTGGAACTGCTTTAGCAATTTGACAGCAGTCTTTTGGCCGACACCCGGAACTCCTGGTATATTATCGGAGCTATCGCCCATGAGTGCTTTCATATCGATAATCTGATCAGGTGTAACTTCCATGTTTTCCAATAGAAAGTCCGGTGTATAAGAATCAATCTCACTGATACCTTTTCTCGTAAGCTGAATAGTCGTCTTCTCACTAACAAGCTGCAATAAATCCTTGTCCCCGGAAATGACTTTAACCTCGAAATCATCCGCTTCTGCTTGTTTCGTCAATGTGCCGATAATATCATCCGCTTCATATTGATTTAGCTGATAATGCCTAATTGAGAATGCATCCAGTAATTCACGCAGCAGCGGGAATTGTTCCGATAATTCGGATGGTGTTTTCTGACGGCCACCTTTGTATTCTTTATACGTTTCATGACGGAAAGTCGTCTTCCCTGCATCAAAGGCGACTAGCAAATGTGTCGGTTTCTCATTTTCTAATATACGGAATAGCATTGTAGTGAATCCATAGATAGCATTTGTGTGGATTCCTTTATCATTATTCAGCAGCGGAAGCGCAAAAAAAGCACGATACGCGATGCTGTTCCCATCAATCAATACCAATTTTTTCGTCATACATCAAACTCCTTTATCATCGTTCCTGTCTCTTTTAATTAGTTTACCATGTTTCCTTGCCGAAACAAAAAAGATCGTCCAGCTGGACGATCTTAGCCAAGAGCCTTTGGCAATCGGATAGAAAACGTGGATCCTTTATTCACTTCGCTGCTTACCGTGATCGTTCCGCCATGCGCCTCCACCACGTGCTTGACAATAGCAAGACCCAGTCCCGTTCCGCCGGTATTACGGCTGCGAGCCTTATCAACACGGTAAAAACGCTCGAAAATACGATCGAGTGAATCTTCCGGAATTCCCATACCAGTATCAGATATCTCGGCAAACACTGCATCATTCGATTGTGTTACTTTCAACTTCACCTTCCCGCTTGGCGGTGAATAGTTGACGGCATTATTCATCAAGTTGATAACAAGCTGCTTTAACCTGTCCTCATCTCCGCGCATGATGACACTGTCAGGCAGCTCCAGCTCCACCTCGATTTGCTTGTTAGCTGCATGCTGCTCTATCATCGGCATAATCGCGTCGACCATATAGCGAAAATCAAGCCGCTCCATCCTCACTTGAAGTTCATCTTTCTCTAAACGAGAAAGCTCTAGCAAATCCTTCACCAATGCTTGAAGGCGCTGACTTTCATTATTAATAATCGTAATAAAGCGCTCCGTGAGCTCCTTATCATCCAATGCCCCTTCTTCCAGCAATGTTTCGGAAAAACCACGTATGGAAGTAAGCGGCGTTTTCAGTTCATGCGACACATTGGCCACAAAATCCTTCCGCATCTCCTCCACACGCTTCAGATCTGTAATCTCGTAGAAAACGAGAACAGCACCCTTCAAATCGTAGGAGTCATTGAAAATAGGTGCAGCGACAATTTCGAAAAAGCGCTTCTCTTTCTCCCGCTGCAATGTGAAAGCATCACGTACCTTCTCTTCGTAAAGGAAGGCCTCGGAAACAACATGATGGATATTGGTTTGTGAAATCGTATCATGATATACATGACCGATATAATCCTTGTCCTTGCCTCCGAATACGGAAAGGAACTTCCTGTTGACCAGGTGCACATATCCCCGTTCATCGACAAGCATCAAGCCACTTTCCATATTATCAATCACCGTTTCCAGCTGATCTTCCTGCATCTTCTCTAAGAGCTCTAGTTCGTGCAGATTTCGCGCAATCTGATTTACTGCGCGGATCAGGCGGCCGGCATCTCCATAAAAGTTTTCGTAATTCCTTGCCTTATAGTTCCCTTTCACCAGTTCCTCTGCCACTTCGGCAGTCATGGAAACAGGCTTGATATAGCGTTCCTGCAGTCGGTATAAGACCGAAATGATCAGTGCTGCACCGATCAGCAGGGCACTCCAAAGAATAAACCACTCGGAAGTGATTTGCATGAGGATAAAACCGATTGCCGCAAAGATCAGCAGGATGAGCGATCCATAGACGGCAATCCCATAAGAACTGCGACGCATTATTGCGGCTCCTCCATTTTATAGCCCAAGCCGCGGATCGTCTTAATATAGACAGGATGTTTAGAATCCGGTTCGATTTTTTCACGTAAATGACTGATGTGTACATCCACAATACGCGTATCTCCGACGAAGTCATAGTTCCAGACTGAGCTAAGCAGCTGATCTCGTGACATGACGCGTCCTTTGTTTTTTGATAAATACAGTAAGAGTTCAAATTCTTTGCGAGTGAAGCTCAAGGATTCTCCATTAATAGATGCTTCATATTGATCAGGGAAAATGGACAAGCCTGCAATCTTGATTTCGCCGCTTTCCATATAATTGTCACTTTTATTCGTGCGTCGCAAAATAGCTTTGATCCGCGCAACAACTTCTTTCGGGCTGAAAGGCTTCGTCAGATAATCATCTGCACCAAGCTCGAGACCGAGTACCTTGTCCAGTTCCTCATCCCGAGCAGTCAGCATGAGAATTGGCGTATCAATCTGCTTCTGTCGCAGCTGCTTGCACACTTCTGTTCCATCCAGTTCCGGAAGCATTAGATCAAGAACGATCATATCATATGTATTCTGCAAAGCCTTCTGCAGTCCAGACAAGCCATCGAAGGCTGTTTCCGTTTCGAACCCAGCTCTTTCTATATTGTATTGCAGCAATGTTACGATGGATTCTTCATCATCAACAATAAGTACTTTTTGTGCCATGGATACTAGCCCCCTCTATGCAACATCATACCGTTTTCCAACTGTAAAGTGAACCATACTAATTCGCTTTCTCTGTTAAGAGTTTGTAAATATAAGAAAACAGTGACCAATAGCTATCAATTTGCATCACCGCTACGGAAATACACTCCGCTTTCCATGGGCGTAGGAGTCTCCATGTATTTCCTTCGCTAGTTAGTCGTAACACTTCGTTAAAACACGAAAACCACTTTTAGCATTTATAAAATACTAAGTAACTCGGAGACATTTAATATAATATTTCCATAATATGATGTAGTACTGGTGTTCGGTTCGCCTCCATTTCTGGTATTTCTCTGGAACGTTCTCTTGTTCTTTTTTTACTTTTTTTATAATTGTATGACTTAACCTTACACCAAAAATAAATAGATAGAAAAATCCGAACTTGTCCAAATTCTTTATAAAAGAATTTGCAACATAGTTCGGATTTTCTTTGTCAGGCAATATTTGCCCAGTCTATTCGTTATATTATTGAAGCACAGTCATGACTTTACGTACAGAATCGACGGATTTATCAAGCTGCGATTTTTCGTCATCTGTAAGCTCAAGCTGGATGATATCCTCCAGGCCGCTGCCACCGATTATTGTCGGTACACCTAAGAATAGATCGTTGTAGCCATATTCACCTTCCAGATAAGCAATAGCTGGAAGAACACGGCGCTGATCCTTCAGGATAGCTTCTACCATCACGAGCAAGGATGCTGCCGGTGCGTAATACGCACTTCCGTTTCCTAGAAGGTTGACGATTTCACCGCCGCCTTTACGTGTACGTTCCACAATCGCATTGAGGCGATCTTCCGGAATCAATGTCTCGAGCGGAATTCCGCCTGCATAGGAGTAACGGATAAGCGGGACCATGTCGTCTCCATGTCCACCAAGAACGAAGCCAGTGATATCCTTGATGGATAGGTTAAGCTCTTCCGCTACGAATGTACGGAAACGAGCTGTATCAAGAACACCGGACTGACCGATTACACGGTTACGCGGGAATCCGGATGTTTTATACACTGTATATGTCATTGCATCAACCGGGTTGGTCAATACAACAATGATGCTATCCGGAGAATACTTCACAACCTGTTCAGTAACAGATTTCATGATCTTGCTGTTTGTATTCACAAGATCATCGCGGCTCATTCCAGGCTTACGAGCGATACCTGCAGTGATGACAACCACATCGGAATCCTTCGTGTCAGCATAGTCTGACGTACCTTTCACATGTGCATCGAACCCCTGAACCGGAGATGCCTCCAGCATATCCAAGGCTTTACCCTTGGTTGGGTTCTCCATGTCTGGGATGTCGACTAGCACGACATCCGCAAGCTCTTTCTGCGCGATCAGGAATGCTGTTGTAGCCCCTGTAAAACCACTACCGATTACGGATACTTTTCTGCGTTTGATTGCCATGATGTTTCCTCCTTCGACACATTAGTCCATATTTTTGATCAGTTCATCACCGAATTCGGACGCCTTCACTTCTGTAGCACCGTCCATCAAGCGGGCAAAATCATATGTGACAACTTTGGAAGCAATCGTCTTGTCCATAGCTTTTGTGATTAAATCTGCTGCTTCTCTCCAGCCAAGGTGCTCAAGAAGAAGCACTCCGGAAAGGATTACAGAAGATGGATTCACTTTATCCAAGCCAGCATACTTTGGCGCTGTACCATGAGTAGCTTCAAAGATGGCATGACCTGTTTCATAGTTGATATTCGCTCCTGGTGCGATACCGATACCACCGACTTGTGCAGCAAGTGCATCGGAAATGTAATCTCCATTCAAGTTCATCGTCGCCACTACGTCAAACTCTGCAGGACGAGTCAGGATCTGCTGAAGGAAGATATCTGCAATCGCATCTTTAATGACAATCTTGCCAGCCGCTTCCGCTTCCTGCTGTGCTTTGTCAGCAGCTTCACGGCCTTGATCTTCAGCAATCTTATCATACTGCTGCCATGTGAATACTTTGTCGCCATATTCAGCTTCAGCAAGTTCGTAACCCCAGTTTTTGAAGGCTCCTTCGGTGAATTTCATGATGTTGCCTTTATGAACCAGTGTTACGCTTTTTCTATTTTCTTGGATTGCGTAGTCAATTGCTGCGCGCACCAATCGCTGTGTTCCTTCTTCCGATACAGGCTTGATGCCGATACCAGATGTTTCCGGGAAGCGAATGTTATGTACTCCCATTTCATTCTCAAGGAAATCGATGACTTTTTTCACTTCCGGTGAGCCCTTCTGCCATTCGATACCAGCATAGATATCTTCCGTATTCTCACGGAAAATCACCATATCCGTATCCTCTGGCTTCTTCACTGGTGAAGGAACACCTCTGAAGTAGCGGACCGGACGTAAGCAAGTAAACAAATCAAGCTCTTGTCTTAGCGCTACGTTCAATGAACGAATACCGCCGCCAACCGGCGTTGTCAATGGACCTTTGATTGCAATCTTGTATTCGCGGATAACATCAAGTGTTTCTTCCGGGAGCCATTCGCCTGTCTTATCGAATGCTTTCTGACCTGCATAAACTTCTTTCCATTCAATTGACTTCTCGCCTTTGTAAGCCTTATCTACAGCAGCCTCGAGTACACGGCTTGCGGCAGCCCAAATATCAGGACCTGTTCCATCTCCTTCGATGAAAGGGATGACCGGACGGTCTGGTACTTGCAGCGCTCCGTTTGTTACTGTGATTTTGTTTGCTTCAGCCATGTTCGATTCCTCCTAAATAAAATCTGATACTCTATCAGTTTAGCAAATATTTTCCTTTGTGGTTGTAAAAATATTAGACTCTTTCTTCTAATGCTGTAAACGTACGATGTGTTTCCCCGACATATTCTGCTCGTGGACGAATCAGACGGTTGTCTGAGTATTGTTCCAGGATATGTGCAATCCATCCTGAGAAACGGCTCACTGTAAAGATCGGTGTATAAAGATCATGATCGATCCCTAAGCTGTAATAGCATGTAGCGGAATAGAAATCGACGTTTGCCGGAAGGTTTTTCTCGCGCTTGACGATGTCTTCTACTTTTACGCTCATTTCATACCATTTTGTCTGCCCGGATATCTCTGTCAGTTCACGAGACATTTCTTTTAAGAATTTTGCACGCGGATCACCAGATTTATAGACACGGTGTCCCATACCCATGATCTTCTCTTTGTTTGCAAATTTCTTTTCAAGATACGGTTCTACATTGTCAATCTCACCAATGTCGAACAACATCTCCATAACTGCTTCGTTTGCGCCTCCATGAAGCGGGCCTTTTAATGCACCAATTGCTGCTGTAAGACCTGAATACATATCAGACAATGTACCGACACAGACACGTGCAGTAAATGTAGATGCATTCAATTCATGGTCAGCGTGAAGCACAAGTGCCTTATTCATCGCTTCAATCTCAATGTCACTTGGTTCTTTCTCGTTGAACATATACAGGAAATTCGCAGCATAGCTGTAATCTTCCCGTGGTGTCACTGGTTCCTGACCGGAACGGATACGAGAAAAAGTTGCAACTAGCGTTGCAATCTGTGCCTGAAGACGGATTGCCTTCTTAGCATTCGCTTCTGGTGTATTCACTTCTGCATCCTCATCGTACAACCCAAGCAGTGAAACAGCAGTGCGAAGTGCAGCCATCGGATGAACCGCTTTCAAATCAAAAGATTTTAAGTGTTCGATGACCGGTTCTGGCAGCTTTGCCTGCGCAGCCAATTCCCCTTTTAGCTGTGCAAGCTGCTCCTCAGTCGGCAGCTCATCATGCCATAACAAATAAATTACTTCCTCGAAACTGGAATTACTAGCAAGATCATCAATGCTATAGCCTGCATAAGTCAGTTGATCGTCAATAATTGAGCTGATCTTTGATTCTGCCGCTACAACACCTTCAAGCCCCTTAACTACTGCCATGTTAATCTCTCCCCTTTAGTAAAAGTTAAATCCATAACATGTGTAATAAAAAATTCAAGTTGCTAGATATTTGAGTGAAGCACTTTCATTATAAACATAATATAACTGTTTGTGAAATGAAAACGTTTTAATTTTTTTGTTTTCTTTATTATTTGAATAATATCAATTTTTCATCATTTAGTAAATAGCCCAACAATCTGGAACACCATATAAGCAATCCCCGCTCCTATCAGCGGTCCAACCGCAACACCGTTTAACAGCACAACAGCAAGGATTGTACCTATTACAAGGGCTACTGTCACCTGTGGATCTGAAGACATCAGATTCACACCGTATTTTCCTAAAACCGCAACAAGAATACCTGCTGCTAATGCTACCCAGGCATAATATGATTTCACACTTGCATATAAATCTTTGAAGCCAATTTCTCCGCTTGCAATTGGGACAAGTACCGCAATCGTAAGGACGGTGATTCCAATACTTAAACCTTTGGAAGCTAGAAATGGGAATACCTTGTCATCTAACTGCAGTACTTTAATGCCAAGTAAAACGTATGCAGCGATCGTAATGGATTGGTTCTTTCCGATGATTCCTAATATAAGAATGATTACTAAAAATAATGATGATGTGTTTAACAAAATTTTTCCTCCAAACTTTCTTCACTAATAAAAGGATGTGAGCTTATGCAAATGACAACACTTCACCAAATGCTGCGATTATGTATTGTCCTTGGATCCATCGCGGGCAGTATTGCAATCATTATGCTGGCCGCTCCTTATGTATATCCATTTATCATCTCGGTCATCCTAGCAATTCTGATGAATCCTGCTGTCCGTCTGATTGAGCAAAAAACAGCCTTGAACAGGACCGCAGCTGTTGCACTGATACTATTGATATTTTTAGGTTTCTGTCTTGCTGGTCTTGCGTTGGCAGTAAATGAAATTGCCCAAGGCGCAGCTTATCTGGCTAAGACTGTACCCGTACATTTCACTGATTTTATAGGTTATGTACAAAAACTGGCGGAGCTTTATATTGTGCCATATTATGAGCGATTGATGTCTTTTCAACAGGAATTGAACCCTGACCAGCAAGAAGCATTGGATGAGAATTTGCAAGCAGTCATTCAGCATCTGTCTGCAACACTTGGAGAAGGCATTCAAACTGCACTGGAAGCTGTTCCTATGTTGCTTGGCAAGGCACCTCTTTATATAAGCGTTTGTATTTTTGCCTTGCTAGGCACTTTTTTCATCTGTAAGGACTGGGAAAATATCTCTGCGTTCCTAAATCGATTTCTACCTTCTCTACTACTCTCTTCCGCCAAGCAAGTAGGCAAGGGCCTAAAAAAAGCATGCTTTGGATTCCTAAAAGCACAGGCTTTGCTCTTGAGTTTGACTTTCGTGATTATGTGTATCGGTTTTGCTGTACTGCGCATTGAGCATCCGATTGCTACAGCTTTCTTCATTTCCCTTATTGATATCGTACCTTATCTCGGAACAGGGATTGTCTTCGTTCCTTGGATTCTGTACAGCTTTCTCACCGGGAATTTCTCTTTAACGATTGGACTGGCTGTGCTTTATCTCGTAATCGTGCTGCAGCGTCAGCTAATGGAACCCAATCTACTGTCAGTCCAGATCGGGCTCAATCCGTTAGCTACTCTGATTGCTGTCTTTGCTGGATTCCAGCTGTTAGGCTTTATCGGCCTTTTAGCCGGCCCGGTACTATTAGTTGTCCTGCATACGCTTTACCATACAGGTGTTCTGCGTGTCCTCTGGCAATATATCAAATCTGGCAAACAGATTTAACGGCGGTAGACACGAATCGTATTTTTCGCTATAAGCCGCATAAGCAGCGCCTGTACCCAGTAACGAAGTCTTTTACGGGTAAACGGCAGTAAAAACAATAGACCTATCAAATCACTGAAAAATCCGGGAAGCAATAGAAGGAATCCCCCAATCAGAATGCAAGTACCGTTAAGTAGTTCATCAGTCGGCGGCTGCCCACTCTGCATTTGCTCCTTTGCCCTCCTATATGTCTGGATTCCTTCACGGCGCGCCAACGCAACTCCAAGCAGACCTGTTGCCACGATAAGAAGGAAAAGCCAAAGAAAACCGATTTCCATTCCAGCCCAGATGAAGAATGTTATTTCAATAGCCGGGAACAAGATAAAAAGGAAAAGTAACGCTTTTTTCATACACAACGCTCCAATAAATCAGGATAATTCAAGTGTACCACAGCCTTGTAAAATGAAAAAAGGAGAGGGTCTCATACCCTCTCCTCGTCTCTTATATCTTAAAGAACACTTGCATGACCGTCGTAAATATCACCTTTGGCTGCATCAACTGTTACTAGTGCGCCATTAGAGATTTTTGTTGCTGCTTCCGCTACACCAACTACGACTGGGATACCAAGGCTTAAGCCGACAACCGCTGCGTGGGATGTCAAACCGCCTTCTTCAACAATAAGACCGCCAGCTTTTTCGATTGCTGGCATCATGTCTTTATCTGTGCCGTACGTTACAAGGATATCTCCTGGCTGAAGAAGACGCTGTGCTTCTTCGGCATCCTTTGCAACGACTGCTTTACCATAGACACTGCCTTTTCCGATGCCTTGTCCTTTAGCAAGGATATCACCGATAACATGTACTTTCATCAAGTTAGTTGTACCAGTTTCTCCTACAGGTACACCTGCAGCGATGATGATACGGTCCCCGCGCTTGAACAATTCAGTAGATAGTCCTGTATCTACCGCAAGATCCAGCATATCATCTGTAGATTCTACGCGTTCACCAGTAATCGCCTGTACACCCCATACAAGGGCTAGTCTGCGGTTTGTTGCTTCATCAAATGTAACTGCTACGATAGGTGCTTTCGGACGATACTTGGAAATCATCTTAGCAGTGTAGCCACTTGAAGTAGCAGTAACGATTGCGCTGACACTCAAGTTAATAGCAGTATGACCAACTGACTGGCTGATTGCATCTGTAATTGTCATATCACTTGCTTTGGATCGCTCATCAAGAATTGCTTTATGATCAAGTGCAGTCTCTGCTTTGCGAGCAATATTGTTCATCGTGCGGACAGCCTCGACAGGGTAGTTACCTGCAGCTGTTTCACCAGAAAGCATGATCGCGTCTGTACCATCGAAAATCGCATTCGCAACGTCAGATGCTTCTGCACGTGTCGGGCGCGGGTTACGCTGCATGCTGTCAAGCATCTGCGTTGCAGTGATAACTGGCTTACCAGCGATATTACATTGCTTGATCATTTCTTTTTGTGCCAATGGTACATCTTCTGCCGGGATTTCAACGCCTAGGTCACCACGTGCAACCATTAGACCGTCACTCACCTGCAAAATAGAATCCAGGTTGTCGAAGCCTTCCTGGTTTTCGATTTTCGGGATGATTTGGACATGGCCAGCTTCATGCTTTTCAAGCAATTCACGGATTTCCAATACATCAGATGGGCGTCTTACGAAGGAAGCAGCGATGAAATCAATGCCTTGTTCGATTCCGAACTCGATGTCGCTTGCATCCTTGTCCGTAATACCCGGAAGGTTTACGCTGACACCTGGCACATTGACACCTTTTTTGTTTTTAAGCAAACCGGAGTTCAATGCTTTTGTTTTGATTTCATTATTCGCCTTATCGATGTCCAGTACTTCCAACTCGATCAAGCCGTCATCCAATAGAAACTTCGAGCCGACATGAACATCATTGATTAAGCCAGGATATGTTACAGAGAATCTCTCTTTGGAACCTTCCAGCTCAGTCATGCTGACAAAGATCTCGTCACCTTTTTCGATATTCGCTTCTCCGCCTTGCAGGACGCCAGTACGAATCTCAGGACCTTTTGTATCCAAAAGGATAGCTACCGTTTTACCTGTGCGCTTTGATGCTTCGCGGATATTCTTGATGCGGGCGCCATGCTCCTCAAAATCACCGTGAGAGAAGTTAAGGCGTGCAACATTCATGCCTTCCTCGATAAGCTGAACTAGTGTTTCTACGGACTCAGAAGCTGGTCCAATTGTACATACGATTTTTGTTTTTCTCATTATGAGAATCCTCCTTCAGTAGTGCAAGAACTATTAGATCGATAATTCCTGGGATAGCTTATACATGTCCAGGTCGATTTCGTGTCTCTGGTCTAAAATTTCCAGAATGTCGTGATCCACAAGTTTGTTATTTTGAATTCCTACCATGCGTCCGGATTTGCCTTCAAGCAATAGATCAACTGCGTGCGCGCCTAGTCGGCTTGCTAGCACACGATCATTTGCTGTAGGCGATCCGCCCCTTTGCACATGTCCCAAAATAGTCACTCGTGTATCCATATTCGTTGCTTCCTCGATACGTTTGCCGAACTCAAACCCACTGCCGACTCCTTCTGCAACGATGATGATACTATGTTTCTTTCCGCGTTCCTGACCGCGCTTCAGACGCTCGATTACGTCATTGAAGTCTGTCGGCTGTTCAGGAATCAGAATACTTTCAGCACCGTCTGCAAGACCTGCCCATAAGGCGATGTCACCTGCATGGCGGCCCATTACTTCGACTACATACGTACGCTCATGGCTAGTAGCAGTATCGCGAACTTTATCAATAGCTTCGATAACTGTGTTCAGTGCTGTATCAAACCCAATTGTAAAATCTGTACCTGGAATATCATTATCAATCGTTCCCGGTACACCGATGCATGGATAGCCTTTTTGCGTCAGCTTCTCTGCTCCGCGGAATGAACCGTCACCACCAATGACAACAAGTCCCTCGATGCCAATACGCTTTAGCTGCTCAATTCCTTTATTCTGTCCTTCATCGGTCTTGAATTCTTCACAGCGGGCTGTGTGGAGTACTGTTCCGCCACGCTGAATGATATCGCCGACTGACCCAAGATCCAGCTGTTTGATATTTCCATCAATCAAGCCTTGATAGCCGTTGTATATACCATACACTTCCAAATCATGATAAATAGCCTTTCTTACGACAGAACGGATTGCCGCGTTCATGCCCGGAGAATCCCCTCCGCTTGTTAGAACACCTATCTTTTTCATGCGCTCACCTCTAAGCAATTTCGATTATAGAACTTTTATACCCTCTCAAAGATAATCCTTATCCAACTTATTATCAAATAAAAACATATAATTTTCTTATTAAAAAAAGTAAGAGAAAGAATTCCGCAAAAAAGCCTATGTAAATCGTTTACAGAAGCGGAAGATGAATCCAAATGTTCAGGTGCTTATTCAGCAAACGAACCAATATTACTGTATTTTTCCCATCTTTGTTCCAGCAATACTTGCTTGTCCAATTTTTCCAATTGAGAAAGATGTTCAGCAATTGCTTGATCCACAAGCTCTGCCTGAGCCGACAGATCCCGATGAGCACCTCCGCGAATTTCCGGAATGATGTCATCAATGACGCCTAGCTCTTTCAGGTCGGGTGCCGTGATCTTAAGTTTTTCAGCTGCTTCCTTCGCCTTGCCGCCGTCTTTCCACAGGATGGAAGCTGCTCCTTCCGGTGAAATGACAGAGAACGTTGAGTTTTCCAGCATAAGCAGGCGATCTCCAACACCAAGCGCCAATGCGCCGCCGCTGCCTCCTTCTCCGATAACGATACAAATGATCGGCACTTCGAAGCCAGACATTTCCATTAAGTTACGAGCAATCGCTTCACTTTGTCCTCGTTCTTCTGCTGCTCGACCCGGGAAAGCACCCTTTGTATCGATAAAGCAAATGATTGGACGTCCGAATTTAGCAGCTTGCTGCATGTGACGTGCTGCCTTCCGGAAACCTTCCGGATGCGGCATGCCGAAATTACGACGGATATTCTCTTTTGTCGTTTTGCCGCGCTGATGTCCAACGATTGTTACGGGGCGACCTTTGTACTTGGCGATACCTGCAACAATTGCAGCATCATCTCCATAATATCGATCGCCGTGGAACTCCAGGAAATCAGTGAAAAGCTGTTCAACATAATCAAGTGTCGTCGGACGCTCTGCATGCCGTGCCATTTGCACACGATCCCAAGGCTTCAGATTTGTGTATATATCATTTTCCAGCCTTTCAAGCCGCGTCTCCAGCTTAACGATTTCTTCCGTTAAATCTAGGTCGCTCTCCTTCGTGAATGTCTTCAGCTCTGCAATCTTCTCGCGCAGAGCGATGACTGGCTTCTCGAATTCCAATACTTGTTTCATGATACGTTTCCTCCTGCTTGATGGATATCGAGGATCGTGGTCAGATATTTTTTCATATCATGGCGATTGATAACATCATCCAGCTGTCCATGCGCCAATAGGAATTCCGCAGTCTGGAAGTCCTCCGGAAGCTTCTCGCGGATTGTTTCTTCTACAACACGTCTGCCTGCAAAGCCGATTAGAGCACCAGGCTCAGCAAAGTTATAGTCCCCAAGCGACGCAAAACTTGCAGAAACTCCTCCATATGTAGGATTCGTCATGACAGAAATCATCAGTCCGCCAGCATCACGGAATCGCTGGACAGCAGCAGACGTCTTGGCCATCTGCATAAGACTCAAAGCACCCTCTTGCATCCTGGCACCGCCAGATGCAGTGAAAATGATAAACGGAATGTTCGCTTCACGCGCTTTTTCAATTGCACGAGCAATCTTTTCCCCTACAACAGATCCCATGCTTGCCATTCGGAAGCGAGAGTCCATGACAGCAAATGCAGTACGGAAACCGTTGATCGTACCTTCACCGGTTACAACTGCTTCCTTTAATCCTGTTTTCAGCTGGTCTTTCTCAAGCTTCTGCATATAGCTTGGAAATCCAAGCGGATTGCCGGTTTTAAGTTCTGTATCATATTCCATAAATGAACCTTCGTCGAACAAGTTGTTAATTCGCTCGTCAGAAGGCAATTGATGATGGTGACCGCAGTTCGGACACACATACAATTGCTTTCTCATCTCTTCCCGGTAGTAGATCTTCCCACAGTCCGAGCATTTGAGCATGAGTCCTTCAGGAATATCCTGCTTCGCCTCTTCACTCGGCTTGGAAGCATGTTTCTTCTTGCTAAAAAAATCTTTAAGCAAGGTAATTCCTCCTTTTGAACAAACGCATCTAACTATTTATTGTACCATCATTTCCATGGACGTGCGCGTTAAATTCAACTATGTAAATAGATATAACCTGCGTTAGACAGACATTTCCCAACAATGGAAACGTCTTCCTGTGCAGGTTACATGTC
>NZ_LR700942.1:74607-74881 GCF_902497585.1 Terribacillus sp. AE2B 122 | reverse complement strand
GATACGGTTGACGCCAGTATCCATTGCTGCTTTTGCTACTGCTTTGGCAACAGCTGGAGCGACACGCGGATCAAATGGAGCTGGGATAACGTAATCTTCGTTCAATTCGCTTTCGTCAATTAGTTCGGCAATTGCTTTTGCAGCTGCAATCTTCATTTCTTCGTTAATGCCAGTTGCGCGAACATCCAGGGCACCACGGAAGATACCAGGGAAGGCAAGTACATTGTTCACCTGGTTCGGGAAGTCAGAGCGTCCAGTACCGATAACGCGGGCG
>NZ_LR700942.1:74098-74432 GCF_902497585.1 Terribacillus sp. AE2B 122 | reverse complement strand
AAGGCTGCCTTCTTGACGATCACGGTTTGTGATTTTCGCTACGCGGTCTTTCATTTTGTTCATGCCCTCCGGACGACCTTCGTAGATCATACCTTTGGAATCACACATGATGACATTGTTCACGCCAAGGCTGTGAAGAAGCTCGATGATCGCGATACCGGCAGCACCTGCGCCGTTCGCTACAACTTTGATGTTGTCGAAGCTCTTGCCAACCAATTTCAACGCGTTCAGCAAACCAGCAACTGTTACGATTGCAGTACCATGCTGATCATCGTGGAATACTGGAATGTCCGTTTCTGCTTTCAAACGCTCTTCGATTTCGAAGCAGCGAGGA
>NZ_LR700942.1:73810-74088 GCF_902497585.1 Terribacillus sp. AE2B 122 | reverse complement strand
GCGGAGATATCCTCCAAGTTCACGCCGCCAAATGTCGGCGCCATCAATTTTACGGTACGAACGATTTCGTCCACGTCATTTGTATCAAGCACGATTGGGAAGCTGTCAACACCTGCGAAGCTCTGGAATAGTACAGATTTACCTTCCATTACCGGTAAAGAAGCTTCCGGACCGATGTTTCCAAGGCCAAGCACAGCAGAGCCGTCACTGACAACTGCAACCATGTTGCCTTTCATCGTGTATTCGTAGACATCATCCTTGTTTTGGTGGATTTCTTT
>NZ_LR700942.1:45399-73800 GCF_902497585.1 Terribacillus sp. AE2B 122 | reverse complement strand
ACAAGGTTCAGCTACACCTGGGGAATAAGCAAGACTCAAATCCGTTGCATTACGGACAGGGATTTTCGACTTCATTGTCAGTTTCCCTTTATTTTCACGGTGTATTTTCAGTGCATCTTCTCTTAAGTTGGACATATTTAATCATCCTTTGTGTATTTTATAACATGACGGTCGGCACAGACGACTATACATTATAGGCATATGTCACCATGGTGTAAAGAAAGTTGAATCGTCACTGCCCCGACACGGCAACGTTTTCTTTCCCAAAATGTTTCCTTAAAATACTCAGACTTTTCTGGCTTAGCTCGAGGTGATACGAACCGGACAGCTGATAGCTTTTCCGTGTCTCCTTGTGTACAACAATGACAGGGACATTTCCAGGATACTGTGCGGCACATTCGCGGACAATGTCGAGAACTTCTTCTTCAGCGATAGTATCATAGCGGATGAATAACCGTTCTTTACTTGGCTCGAGCTTATCTTCCTGGAAGAGTTGTGCCTCTTGCAGGATAAGTTGTCTTTCCCCATTCCTTTCCTCGATCTTACCAACAAGGTCGAGCAGTGTCTCCTCTTCCAGAAATCGACCGATTTGCCGATGTAAATCTGGAAATACGACAGCTTCGACTTCACCAGTCTCATCACCGATTGTCAGGAATGCCATAGGCTGGCCTTTTTTCGTCCGGATCGTCCGCTGCTGTAGTACAACAGCAGCCAAGCGCACCTGCTTTTTAGGCGGTAGTGCTTCGAACTGCTGAACTGCAATATAACCACTGCTGCGGAGATCACCCCGATAGCTTGCGAGTGGATGACTGGAAATATACAATCCAAGCACTTCTTTTTCGTACTTCAAGATGGCCATCGATGAAAATGGCTCCTGCTTCTCATATGTAGCTTCGAATTCGACTTCTCCCAGCAGCGATGGCTGATCATACAATTCCCTGAACAATTCCGCCTGCTCCATTGCTTTATCTATCGTAGCCAATACTGCGGCTCGGTTATTATGGATATTATCGAAAGCCCCGGCTAAAATGAGCTGCTCCAATGCAGATTTACTAATGGAGACTCGAACACAGAAATCAAAAAGATGCTTGAATGGTCCATCTTTCCGCGCATCAATAATCTGTCTGACCACTTGGGCACCAATACCTTTGATGGTCAGCAACCCTATTCTTATATTCCTGTTTTCTACTGTATACTTGCCGAAACTTTTATTGATGGATGGAGCCAGGATTTCAATCCCGCTATCAGCTGCCTCGCGGATATACTGCCGGATTTTATCTGGCTGATTCGCAACTCCGCTCATCAATTCAGCAAAAAAGTTTGCAGGAAAATGCGCTTTTAAGTATGCCAGCTGATACGCTAAGTAGCTGTATGCGACTGCATGACTGCGGTTGAATCCGTAGTTAGCGAATTTCACGATCCAGGAAAATACTTCCTTGGCAGTATCGGGGCTGTACCCGTTTTCTATACAGCCAGTTAAGAAGCGGCTCTCTTCTTTCTCAAGTACGCTAGCATCTTTTTTACTAACTGCTCGGCGCAGTAAATCGGCTTCCCCTAGCTTGTAGCCAGCCATTGAGGCTGCTATCTGCATGATTTGTTCTTGGTAGACAAGCACACCATACGTCTTCTCCAGTATCGGGGCCAGCTTAGCATGTGGATAGCTGACCGCCTCCTCCCCGTGTTTACGACGAACGAAGACCGGAATATAACTCATCGGACCTGGTCGATACAATGCATTGACAGCGACAATATCTTCAAATGATGATGGCTTCAGCTGTCGCAGCACTTGCTTCATACCGCTTGATTCAAATTGGAACACACCGTTCGTGCGTCCCTCCCGGAATAAACGGAAAGTAGCTTCATCATCCAGCGGAAGAGATTCTATATCCGGTTGTTTCGGCAAACTGTTTAGAACATGATCCATCAAGGTCAGGTTGCGTAATCCAAGGAAATCCATTTTCAACAAACCTAGCTGTTCCAGTTCCTTCATGGCAAACTGAGTCAACGCTACCTCATCGTGCCCCGAAGCTAGCGGAACGGTTTTCACGAGCGGATCAGCACTAATGACGATACCAGCTGCATGCGTTGATGCATGACGCGGCAATCCCTCCAGCTTGACACCAATTCGGAATAAGCGCTTCAGCTGCTCTGATTCTTTGACATAGGCAGTGAGTTCTTCGGAAGCCTTTAAACCAGCAGACAAAGATGCTGCGTTATTCGGAATCATCTTAAGAAGATAGGCAGCATCCGATTGCGGTATTTCCATCGTCTTGACCAGCTCTCGCAAAAGGGAGCGGGCAGCAAAGGTACCAAACGTAATGATTTGCGCTACATGATCTGCACCATATTTATTTCGTACATAGCGGATGACCTCATCCCTGCGGTAGTCAGAGAAGTCAATATCAATATCTGGCATCGATATCCGTTCCGGATTAAGGAATCGTTCAAACAAAAGACCATAAGCTAACGGATCCACCGCTGTAATGCCTAGCACATAGGCAACGAGCGAGCCAGCGGCCGATCCGCGTCCAGGACCGACACGGATGCCGTGTTCCTTTGCATAACGCACGAAATCCCAAACAATTAGAAAATAATCACTAAAGCCCATTTCCTTGATTACATTTAGCTCATAGGTCAGCCGTTCCTGTGCATCCTTTCTACCTCCATACAGCTCCTGTAGCCGTTCACTGCATATTTGACTTAAATATGTATCAGCTTGTTCTTCTTGAGGAACTGGATATGCAGGTAAATGTCGACCGCCAAGTTGCAGCTGAATCGTACAGCGCTCTGCGATGGAACCAGCCTCAGCCAGTGCTCCCCGCCACAAGACACTATCGGAAAGACCTTCCATTTCTGCTCCTGTACGTAAATGATGCGTCGGCTGCGTATCGTGCGCAACCGGCTCCCAGGTTGCTCCTTCTTCTATTGCAAGCAGACAATGATATGCATCGATATCATCTTCCTGCACATAGCGCACATCTCCTGTTGCCGCAAATCGGAGATTGTACTGCTGCTGCCAATTGGTCAAGGTCTGGTCATCCAGATAACGCACTTCTTCCGGACTGATACCAGCATACAGCCGATCACCAAATATGGATCGCCATGGATTGATTTGAAGCTGAATCAATGTGTGCGTCGGAATTATTGCAATGACTCCCTTCGCATATGCTTCCAATGATGAAATTGGCAAATAATTTGTTTCATTCGTTTGCAGGTATGTACTTAATTCTGCTAGCTGCTGATACCCAGTATCATTTTCCGCAAGCATGAGAACTTTCGTCATTTGCCCTTCCGCCTCGATCGGTACATGGATTCCGATAATCGGCTTTATACCTACCTCTAAACAAGCCTGATAAAACGGCACAACACCGTACATTACCACGTCATCCGTCAGCGCCAAGGCTTCAAAACCTGCTTCCTTGGCTTTCTTCACTAGTTGAGGAATTTTAATTGTACTCTGATAGAAGCTATAGCTGCTTCTGATTTGCAGATGCGAGAACTCCATACATCATTACCGCCCTTTTTTACACTCTCTCCATTATATACGAAATGTCGCAGACAATGAAATGACTAACATAACTTGTCCCCTGCTGCCATAGGGTAGAAAAAGACTATGTAAAGGAGTTTCAGCATGGAAGAACGAGTTATCATCTCAATGATGCATTGTTATTTCATCGCACTCGGCGTTATGATCGGGGGCTGTTTCATCGGCAGTATCGGTGCTTTTGCTACTGGTGAACCGCCACTGACCGCCATCAAGCGTATCTCCAGCGGTATTCGGATTTGGGCCATCATTGCGGCAATCGGCGGAACTTTCGATGCTATTACTAATTTTGAAAAAGGCATCTATCAAGGGGCAACATTTGATGTCATTAAACAAATTCTTATCATCATCGCTGCGATGGGAGGAGTAAAAACTGCACTCTTGATCATCGGCTGGTTCATCCAGGAGGATGTCTCCTGATGCATATACCGCCGATTTATAAGCAGACTGGCTGGCAACGCTTTTTAGTTGGATTTTTCCTTGGCGGCATCATTTCCTATTTTGTTTATCTGTTCATGTATGGAACGCTATTTGAGGAATGGGTGAAGGAAAAAGTAGAAATGGAAGGTACTATTCACGACTTGGAACGGGATATCGAAGTATTGAAGGACAACAATGAAGAAATGAATGAACTGCAGCAGGAAGGTCTTCTTATTGATGAAATCACGATAGCTATCGAAACTGATGACAGCCTGGAGCTAGACAAATTGATCGAGCATGAACTGAAGGAAGCGATAAAGGAGGAAGCACGCCATATGATCGGCCGCAGTGTCAATGGAGCTGTGCAAAGCAGCCCGCTATTGCTCGGGGCAATTGAAAATAAAGTCTATGAGCTGGATGGATTTCGTTACAAAGTCACCGTCAAGCAGCTGATCATTTCCGAGATCCTCTACTTGACAGTGAGAGTGGAGACAGACATTTAATTTGATTCAAACTGACGACATATATCTTGTAATTCCTGTTCAAGTCTGGTAGCTTCATCCCAACTGTACACTGTAGCACCAGACGCAAACGCATGGCCGCCACCATTGAATTTCCCGGCTAGTCCATTAATTACAGGACCTTTCGAACGGATTCGCACTCGAATCTGTTCTTCCTCTTCGACGAAAAAGAGCCATGCTTTGACACCTTCAATACTGGCAATTGTTCCGACAAGCTGACTCGTCTCCAAAGAAGTCACTCCGTAGGATGCAAGAATATCCTTCGTAATCCGGATTGCACAAACACCGGTCTCGTGCAGCTTGAGTTGCTGCAGTATATATCCCTGAAGTCTGGCGACATCAAGCCTTGACGCATATAATTTTTCATAAAGCATCGTCCGATCGAATGGATACTTTATCAATTCACCTGCAAAGTGGAATGTTTTCTCACTTGTTGACGGGAAAAGAAAACGTCCCGTGTCACCAACAATACCAGCATATAACAACATCGCGCCCCGAGTCGTCAGCTGTAGCTCTGGATGCGCTGCATACAATTCGTAAATCATTTCACTTGTAGAACTGGCTGTTGGAACAACCCACTGTATGTCGCCATATCGATCAACTTCAGGATGATGGTCAATTTTAATTATTTCTTTGGCCAACTTATACCGCGGGTCAGATATACGTGGCTGATTAGCAGCATCACAAATAATGACAAGCGCCTGTTCAAATACGCTGTCAGCTATCGTATCCATCTCTGCGAGGAATGTTAGCGATGGATCAGCGTCACCTACAACCCACACCTGCTTATCCGGGAATGACGCTTTGATAATTTCACTTAGTCCGACCTGTGATCCATAGGCATCCGGATCAGGTCGAACATGGCGCTGAATGATGATTGTTTCATATACTTTGATTCTTTCCAGGATTTTATCGTGCATCGTATCCCCCTCTATGTATGTGCCTCAGCGATCCAATAGCTGTGCCATAAGCAACGCTTTTGCAACTAATGTTTTCTTGTTACTATACACTTCCACGTCCATTTTCGCCAACTTCCGCCCAACCTCCAGAATACGCGGCTTGATCAGGATTGTACTGTCCAGCTGGATGGGACGCAGGAAATAGACGGATATGTTATCGACCACCATATCCCCCTTCTTCATTTTGCGAACGAAACGTCGGCTTGCTTCCGTGACAAACGTTGTCAGAACTCCGGTAGAGAGACTGCCAAGCTGATTCGTCATCTGCGGTGTCACTTTCCCTTGAAAAACGACGTCCGGCGTCTCATCTTCCAACAAATCGATCTCTCTTGTTACCAGGTCTTCGATTGTTTCGCCAATTTGCGGCTGCAGCTGGATTTGTTGAAGCGCTTTTAAAACATCCTGTCTGGAAATCAATCCTTGCAATTTATGCTGCTGATCGACAACTGGAATAATCTCGATACCTTCCCAAACCATCATATGAGCAGCATATGCAAGGGTTGTATGCTTTTGAACGGTAAGCGGATTCTTCGTCATCGCTTTTACAACAGACAGCTGCCTGTCCTTGTTGATGATATCCTTCGAGGTGACCATTCCAGTTACCTTCTGTGCCGCATTAGTTACTGGATAACGTGTATGAGTAGTTTCCGCATTGAACATATACCATTTTTCGAGCGTATCTGTTTCCTGCAGATGGTATGTTTGCTGCAATGGTGTAAAAATATCCTCTACAACGATTATCTCTTTCTTGATCATCTGATCATAGATCGCCCGGTTGATCAATTCCGCTACCGTAAACGTATCATAGCTCGTGGAGATGACCGGAAGCTCCTTTTCATCTGCCAGACGCTTGATACGGTCATCCGTGTCGAAACCTCCAGTTATGAGCACGGCAGCCCCTTCCTTGATTGCCAGTTCATGCGCTTCAATACGGTTACCGACGATGAGCAAAGCATCCTTTTGGGTATAGCGCATCATAGCATCAAGTTCCATCGCTCCGATAACAAATTTATTAAGCGTCTTATGCAAGCCGTCGCGGCCTCCGAGCACTTGACCATCCACAATACCGATGATTTCTGCGAAAGATAAGCGATCAAAATTATCCTTAACTTTTGTTTCGATCCTCACAGTCCCGACACGCTCAATCGTGCTGACCAGCCCTTTATTCTCCGCCTCCTTGATAGCTCGGTATGCCGTTCCTTCACTTACATTCAATTCCTTGGCGATAGCACGTACGGATATCTTCCCGCCAACCGGAAGGTTCTCAATATATTTAATGATCTGATCATGTTTTGTCGACATTCCTTCACCATGCCCTCATCTGTACTAGTCTTTTTTTATCTATTGTTATTGTACAGTTTTTAGACAGAGGTTTCAATTTCAGAAGAAAAATTGCTGCATAGCCCGAAATATTAATCTATAAAATCAATTCATTTACTATAACAGATAAAAACAGCACCCTGTGACAGGATGCTGTTTTCTTTAGATTGTAATAGATTGGCCGGGCTCCAAGTGGACACCTTGACCAGGTTTCACTTTTTCTGCAAATGCCGCGCCATCCTGCTCAATCAACGGGAATGTGTTGTAATGAATCGGAATAACCTGTTTAGCTTTCACCCACTCAGCAGCAATCAGTGCATCTTCAGGACCCATTGTGAAATTATCACCGATTGGGAGCAAAGCAACATCGATAGTGTTCATATCTCCGATAAGTTTCATATCCGAGAATAAACCTGTATCGCCCGCGTGGTAGATTGTCTTGCCTTCGGCCGTGAATAGAATACCAGTCGGCATTCCCATATAGTGGGTACCATCTTCATCCGTTATAGCACTGCTGTGAAACGCCTGCGTCAGCTTTACACGGCCAAATTCGAATTCATGCGCACCGCCGATACCCATTGGATGTGTGTTCAATCCTTTGCCTTCCAAGTAAACTGCCAATTCGTTCGGCGCAACAACCAGCGCACCAGTGCGTTTAGCGATTGAAATAGTGTCTCCGACATGGTCATTGTGTCCGTGTGTCAGCAGAATCACATCTGGCTGCACATCGTCAGCATTTAAATCACAAGTACCATTTCCAGTGATGAACGGGTCGATTAATATCGTATGCTTTTCTGTCACAATCTGTACAACAGCTTGTCCGTGGAATGAGATTTTCAAGTTTACAACCCCTTTTCATTTTTTCGCATTTAGTTTACCACAGTTGTATACGGAAGAAACGCAATACGTTTTTTGTTATACTGGGGGAAAAGGAGGATTTACTATGCAACACAGAATCGATACATTATTACAACAGTTAAAAGGTGACCAATCAGACAGCGTGTTCATCACCTCCATGGAGAACGTGTATTATGTGAGCAATTATTATACAGATCCGCATGAGCGACTCGTAGCTGTATTCGCAGATCAAAAGGATGCACCACTGCTCATTTTGCCGGCAATGGAAAAAGAAGACGCCCTACAAGCCGGCTGGAAGGAAGAAATGCTTACATACCACGACCATGAAGATGTCTGGCAGCTTTTCAAGGATTACCTAAAAGAACGAGGCCGTATTCCAGCTTCCATGGGAATCGAAAAGGATCATATGTCAGTACTTCGTTTGGAGATGCTGCAGCATATTCTGTCAGACACAGCGTTGACGAGTGCGACGGAACTTCTGCAGAACCAACGAAACATCAAAGACAAAAAAGAATACACTTTGTTGAAACAAGCAGCAGCACTTGCTGATTTTGGTGTCAAGAAAGGCATCGAGGCAATTGCAGCTGGAAAGAGTGAACTACAAATTGTAGCGGAGCTAGAATATGCACTGAAGCAAGAAGGTGTACAGAGCATGTCATTTGCGACAACCGTTTTGTCCGGTGCGAAGACTGCTTCTCCGCACGGAACTCCGGATGGTAAACAGATTGCAGCAGGAGATCTTGTCTTATTTGATTTGGGAGTCATCTTTGAAGGCTACTGCTCAGATATTACCCGGACAGTTGCTTATAAGCATGTAACAGCTGACCAGCAGCATATTCATGATACAGTGCGAATCGCCCTCGAGAAAGCAACAGCAGCTTCACAAGTAGGAACTGCTATTTCTGAAATCGATAGAGCGGCCCGCGGCCATATCGAACAAGCTGGCTATGGTGAGTACTTCACGCACCGCGTCGGACACGGATTAGGAATCGGCGTACATGAATTCCCGTCATTGTCCAGCAACAATACAAAAGCATTACAGGATGGCATGTGCTACACAATTGAGCCTGGTATTTATTTGCCTGGTGTCGGCGGCGTTCGCATTGAGGATGATATTTTCCTTACAAAGAATGGCCCTGATGTTCTTACTGCTTATCCACGCGATTTACAAATCATCGGTTAAAATAAAACGAGCATCTGCTTTTCGGCAGATGCTCGTTTTTTATCTCTTCAGCAGATTGTCAGCTGCTTCAAACGTCAAATCATGTGCTTCCGCTACTGCTTGATACGTTACAAAGCCATCCAAAGTGTTTATTCCCTTTGCCAAGGATGGATTGTTCAGACAAGCTTGCTGATATCCTTTATTAGCAAGCTGCAGTGCATAAGGAACAGTCACATTTGTCAGCCCGATTGTGGAAGTACGCGGAACCGCACCAGGCATATTGGCAACTGCATAATGTAATACATCATGCTTTGTATACGTCGGGTTATCATGTGTTGTAATTTTATCGGATGTTGCAAAAATACCACCCTGGTCAATTGCAACATCAACGACAACAGATCCGGGCTTCATACTTGCGATCATCTCTTCTGTTACCAGCTTGGGCGCTTTGGCCCCAGGTATGAGAACAGCTCCAATAACCAGATCGGATTCTTTTACAGCTTCCGCTATGTTAAGCGGGTTGGAGACAACCGTATTGATCGAGTTGCCAAACAAATCATCGAGCTCCCGCAGACGCTGCGGACTCAAGTCGACTATCGTTACGTCAGCACCAAGACCAACCGCAATCTTTGCTGCATTCGTTCCAACAACACCGCCGCCGATAATCGTGACTTTACCACGCTTCACACCTGGTATACCAGACATTAAAATACCGCTGCCGCCGTAGGGTTTTTCCAGGAATTGTGCACCTATTTGGGATGCCATGCGACCTGCGACTTCACTCATCGGTGTAAGAAGCGGAAGGGATCGATCTTCCAGCTGGACTGTTTCATAAGCGATACCAACAACCTTCTTCTCAATCAAGGCATTCGTCAAAGAACCTTCCGCCGCAAGGTGCAGATATGTGAAAAGAATGAGACCTTCATAGAAATAATTGTATTCTTCCGGAAGCGGCTCCTTGACTTTCATAACCATTTCTTTACTCCAGGCATCCGCTGCGGTTGGTACGATAACTGCACCAGCTTGTTCATATTGTTCATCTGTAAAGCCCGAGCCAAAGCCAGCTCCCGTCTCAATGAACACATCATGTCCTGCTTCATGCAAAAGTGTTACACCAGACGGTGCCATAGCAACACGGTTTTCGTTATTCTTTATTTCCTTCGGTACACCAATCTTCATTCTGCTTGCCTCCATTTCGTATGTAACAAGACTTGCTTTCGTCCCAAGTATACCATTGTTTCCACCCTTGAAAATGCAAAAAAAGCTAGTCCCATTAGGTTCGGGACTAGCTTTTCTGCTAAATTATTTTGTTACAGTTTCCGCAAGACGAACTGTGTCTCTTGCAATCATAACTTCTTCGTTTGTCGGGATAACAATAACCTTCACTGGAGAGTGTGGGTAAGTCAGGAATTGTTCTTTACCGCGTACATTATTCAAGGATGGATCATAATAGACACCCATGAATTCAAGTCCTTTAAGGACACGCTCACGGACAGTCGTACTATTTTCACCAACACCAGCAGTGAAGATGATTGCATCTACTCCGCTCATGCGCGCAGCGTAAGATCCAAGGTATTTGTGGATTCTTTCTGCAAAGACATCAAGCGCAAGCTCTGCACGCTCATCGCCTGCTTCAGATTTGCTTTCGATGTCACGCAAGTCACTGGAAAAACCAGATAGCGCTAGCATTCCGCTTTCTTTGTTCAATACATGCAGAACTTCATCAGCAGTCTTGCCTGTTTTACGCATGATGAATGGAATAAGTGCAGGGTCGATGTTACCAGAACGCGTACCCATTGTTACACCAGCAAGCGGTGTGAAGCCCATGGATGTATCAACTGATTTCCCGCCTTCAATAGCAGCAATACTTGCTCCGTTACCTAGGTGGCAGGAGATCAAGCGAAGCTGTTCAACTGGACGGTCCATCAATTCAGCAGCACGCTGGGAAACGTACTTATGGCTTGTTCCGTGGAAACCATATTTACGGATTCCATATTTTTCATAATAATCATATGGAAGACTGTATAGATAAGACTCAGGCGGCATTGTCTGATGGAAAGCTGTATCGAAAACAGCGACCGCCGGAATGTTCGGCAGAATTTCCTTGAATGCACGGATTCCTGTTAAGTTTGCTGGGTTGTGTAATGGTGCAAGCTCGGATACTTCCGCAATCTCTTCCATCACTTGGTCTGTGATAAGAACAGAATCACTGAATTTCTCTCCGCCGTGTACAACACGGTGTCCAACGCCGTCGATTTCGTCCAAAGAAGAAATAACGCCAGTGGAAGTCAGCTTCTCAAGCAACATTTTTACTGCTTCTTCATGATTTTCAATATCTTTAGTTGTTTCATCTTTTTCACCATTGAATTTGATAGTGAAGATGGAATCATTCAGTCCGATACGTTCTACGAGACCCACTGCCTTTACGTCTTCCTCAGGCATGTGGATTAGCTGGAATTTTAATGAAGAACTACCAGCGTTGATTGCTAAAATATTACTCAACATGTTCAGCCCCTTGTAAACTTTTACGTACTTCCCTATTTTACCTGTCTCGACAAGCTCATTGCAAGATATGTCGAGGACTTGTTTTAGTTTTCGTTAATTTTTTTAGTTTTTTAAACCAGATAGCTCATTATCGAACCAATCATTAATCTGTTTCAAAACATTTGCCATCGCATTTGGGTTCTTAAAGGACGGAAGCTGTACAAGCAACGCTTGCTTCGGTGCTGTAGTTAGCGTCCCCTTTTTCTGCAGAATCAAAACACTTTTCGCCTGAGATTCATTTTTAAACATGCTCTCCGGAAATTGTAGTAATCCTAAAATATGCGCATGCTGCTGCAGGAATGTATGCAGTGAGCGAGCTTGATCACTTTCAAACAGGAAGTTTGGCACGACAAAAAGCAGGTAACCGCCTTCTTTTGTATAATGCAGACTTTGTTCAATGAACAGATGATGCGAATAAGAATGACCTTCTTCTGCCTTTAATTCGAATTGTGCTGCTTGGATATCATCAGGATAATAACCGACTGGCAAATCACTCACGACAAGATCAACCGGTTCCAAAAGAAACGGGCGCAGGCTGTCTTGATGGAAAAATTCAATTTGTCTTTCCTGCATATTGGCATTCATGACAGCAAGCTGAATCAAAGTCGGATCCACATCACTGCCGTAAGCATGTCCTTCCCGCTCAACTTGATTCAAAACTGCTGTAAGCAGATTCCCTGTACCAACAGCTGGGTCGAAAATACGAAAATCTTCATTTTTTCCAATTAACTTATTTGTTAAGTATCCAATAAGCATTGCAACAGTGTCAGGCGTCAGCATGTGCTGCTGCTGCGTAGCACCTTTCATACCTTTCAGGAGAGACAACTGAATACCTTTTCGAATCTCTTCTTTTTGGTAGCTCTGATCGTCAAATACAGCCGCATGCTTCTCCAGCTGCTGTTTTAATAATGGCTGTTCTGTTATTTCTGTATCGCGATCCAATATATATTCCATTGCTGCACCAAGTGCATCAAGATAAGGTATGTTTTCACGTGTTTCCAATGCCTCGGCCATTTGGTCAAGTGCTTGGTAAACCTTTTCTACATTCTGTTGTTCCACGTATCATTTCCTCCATTTCACTGCATCTGCCTTATTGTATCAAAAGCAGCGGACAGAAGCGAGAGCAGGCTCTGCTGCAAGCAAAAAGCCCAGCCGAAGCTGAGCTTTGCTTTTTATCCGAAGAAATGCATTAATGCTGTTGCACCGATAACAGTAGCAGCACCACCAAGACGAGTGGATATCTGCGCGAAAGGCATCAACGCCATACGGCCGGAAGCAGAAAGGATTGCAACGTCCCCTGTACCGCCAAGACCACTGTGGCAAGCTGTAACGATACAAGCTTCAACAGGATACATATTCATCAATTTACCTACAAAGTAACCAGTAGTAGCCATTGCGATAACAACAGACGCACAAGTTACTGCAAAGCCGATGGTAAATACACTTGCTACATCCTCAAGTGGGATGAAAACAATACCCAAACCGACCATTAATGGCCATGTGAATGCAGTAGAAACGAATTTGTACAGCTGCTGCGCACCAGTTTGAAGCTTAGCAGGAAGCAGGTTACCAGACTTGATAATTGTTGCAGCGATGATCATGATAATAGCGCCAGACAATGTAAAGCCAGCCACTACGTGGATCCAATGCTCGACAACTCGTCCAAGAACAAACAAACTCATTGCAACAAGGAGACCTGCTCCCATCAAACTGAAATCAATTGCTTTATTAGAGCTTTCTTTTGCAGCTTCCAATACTTTATCGCCCTTGTTGGAGCGAACTAGTTTATCATGCCCTGCAAGCTCTGGACGTTTTTCACCAAGTTTTTTCATTAGTCCAGCGATGATGATGGCACAAACGTTACCGATGATAGCAGCTGGAACCAATTGAGAGATATAAGTTGAAGCATCTCCGCCAAGAACACCTGCATAACCTGCAGACAATGGAAGGATACCTTCACCGATACCACCAGCGATAATTGGTACAACAATATAGAAGAAAGTGTGATGCATGCTGTAACCAAACAGCATACCAACTAAAGTACCAACTGTTACCGCAGCAATCGTACCAGTTACCAATGGGATGAACATACGGATGAAGCCTTGGATAAGGACTGTCCGGTTCATACCAAGAATACTACCTACTACCAAACATGCGATGTAGAAGTAAAGGAAGTTGGATCCGTCTGACGTCATCAGCTGATCGACAGCTTCCAAAGTTGATGAACTCAATGTGTCAAAGAACACAAGCATGGACGGAACAAACAAGGATAGAATTGCTGGTCCCCCGATGCTGTTGAAGTAAGGTATGCGCTGACCGATGTCCCCTAGCAGCACACCTAGTACCATGATGACTGCAAAGCCGCCAATCATGTCAGTAGGTAATTGGTTAGTGTATGCAGCAATAAGAACAATGATTGCTAATACGATATACACCGGAAGCGGCATAACACCGACTTTCCATTCCATAATTTTGTTAAAGCCTGATGGCTTTTGGTTGTTGGATTGTTGATCGCTTGTATGCGATTTCATTTCCATAAGAATGCACCCCCTAAGTAGATACGACTATTCTAATTTAACCAAAATTACCTGTGTTATTTTTTAACTAAACTAAATGTAAGATAACTTTTGTAATTAAAAAACGACGTCCGATTTTACTTAGGATGTCTTATAAATCTATAGTGTATTCATACCTTTTCTGACCATGGTTTCTAGCATGTATGCAATATTACTGGAATATAATAGCGCGATAAACAGTCAGAAAGGAGTGTGCTTATTATGAAGGCAATAACGACACGGAGTTATGGTTCCCCTTCTGTACTCAAAATAGAAGAAGTGCCTGATCCTGTGCCAAAAGACGATGAGCTGCTTATTAAAGTACATGCCGCCTCACTTAACCAAGCTAATTTAGTTCTGCTGAAAGGCAAACCCTTTCTCGCTCGTTTTGCTTACGGGGTTTTCAAACCAAAGCATATAATAACCGGAAGCGATATTTCAGGTGTTGTGAAAGCTGCCGGAAAACAAGTAAAACACTTCAAACCAGGCGATGAAGTTTATGCTGATTTGTCCAATTATGGATTCGGCTCATTGGCTGAATATGTTGCTGTTCCAGAAAAGGCACTTGCCTTGAAACCGACCAACCTTTCTCACCTTCAAGCCTCGGCCGTTCCTTTAGCTTCTTTAACTGCATTACAAGCATTACGTGACGCAGTTCGTGTACAGCCCGGACAACGCATCATGATTTATGGATCATCAGGGGGTGTTGGAACTTTCGCTGTCCAAGTTGCCAAAGCTTTCGGAGCGACCGTCACCGCTGTTTGCAGTAAGAAACATATGGAGAATATGAAGTTATTAGGTGCTGATTATGTATTAGATTATGGAAAAATCGATTTAACCAAGTATTATGGTTCCTTCGACGCAATTCTGGCCATTAACGGTTATCAGCATCTTGCTACTTACAAGAAATTACTGACTGAGAATGGCGTGTATGTGATGGTCGGCGGATCTGCTTCCCAAATGTTCGAAGCGATGCTGCTTGGTCCTATCTTCACGTTGGGAAGCGGCAAAAAGTTAGGCAACTTCTTAAAAAAACATAATACTGATGACTTGGTAGAGCTGACAAATTTAATAGAAGCAGATAAAATCCGTCCTTTAATAGATCGAGTATATCCATTCCAAGAGTTTAAAGAGGCCTTCACCTACCTCGATCAGCACCACGCCTACGGTAAGGTCATCATTACTATTCAAAATTAAAAAGAGGCTGGGACAAAAGCCTTTAAGTATTACAAAAAACCAGACAATACCGTAAAATAATACGGCACTGTCTGGTTTTTTGCTACATTAAGATATATATAGAGCTATGCTGTCGCTCCGGAAATACACTCCGCTTTCCTGCGGGTGGAAAGCGGAGTGTTCTGGCGAAGCGGCGCTCAAGAATAACATTCGGTTTAAGCGATGGGAATTTAGTTATGCCCCAGCCTCTTTTTGTCAGATATATTGGCTGATGTGATGGGAAGTATTTGCGTTAACGCGATACTTGAAGACCGGACGCCCAATACTGCCATAATGCATTTCCACTTCGAGCAGCTGCACATCCTCTAGGAACTTCAGGTATTTTCGTACAGATACTTGCGACATTTCGGTTTCTTTCGCAATATCCTCTGTTGTGAAGAAATTGTAACGGAAAGTAAGAATACTGTTCCATACAACCTTTAGAGTACTTCTTGTAAGACCTTTTGGCAGCTGCATCATTTGCTCCTGCTCAGGCAGCTGCAAGAGCTGGCTGTCTAATTCCTGCTGCGTCATCTCTTCTTTATTGCTGAAGATAAGCTGACGCTTCCGATAGCCGCTTAAAGCGTTCTGGAATCGGTCGAATTCGAAAGGTTTAATCAAGTAATCGACAGCTCCGTATTGGAGTGCTTCTCGAATCATCGGTTTTTCACTTGCCGCAGAAATGATGATAGCGTCCACTTTCTGGTCGCGTTTGCGAATTTCTTTAAGCAATTCTATTCCGTTCTTACCTTTCATATATACATCCAAAAGAAGAAGGTCGACTTCATTTTGCTGAATGAATTCAAGGGCTTCCTTATAATTTTGAGCAGCTCCGACAGCTGCAAATCCACTCATTTGTTTAACATAGCGCTTATTCAATTCGCTAACCATCGGGTCGTCTTCCACGATCAGTACTTTAATCATTTGTTACATCCTCCTGTATATCATACGGCAGCTGGACGCTGAAGGTAGTTCCTTCACCCGGCTCACTTGTAAGGACAAGATAGCCACCTAGCTTGTGCACATAGTCTTCCACTTGATAAAGGCCAAAGCCACGGTCGTTTCCTTTTGTGGAATAACCTTGTGTGAAAATTTTCTCCTGCTGTTCTTTACTGATCCCTTTTCCCGTGTCCGTCAGCTCTAAGAAGAGCTGTCCATCGTTATATTTCATGGATAGCTGGACACGCTTTTCTGGCTGCTGATCAACAGCATCCACTGCATTGTTCATTAAATTACCTAATATGGTAATTAGCATCTGATTCATTTTTTCAGATGTATTCGGTATTGTATCTCTGCAATCCACTTCCAGCTGAACACCATTTTCCGCCATATAGCTTTTCTTCCCGAGCAGAAAACCGGCAAGGATTGGATTCTTAAGATGGTGAATCATCGCTATCGTAGCAGATCTCTCTTTACCGGCAACATTTTTCACATAGCGTTCCAGCTGATCGTAATCCTCCAATTCCAACAGACCAAGAATCACATGCAGCTTGTTCATGAAATCATGTGTTTGCGCCCTAAGAGCGTCCGCGTAAAGCATTGTATCTGTCAGCTTTTCGTTCAGATGGTTATATTCCGTTCGGTCAAGAAATGTTGCAATTGCTCCTTCGGTTTTTCCTTTGATCTGAATAGGGATTTCATTCATGACGAGTGTCAATCCATTATGCTCCACTTGACGGCCAATCAACGGTTTATTCCATGCTATAACTTGATGAAGTTTAGTAACTGGGAGCACATCATCGACATGACGGTTCTTCAGCTCTCCTTTGATCCCCATCTCTTCCAGCAATCTTTTTCCTTCTGTATTGACCATCTGAATTTTCCCATTCGTGTCAACAGCTAACATCCCGTCTTTGATCGATTCCAGCATTGCAATTCGCTCACTTAAAAGTGCAGCAATTTCATCCGGTTCCATCCCGTGCATAATCTGTTTTATTTTACGTGCCAGCAGGACAGCTCCAATTAAACCAATTACTAAACTAAGTACCGTAGCCAAATATAATGGCAAGCGATTGCTTCGAATGATTTCATTCAACTCATTCATCGTTATTCCGACCGCAACAACTCCGACTTGATCTCCTTGTTCATTATAGACCGGGGCAAATGCCCGCAAACTTAATCCCAGAGTCCCCTTTGCCTTGGATACAAATTCTTTCCCTTGTATCGCTGGAGTTTCATCTCCGCCGGCAAATCGTTTTCCGATCTCAGCTGTATCCGGGTGGCTCAGCCGAACACTGTCCATGTTCATTACCACAACGAAATCTGCATCCGTAATCCCCATTGCCTGGGTAGTAAACTTCTGCAGTGTAGCGGAATCCTGCTCATCCGTCGCCTGCATGACTACCGGGTCAACAGCTATCAGCTTGGCAGTTTGCAGCACTCGGTCCCGTTCTTGGGATTTAATATTATTACTCGTCTCAATCCCAATCATGACAAATGTCGTCGTCACAGCCAAGATTACGACAATGAACACCAGTGCAGTCATCTGCGTCCGCAGATTTATCTTCTGTTTCAAGTATAACCTTCTCTCTTTGCGCTTTCCCGTTTCAAGCTCAGTATCTTTAAATTATAGCGGAATAATGTCGGATTATAAACAAAAAAACCACCAACAGGCGGCCTTTTAGTCAATATATAGTCTCATCATCAGATCTTTGTGATTTTTGCTGCTTTTTCTGCTTCGGATTTTGCTTGAGTATCTCTTGGATTTTTTCTACCGCTGCTGGTGCTGCTTCAATAAGCTTTTCATACAAATGTGTCTGTTCATCCAGGTGAATCATTTTGACACCTTTATGGCCTACGATGAGAAAGGCTATCGGTGTGATGGACACGCCGCCACCGCTTCCCCCTCCAAAAGGCAGCTCTTTCTGATCACTCTTACCTTGGGAAGCTGCATCAAACTCACTTCCTCCAGCAGCAAATCCAAAACCAACCCGGGACACAGTCAAGATGATGCTGCCATCAGGTGTTTCCACTGGATCACCCACTATTGTATTAACATCAATCATTTCCTTTAGGTTTTCCATTGCAGTCTTCATTAAGCCTTGAATTGGATGATCTGCCATACTGCTCCTCCTATCTTCCTCTGGCATTGGATATAATAGCCTGCATAGCTTTCCCGGTACGAATAGACACTATGCATTGAAAGCTTGTATCAAAGAAGGAAGTTTGAAAAACCGGCTGTACCTGGATGTCAAAGGGCTGTCTGATCTGGAAATTCGACCGGATTATTTGATTGGCTATTCCTTTTATAGTCCACACCAAACCAACCATGGTACCTACTGCTGCTGCATCGGACATTCCAATTGTTGTATGCCAGCGAAATTGCTGCATCTCTGCACTTTTTGTAATCTGCAGCAGATGTGGAAAGGAGTTCCAAATCCTCTGCAGGTCCGTGAAGAGATTGGATAGCTGTTGATTTATATCATCGGCAGACGTGTGTTCAATGGATGATTGCTGTTTGAATTGCCGCTTATGCACGCAGATGCCGAAAACCCTAATCCGGATATTCCATTTTTTTTGATCATAACAAATATGTACTGTCACTCTAGCAACAAGAGCAACTGCTACCAACAGCAGTACTCCAAGCCCAAAACTAATGACTATCCACATATTTTCCAGCTCCCTTCAGCAATAGGATAAGCATTTCATTTTGTTTTTACACAGAAAAGGAGCAGCGAATGCTGCCCCTTTATGCCATACTTATGAAATTATCTGCTTAATTGCTCTTGTGCTGTGCGTACAAGACGTTTAGTGATTTCTCCTCCAACAGATCCGTTGGCACGAGAAGTTTCGTTTCCGCCAAGCTGTACACCGAATTCTTGTGCGATTTCATATTTCATTTGATCTAGAGCTTGTTGCGCTTGAGGTACTACTAGCTGGTTGCTTGAGTTGTTGTTAGCCATTGTGTGTCACCTCCTTGTACAAGTAGGATGCGCCGACAAGGAGAGTAACATACAGATTATTTAGTTGGGAAGTTCTTACAATAAATCAGCAAATGGCGCATTGTTTTCATCTGGCAATGCAGTGATAATTTCTGTGCCTTCGATAGCTCGTTCGAATTCAGCTGAAAAGTCGATTGTCCCTTCATACAAGTGGACCTTTTCACGGCGAGGCTTTGTTTTAGGCGCTTCCGGTACAAATACTGTACAGCAGTCATCATATGGACGAGTTGAAATTTCATATGTGTCGATTTGTTTTGCAATATCGATGATGTCAGACTTGTCCATCGTTATCAACGGGCGCAGTACTGGATAGTTCGTCACTTCGTTAATTGCAAACATACTTTCCATCGTCTGACTTGCAACCTGGCCAAGGCTTTCTCCGGAAGTAAGTGACATGATGCCGTGTTTTTCTGCAATTCGTTCACTGATACGCAGCATCATCCGACGCATGACTGTCATGCTATAGCCAAAAGGTATCTCTTGATGCACCTTTACCTGTAAATCTGTAAATGGAACAACGTGAATTTTCACTTTAGCACCGAATTTTGATAATGTTTGCGCTAAATCGATAACTTTCTGTTTTGCACGTTCATTCGTATAAGGAGGAGAATGAAAATGGATTGCTTCTATCTCCACTCCGCGCTTCATTGCCAGGTAACCTGCTACAGGACTGTCAATACCGCCTGAAAGCATCAATAATGTCTTACCTGAACTGCCTGCCGGCAAGCCGCCCGGTCCCTTGATTTTTTGACCTGTAACATATGTTGCTCGCTCACGTATCTCTACCATGATATCGACACCTGGTTTTCTTACATCAACAGGATAGCCCTCACTGTTCTGAAGAACATAAGCGCCAATGCGCTGGTTCATCTCCTGTGAGTCAATCGGGAATTGCTTGTTTGTTCGGCGACATGATATTTTGAAAGATGTTCCAGTTGGATTATCAAGCAATAGCTGCAATGCAGCTTGTTTGATTGCCAGTTCTTCATTTTCAGTTCGTATAGCCAGACTGAAGCTATGGATACCGAAAATGTTCCGACACGCTTCTACAATCGGTTCATGTTTCTCTCCGTGAAGATGAATATACATCCGGTCACGCGTTCGCTCTATCTTCGCTTTCGGGTAAGGTCTGATTTGGTCTTTCACATTATTTTCCAATTGTTTGGTGAAATGCTTCCGATTCTTTCCTTTCAATGCCATTTCTCCATAACGTATCAATATATGATCATACTGCATATGCTTACCTCATCACTTTCTTTAAATGTTTTAATGTCTTTTCCAGAATCTGCAGGAAGTAGTCTACTTCTTGCTGTGTATTATCATAAGAAAAACTCACTCGGATAGCGGATTCTGCCTGTGTATCCGGTACCCCGCAAGCAAGCAGAACGGCACTTGCATCGCTGTTTTTGGAAGAGCACGCTGATTTGGTCGACACATAAATTTCTTTTTCTCCAAGAGCATGTACCAACACCTCAGGCTTCAATCCTGGTACGGAAAAATTTACAATATGTGGAGCACCAGCAGGCGGAGAATGAAGTACCACATCATCCATTTTCCCAAGACCTGCCCAAAGTCTCTCCCTAAGTTCAAAAAGCTTAGCAGGATGAACCTGCAGCTCTTCCATTGCCAAACGCAACGCTTTGACCATAGCTGTTATTCCAGGTACATTTTCGGTTCCGGAACGAAGCGCCTGTTCCTGTCCTCCACCGGACAACTGTGCCACTATACGTGTATTAGCAGCTTTATACAAAATACCGCTGCCTTTCATTCCATGAAATTTATGAGCTGAAAGCGTACAAAGGTGAATATTACTCTTCTTGATATCGAGTGCCACTTTCCCGGCTCCTTGGACATGGTCGACGTGAAACGTAATATGAGGAAATTCGGTCAGCATCTGACCAATCGTCTTAATTGGCTGGATGGTACCAAGTTCGTTATTCACGTGCATCACACTTACGAGAATGGTCTGATCTGTTATGGCCGCTTTTATCTTTTCAGCCGTTACATATCCGTACTTATCCACATCAACATATGTCACCTTAAAGCCCTGGTTCTCTAATTCCGCACAAGTCTCCAAGACAGAAGGATGTTCTACGGTCGTCGTGATAATATGATTCCCGAAACGTTTTTTCTGTAATGCCGTTCCTTTTATTGCTAGATTATTCCCTTCTGTTCCGCCGGATGTGAAGAGAATCTCATTTTCCCCGACATGTAAAAGCTGTGCCGCCTGTTTCCGGCATGCAGTCAACAGCTGTTCTGCACTTCCACCCAATCGATGTAAAGAAGAAGGATTAGCAAAATACGTTTGTGCCGCCTCCGTGTAACTGTTAAGCACATCTGGGTGCGGCTTCGTTGTTGCACTGTTATCAAAGTAAATCATGTATCCGTCCCCCACTCTTCAAACTGTCTTTTACTAAAATAAAGCAATCCCTCGCTTGTGGCAAGGGATTGCTTTATTTATCAGCTGGGAACCTTGATATGTTTTTCCAGGCGTTCCAACGCTTTTGGTTCTATATCTTGTAATGCACGAGCAGCCCGCTCTAATGCTTGTTCATATTGATATTCACGGAACAGCTTCTCTGATTCAGCCATTTCGGCTGCAAGCATCGGATATTGGCTGCGGTACCGGTTGGAATACTGAATCACTACTTCTGCCAAATAAGCTTGTTCCAGTAAATGCTCAATTTGTTCAATGGTTGCATTGGTGACTTCCTCTGCTTGCTGCAGATGTGTGCGGACCTCAGCCATATCTAGCGGATGTGCTTCGAGCACCTCCATTGTACGGGAAGTTTTCTCCTGGCTCTCTTCTACTAGCTGCCAAACTTCCTGCTGTACACCTGGGATATTACTCTTTTGCAGCTTACGATTTACATCGTATAGCTTTTGCCGCATGTCAGCAATTTTCTCTTTTGCTTCTAATTCATCTTTACGCAATGTCTTGATCTTTTCGCGGATTGCCTTGTGTTCTTCTTCTATGGCACTCAGTTCGCGGAAGCCCGCTTCCAGCTCTTCCTTCAGCTTCGCATGTGATACAAGCTCATCATTGATTTCTAGCTGCATCGTTTCAAGCTGTTTGATAAGTCTGGAGATCTTTGTCTCAAGCTTCAGATGGAATTCGACATCATTATCAGTAAAGAAATAAGACTCCCGAAGCAGATCCACTTCTTCTTTCGTCTTGATATAGGCCTCTGTTTTCTTCTCGACAGCATGGACATATTGCTCGAATTTGGAATCCACATAATTCTTGGCAACAGCCTCATTCTCAAGAAGCTGATACATTTCTTTTATACGGCTTTCCAAAGCAGGGATAACTAAATTTGTCTCTTCTGTATCGCCTGCTTCCAGCTGTTTAATAAGAAGGTCCAATCGTTCCTTCTCAGCCTTCAGCTCGTCTTCGAAACCAAGATGATGGATCCGGTAGCCATCCTGTTTCATCTCGCGGATGCCGCCTAGCAGATCCGCAACTTGTGACGGAAGATCTTGCTTCACCTGTTTGTAAGCTTGAGGGAATGCCTCAATCTCTGCTTCCAGTGACTCTGTTTTCATCTTCACGTCTGTAATGAGTTGGTTGGCTTCGAAGTAGTTGCCAGATTCAATGAGTGAATGATAGGTAGCCAGCTGTGTGATTTGCTCAGCAATAGCTGTCTCAAAACGCACGTCTGCTTTTCCATATTGATGGCGATGCTGCGAAATCATACGCTTCAGCGTCTGAAGTGCAGGCTGCAAAGCCTCTGCCTGCTTGCGTGCTTCTTCTTCTGATGCAAGCAGCTCATCCAGCTCACGGAACATGGCTTCAATCTTATCCTCCACTTGGGATAGTATCGCTTCTACTCGCTGCAGATGCTGCTTCGCTTTGTTGAAACGATAGCGGTCAGCACCTTCCTCCGCATCAAAAAGAGCCTCTTCTGTATCTGGAAGCTCTTTGGTTACGATATGATCCCAGCGTTCCTTCCACGATTCGAATTTTTCCTGTGTTTCTCCAGACAGGTTCAACGCTTTCACTTTCGCTAATTCTTCTGATACGTTGCGGTTCGATATATCCATTTTCCAGCTCTCAAGCCGGTCCACTTCATCATAAACTCGCTTTCTCATAATCAAGCCCAAGATGATCAGGGCGATGATTAATATAATTCCTCCGATGATGTATGGCAATGTCCAGCCTCCTAACCAATACTCGGGAAAAAGGAGTAATACCCTAATAATCGTTATCTATTTTTAATACTAATATGATACCATGTAAACCGCAAATATGGCTAAATTTTTTCAAATTTCTCTGTTATTTTCCATGTTTTTCCCGAGGTGATGCATCAATTGGCTGATACAGCACGCAATGCAGCGGAGGAAACCGTTGTCAACGTATCGATCCAATGGTGGATACTTGATGTATACATGCTGCAAAAATAGCGGCGTGACTCTTCTGACATCAGCATCCCTTTCATCTCTTTGTTCATCGTGAATGGTGCAGACAGCATACCGGAAAGCTGCATATAAAGATAGACTCCTTCTCGTTCCCGTATCCCATTCGACTCCAGGTAATCACGAAAGGCTTGTTTCAACGTATGATTCTCCTTCGCCAAGTACGTCACTGCCATTTCCCTGACAAAGACGGAATCCAGCATAAGCTCCCTTTGGATGAAAGCCGTGAATTGATTCCGCGAGAGTTTATAATGTATAATTGCTTCAATTAATTGTTTCAGATAGGTACTGGAAGAGTCCTGCCCGCGGTTTTGGGCTGTTTTCTCCAGAACAGCAAGATATTCCTCGTAATACAACACGACGGATGCTTCCAGAAGTCCTTGCTTACTTTTATAATAATAGTTAATCAAGGAGACATTGACCGAAGCTTTTCCCGCAATATCGCGGACAGATGTCCCATGGTAGCCTTTTGTGTAGAACAATTGACAAGCGGCGTCCATCACTTTTTGTTTCGTGTCATTTTTTTTCAATCTTCTCAGCTCCTCTATCTGTTGTATACGACAGCGAAGAATGCATCCCTGCATCTTTCGCTCGCCAAATCTCGCGCCTTCTGTCGAATTACAGAAATTAATTATATGGGGGAGATAATATGTTCGAAACAAAAGCTTATAGCGGTTCCCGTGAAAAGGACTATGAATTGCTCGTTAAACAGCTAGATGCATTGCTGACTGGCGAAGAAGACGAAATCGCTCATCTGGCGAATGCTTCTGCTCTATTGAATCAGTTCTTGGATGACGTGAATTGGGTCGGTTTTTATCTTCATAAAGAGGAAGAATTGATTCTCGGTCCATTCCAAGGCCTTCCAGCGTGTGTGCGTATCAAAATTGGAAAAGGTGTATGCGGAACTGCTGTAGCAGAAAATAAAACTCAGCTAGTGGCCGATGTACATCAATTCCCTGGTCACATAGCATGTGACGCAGCAAGCCAGTCCGAGATTGTTGTTCCTATCGTCGTTAACGGCAAATCCTACGGTGTGCTTGATATCGATAGTCCGTCCAAAAATCGATTCGATGAAACAGATCAGAAGTACTTAGAAAAATTCATCGAGGTTCTCATCAAGCATTTGACTAAATAAAAAAACAGCTTCCGCTACTGGAAGCTGTTTTTTTAGATACAATATCTGTTTTTTCCAAGTCGTTTAGCATCATAGAGCTTACGGTCTGCTCTGGAGAACAGGTTATGCACGGCCGGACGGTCTGCAGCTGTCCATGTGGATACCCCGCATGAAACTGTAACCGCAGGACGTGTTGAGTCCGCAACACGTTGAACAATTCTTTCTGCTTTCTTTATCGTCTGATCCAAAGACGCATGCGGCAGGTAAATTGCCAGCTCTTCTCCGCCCCATCTGGCTGCTACATCCGACGGACCAAGCAAATCTTTGATAAGATTGGCCACTTGGATTAAAAGATAATCACCTGTATTATGCCCATACGTATCATTTACCTTCTTAAAGTCATCCACATCTATCAAGATGAAACCGCCTTGTGCATCTTTCAGTATATGCTCATGCATTCTTTCGTCCAGATAACTTCTTGAAAATAGATTCGTAAGGTAATCTGTGATTACCAAATTCTCAAGTCTCTCACGAAGCATGGAATTAACAATCGACAACGACGAATGCTGTACAAGCGATTCGATAAGCCGGAATGATTCAAAAGTAAAAAAGCTGGGATTGCGATGAAGCACAAGTACAACACCTTGCAGCTGTTCCGACCTTACCATCGGAATCACCAGCAATGACCGATAAGGAAGCGGTACATCCGGATATCGTTCCTGGAAGTTACTGATAAACATCGCCTCTCCCTGTGCATCTCGGCAATGCCGCGCAATCCATTCCAAGAAGATATGGGAATTTGGTTCAAAGAAAAAACCTGTACTGCCGTTCAGTATGTCTCCTGCGTCTTGATCTCCTCTGTATAAGATGAATCCAATTTCTTCCCCGCCGAACGTATCTCGGATTTGCTGATGCATCAAGGTGATTGTATCTGACAGACGCAAGTTGGCATTCATTTTCTTCGATGTTTCATTAATTAGCTGCAGATCACTTATCAGTTTCTTGGAGTGTTGATACAATCGGGCATTCTCGAGTGCATTCCCCGCCGAATTGGCTAGCTTCGTAATAAAACTATGATCCGCTTTTGAATATGCAATAGGCGCCGGAACCGAGATATGCAATACACCATATATACCCTGCTTGCCGTTCAGCGGCACATACCGATTGACTACTTCTCCATTTGCACTCGCTTCCACTTGCACTTCACCTGTCATATATGCCCGCGTACTGGCTTCATGGACAGAATAATCATAAACCAAGTTTTTGATTGGCAAATCCGTATCACCGTGATAGTCTTGGGCGAGTAAAAGTGCATAAGCAAATTGCGGATAAGTGCGCTGCAAAGTTGTGATCAGCACTCTCAGGACATCATGCATATCAATAGAAGCATGCAGATTTGTCGTTGCTTCATATAACTGGACAGTGTGCTGTTCATCTTCTTTCGCTTGAAACGTACGTATAAGGTGCGTAACACAACTCCCGATTTCCCAGGCCAGTTCCCTGCAATCAGGAATCTTCTCTCCGCCTCCCCCGATATACAGGAATCCGATGACTTCTTCATTCGGACGATGTAAAGGTAAGACTCTATCCAATACATGCGGGTATTCCCTTAACATATCAGGCATACAAACACCCTGGCGAATATAACCAATAGAAGGACGGAATCCGCTCTGTCTCGGCCCGGCGTAGCTTATTCGGTCCAATCGCTGCTGCCATTCATCATATATGTATAGCGCCACACTGTCTGCCTGCAGTAGATTCTTCATATTTTCGGTAACAAGCGCAAGTATCTCTCTGTAACTATAGCTTTCTCTCGATACAAGGAGCTGATAGAAATAAAGCTTTGCCTGTTCAAGATTGCTGTCCGTTAGCCGCTCCATCTGCATCTCACCTACATTTTGGTAGTTTTATTCTATTATATAAGATAATAGACTCAATTCTCAATTAATATCATAGTTCTTTTTACTTACAATTATATTCATTATATCTCCTTCACCTAATTGTCTTGACTTTAACCAGACGGAAAGCTTATAATACTCTTTGTGTAAAATAAATGGCGGCCTATGTGAACTCCCATTTGTCTGATTTTGTTCCTTTCTTGGCAAGGCGTATAAAGAGACGAATCTTCGTTTCTCCTTGTTTCAGAAGGTGTATCGTGTAACTCTCTGCTGTCGGAGCGATGGTACATGAAAACATAATCAACAGGTGAACCGAGCACACTCTGTTTTTATTTTATGCAAATAAAATAATAAAGGTGGAATTTATCCATGGCACGTTATACAGGTCCATTATGGAAAAAATCCCGTCGTCTTGGTATCTCCCTAAGCGGAACAGGTAAAGAGCTTGACAAACGCCCTTACCCACCAGGACAACACGGTCCAAACCAACGCAGAAAGCAATCCGAATACGGCTTGCAGCAAGCTGAGAAACAAAAACTTCGTTACATGTACAACATGAACGAACGTCAATTCCGTCGTGCATTCGAGGAAGCTGGTAAAATGAAAGGTATCCATGGTGAGAACTTCATGACTCTTCTTGAATCTCGTCTTGATAACCTTGTATACCGTCTAGGCTTGGCTCGTACTCGCAGACAAGCTCGTCAGATCGTTGGCCACGGCCACATCACTGTAGACGGCAAACGCGTAGATATCCCATCTTACCGCGTAAAACCTGGTCAAGTTATCGGTGTTCGTGAGAAATCACTTAAACTTGATATCATCGCTACTTCTGTTGAAGCGAACAACTTCGTACCAGATTACATGACGTTCGATGCAAGCAGCCTGCAAGGAACTTACTCTCGTTACCCAGAGCGTTCTGAGCTTCCTGCTGAAATCAACGAAGCACTTATCGTAGAGTTCTACTCCCGTTAATTGCTTGAAAGACTCCGGATTGCCATCAGGCATCTCCGGAGTTTTTTTTGTATAAAAAGACGCCTCACTATAAGCAAGACGCCCCCTCTTTCATAATATCACTTCGTATTTGTAAATCCACCATCAATACGGATAACTTCACCATTGATATACTGTGCTTTTGAAGTCAGAAGGAATGTAACAAGTTCAGCCACTTCTTCTGGTGTTCCGAGACGCTTCTGCGGTATACCGGCAGTCGCGTTTTCTTTCATCTTTGGATTGGCTGCATAAAACTCTGCCACCATTTTAGTTTCAGTAGGACCTGGCGCAATTGCGTTTACACGCAGACCATCCTTCGCATATTCTGCAACCAAGCTTTTTGTCATACCGACAATGGCATGTTTTGTTGCTGCATATGTCACAACAGAATCCTGACCAATCACGCCAGCACTGGAACTTGTATTAACAATGGAACCTCCGCCATTTTTCACCATTACTTCCGCTACGTAACGGACACCATAAAGTGCGCCTAGCAGATTTATCGCAACGATGCGTTCAATTTCCGCAACATCAGAATCAAGAAAATATTTACCGCTGCCTGAAATACCAGCATTATTGAAGAAATAATCAATAGAGCCAAAATGCTCGACAGTCTTATCAACATAACTCTTAACGGCTGCTTCATTGGAAACATCTGCTTGGATGAAGATCGCTTCCGCTCCAGCTTGTTTCACTAATGCAACAGTCTCGCCAGCCCCTTTTTCGCTAACGTCCACTACTGCGATATTTACGCCTTCTTCTGCAAGTCGGACCGCCGTTGCTTGTCCTAAACCGCTGCCCGCACCTGTGATGATCGCTATTTTACTCAGATGTAACCCCTCCTATAGTAGATAGTTTGCATTATACAAATAATATTGTGCTACCTTCTTCTGAAATTATGAAGAAAGTAGGCAATTGTCAGAGGAAATAAAAAGAGGCTGGGG
>NZ_LR700942.1:0-45128 GCF_902497585.1 Terribacillus sp. AE2B 122 | reverse complement strand
AGCGGCGCTCAAGAATAACATTCGGTTTTAAGTAATGGGAATTTAGTTATGTCCCAGCCTCTTCAATCACTATATTTTCCGCAGCATAATCTTCTCTACCGTATTTTTCAAAGAATGGGTTGTCTTCAGCTGGCCAAACGGAATACCTAGCTGTGTTGAAGTTTGTGCAATTTCGGGTCGCATACCGGAAATAATTGTCTCTACTCCTAGTAGTTTTAACGACTCGACGATCGAGAATATCCTATGAGCTACCATTGTATCAATGACTACGACACCTGACATATCAATGAACAGATGATCTACTCCGAGTTCGGAGCAGCTATGAAGCACGTTTTCCATCATATATTGAGCACGATATGTATCTATTTCCCCAACCAGCGGCAAAAGCGCAACAGTAGGCGTCAACGAAATAACTGGTGTACTCAGTTCCAAAATCATGTCTTGCTGTGACTGTAATTTGAATTGAGATTGTTTTGCATTTTCCCGGATGAACCAGACAATTACCTGATTGAATGAATCGGTGATTTTCTGATAATAGTCCAAGGCTATTTGCGCATCTACCTTCTTTTCTCTGCAGAAATCCCGCAGAACATCAAGATACAATGCTTGATTTCGATGAAACTCATTGATGATTGCTTCGATCGGCGTATTCAAATGCCGATCATCCTTAGCAATGGAAACGATCCAATCCTCAAATGCATCACACGACACATCAGAATCCTGATTCAATACTTCACAAAATCGCTCATGAAATCCTCTATTCTGCGCTTTCAGCTGTGCAATAGCATCCGGTTCTGTTACCGCATATACGCCGCTCGTTTTGTCAGCAGCTGCATACCACTTCTCTACTATTTGATCTATATTCTTCAGATAGTGCTTATGTAATTCCTGTTGATATAGCATTTCTCTGCTCCTCATTCCTAGCTTCAAATAATGTATGATTACTTTTTACTATAGCATCATTAATTAATCATTTTCTATAAGTACGAGCAAAACCTAGAAAAAACAATACCATTTTCCTAAATAAAAACACATAAACAGCTACTGTTCTGCAGAGAATAAATACAAATTGCAGGAAAATGGGGTGCTCATCTATGTATTACTACAAAGAAGAACTGATTAATGTCATAAAGCCGGATAAGCCAGATCCAGCCGCAGCAAAAGCACTGCAGGAAATCTTAGGCGGTCACTACGGAGAAATGCGTACAATGATGCAATACTTCTTCCAAGGCTCTAACTTCCGAGGGAAGGATAAGCAGTTTCGCGACCTACTTCGCGGTATTTTCCTGGAAGAAATTGCGCATGTCGAGTTAGTTCAAAGTACCATTAATGCCCTTCTTGACGAGTCTGGTGAAGGAGGTGCAGGAAACACTGCACCTGATGGAGCACCGCTTGATGGACCAATCGAACACACACCGAATGTGAATCCGCACCATTATATAATTGGTGCACAGTCATCTATCCCGTTCGATGCTGCAGGAAATCCATGGAATGGCTCTTGGGTTTACAACCACGGAAACCTTGTTGCTGATTTGCTAAACAATGTCGTGCTGGAATCGACAGGGGTTTTGCAGAAGACGCGCATTTATGAAATGAGTTCTAATGCCACGTTCCGAGAAACACTTGGATTCCTAATCGTCCGCGATAATGCCCATCAAAACGCTTTCGCTAAAGCATTGGAAACACTAGGAGTCGATTGGGGCAAAACCTTCCCTATCCCGAATTATGATATTAATAAATATCCGGAATGCCGAAAATTTGTAGAAATGGGCTACCATAATACACAGTTTAATTTCCGTTTGGATCCCACTCGAATCTCTGAGATCATCCAAGGAACTGTACCTAGTAGAAACGGGGGCGAATTCACTGTCTCTCAGCCTCCTGCTGGCTTCCCAGTACCTGAGATGCCGGAACTGCCGAATGAGCACAGTCCAGGTTTAAGTGATTTGAATCGATAACAAACAGAAACCTCACCGAAAGTTATCGGTGAGGTTTTCTATTACTTGAAATCGTTATTCTTTTTTGTGCTATCTTTTATTTCAGCTTCTTCACGTCTCACATTTTCATGTACATGGACGTTCTCTTTAACATCTTTTTTATTTACGACAATCTCTTCTTTAATGACATCCTTCTTATCCACATCTACTTTTTCTTCAAATACTGGAACGTGGATTTCATCTTTTTCTGTATAAGCTCCGGCAGTTTTTCCTTTTTCACTTACTTTGTTAACTGGACGACGCTCAATATTCACTTCCTGTTTTGTAACAGGAACATCGAATTCTTCTTGATCCGTCACCGTACGTTTATCAATGTTAACCTCACCAGATTTAACTGAATTAGTATCAACATCTACTACCTCTTCATGCAACTCCATTTGTTCTGTTTGAGATGCGTTAGGTTGTCCAGTTTTACCGCTATTCAAATCAGCAAAAGCAGTATTGCCAGTTTGTGCAGTCTTATTACCAGGTGTTACGTGGTTGTCTTCTGCTCTTAATGTATCGCTATTTGTTGCTGAAGTATTTGCCTGTAATTTCTGTTGTGCTGATGGATGTACAAACAACAGAATCTTACCGCTCTTCAATTCATCTACATAACGATCCGTTTCTTTTTGGTTTAAGTTAAGATCTTCTAATGCCTTCTCCTCTGGGTCATCTCCAGAGAACAAAGCAGATACCTTATCGCCAAAGGAGCCTTTTGCTTCCTTATAATTCACGCTCAGTCTGTCTGCCAGAATAGAGGACTCGGGTTTCTTGTCTGTGATTACTGTTACTTTGTTTTCTTGGATACCTTTAGATTTCAATTCGTTCACTCTTACGATCACATCATTTTCATTTTGGAAGGTTTCGATTTTATTCTGTGCTAACATGTTGTATGCCTCCTAAATTGTTTTGAAGTGTTTCATGATTTTTGTATTCCCGGCAAGGTAATTTATAAACATTACCTTTACATTTTAGTCCTCATTGATTATTGCGAAAGTGAAATTACAAACAAAAAAGAAGATGTATTCTCATACATCCTCTTAGTAATATTACGGATGAAATAGCACCTTCACAGCATCAATACTTCGATTGGTAAGCTGCTTGAAAATTGCCGGACCTTCACTTAAAGGTATGTGATGACTTATCATTTTCTCGCCATTTATTTGACCTGTTTTCATGTAATGAATAGTGTTTGCCCATTCTTTACCAGGAAACGGAGCAGATAAAGCATTCCAGGAGCCATGAATTGTAAGCTCATTTCTGACGATTTTCTCAAAATAAAATCGTTCTATTCGTATATCAGCGTATGGAATACCCAAATAGACAACCTCGCCGCCCTTTTTAGGAAGTGATAACACTTGTGCAGATGTCACTGGTGAACCTGCTGATTCAATTGCTAGGTCGACTCCAGTGCCATCTGTGTATGCAAGTATCGCTTCATGAGGTTTAGCTGTCGAACCATCAATCACATGATCGGCGCCTACTTCCAAAGCAATATCTAATTTTCTTTTGTCAATATCGATGGCAATGACCCTCTTCGCCCCGAAGATTCTAGCCCATTGTATCGCAAGCAGCCCGATACTTCCGGCTCCCATTACAGCAACGGTTGCTCCGGGTTTAATTTGTGTCCGATAGAAACCATGCGCTACAACAGCAGCAGGCTCAATAAGCGCTGCCGTTTCATCATTCACTTCAGGAGGAAGTGGTATGACATGCACAGCTGGTAACTTCACATACTCTGCAAAAGCACCCGGCACTTTAGATCCGATGACGATTAATTCCTCACATTGCGAAGGCTGACCGCTATTACAGTAGTAGCAGTTTCCACATGCATGTGTCGGACAGGCTGCTACTCTATCTCCAGTTTTAACATTAGTGACAGCTGCTCCAATTTCCTCCACTACCCCTGAGAATTCATGACCGAATGTCATGCCCGCTATATAGGGACCAAGTTTTTTATAACGCGACAGATCGGAACCGCAAATGCCTGCAGCAGTGATTTTAATAATTACATCGTCTTGCGCTTCAATCGTTGGGCACGGCGATTGTTCATATCTTATATCTTCAACTCCATACAGATTCAGCGTCTTCATTCATGTCCCATCCTTTTATGTCTGCTTTGTTCTCTTACTCGTGAACAGCTTCAGGCATACACCACCTATAATTAGACCATTAAAAATTATTTGGTGTGCAAAATAGAAGGAGCTTACTTCCCTTAAGGACCCGAGCATAAAGTCAAGCATCATATCTACCATCTTTACACCTCCATATTAGTAGTCGGCATTTGATTTTCTATTCTGGATAATCGCTACAGCCCCGCTTGCACCAATTCGTGATGCACCAGCCTCAATCATCTTGACTGCATCTTCATAGGTTCTTATGCCTCCTGCGGCCTTAACACCAATTTTTCCTTGTGAAATGTTGGATAAAAGTTCAATATCGTCTACCGTCGCACCTCCACCGTTGAATCCGCTAGCTGTTTTCACAAAATCAGCTTTTCTTTTTCCAACGTTTTTCACCTTTCTTTCGCTGGTGTCAGAAGGACTTTGATTGCTTCTCCTGATTTTATTAATTGATAAGCTTTTTCCCATTCTGATATATCGAAGATGTGGGTGACTAGTGCAGCTGCATCAACGGCACCGCTTTCCATTAAGTGCAGTGAAGGTTCCCAGTCAGCTGGCTTCTGGCTCCTGCTGCCAATAATTTTCAATTCCTTTTGAATAACCTTCTCCATATCAAACGGAATGGTTGCTTCGGCAAACAAACCTACTTGAGCGTACTGTCCCTTTTTTCGAAGAAGTGACAAACCCTGATGCGCAGCTGGAATCGCTCCCGAACATTCGAAAATGACGTCCGCACCATACCCATCTGTCAGTCCTGAAATAATCCCTTCCAGCGATTCTTCCTGTATATTGACCACATAATCAATTCCAAGTGCCTTTGCTTTTTCCAAACGAACTGTATCAGATGACAGGCCAGTGATAACTACCGTGGCACCTTTGCTTTTAGCAACTTGTGCAGTCAAGAGACCAATAGGCCCTGGTCCTATTACGATCACAATGTCATTCGGCTTAATCGTTGTTTTAGCTACTGCATGATGCGTGCATGCGAGTGCTTCTGTCATTGCTGCCGATTGATCATCAACATTATCCGGGATACGGTGAATGCTCTCAGCCCTTGCAATCACATAAGTTGCAAAGCCGCCATCCTGCTGTGTTCCAAGCCCTTTTCTATACTTGCATAAGTTATAATCCTTCTGCTGACAATAGCTGCATTGCCCGCATATATAGAAAGTCGTCTCGGAAGTAACCCGATCTCCTGGCTTCAGGTGGCTGACATTCCGACCAACATCAACTATAACTCCAGCAAATTCATGTCCTAATGTGACAGGAGCAGCTACTCGGTAGCTTCCTTCATACGTGTGGATATCAGATCCGCATATACCAGCATACGTTACTTTTATTTTCACTTGATCTTCTTCTGGATAAGGCTCAGGTTTGTTTTCAATGACAAGATTGCCGTAACCCAACTCCTTTTTCACTAAAGCATGCATATATGCTCCTCCTAGCTTATTAATTGAATATTGCGAAAACCTTCCATATAATCCAGTTAACTAAGTTGCCTCCCTGGTCGATACTAGAAACCATTGCCGATCCTTCTGGCATTTCAATATTGGCAGCTGTCGTCATATCTGTGAAAATAGGTGCAATATCTGTGGCCATATACAGTGATAAGGCAATCATGATTGTTCCGGTTATCACAGAATGAATAATGTTTCCTTTTGCTGCTCCAACGATGAAAGCAACTATGAATGGTATAGTAGCCAAATCCGCAAAAGGCAGAACAGCATTACCAGGCAGAATGACTGCCAACAGGACTGTGATTGGCGTAAGGATCAGAGCAGTCGAGATGACTGCAGGATGTCCCAATAAAACCGCTGCATCCAGCCCTATATTGATTTCACTGTTACCGAATCGCTTACTAAGCCAGTTCCTGGCAGACTCCGATACCGGCATCAGCCCTTCCATAAGAATTTTTACCATTCGGGGCATTAGAACCATGACCGCCGCCATCGCCATTCCGATTTCGATGATATCTCCGACTCCATAACCCGCTAATGCACCTATACCAGCACCTAGTAATAAGCCGATTACCATCGAGTCTCCGAAAATACCAAATCTCTTTTGGATTGTTTCCGGATCGGCATGTATTTTGTTCAAGCCAGGAATCTTTTCAAGCAGCTTCACAATTAGGATGCCTGGAGCATAGGAAATCGTACTCCCTGTTGCCACAGTAACACCAGGCATTTCATAGAAATCCTCTACCATCGGCTGTGTCCAATCCGCCACTTTCAAGCAAACAATTTGGAATAGGACAGCAGCAATCAGGCCTTGTACGACACTTCCAGAAACGGTATATACGACAGCAGCCATAAATGTATAGTGCCAATAATTCCAAATATCCACATTCATCGTTTTCGTCGTCTTTGTCACAAGCATGACGACGTTGACAACCAGCCCAAGCGGGATAATAAATGCAGCCACTACGGATGCCCAAGCGATGGACGATGTGGCCGGCCAGCCGACATCAATTACATTCAAATCTACTCCCAATCGGTCGACCATCTGCTGTGCAGCAGGTCCTAAGTTCAACGTCAGTAAGTCAACGACGAGGAAAATACCGACGAAAGCTACCCCGATTGTCAGACCGGACCTGAACGCCTTTCCAGGCTTTTGCCCGAATAATAGACCAAGAAGGAAGATAGCTACCGGTAAAATAACAGTTGCACCTAAGTCCAGAAAACCTTGTAAGAAACCCACAAATGAATCCATCATGCAGCCCCCACTTCTAGAAAATGAGGTCGATTCCAAGAAACTTGAAACCGACTCTCAAATCTCATTTTTTTAATTCATCCAAGATTTGATCCTTCGTCTCTTCCAAACCGATTCCGGTCAAGAATGATCGCGCATTAATCACTGGGAAAGGATAGGATGTCTTTACCATTGCTGTCGTAACTAGCAAGTCAGCTGTGTCAACATAGGCATTGACTTCTGCTATTTTGATTTGGATCAGGTTAACATCAATTTTATGTTCTTTTGCCATCTCTTCAATTGCACTGTTTACGACAGTGGAAGTGGCAATACCAGCACCACAGGCAACCAACACTTGTTTTTTGGCCATTATCTGTCACCTCCTTTACTGGCGGACAAGCTAAGCTTCCTGTCTATCAGCTTGACTACATCCTCTTTTGTTTTGGATTCATACAGTACTTGCAGCGTCGTTTCATCTTGAAAGAAGTTCATTAGATCTCTTAATAGTCTCAGCTGTGCATGTGACTGCTGCATCGCCAGCATGAAAATAATACTGACGGGCGTTTCCATGGACGCTTCTCCCATCACCTGGAAGGCTGCCGGCTCCTGCAGCAACGCAATACTGATCGCATTCTTTTTTACATGTTCGATATCCGTATGCGGGATGGCAACAGATATCGACGAAGCAGTCGGTAAGCCAGTCGGATATTCCTTCTCACGTTCGATAATTCCTGACACAAAGCTTGCTTCGACAAGATTCTCTTTTACAAGGTTTTCTGCCATCTCACGTAATATCTCTTCCCTTGTTCCAGTCATTTGCAGAAATACCAGTGTTTCATCCAGGTAAAATTCAGCCATAATAGAACTCCTTCTCCTTTACTACATCATCTGAATATTGTTGAATGATTCGCCTCATATCCGGTATGCCGGAAGCATCTATCAGTTTTTTCAAATCCGCTTCAGACTTTGATAGCTTCATGAGCTGCATCAGGGCATGAATATGCTCTTTTTTATCCTTCGCAGCGATGACTACCAAAATATGAATGCGATAACCTAAATACTGAACCCCGTTTTTAATTTTAAGCAGGCTCATTCCGGTGCGGACGACACCATCTTCTGGTGAAGCATGCGGAATTGCTATACCAGGCCCTATCACGATATATGGATCTTTCTCACAGCTTTTAATCATTGCGTCGATATATCTCGGCTCAATATTCCCTTTATCAAGCAGGCTGCCTGCACAAGAGCGCACAGCATCTTCCCATGACCCAATCTGATACGCCATTTTTAAATGCTGATTTATCAAGAAGTCACACAGTTGTTGCTGCTGCGTCTCATCCGATGTTGTTTTAACTACGTGCTGGTCGACTTGAGTGAGATATGCCTGCAGTTCTTTTTCAAGAGCTTCCTTGTTTTTCACTGTCGCGTGATTACTAATAATTTGAATGATATCGCTTGTCCTGACTTCTTTTGATACAAATCCATGGATATAAGATAAGACCTGTTTTCGGAGAAGCCTTTTTTCGTGTGTATCCAGCACTGTCTTCGTAATGAAGAGCTTCCGCGAAGTTTCTAGTAATACTGGTGAGAAGACAATGTCATACTCCAGGTCATAAGTGATGAATTCACGAACAGACATGCTGTCCAAAAATATAAATTCCGGGAAAAGCCTGCTTAACTCATGGAACATCAGCTTGGAGACAGATACACCTTGCGGACATACGACAATTGCTTTCACTTTTTCTCCGATACTTTCTCCCTGCTGCCTGATCCAACCACCGATAAGCAAGGTGATATAGATCTGTTCATTCTCTGGAATCTCACTTTCAATAAAGAGCTCCAATGGTTCGAGAGACCGTTTGACCAATTGGTGCAAGGAACGAAATTCTCCGTTTAATACTCCTGGAACCGGTGTAGTGTCAGTGAGATTGTATTTAATTCGGTAATAAGCTGGTTTGATATGCTGCATCAATTTATGGAGCAGCTGCTTCCGCTCTTGCATACGGATACAGGTAACTTTTTCAAAAAGACTGAGCATGCTGTCAACCGCTGGATATAGGTCTGGTATTGCATCTTCCTCCTTCATCTCCGTCGTTACTACATTTGCAGACAGTAAATGCAATGTGATAAAAAGCTTTTCCGCTTCCGGCAGTCCTTCCTGGTCAAATAATAATTCCTCTGCAGCTTGAAATTCTTTCGTACCAGCAAGTTCTTTATAGCTTATCGGCGGGTCTGTTAAGCGCGCCCCTTTCCGAATTCGCTGCAAAATCAGGAATAAGGTGAGTGGCATTGTTTTCATTTTTTCATCTGTAAATTTGATAGACAGCTTTTTTTCTACCTGTTCGATTCTGTCACGGAAGGAATTCAAACAATCTTCTTTCAACTCTAAAACATCTATCAATTCCGGAAGTATGTTATCCGACTCTAGAAATTCTATCAATGTAGACATAAGGGCCTTCCTAAGCTGAAATTCGTTTCCTTCAATATAATAGCCGAGCTTTCGGCCATATCGTATATGCAGCTGGAATGGTTCAAGCTGTTTCTGCAAATTCTTCAGATCACGCAATATTGTATTTCTGCTGATATGCAGTGCAATCGAGAAATGATCCAATGTAAGATAATCTTTGCTTATCAGCATACAAAGAAGGAGATGCGTTCTTTGACGAACTGTCAAAATGGAAGAATGATTCTGTTCCGCCGTTTCTTTCACTTGATTCAGTGCTGTAAAAACTTTTTCATCGATGAGAAATTGACCCTGTGACGTTCGCTCTATTAACGGTAAGCTTAGTTGTTTGAGCCAGCTGTTTATCTTTTGAATGGAATAGCCGAGCTGCCTTTTCGATAGGCCGAATTTCTTTTCAATTAATGCACTGGAGATGCTCGGATTACTTAATAAAGCATCCAGGATAGCGGAGTTACGTTCATTAAGATTCATCAAATCCTCCTTTCTCTAAATTCATCTTAGCACGTAAATATTCTTATTGTATGCGCTTTCAACATCATCGCTTGAAGAATGGATGTACAGCATGGGACGGAACCCAATTTATGTTTTTGCACACAAAAATAGCTTCATCAGCAGAGCAATGCTGATGAAGCTTGAATATGTTTCTTTATCTTCTTGTCTTATTCAATTCATTCGCATTTTGATCTTTCGTATTCGGCTCCGCATGAAGTCCGTCATTCGGTTTATCGGCTGCATACAGACCATCTGCCGTCATACCTTTTTCCCCTTCTGTCGCATGATCACTACGGTCTTTTGTAGTTGCAGTACTGGCAGCAGTAGTAGGGTTTACCGGTTTATTTTCTGCATACAGCAAAACTTTCCCCGCCTTCAGTTCATCAACATAACGGTCTTTCTCAGTTTCCGAAAGACTCAGGTTGTTGAGGACTTTCTCTTCTGGATCTTCACTGGAGAAAAAGGATGCAAATTTTGTGCCAAAGGAACCATTTGCTTCCTTGTAATGAACATCTCTTTTATCTCCGAGAATGCTGTTATTCGGTTTCTTGTCTACAATGACTGTAATATCCTCTTCTGGTACGCCAGCAGAGATTAATTCGTTCACTCGTACGATTGCATCACTTTCATTGATGAATGTTTCGATTGTATTTGTATTAACCATTGTTTTTACCTCCTATTGATTTACTTTCTAGTAAATGCCTAAGGACTAGATGGTTATTACATTCCCCCTCCTATTCTAACGAAACATAAAAAGCACTATCCTGCTCGGATAGTGCTTCTCATATTAAGCAAATTTCAATAGAGTATACTTCTTCTTGCCGCGGCGGATGATGATGAATCGTTCATCAATCCGATCCGCTTTCGTAAGAACACGGGACACTTCTTCTTCTTTTTCACCATTGATACGGATCGCACCGTTTGTGATGTCTTCTCTTGCCTGTCGTTTTGAAGGGGAGATTCCTGCTTCCACCAACATATCGACAAGCAGTTTGTCTTCGTCAGCTGCCGTGTGAGACGGCACATCCTTGAAGCCTTGTTCGATTTCAGCACCATTAAGTGAAGCGATATCGCCGCTGAATAGAGCTGCTGAAATCTTGACTGCCTGCTCTAATGCTTCTTCACCGTGTACAAGCGTTGTCATTTCTTCCGCCAGTTTCGTTTGAGCAAGACGTTTTTCCGGTTCATTCTCAACGCTTTGTTCGTATGTTGCTATTTCTTCAAGGGACATGAAAGTAAAGTATTTCATGAATTTGATTACATCACGGTCATCCGTGTTGAACCAGAATTGGTAAAATTCATAAGGAGTCGTGCGTACCGGGCTGAGCCATACTGCTCCACCAGCTGTTTTACCGAATTTCGTCCCATCAGCTTTTGTAATAAGCGGCACAGTTAGAGCAAAGGCTTTGTCCTGCGCTTCTTCATTATTGCCTGCATGAGTCCGGCGAATCAATTCCATACCAGCTGTTATGTTTCCCCATTGATCACTTCCACCAATTTGAAGCGTTACATTTTCTTTTTCGTACAAACGAAGATAATCCAGAGACTGCAAGATCATGTACGTAAATTCTGTAAAGGAAATACCGTTTGCCAATCTAGACTCAACAGAATCCTTCGCCAGCATATAATTGACTCCAAAATGCTTCCCGATATCACGTAGAAAATCAATGATGCTCATCGAACCGAGCCATTCTGCGTTATTCACTGCTTTGGCAGCATTTTCACCTTCATCGAAGTTCAAAATGCCAGCAAGCTGCTTTTGAATAGCTTGACTGAAGCTTTCTACTGTTGCAGCATCATTTAAGTTACGCTCATCAGAACGTCCGCTTGGATCTCCAATCATTCCTGTGCCTCCGCCGATAAGCGCGATCGGACGGTGACCTGCCTGCTGGAATCGTTTCAGCATAAGCATCGGCACAAGATGCCCGATATGCAAGCTGTCGGCTGTTGGGTCAAACCCACAGTACAAGCTCACCTGCTGGCTGGATAGATGCTTCTCCAATCCTGCATCATCACTCGTCTGCTGTACCAGACCTCTGTCTTTCAAATCCTGTAAAATTGACATATTGACCACTCCTCATTTACATTTGAGAACAAAAAAATACCCCATCCCTAAAAAAGGGACGAGGTATGACTCGCGGTACCACCCTTGTTGCAGTGTAAACTGCCACTCGGTTTGCTAACGGATATACATCCGTCTCCTGCTTGAACAGGAGAAGCTCCAGCTTGTAATTGGCAAAACAACTGTATACTGACTCGCACCGGCCGTCAGCTCTCTGCAACAGGGAATCGTTCCGCTACTATAACCTTCAACGCAATATTTATTATGACTGTTCCTACATTATTACCATATGCATGGATAAAATGCAACAAGGATTTTGGACTCACTACGAAAATTGACTATTATGGTATAATAGACAAACCAATTTCGGGGGTGAAATATGCAAATCAAAGCAATATGGACGAGAATTAGCAAACGAATTGCGGAAGCTTGGAAGGCTGGCCGAATTCAGCGGAATTCTCGTATCACATATGACGTCATCTGGAACTTATTCCTCTTTTTCCTGCTTATAGCTGGCGTCGGGATTTTCTTTGCTGCTGGGGCTGGTGCAGGATATTTTGCATCACTTGTGAAAAGTGAGCCTGTCCGTTCCTATGACTCTATGAAAGAAGACATCTACAATTATGAGGAGACCTCTTCCATCTACTTTGCTGATGATGTCTTCCTCGGCAATATCAAAACTGACCTTTACCGGGAAGATGTAAAACTCGATGACATTTCACCATATGTTGTTAATGGAATTATCGCAACCGAGGATGATAATTTCGAAACACATGATGGTGTTGTACCGAAATCTATTCTTCGGGCTCTTATGCAGGAAGCAACGAATTCAGAAACGAAAACCGGTGGGAGTACGCTGACACAGCAGCTTGTCAAAAATCAAATACTCACCAATGAAGTATCCTTCGAACGGAAAGCAAAGGAAATCATTCTGGCGATGCGCTTGGAAAAAGCGATGAATAAGGATGAAATTCTGGAAGCTTACATGAATATCGTTCCGTTCGGAAGGAATGTTTCCGGAAATAATATTGCCGGTGTACAGACTGCAGCTCAAGGTATCTTCGGTGTAAACGCGAAGGATCTCTCGTTACCTCAAGCCGCTTTCCTAGCCGGTTTACCACAAAGTCCAACAGCTTATTCGCCATTTACAAACAGCGGAGAGCTAAAGGAAGAAACTGCCCTTCAGCCAGGTTTAAATAGGATGAAGCAAGTGCTTAACCGGATGTTTGATGAAGGCTATATCGACCAAAAGGAATACGATGAAGCAATTGGCTATGATATAACACAAGATTTTGCAGAAGCAAAACCTGCTTCTACTGACGACTATGGCTATTTAACTACCGAAGTCGAGCAGCGTGCGGCAGATATTATTGCGATTCAACTCGCTGAACAGGATGGCCATTCTGAGAAAGATCTGAACAAAGATAATGACCTTAAGAACGAGTATCTTGAAAAAGCAGAACGCGATATTCGCCAAAAAGGTTACCAAATCCATACGACAATCAACAAAGATATGTATGTTGCGCAGCAGAAAATCGCAAAAGACTATGCGTATTACCAGCCAGATCATTGGGTGGAACGGACAAATAGTGACGGAGAAACAGAGACTGTTTCCGAGCCAATCGAAGCCGGTTCCATCATGATTGAAAACAGTACTGGTAAAATACTAAGTTTCGTCGGCGGGCGGGATTATGAGAAAAACCAAGTAAACCATGCCACTGATACAAAGCGCTCAAATGGTAGTACGATGAAACCGTTGCTTGTGTATGCTCCAGCGATGGAAGAAGGTACTTTACAGCCGGGAAGTGTCATTCCCGATGTAAGCAAAAGCTTCGTCATACCTGGTCAATCGAAATCTTATAGTCCTGGTAACTATGGCGGCACTTATCATGGTTTAGTAACGGCCCGTAAAGCACTGGAGCAATCTTACAACGTTCCTGCAACCAGAGCATACGCGGATATCCTAAATCTTGATCCTGCAAGCAAATATGTGGAGAAGATGGGGATTACCACTTTGACAGAGGGTGATCATCACAATCTCTCAGCAGCATTAGGCGGGATAGCATACGGTACAACGGTTGAAGAAGACGTTAACGCCTATGCAACCTTCGGTAATAACGGAGAGTTCACTGATGCCTACATGATTGATTCCATCACAACAAAAGACGGCAATGAAATCTACAAACATGAGTCGAAATCGAATAAAGTGTTCAGCCCGCAAACGAACTATTTAATGCTCGATATGATGCGCGGTGTTCTAGATAGTGGTACAGCTACCTATGCGAATTCGCAGTTGTCCAATAAGAGTGTCGATTGGGCAGGTAAGACTGGTACATCCCAGGATTATCACGATTCCTGGTTCGTAGCTACCAACCCGAACGTAACAGTCGGTGTATGGATGGGCTATGATAAACAGGATTCTATCCAGACTTCTGGAATGGGATACAGCCAGCGAAATCAGCTGCTTTGGACACAGTTGGTGAACAGTGCAACCAAAATCGATCCAGACATGATGGCCCCTAGCGAGTCATTCAAACAGCCTGATGGACTGACGAAAGCGTCTTATTGCGCAATTGGCGGCGGAAAACCAACTGATCTCTGTAAACAAGCAGGAATGGTTAAAACTGATCTGTTCGATAAAGATCATGTGCCGAAAAAAGCGGATGATAGTCTGATCAAACAAAATGGCAAAATCGTCCTTAATCCTGACTTTGTAAAAGCAAACGAATTACAGGGAGTAAGCATCGAACAGCTCTTCCCTAATAATGAGAAAGTACAAAAGCTGATTGGGAAACCAGCAAGCGGCAGTACTGCAAAGAAATCAGATGATAAAGATGACACCGTGAAGACAAGTTCCGGTGCACCGCTTCCGCCGACAAATGTACAGAAAGCTGATGACAAGTTAACGTGGTCGCAGTCAAAAACAGAGGACGTAAAAGGATATCGCATTCTGCAGAAGCAGGGAGATAGCTTCAAACAGATTGGATTCAGCGATCAATCCTCGTTCAATCTTCCTGACAATGATTCCACTTATCAAATCAAAGCTGTTGGTAAGGACGACAAAGAATCCGAAACAATTACACTATAAAAAAACTAGCGTATCCGATTGGATACGCTAGTTTTTATTTTGTAGAATTTCGTTCGATGATGCGGTGAGGAAGAATGACGTTCTTATCGGATACTTCCTCTTTATTCATCAGCTTCGTCAATAGACGCATTGCTACAGCACCGATATCGTAAGTAGGCTGTACAACGGTGGAAAGTGTCGGACGAACCATCGTTGCAAGTCTTGTATTGTCATACCCTACCACTTCAATATCCTCCGGTACACGCAGTCCATTGTCCTGGAAGCCATGGATGACACCGAGTGCCATTTCATCAGAAGATACGAATACAGCAGAAGGACGATCAGCCAAGTCTGCTAGCTGTTTCGCAGCATCAAGACCAGAATTGTACGTATTGTTGGCTTTTACGATGTATTCCTGTTTCACTTCGGTATTATTTTCCGTTACAGCGCGGAGATAACCTTTGTATTTCTGGTTATTTGTTTCAGCTTCTGCCGTTCCTGCAACAAACGCTGGCTGCTTATGATTATGATCGACAAGCAGTTTAGTTGCTTCATAAGCTGCTTGCTCATAGTCGATAGCTACAGTAGGTATCTCGCCTGTTCCTTGTCCAGTTGCTGCAATGACGATTGGTACAGGGGATTTATCGAACTGCTGCAGCAGCTCATCACTAATTTTACCACCCATGAAGACGATACCGTCCACTTGTTTCTCCAGCATGCTGTTAAAGAGTGTCAATTCTTTCTCTGGATTTTGATCGGAATTGCTCAGGATCATATTGTATTTATACATGGTTGCAATATCTTCAATCCCGCGCGCAAGCTCGGAGAAGAAGATACTGGAGATATCCGGTATAATTGCTCCGACTGTTGTAGTTCGTTTGCTTGCAAGCCCCCTAGCTACTGCATTCGGACGATAACCGAGCTGTTCAATAGTGCCGAGTACTTTTTTCCGGGTTGCAGGTTTTACGTTCGGGTTGCCGTTTACCACACGGGAGACAGTTGCCATCGATACGTTCGCTTCGCGGGCAACGTCGTATATGGTTACATTCATTGTGTCATTTCCTCCTATATACCTTACACGATTCCAATCATCTAAAGATGATAAAAACAATTTGTATGTTTATTCACATATTCTTTACCCATTATACCAGAGTTTTGAACATTTCAGTAGAAGGAGATTCAAAAAACCCTTGATACTATAGGATTGCTAGGCTACCAGCTGTCAATTTCCGGAAGGGACACGACTAGCATAACTGCTGTGGGCAATAAGGTCACGATAAAATGCATCAAATCGCGGCAAGTCCATTTGCTGCGCTGCATCGGAAAGGGCAACAGCCGGATCTGGATGAACTTCCGCCATGATACCGTCAGCACCAATTGCAAGAGCTGCTTTCGCTGCTGGAAGCAGCAAATCACGCCGGCCAGTGGAATGCGTAACATCGACCATGACTGGAAGATGGGTTTCTTGTTTTAAGATCGGTACAGCAGTAATGTCCAATGTGTTCCTTGTTGCAGTTTCATACGTACGGATTCCTCGTTCACAAAGGATAATGTCATTATTCCCGCGGGAGCTGATATATTCTGCTGCATGGATGAATTCGGAGATGGTCGAGCTCATGCCGCGTTTCAAAAGAATTGGCTTCTTTACATCACCAGCTGCTTTCAACAATTCAAAGTTCTGCATATTACGAGCGCCAATCTGTATGACATCCAAATACTCGGCTGCTTTCTCGATATCCTCTGGTGCTACAATTTCACTGATAACGGCCAAATCATACGTATCAGCAATTTTTTTCAAGATACGAAGTCCTTCCTCGCCTAAACCTTGAAAATCATAAGGAGAGGTGCGCGGCTTAAAAGCACCTCCACGCAGAAGCTTCAAGCCTTTTTCCTGCAGTGATTCAGCTACTTTGGCTGTCTGTTGGTAACTCTCCACAGAGCATGGTCCAAAGACGAACTGCGGCTCTCCATTCCCTATTTTCGTACCTTTAATAGTAATGACCGTGTTTTCAGGTTTGCGGCGCCGTGATACAAGCAATGCTTTATGCATATCATCTTCCTGCAGTTCAAGGCTTGCTTTAAAGATTTCCTTGAACAAATGCTGAAGTGTGGCATCCTGAAACGGTCCTTTGTTATTATCAGATATGACATTCAGCATATCTCTTTCCCGTACCGGATCAAAGCGCTTCGTTCCTTGCTTTTTTTTCACTTCGCCGATTTCCTGAACAAGTTTACCTCGTTCATTTATCAAAGCAAGCAGTTCAAGGTTCACTTCATCTAATTTCTTTCGCAGTACCGTTAATTCATCCATATTCATCGCTCTCTCCCACTCTCTATCTAGTATATCCAGCTCAAGTAATTAGCAATCATTATAGCTAAAAGTTTACGCGCTGTCATCCACAAATAGTGTAGAATGACAATAGGAGCTTTAAATGAATCCAGAAGAAGTTTCATTAAGCTACAGTGTTCAGTGAAGCTAAGAGTTCAATGCAGAAAGGAATATCGTTTTGAAAGAAAGAATTTTCGCTTTGGATATTGGGACTAGATCCGTTGTCGGCATGCTTCTTGAAGAAGATGCTGGTATTTATACATTGATAGATTACGAGATAATTGAACATGATGAGCGTTCGATGCTTGACGGCCAGATCCATGATGTAGTTGCCGTCGCACAGGTTATCATGGAAGTGAAAGTTAAACTTGAGGAAAAACACGGTCAGCTGCATAAAGTATGTGTCGCAGCTGCTGGACGTTCGCTGCAGACAAAACGTATCCGAATGCAGCATTCAATAGCCGAACGAGGTGTATTGGACCGAGAGCAAGTGCAGCATCTGGAGCTCAGTGCTGTACAGCAGGCACAATATGAAATCGCCCGATCGAAGGATAAGAGTACCGATTATTATTGTGTCGGCTACTCGGTTCTGCATTATCAGCTCGACGAGCAGGAGATTGGTTCGCTGATAGATCAGCAAGGCCAAGAAGCAAGTGTAGAGATTATTGCCACTTTCTTACCGAAGGTCGTTGTAGAATCTTTATTGTCAGCATTAAAGCGCAGTGATTTGGAGATGGATGCACTGACATTGGAGCCAATTGCTGCAATCAGCGTCCTTATACCACCATCAATGCGTCGTTTGAATGTAGCATTGGTTGATATCGGTGCTGGTACAAGTGACATTGCCATAACGAATGAAGGAACAATTACCGCTTATGGCATGGTTCCAAAAGCCGGCGATGAAATCACAGAAGCGATAAGTGATCATTATTTGCTCGATTTTCACGTAGCCGAAGCGGCAAAAAGAGACTGGGCAGAAATAGGGACAATTACGACGATGGATATTCTCGGCTTTGAACAGCAGTTGGAAGCCGATCAAGTCGAACAGGACATAGGCTATGCAGTCGACAAGCTGGCAGAAGCAATTGCAGAATCTATTATGCAGTTGAATGCAGTTCCCCCAAAAGCTGTCATGCTCGTCGGTGGCGGCAGCCAGACACCTGGACTGGCTATGCGTTTGGCGAAACGGCTTGAATTGCCGGAGAATAGAGTAGCTATACGTGGAACAGAAGCCATCCAACCGCTTGCGAAAACGGATAACGTGCCATCAGGTCCTGCTTTTATAACACCAATCGGCATTGCCTTGGCAGCTAAACAGAATCCTGTACATTATGTCAGTATACTTGTTAACGGGCGTGTCATTCGTTTATTCGATATGAAAAGACTGACTATTGGTGATGCATTACTAGCAGCAGGGATACAGGTAGCACGTCTTTACGGGAAACCGGGAGCCGCTTGCATGATCACTTTCCAGGGGAAACCGCTCACTCTTCCTGGCACATTAGGACAGGCTCCAACTATACGACTCAACCAGCAGACGGCAAGTCTTGACTCAGCTATAAGAGATGGAGATAAACTGGATGTCGAAGCTGGAGTAGATGGTTTGCCTCCACAAGTGACTGTAAGCGATATAACAGGAGATTTAGATCCGATTACAGTCTTCTATAATGGTCGACCTTATCAGATGAAACAGCAGCTGCTCGTAAATGGTCAGCCAGTCCACCCAAACCATCAGCTCAAAGACAGAGATGAAATTATCATGCAGCGAACAACAACAATAGAACATTTCTTACATGAACAGCAGCTATCTTTGCCGGCATTGCCTGATGACACGGAATATGAAGTCTACATAAATGATAAGCTAATGTCGATTGATTCGTTTAGTCAGGTGTTTACCATCAATGAAATTCCAGCACGATTACGTGATCAGGTGAATGATGGAGATAGTATCCGTATCTCTGAACGCAGATCACCAACTGCATCTGAGCTGCTTTCTCATCTTCAGACGGAAAATCAAGCGAGTTTGACAGTTGAGTTCAATGGAAAAACACTTAAGCTTACTCCTCCCGCAGCACAGCTTTATAGTGGAGATAAACCATTGGAACATGAGGAGCAGATTTCTAGCGGTGCTCGACTTCAAATGCGTGTAGCCACAGATCAATTCATTATCCAGGATATTTTCCGGTTTGTAGATATAGATCTGACAAAGATTAGTGGAAACTTCCAATTATATAAAAATGGAGACAAAGCATCCTTCCATGACTTTTTGTCTCCACACGATAAAATAGAACTGACCACTTAAAAAAGCTGTACGCTTAAGCGTACAGCTTTTTTATTGCTTGTTTCTATATCGTTTATAGTGAATATCGTGGACAAGACGGATTGTCGGACGGATCAAAAGAAGCAAACTGCCAGCTGCAAAAAGCAAGCATCCGGCTGTCTTTAGAGATTCGTATAGAAAGAGGAAACTGCCGATGAGAAAGATTAATCCAATTAGAAAATCATTCAGCATATACAGAATCTGATATGGGCGCTTGAAAAAGATGCCGTATTCTCCAACCCGAATGACATCCTCCTTCTTATCCGATTTGTGTTCATGCTCCATATCAAAAACCCACCTATTGATTGAATCTATTTTCCTGCTCTCGTAATACAGCTTCTGTAATGTCATGGTGTGATGTATTCCAGATTACTTGATTATTCTCAAAAAGCAACGCCTGTGGAGATTCATGTCTTACCTCATAACGGTCTGCAATCGTATTAGATAGCTCCCGTGCTTCTTGGACATATAATGTGTACATTGGTATCTGCGTATCAAGGCTATATCTGTCGTACTCCTGCTTCGCCCTTGCACTGATCGGGCAGGTCAGACTATGCTTGAGCAAGTAAAATGATGCATCCCTATTTAATACATCCTGAAATTCCTCTTGGCTTTGAATGACTTTAGCTTCCATTCTGTCAAAACTCCCTTCAAAAATAAACAGACTCCTAAGCAAGATGCTTAGGAGTCTTATAATTAAAGATCCTTGTTACGTTCAATCGTGGATTTCTGCTGTTCCATTTCCAATTCTCTTGCAGCTTCCTCGATTGCGCGTGCTACTTCTTCCGCTGCATCTTCTGCTTCTTTATCATTTGAAGCTGTGTCATCTGCTTGGTCTTTGGATTTTAGGTTCTTGACTTTATCCTGTACAGTCTGAGAGGATTCTTTCACCTTATCAGCTACTACACGGGATTTTTCAGTGACAACATCTTTCCATTGTGCACCTTTTTCACTGTACTGTGTTTTCATTTCGCCCGCGCGCCCTTTCAGGGAGCTAGCCTGTTCCGTAATATCGCTGCGAAGTTCTTTACCGGATTTAGGTGCAAGAACAAGAGCAGTCACAGCTCCTACTACGCTGCCGATGATCGAACCAATCAGAAAATCTCTTCCGTTCGTCTTTTTCGTTGACATACTGCATTGCCTCCTATCGCGTCGCTTGGTTTAATGGGATGTTTCTTTTACTGGTAGCGGCTGCTCTGTTGGCTGCACTGCAGGTACAGAGGCGACCTCATTGGCTTCATTCTGCTTCTTTTTCTTCCATAAGTCAAGTATAACTGAGCCCCATTTTAGTACTTGGCCGGTTTGTTCTGTATGCTGTTCTGCAGATAGTGCCACTTTGTTGGATACATTGCGAATAGAATTGTTAAGGCTGTTCACTGTATCACCGATGCCTTCAATTCCGTCAACAAGAGTGTTAAGCTTCTGCGCTTTCTCTCCGATGTCTTCTGCAAGGTGATTTGTCTTGCTGAGCAGTTCTGCTGTTTCGCTCGTAATGCCCTGCATTTGCTTTTCGACACCTTCCAATGTGCTCGCTACGTCATTTAGTGTGCGTGAAGCAGCTTTCAATGTTTTTGCGAGGTAGATTACTAAGACTGCGAATGCGATTGCTGCAATTAGTGCAGCGATGTACCCTAGAATTTCCATAATGATTAGTCAGCTCCTTCTTGGTATGTAGTATGAGTAGTTGAAGCACATCTCATGCTTTATACTCTTTCGTCTAACTACGTTATTCCCTTGGTGTACGTCGTTAAACATAAAAGTACAAATAAAAAAAAGGGAGTAATACTCCCTTTTTTAAGTGTAATGGATTATTGGACAGCTTGCAACGACTCTTCATAGCGAGCTTGGAATTTCTGTATGTCACCGGCTCCCATGAATAAAAGGACACTATCTTCATACTGCTTAAGTACGTTTACATCTTCAAGCTGCAATACTTCACAGCCTGGTATGAGCTTCTGCAAATCCTGGATTGTCAGATTTCCCTTTGCTTCACGAGCAGAACCGAAAATATCACACAGATAAACGCTATCCGCATTTTTCAGACTGTCTGCAAACTCTTGCAGGAAAGTCTTTGTCCTAGAAAAGGTGTGCGGCTGGAATACAGCCACAATCTGCTTATCCGGGTATTTCTTCTGAGCTGATTCTATCGTTACCTCGATCTCTTTTGGATGATGAGCATAATCATCCACCAATACTTGGCTGCCGGCTTTCTTCTCAGAGAAACGTCGTTTCACACCAGTGAAACCATACATTTCCTTGATTTGATCAGGTGTCATACCTTCCTGATGACATACTGCAGTCACTGCCAGCGCATTGAGAACCTGGTGATTCCCGTATCCAGGAATGTTAAACGTATGATAGAAACTGCCTTCGATATATACGTCGAATGTCGTGCCATTCGGCTCTTCATGTACATTTTTTGCCTGGTACATATTAGACGCATCGAATCCATAATAATGAATTGGTACATTTGCTTGAAGGTCACGCAAATATGGATCATCGCCGCAAGCAATGATACCGTGCTTAACTTGATCGGCCAATTGCTGAAAAGCCTGGAATACATCCTCGATGTTCTGGAAATAGTCAGGATGATCGAAATCGATATTCAGCATGACCGCATAATCCGGTTTATAAGCTAGGAAGTGGCGGCGGTATTCACATGCTTCAAAAACAAAGTAATCACTCTTAGGCTGTCCGCTTCCAGTTCCGTCTCCGATTAAATAAGAGATCGGGTGAGACTGCTTCAGCGTATACGCCATGAGACCTGTCGTCGATGTTTTGCCATGTGCTCCTGTTACTGCTATGCTGCGGAATTTATCCGCATATGCACCCAGGAAGTCATGATAGCGGTAAATCGGAAGACCAAGTTTTTTTGCTTCAAGAATTTCCTCGTGTTCATCAGAGAATGCATTTCCTGCAATGATTGTCAAATTCGGTTTGATATTATCTTTTGTAAATGGCAGTATTGTAATATTTTTATCTTTCAGGGCCTGATCCGTGAAGAAAACCTTCTCCACATCGGAGCCTTGGACTTTCTCACCTGCATCATGCAGGATCTGCGCCAATGCACTCATACCAGATCCTTTAATACCAACGAAATGGTAAGTTGTCATAATAGGAACCTCCACATAATAATATGTCGCTTTTGTATGGTGTTAGTATAAGTATGTAAAGCGTCGTGTGTCACATATACATGAAAAAAAGCATACTAGCAACAGTATAGCATTTTGTCAGTATTTTATAAATGCAGAATCTCTTCTGTTACGCTTTTTACAGTATATACATAGCACCCTTTGTTGGTGTCTCGGATAACAGCACAGCCTGGACGGTCCATAGGACAACATCCAGGCTGTCGTTCATTCCGTTTGGAGCTGTGCCAGCGACACGAGTACATCGCGTGGCTTGCTCCCTTTCTGTTCAGAGATGACACCTCTCATCTCCATATGATCAATCAATCTGGCAGCACGGTTATAACCGATTTTGAAACGGCGCTGGAGCAAGCTCGCACTCGCACTATTGTGCTCGATAACAAACTCGACTGCTTCCCGATACAACTCATCCTCGTCCTCCTCGGACTCTCGTCGCTCGAGCAGATCCTCATGCTGGAAAAGGTACTCTGGCGGTGCTGTCTGTTTCACATATTGGACGACACGTTCTATCTCTTCATCGGACACAAAAGCACCTTGGATACGCTGGGCTTGCCGCGCTCCGTTTTCGACGAAGAGCATATCACCTTTTCCAAGTAATTTCTCCGCACCATTATTGTCAATGATTGTCCGGGAATCGATTGCAGAAGAAACACTGAAAGCTATTCGTGTCGGGATATTAGCTTTGATCAAGCCTGTAATGACATCCACGGACGGACGCTGTGTTGCCAGCAGCAGATGGATTCCAGCTGCTCTTGCTTTCTGCGCAATCCGGCAAATGGAATCCTCAACGTCCTGTGGAGCTACCATCATAAGATCCGCCAACTCGTCGATAACGATGACCAAATATGGCATCTTATCAGCGTAACGTCCCTGCTTATCGAGTTTCTCGTTGTAGCGTCCGATATCGCGGACTCCTTCGCCGACGAACTTCATGTATCGTTCTTCCATCTCATTTACCGCCCACTTTAGAGCTGCAGTAGCTGCTTTGGTGTCGGTAATGACTGGTGAGACTAAATGAGGCAAGTCATTGTAAGGAGCAAGCTCCACCATTTTCGGATCGATCAACAGGAATTTCACCTGCTTATGATTCGCCTTATACAATAGACTTAGCAGAATAGTATTGATACATACACTTTTACCGGAACCTGTTGCTCCAGCTATCAAACCGTGTGGCATCTTCTGCAGGTTCGTCACAATCGGATTGCCGGAAATATTCAAACCTAGGGCGACTGAAAGCGGCGAATTGTTTCCTTGGAAATCTTCTGTCTCCAGTATTTCCTGTAAGCCAACTTGCTTCGATACGGCATTCGGCACTTCGATTCCGATTGCATTCTTGCCAGGAATCGGTGCTTCCATGCGGATGTCTTTGGCCGCCATATTCAGTTTGATATCATCTGTCAGGCTCTTGATCTTACTAACCTTCACACCAAGATCAGGCTGAACCTCAAAACGGGTGACAGATGGGCCTTGCATTGCATTGACCACGTGTGCGTTTACATTGAAATGTTCTAAAGTAGTCTCTAAAAGCTGGCTTTGCTGATCGACCCATGCATCATTTTCCAACGTCTGTTCGACAGGATCATTCAGAAGATGCATCGGAGGTTTGGCAAAAATCGGTTCGGTCTGCTTAGGAATTTCCTGTTCAACCGGCTCCGTCTTCACTGAATCTTGGCGGCTGGACAGCTTATTATCCTGCAAATTGCTTCGTTTATCTCTTGGTGTCATGAATACGTTGAAAGGTACTGATTTTCTCACTGTACTGCTAGTTTCACGAAGTCCGGAATTTGTTGTTTCCGTGCTCTCTTTTACTTGCAGCAATTCTTTTACTTCTGTTTGTTCTGCTGACTGAGCTGTTTTTACGCCTGAAGCATCAGCTTGTACGACAGAGTCGTCGGTCATTTCCATTTCAGTTGTACGGTTCGGAGCAGTGTCTTCTGCTGCACTGTATACTGCTTCATCATGAACAGACTCTTCGGCTATAAGATCACTAATTTCGTCATCTACGTTCGTGCCTGCTTCTAAGTCCGGATCATTGTCTTCTTCTATCCTATCAACCGACTGGTCCAGAACAATTTCTTCTGTAATGCTATCATCTGCTTTATTCGAAGCAGTCTCTTCTATATCAGACGATTGGTCCCATGCAGTCTCTTCTTTTATGCCAGCTGACTCTTCCTCAAGCTGAATTGGTTCAGGTTTCAGAACTTCCGTTGTTTCGGAAACTGAAATCTCCTCGATTACCTTTTCCTCTGCAACGCTCGTATTTGTTTCTTCTAAAAGAGTTTCTTTATTTTCTGATTCTGCTGCTGTAAAGTCCGTGTTCTCTTTCGATTCCATTACAGGATTTTCCAGCGTGATATCTTCTACTGGAGCTTGTTCAACATGAATATCGAACTTGTTTTCTTCCTCCACTTCAGGAGTAATCGTAGTAGCAGATGCTGCGATTCTTTTCCAATCTGCCCGGTCTTGAATGGATGCCAGTGTTACGATATCCGCTACTTCTTCTTTCCGCTTGCGGAAACCGTATACAGGAGACGGAACTTCAGTCGGTTGGAAAGGTTTCTTTTCTGCCTTTGGTTCCGGATCTTTTCTTTCTGGCTTGCGCTGCCTGCTTACGCTGGAAGGCCGCTCTTGTACTTTCGGTTTTTCAGGCTGCCGTGGCTGCCGCTTTTCTGGTACCTTTGTATCTGGTTGGGCTCGATGACGTACTGGCCGCACATTTGAGGCTGGTGGTTTTGTACTTCCAGACTCATCCGGTATCATTGGAAACCGAAAAGCACGTTCTTTCGGGTATGTATAAGCCATTTTTGCTTGTGGCTGCTGATTTGTCTGATACTGTTTCTGTACTTTTTGTTCAGAAGCGTTCCGTGATTTCAGCTCTGGTTCTTCTTCCACTACTACTTCGGTCATAAAAAAGTTGCTTAGAGCTTGCCTAAGACGCTCCCACATAGTAAAACTTCCTTTTTCAGTATAATATCTTCATTTTAGCAGGTTTTCACAAACCGTGAATAGCTTTACCCTAAAAACATTCCATCAAAACGTAAAAAATACGGCGGTTCTCCGGCATTTCAGTCCCAATTACCTAAAAAAACACCGGATACGTTTGTATCCGGTGTTCATTTCCCTATTAAGCTTCAAAAACCTGGCCGACTTTATAGGAATCGTCCAGCACATAAATTCCTTTTTCTTCCGGTGCGTTTGGCAGACCCAGCTCTTTTTGGGAGCAAATCATACCAAAACTATCTTCACCACGTAAATTGCCGGCTTTGATTTCCAAACCGCTCGGCATGATGGCGCCCACTTTCGCAACTACCACTTTTTGACCTGCATCGACGTTTGGTGCACCACAAACGATTTGTACTGTCTCATCTCCAAGGTCGACTTGACAGACACTTAGTTTATCAGCGTTGCTGTGCTTTTCTTTTTCCTTAACAAATCCGACAACAAATTTAGGTGTAAGGTCTACATCAAATGCATCTTCTAAGTTGTTCTGACGGAAAATATCACGAATTTTACTGGCGAATTCCTCATCGACCTGCACTTTACCTGCTGTTGCGATATTCAAATATTCAGAAGCGCGGAAGATATTGTAACCGACTAGCTCATCCTTATCTGTAATTCGAACGACATCTCCGAATCTTTCTTCTTTAATGGAATGACGATCTCCTTGCTTGATAGCGAGCAACAATACATCACCGATTCCTTGTTTGTTATAAAATGCTTGCATCTTACTTTTCCTCTCCCTTGGCAGACTCTGGTCTATTGCGTGCCATTATGAAAACTGGCTCCAATTTCTTATCTTCGTAAATAAATGGTAAAGATGTGATTGGTACACGGCCTTCTGCAAAATATTTCATGGTTACCTGTGCTAATATATCATAACCAGTCTTATTTTCAATATCCGCTAAAATCAGCACATCCTGGTGAGGAACAGCTACAAGCACATCCCCTTTCGCATTCGCACGGAATCCTTCCAAAAGCGACTCGTTCAATATGCGGCTGGCATCGTAGCCATCCTGTGTCGCAATAAAGTAAAAGGAATTATCTGCAACCCTGTCTTCTTTCAGTTCTGTAGAAAGACTTCTAGCGTTAAATGCAGCAATTTCCCGAAGACGTTCGATAGTCCAGCCCTGCTCTTCCATCATTTGTTCGTCAATGAGACGATACGATTTGCCAAGATCAAGCGCGTAATAAATTCTCGTTTCTGCCGTATGCTCCGAATATACCATCTTCAGTCCGGCTTTCGTTTCAGATGGAAAAGAAGTAGCTCGTATAACTGGAAAGACATGCTGTTCGTTTCCTTCCAGATGCTGTTCTTCATGCATGACACGCAAAGCTTCTTTTACATGCTGTTCGAGTTCATCCAGCGCTTTTTCGCCACGCGTTTCATATTTTGCAATAATATTTGGAAGTGCGAGCGTCACACCTTCCTTCGTATCCTGCCATTCTACTCGAAATTTGCTCTTATCCCGGTCATAGGAAGTACGCCATGCAGGGTCCTGCAGACGATCCTCTAATTTTTTCTTCATTTTCAAAGCAGTCATTTTCATAAGTTATACTCCTTGCAGTTATTGCGGTAAGGATTCGATGAAAGACTCGATTTCCTCTTTAGACTTGCGATCCTTCGATACAAATCGTCCGATTTCCTCTTCTTTATTGAATGCAACAAAACTTGGAATTCCGAATACATCATATTGCTGACACACTTCAATGAATTGATCACGGTCTACATGGATGAATTCGAATTCGCTGTATTTCGCTTCGATTTCTGGTAGTTCCGGCTCGATGATTCGGCAGTCCGGACACCAGTCAGCAGAAAACATCAAGATTGTTTTGCCATTTTGAAGTATTTCTTTGAGTTGTGCTTCTGATTCTAAGTTTTTCAATTTAAAAGCCCCCATTAATCTTTTCTTCAATCTTTTTCTTCATTTTATCAAAGCACAGAACCAAAAGCGAATATACTGCGCTTTGCAGCTGTCACTTTGCAAGCTACTTCCTCTTTGTACCTAGAAATATTCAGTTCTAATCATATGAATGGGTCGAATCATTCAGTTAAATTATCAAACTTTTATTAATTTATTGTAAATATGGTAGGTTGTACCTATAATATAAGAGAGCACACAATAGCATAAGGGGGAAATATATGCACACCATTCGACAGAGAATCCGTTTAATCATGTTCTCTTCACTGGCAAGTATTCTGGTACTTGGAGCATTCAGTTATTATTATTTCTACCAGCAGAATCAAATGTCAGAAGAAACGCAGCGATACCAAGAAGCCTATGTATCCAGTCAGTATATCAAGGATGATATGCTCGATACACTTGAGAAGCAGGAGACATACTTTGCCCAGCCATCTGTATCTAACGCCGAATCTGTACTAGGCGCTATTGCTGGCATTGAGAAACAAGCTTCTACATATGAAGAGAAATACAAGGATAATAACGACTTGCAAGCTTACTTTACGCAAATCAAGGATGGCGCAGCTTCCTATGAAAAAGAACTTGAGAAAGTCACGAGTATGAATGAAACAATCGGCTACACTTCTGATGAAGGACTCCGAAAAATCATAAGTGATGCTTCAGAGAATTTTCGCAGCATTGCCGGAAATGCTGGAGAAGACGTATCTGCTGCTTTGGAGAACGTTACAAGAACCGAGCAAGGTATCATACAGCCTCAAAATGGCAATGCACCAGATAAAGACGCATTCGATGGAGCAGTAGATGCATTCAAAACGGCAATTACTGATTCGGAATTAGAAAGTGACGCAGTTAGTGATATAAACTCCAGTCTCTTAAAATACACATCTGCCATGTCCACGCTTTCGAACACACGCACCCAGGCTGCTGAGTTAGCAACGAATTTCGAAACATCTGCCTTGGAAGTAACAACGACTGTAGACAGTGTCGGCGAAACAGCAATTGAGCAGACTGATAATTTAAAACAGTCAAACGAAAGAACTTCTACAGTTCTTGGCATTGTCTTACTTGCCGTCATTATTCTTAGTTTCCTGCTTGTACTTTGTATCGGATGGCCGCTTATCCGTGCCATCACGAAATCAATCCGACAGCTTAAAGAAGCTACAGAGATTATCGGAAATGGTAACCTAGCTTACCGTGTACCCATAACAACAAAGGACGAGATGGCAGATTTGGGTGAAACATTTAATCAGATGGCAGGTAAGATGGAGCAGTCCATGATTAAAGTGAAAGAAGCTTCCGAAGTATTAGATGCCTCTTCTTCTTATCTAGCAGCAGCTTCTCAGCAGACAGCAGCTCAATATGAAGAAGTGAACCAAGCAATCGGCCAAGTGGCAGGCGGCGCGCAGGATCAGGCTGCTCAGCTCGAAGAAAGCAATATGATGCTGGATAAGGTCCGCCATGCAATTACATTGATGAAGGATGAAACAGCACTAGTCGGTAAGGCAATGAAACATGCAGAGCTGGAAGGAAGCAACGGTATCAATCAAATGCAAAAATTGCATGAAACCTCTGATAGCTTCTTGAAGCTCGCTCAAAAGCTGACAACAGAAATCCAAAGTGCTGTACAACAAGCAAATCAGATTCGCTCTATCGTCCAGACAATTGAAGAGATTTCAGAAAGTACAAATCTGCTGGCACTTAATGCAGCGATTGAATCCGCTCGTGCAGGTGAGCATGGCAGGGGATTTGCTGTAGTTGCTGATGAAGTGAAGAAGCTGGCAGAACGCTCCAAACAAGAAGCACAGCAAATCCACAAGCTTGTTGGGACAATGAATCAGCAAATGACCGATTTAGCAGAAGAAGCCAAAGCCTTCGATGCTTATCAGCAAGTTCAAGCTTTCAGTGTTGAAGAAACTACAAATGCATTTGATCGTATTCATAAACAGTTGCAGCAAGGTAATACGAAAATGAAGGACATCTCTTCATCTGTTTCAGAAGTTGCAGCAAGTAATGATTCTGTTGCGGATATGCTTGGACATATTAATCAAATTGCCGATGAAGCAGCCTCAACAGCACAGGAGGTAGCTTCATCAAGTGATACGCAGGCAGCTTCGATTGATGTCCTGACAAACGCAGCCTCCCAGCTGCAGCAGCTGGCCAAAGAATTGGCTATCGAGGTAGCTCAATTCGAATTTGCCTCTGCATCGGATGAATCAGCTGAATTCAGCGATAAGGAAGAAGATCTAATTACTTCTGATTCAACTGAATCCGAAACAGAAGCCTTTGCTGAGATGGACGTCGAAGCAGAACAGCCAGATTTCCCTATCACGGAAGACGAAAAAGACAAGACGACAGATTATAAAAAAACATCATAAAAAGAAGGAAGCGGATATCAAATTCCCGCTTCCTTCTTTTTGTTTGACTCATAAAAGCTATACTGCCCTTTCAATAGCAAACATATATGCTCAAACATAGCAGAGCGGGACATATGTCCATTGGTAAAGACACCGACCGCTCCTTCTGTTGTTGAGACATCCTGCCTGCTTGTAAATGCCCGCATAACTGGACCAAGCTCTTCACCTGAAAGTACTGGTTCGGCGATGAAGTCAGGCAATAGCAGCTTAGCACCGCTTGCGCTCCATACTTTATCCCCGACTGCTAAAGCACCCCAGTTACATATATACAGACCGTCATCCATCTCTGTGACGCCGCCTTCAAGACCAATACCGGCCGCCGCTCCATCCAGCTTGCTGCATGCAATTGCACGCTGGATGGCACCTTGGCGTGTCTCTTCGTCACTCATCGGCTGTGCACTAACGCCAGAATCGACCGCTGTACTTTCAAGTTCCCACCGAGATCCAAACACAGCCGAAACAGCCGAAACTTTGGCAGGATTTTTAGATCCGACTATCATTTTCATCCGTTACGCTTCCTTTCCGACGAGATCAATCGTTCGAAGTAATAAGATCCACTGTCGACTGATCTGTTGCCCGGACAAGCTTAATTAGAAGCTCTTTTGCAGCTGCATAATCATCAACATGAATGATGCTTGCACTTGTGTGCACATAGCGGGAAACGATGCCGATGACAGCAGAAGGAACTCCTTCATGTGCCAAATGTACACGTCCGGCATCCGTGCCGCCTTTGCCGACATAGTACTGGTAGTTGATATTATTAGATTCTGCTGTATCAAGAATGAATTCACGCATATTGCGATTCATGATCATTGTACCGTCAAAAATACGGAGTAATGCTCCTTGACCTAAATGACCGAACGCTTGTTTGTCTCCGCTAACATCATTGGCAGGTGACGCATCCATCGCATAGAAAATATCAGGTTTGATCATATTGGCAGCAACTTGAGCACCACGAAGACCGACTTCTTCCTGCACCGTAGCACCAGCATACAACTGATTCGGCAATGTTTCTCCAGCCACTTCTTCCATTAATTCGAGCGCCAACCCACAGCCATATCGATTATCCCAAGCCTTTGCCAGGATTTTCTTCTCATTGGCCATCGGGGTAAACGGCATAAACGGAAGAATCTGCTGTCCTAGCTTTACACCTAGCTCATATGCATCACGTTCATCATCTGCGCCGATATCAATCAGCATGCTGTCGATGCTGGCAGGTTTACTCCGCTGCTCAGGCGTTAACAGATGAGGAGGTGTAGAGCTGATGACACCTGGAATCGGTCCTTCGTCTGTCATAACCTGCACGCGCTGCGCAAGCAGCACTTGACTCCACCAGCCGCCTAATGTCTGAAAGCGAAGCAGACCATTTGGTGTAATACCTGTTACCATGAAGCCGACTTCATCCATATGTCCGGCAGCCATCACCTTAGGTCCCTTGCCTTTTTTTACGCCAAATATACCGCCGAGCTTATCCTGGATGATCTCATCCGCATAAGGCTTCAGCCTTTCTTTCATAAAAGCTCGCATCAGCTGTTCGTTGCCTGGTGCTGCCTGCAGCTCTGTCAATTGTTTAAATAAATCCAATGTTTTCTCGTTCATGTATATGTACTCCCTTTTTGTCAGACTATTGTATATCTATTGTAAACTATTGCTCCTCAACATGCCATAAAGGTTGTTTCGTTTTATATTTCTAAGGTAATAAGATATAATAGAACATAACTTAAGTTGAAGAGGTGACCAAAATGGGCGTAAAGAAAACAGTAGCAATCGTAGGTGCTGGCCTTGCAGCTGGGTATTTGATCCAGAAGCAGATTGCGAAACAACAGAAAGTAACTCCGGAAAAAGCATTGAAATTCGCTAAAGAAGCGTTTAAGAAAGAAGGTCCGATCAGTGGATCTTGGATCTATATGAAACCGGAAGAAAAAGTGAAGCACGGCCTCACGTATACTGTTTACCGTGGCGGAATCTCCCGTACGATTGATGGAAAACCTGCTCAGTACGAGTTCTTCGTAGATGCAGAAACTGGATCCGTAATCGACGCTGTCGAATCAGCATCCTAATACAAGTTACACCCCAAAAGTTAGTAACACTTAACTTTTGGGGTGTTTTTTTGCGAACTATTATTTAATTAAGTAGAAGGTAGCTTTACAAATAAAAGTTTCAGAGATGTCCTTGTTAGAAAAAGTATGATTCTTGAACGCCCCCTGCATCTCTATTGGCATACACACTGTATAAGAGTTAAAAGATTCTTGATTGTTACTTCCCTTTGCGTTATGTTTTCGCAGGTCGCTCCAGTGCTTTATCTGCTTCTTTCGCGTTTTTAGACGCTTCTTCTCGATTCGCTCTCATTTCTTCAACTGTTTTTGTTTTTAAACGAGCAGCACCAGTATATTCTTTTGTTGGTAAACGCGCTTCCCTTTTTTGACGTTCCTTTGCTTTGTGAATGCTATGCTTGTATTGAGGCAGCCATTTTTCCTGTGCAATGAGCATGTCATCAACCATTTGCCAGATTTCTGGCGGCGTACACACAGCACCAACTAGTGGATCCATCATAAACGCCTGTCTTAAAAGTCGATCATCTCCAGTGACAGCAGCTTCAACGGCGAGCCTTTGCACCGAAATGCTCGTTTGACAAACAGCAGCACATCCAAGAGGAAGATCGCCAACAATAGGCATACTAATGCCATTTCTATCAACATAGCCTGGAGCTTCAATGACCGCATCTTGTGGTAAGTTCGAGATTATGCCCTTGTTAATAGTATTGAAATGGCCTCGGTATGTTCGGCCTGTTTCCAGTGCTTCAATGATGTAGGATCCGTGTTCTTGTCCCCGCTCTTCTTCGACATACCGATATGCAGGTTCTTTCATCCAATTCGGAAAGTCTTCCTTAAACCAGTTGCGACCTTCTGTACACACCCGCAGATAACCACCTGTTTCCCCATTAATCCAGGTACCTAAATCGATCCAATCATTAATTTCTTCTACTCGTTTGCGATACCAAGGTACATATTCACTTAAATGCCCATTTGATTCCGTGCTATAGTAGCCAAAGCGGCGGAGCATGTCGATACGAACCTTTTCTGTTTTACTATACTCAGGATGGTTCTCAAAAGCTTCAAGAAGTCCACCTGTTAAGTCTTCGCCATTGTGGTTTACTTGAATGTACCACGTTTGATGGTTAATCCCTGCGCAGACTATGTCTACATCATTCTGCTCTAGCTCAAGCACGTCGGCTATTTGCCTATGCCCACCCTGAACACCGTGACAAAGTCCGACTGTTTTCACTCCTCCATACGTGTTACATGCCCATGTAAGCATCGCCATAGGATTCGCATAATTTAACAACAAACAATCCGGCTCAGCAACCTCTTTTATATCCTTACAAATCTCTAGCATCTCATGAATGCCGCGCTGACCGTACATTATACCACCGGCACTCAATGTGTCCCCTACACATTGATCAACCCCATAGCGCAGCGGAATGTTAATATCCTGTTCAAATGCCTCTAACCCGCCAATACGAAAAACAGAAATAATGTAACGTGCATCTTTCAACGCTTCTCTGCGATTAAGAGTTGATCGAATCTCTATTGATAACCCATTTTCATAAATGTCCCGCTGACATAGCTCTGTCACCATACTCAAATTATTCGCATCAATATCGGTAAAAGCGATTTCTATGTCTTTGAATGCAGATACAGCTAAGATATCTCGTAACAATGCACGTGTGAAGCCAATGCTGCCCGCTCCGATGAACGCAATCTTAAAACCCACACTCTCCACTCCCTTTTTTCATGATCTCCTTTGTAGATCTAATTACTTTTATAATGTGGAATTTGCTATTGCTATTTCCCAAGTCAGTCGTATACACCCCTTTGAACATGTGGGACTACAAATTGGAACATTATATATACATACATAGTCAAACACGAATTCATTCCACCCATTACCAAAAATAAACTGCCTAACTCTATTGGAATCGGACGAAAGGGATTGTTAGTATAAAGGTACGTAGCAGCATCTTTGCACTTGAGCAAAAGAATTAAGTTCAAAGAGCGTTTCACTACATAAGAAATCCCAAAAGTTTGAACTTTTAACTTTTGGGATTTTTCATAATGGTATATGGTTTTGATTTAAAACATTATAGCGCAGCTCAATTATGTTTTTTACAACTAGCACAATAAAAAAAAGACTGACAGGAGCCCAGTACTTTACTGTCTCCGTGCCAGCCTAAGGCAATCTCTTCAATATTATTAGTTCAATTTGATACACCGAGTATTTCTACTTAAAAGTAGCCACACTCCGATAAATACGATAGCCGCGGGAAGAGAATTTCTCCTCATATTCCGTTTTCACATTTAATGGGTCATTCTCTGTATGCAGATCAAGCTTCACTTCCTGCAAAACCATGCCATATCGAGAGAAGCTGGACAAACTATATTCGAATAGTTTCTGGTTATCCGTTTTGAAGACGACTTCGCCGTTATCTTTTAATACAGCTTCGTATTGCTCCAGGAAGCTTTTATACGTCAAACGACGTTTCTCATGCTTATTCTTCGGCCAAGGATCAGAGAAATTGAGGTAGATGCTATCCACTTCATTCTCTTCAAACAACTCACGAAAATCAGCTGCATTTTCATTTAATAATTTGACATTCGGTAGATCTGCTTCAGCTGCTTTCTCTACTGCTGTCACAATAATACTTTTCGCTAATTCAATTCCGATGAAATTGTATTCCGGATGCTGGGCTGCCATACCAGTGATAAACTGCCCTTTTCCAGATCCAATCTCAACATGGAGAGGCTTGTCATTACCGAATAGCTCTCTCCATTTGCCTTTATAATTTTTCGGATCCTGTACGACAATATGATCGTTTTCTTTTAAATAATCGTCTGCCCAAGGTTTATGGCGCACACGCATATGCCTCACTCCTATTTCTGCCCTGCCCGCCTGCATAGTTTGATGCCAAAACGCACACGCTATGCTCAGGAAGGAGGGGAAAATCGATGTCACTTTCCGTTGAAAACCAATTTAGCCTTCTTCGGGATATACTTAGCGAGCATTGCGAATCCTGCTGCGGGAGCAAGTCCGAATGCGAGCAAATATCCCGCCTGGCACGTTCTATCTTATCTAATAAATCAACCGATCAGCAAGAGCTTCTTGCTTTGCTTCCCGGTATCCATTCGTACAGTTCTGCCGGTGAAAAAGCTGCAGATATCAATGCGCACATCACATCGAACAGAGAACAGCTCGAGGATTGGGTAGAGACAATCAACAGCTTTCAAGGTTAGCAGGACAGCTGATGAACTTCCTTAAGCAGCTGTTCTAATTCTTTACTTTTGCGTTCCACATTGTCATCACGCAATGACATAATGATACGGGCAGCTTCATACCAATAAATACGTCTTAGTAGTGCATTATTCAGCGGCTTGCCGTATGCTTTCATCCAGTCTTCCCAGTCAGTATATGGAACGTACTTTCTCAGCAGCATTCCGATATCAGCTGCCGGGTCCGCGATGAGCGCACTATCCCAGTCCACAAGGTACAGCTCATCACACTGGCTTATCATCCAATTGTTATGGTCGATATCAAAATGACAGACAGCCAATAGCTGATCCGGCATTTCAGGTAAGAATTGCTCCAGACTTGCCAGCACCTGTTTTAAAGCTGGCAGCCGATCTTGGAAGCCAGCTGCTTTCCCCCGCAGCTCTTCCATTTTCGCTTCTGGCTGAAGCGGTTTCTTTCCCATACGCATCAGTAAGTTCAGCATCTCGGAGGAATGATGGATTTTGCTTAGCAGCTTAGCCACTCGAGGATCACTCATTTCCGAGAAAGTCAGACCGCGTCCCATCAGCCATTCCTGCGCAGTAATAACATCCCCGTTCTCCATTCTTTTTGTCCATACCAGCTTAGGTACAATCCCTTCTGCTGAAAGAACTGCCAAAAAAGGAGAAGAATTGCGCTTTAAGAACAGCTGTCGATCTCCGCTTTTTGCATAATATGCTTCTCCTGTTACACCGCCAGCAGGAGCAATCTTCCACTCATTTCCCAGTATGTGTTCTAACCAATTCACCGTTCATTCCTACTTTCCTAGTGCAATCGCTTTGCATTACTAGCTGTAAACAAGCCCAGCGTGACACAAGGCAAGTACATTCCCGAACAAATTCGACAGACATACTTTAGATTACAACATTTGCTATGGTTTTATCAATACGATAGGCCTATAAAACCGTTTATTTAACTAAAAAATTCTTCCTTTTCTTCCTGTTCCCATTCCGGACGAGCAACAGCCTTTGTATATGCATGCTCTAGCAGCACCTCACTGGCACGAAGCTGTGCATGTTTGAGAGCTAACTGTTCTTCTCGTTTGGCCATCAGCCAGGCTGTATGCTTTTGACTGCCGATAAACTGTGTATTTCTTGGCTCACTAGCAAACCGGATTTGGTTTTCTCTGCTTAAGACTACCTTTTGTACAGGCAGCTCGACATCATATTTTCTAAGGATTCCTTGTATCAGCTTTTCTGTTCTGTTTAAAGAAAGCATCGGATTGAGGAAAGTAGAAAACTTACCCTTCGATTCCCGCTTCCATGTTCGCTCGTCAGTTGCCCAGAACAATACATCCGGCTTGTCCTCCAGAACCGAAACAATCTCTATGCCAAGTGGATGGATTAGAATCGTTTCTGCCTCCATTGTAGTCTGCTTCACTTCAAAAACAGGTTTATACATAACAAAGAAAGTGTCAGGAAATCGTTTCAGAAAGTATCGAAGAACCGGATCTTTTTTGAATTTGTGATCAAAAAATGAAAATTCTCCAAGAGTGCTTGTAGCCCATTTCAGCTGGAAGTCAAAAAGTTCTTCCAAGAAATCCTGCTTCAGAATTTTTTCTGAAGGAGCAACATATACAGGAGTTGGCTCCAGCTCCTCGACATCTGCTTCTTTTTTTCGGAATACTTGATACCACGATTTCTTTAATGTTTCTTCCTTTTCTTCTTGAATGGAAAGGGAATCAGGAGCAGCTTGCTGCTGCTCCCATTCCCTGTGCATCTTCTCCCAATTCTCTTTTTTCAATTTGATAAATTGTCCAGGATATCGGTAAGGATGCTGTTCATAACGGGATATATATTCATGCAGCTTGATCAATTGCGCCACATTGATTCACTCCTTCTCCAGATCTTTGACCAGTACTGGAACGTATTTCGGCCGTTTCCCAGGTTCGATACGGTAAAGCGTTACCTTCTCCACCAAGATAGGTGCGGACAAATGTTTATCCGGAAGCGGGAGCTGTCCATTTACTTTACCAGAACCCCATTTCTTCCCAAGTGTTATGTGCGGTCGATACGGTCGGTTCTCGAGCTTGAATCCAGCTTGCTCTGTACTTGCAGTTACTTGTTGATGCAATGCTTGAAGCTGATTAAGCGGTTTTACCCCGGCCCATACGACACGAGGCTGCTTTGGACTGCCGAAAATATCCACTCCGGCAACGTCCAAGGTAAATACTTTTCCGAAATCCTGTTTCTGCCAAGCCAATTTTATCTTATCCAGCTGCTCATCTGTCGTGGCACCTAGGAATTGCAGTGTTATATGGAATTCCTCCGGCCTTGGCCATAGTTTCATCGGAACGTATGCTTTTAAGTCGCTCTGCCACTCAGCCAATGCTGCCTGAATAGATTCATCGGTACCTATACCAATGAAATAATGTGTACTCATGCTACTCCTCTTTTCCCTTTAGCTGTACCCATCATTCTCTTCACGATAAACAAAATACCAACACCAATGAAAGTCGTTGCGGCAAACAACGCATACATATGATAAACAGTTGCAACCTCGAGAATCATCCCGCCCATCAGATTAAACAGCGCATTGCCAAGCCCTGTACCTACCGCAGAATAAAGCGCAATGGCAGTCGCTTGTACAGATGAAGGCGCAGCACTTCTTATATATAACAAAGCAGCCGGTACATAGAGTCCGATCGACAATCCTTGGATAATAGTTGTGATGAAGATGACAGTAAGTGATGGGTCGAACATATATAAAACCCATCTTGCGCCGGATACAGCCGCACTTAATATGACAACATGCAGAATGCTCATCTTCCTAATAATCAGATGAGCCAGTTTCATGAATGGTGCTTCACTGCCCGCTCCTAGGAAGAATGCGATGCCGACAGCGCTTAGTGTGCCTCCAGCAGCTAAAATGAATGTCCCGAAATAGAAATTATTTGCAAGTATAGGGCCAAATATAAGGAAATTAGATACAAGGAACAACATGAATGGCTTGTTTTTTCGTAAAGTACGCAATCCTTCTTTCATCGATACTCTGGCTATGTCATAACCTTTCCGCGGAAATTTACGCAATGCTGGCAGTGCAAGCAGCAGAAACAATCCATATGCTATGAATATGACATCCACTGTACCTACAAAATCTGTTATGTATCCTAATAGGAATGAAGCAACCGCAAATCCTATTGCTCCCCATAAACGAATGTTCCCGTAGACAAGCTTGTGCTGTTCGACAAAGCTTAACGCCATACTGTCCGACAAAGGAATGACAGCTGCCTGGAATACGGCGATAGTCAGCATTCCGATCAGCAGCAATGCATAGTGATCATAAAATAGATAAATGAATGCAAGCGCCGCAGCAACAGCTAATGCTACTGCCAAAAGACGCAATGGTTTTTGAGTATAATCGCTAAGCAGCCCCCAGACAGGCTCCATTACTGTATTCACTAATGGAATTGCCGCTACAATCAGACCAACAAGTACAGGATCCAACTGTTTTTCTTCCTGCAGAAAAACAGCAAGCAGCGGAAACAAGGATCCGTTGGAAAGAAAAGCCGCTAGATAAAAGTATTGAAAAGATCTGTAAGTCTTTTTAGTCGATGCTTGCATTACCCGCGCTCTTCCTTTGTCAGCAGATAAATTGCTTCTGCATAAATGGCAATGGCACGGAGCATATCTTCAACCAAGATGTGCTCATCCTGCTGATGTGCACTGTCTGATCCGCCTGGGAACAGCGGTCCGAATGCAACACCTTTTTTCATCGCTCGTGCATATGTGCCGCCGCCTATCGCCAAGATATCTGTTTGATCGCCTGTTTGACGACGATACACATCAAGCAATGTCTCAACTAGCGGATCATCCTTTTCTACATATAAAGATGCCAAATGAGAAGTTTCCTGGAATCCTGCACCTGCTTCTGCAAGCTGCGCAAACAATCTAGACGTAACGTCATCATATTCAGATGTAACTGGATAACGGATATTTACACCAATTTTCCAAGCCTCCGCATCTTTCATGCTGAATTCCCCAAGATTAAGTGTCAAAGGACCTGATACATCATCAGTCAGACCCAGGTCAATGCCATTGCCATTATAATTCTCGAACTTTTCGATGAGCCAGCTTAGCTTGTCCGTCACATCACCATGTAATGGTAAGTTCACTAAGAATTTAGCCAAAGCCACTACTGCATTGATGCCTTTTTCTGGTGTCGAGCCATGAGCAGCTTTACCAGACAAGCTTAGCTGGATAGCATTTTCTTTAGCTTCAGCCTTACCGCTGTACCCTTCAGCTGCCAGGAAGGCTGTGAATGCTTCTTCTACCTTTGCCAAGCTCTCCCCAGTAAGAAGCGCCTCCGCGAGTCCTGGAACCATATTCAATGCTTTTCCACCTTCGAACTGTTCAAGTCGAAGCATGTCACTTTGTGCTGCAGCAGCAGGAAGCGAGATATACCCATCAATGATTCCTTTTTCTGCGTAGATAAGCGGGAAGTCTGCATCTGGTGTGAATCCGGTATCCGGCATTTCTTCATGCTGGAAGTAGTACGTCATACATTGCCAATCGCGCTCTTCATCCGTACCCATAATCAAACGGACACGTTTCTTCGGTGTGTAACCAAGATCTTTAAGCAGTTTCATCGCAAAGTAAGCTGCTACAACCGGTCCCTTATCATCCAATGTCCCTCTTCCGAATAAATGTTCATCTGCCAGGCTAGGGTTAAATGCACCATATGTCCACTCACCATCCGCAGGTACGACATCTAAATGACCAAGTACGCCCACTAACCCTTCACCTTGTCCATACTCGATATGGCCAGCATAGCCATCAACATATTTGGTTATAAATCCATCATTCTTCCCTACTTGCAATATATACGTTAGTGCTTCATCAATCTTTTCACCAAATGGCTGCTTGTCCGTTTTTGTCGATTCATCATACACACTAGGAATGGATACGAGTTCTTTCAGCACTTTCACATAAGCATCTTTATAAGCCGATGCCTTTTCATACCAATTGATTTTTTCCATTTCCTTCGCCTCCTGTTTTCTTATCAATAATTTTGTTTACGTTTTAAGAATAGAATTAACAGAAAATTAAACCTATCTCCTAGCCTTCTTGGCTTAATTATTGTAAAATACGGGTAGAAAGAGATTTAGAGCACCACCGATTCTTATGTAGACTAAGGAGTGGTTTTTTGAATCAATCAACATCCCGAATGCTAAACCGTGTAAAAGCTGTCTATCTTTATATTAAGGAAAGGGACACAGTTTCTACTACAGAATTGGCTGAAGAATTTGGTATAACGGACCGTACTGTACAGCGCGATCTAAACGTGCTGGAGTATAACGGTTTAGTACAAAGTCCTCATCGGGGGGTTTGGTCAACAACCTCAAAAAAAGTCAAAATCTCTTGATTTAAAACGTACAACCTATGTAATAATTTCCTAATTTAAGGCAAGCTGATCTGCGAGCAGATCAGCTTTTTTTTGTATCCTGGATCAGCTTGCTAAGCTCATCATCAGAAAGTTCCCTGTATTCCCCAAGCTCAAGATCTTCGTCCAGCTCAAGGCTGCCCATCCGCAGACGTTTCAGATAGACAACTTCCATTCCTACTGCTTCGAACATGCGCTTAACCTGATGAAACTTTCCTTCTGTTATCGTAACCTCAATCTCTGAAACTGGACCTGCTTCCAAGATTTGCAGAATAGCCGGCTTCGTCATATAACCATCATCCAGCGTTACACCTTGATGGAATTGCTCTATCGTCTTTTCAGTGACTTCACCTTCGATACGCGCAAAGTAGAGCTTGGGCACGTGTTTCTTCGGTGATAACAGCTGATGGGCAAGCGTCCCATCATTCGTCAACAGCAGAAGCCCTTCCGTATCTTTATCCAATCGGCCGACCGGGAACGGTTCGAATATGCGATCCTCCGTCTGCAGAATATCGACAACTGTTTCATCTCTTTTATCTTCCGTAGCCGAGACTAAACCAGGCGGCTTATGCATCATCAAATAGATAAATTCTCTGTACTCGACGGTTTCACCATTCACTTGTACAATATCTTTCTTTTCATTCACATGGATGGACGGTGATTTGACTTGAGATCCATTCACCGTAATTGCTCCTTGTTTGAGAAGCGTCTTCACTTCTTTTCTGCTGCCGTAGCCCATATTGGCAAGCAGTTTATCCATTCTCATCATTTAACCCTTCTTTCTTTTCAATAGACGATCCAAGAACCCAATCCGATTACCAAGTACACGCTCAAGCAAAGTAGATTTATACGAGAGAATCATATAAACCGCTCCACCAATCACTGCACAAACGAGAATGATCACTGCTGATGCAATTTGTCCATCTCGGAACGTAATCGCGAATCCAAGCAGATACTTAGTAAGCAGTACAACAGCCGACATAATTGCTGTGAAAATTACAATGAGGATTGTCCGCTTTGCAAGCTGACGCACTGGGAACTTTAATATATGCTTCATTTTAAGGAAATTCAATACTGTTGCAATACCGACTGCCAAGGCTGTTCCAAAGATGGCTCCTTTTGCTCCGAACGCATGAATGAGCGGTATATTAAAGAATATCTTCACTAATAATCCCGCTGTTAGACTGATGACGGAGAAACGCTGTTCATTTATACCTTGCAAAATGGATGACGTTGTCGTGAATAAAGCAAACAGCAGTGCTACTGGTGCGTACCATACCATTAGCGTTCCGGCTCCTATGTCAGGGTTGAGGACAGCTTCTGTACCGTAAAATGCTGTGTAAGCTTCACTTCCCAATAAAGCAATCCCAATACTAGCTGGAAAAATTAAAAATAGCACTATTTGTAATGACTGATTAATTTGCTGTAAGTATAACTTACGATCATCAGAGAAAAATGCACGAGTAATGGCCGGAACTGCTGCCAGTGATAACCCGATTGACAATGTCATCGGAATAGTGATGATTTTTTGACCATAAAAGTTAATTACTCCAAAAATATCAACGGCCACATTTCCTTGTCCAATTGCCTCCAATGCACGCGGCATCGTAAACTGGTCGATGAACTGATAAAGCGATGTTGCAATCCCTGTTACAACAAATGGTCCTGCATAGCTTAGTAATTCTTTAATAATCGTCTTATCTGACATAGCTGCAGGACGGACTGTTTGCTGTATCATCCTTTGTTCCAGATGAGGTTTACGGGCACGCCAATAGACATAGAGCACTGCGCATGAAGCGAGTGCACCGACAAATGCCGCGAATGTCGCATATCCAACTGCTACTGCGATGTTTTGGTTGAAAGCATGCAGGGCAAGATAGACACTAAGCAATAAGAATACAATACGAGCAATCTGCTCTACGACAGTGGAAATGGCAGAAGGCCCCATTGATTGGTTACCTTGGAAAAATCCTCTAACAATACTCATTGCAGGTATAATGAGGTTGGCGAAGCTGACTAGCTTAATAACATAAGCAACCGTGTCTGTCGTAAAACCAGACTTTCCATCTCCTACACTCCACTGTGCAATCAAGTCTGCCCCAAAATACATAATGAGAAACGCTACGACACCAGTCACACCCATAATGGTAAATCCAGTCTTGAATACACGCTGGCTTGTCCTATAGTCCCCCAGACCATTGTATTTTGAAACGAATTTCGAAACACCTAACGGAATACCTATTGTTGAGATACTAATCAATATATTATAAGGGGTATATGCAAAATTAAATAAAGCTCCCCCAGAGGCACCTACTAGTGCATTGAACGGGATAACATAGATGATCCCGAGTAACTTCGACAGGAATGTAGCTGCTGTCAGCAGCAGTGTCCCGCGAATCATTGTCGACAAAGCCATTATTTCACCTAACTCCTCTTTAAAATCCAATGAATCTATTTTATCATAAAGTAGACCTGATGGAAGAATTCCTTTGGATACCATCAGCAGAAAGGAAGAACAAGTATGAATTACGATGTAGTAGTGATCGGCGGCGGACCATCTGGACTTATGGCAGCCATCTCGGCAGCTGAGCATGGAGCAGCCACACTTTTGATTGATAAAGGGAAAAAACTTGGCAACAAGTTAGCGATATCTGGAGGCGGAAGATGCAATGTCACGAATCGTCTGCCGCAAGATGAAGTAATTAAGCATATTCCCGGAAACGGAAAATTTTTGTATAGTGCATTTTCTATCTTTGATAATTACGATATCATCGATTTCTTCGAGAATCTTGGCGTGAAGCTGAAAGAAGAAGACCATGGACGCATGTTCCCGGTTAGTAACTCAGCCAAATCTGTAGTACAGGCATTGCTCAATCGCTTAGATACGCTTCATGTCCGTATCCGCACAGAAGCACCTGTAAAAGCGATCCATTATGGTGAACAAAGGCATGAGATAGTCTTGAAAGATGGCGAAAAAATCAGCACAGGTGCTGTCATTGTCGCTGTCGGGGGAAAAGCAGTACCCCATACAGGAAGTACGGGAGACGGTTATGCATGGGCCAAAAAAGCAGGACATACTATAACAACACTTTACCCAACTGAAGTGCCTCTGCTTTCCTCTGAAGCTTTCATTAAGCAAAAGCAGCTTCAAGGACTCGCGCTGCGGGACGTAGCTGTAAGTGTACTCAACGAGAAGGGAAAAGCGATTATCACACATCAGATGGACATGTTATTTACGCATTTTGGTATCTCCGGTCCAGCTGTATTGCGCTGCTCGCAGTATGTTGTTAAAGAGCTGATGAAAGGCAGGAACGAAGTCAGCATTCATATTGATGCAATCCCGAATAAGAAAGCTCATACGTTAACTGAAGATATTACTAAGATGATGGAGGAACAGCCCAAGAAGGCTTTCCGTAACTTAGTGAAAGGAATTGTACCAGAGCGGTATTTAGATTTTCTGTTAGATAAGGCTACTATACTCCCCGATACAAAGGCAGCAAATATTTCCCGGGAAAATGTGCAGCAGTTTGTCAGCTTAATTAAAGGCTTCTCTTTCTCTGTAAATGGTTCACAGCCGATTGAAAAGGCATTTGTTACAGGAGGTGGAGTTTCCGTTAAAGAAATTGTTCCTACAACAATGCAGTCTAAGTTTATGCATGGATTATACTTCTGCGGAGAAATCCTGGATATTCATGGATATACCGGTGGTTATAATATCACCTCTGCCTTAGTGACAGGCAGAATAGCTGGCATGCATGCAGCCTGGGAAGCAGCTTCTGTTACAAATTAAAAATGCCCTCCATCTTTAGGATGGAGGGTTTTCGTTATCATATATTTTTTGCTTTTTCGAGAACCTGGCCATAAGTAAGGTATCATGATATTCGCCTCCCCTTAATCTTTTATCATCTTTCAAGCAGCCTTCGATTTGAAAATCATATGTTTCGTACAGATGAATGGCCCGTATATTTGATGCAGAAACAGATAAATTAATTTTATGTATTTTTTGCTCTTCAGACCACGCAATGATCATTTCAATCATCTGTCTGCCTAGACCATATCCCCAATAATCCTTCATTATAACAATCCCAAATGTCACTTGATGCGATAACCGTTTTAATTTATTTCCTTCACACCTGCAATAACCAATTATTTCTTGTTTGTCACAAGCAACCAGACACAGATTGTTCAGTTCTTTTTGATCCGTCATTATCAATTCTTCAAAATCTTTCGGGGATAGATATCCTTCTCCTTCTTCTCTATCCATATATTCTGTTTCTCCATCTGTTTTCACTCTCAACCGGGCTAAAGCTTCTGCATCTTTTAACTCTGCTTCTCGGATGATAAGTTTTCTTTGAATAATATCTTTCATCTCAACATCCCCTTTTCTACAATAAAAAATCCCTGATCATATAAGA
>NZ_LR700960.1:505-1146 GCF_902497585.1 Terribacillus sp. AE2B 122 | reverse complement strand
TTGATCTTACGATCTTGTCGTTTAATTCGTAATTGGTTGTTTTGTTCAGTTTTCAAAGATCAAAAATGGTGGAGCCTAGCGGGATCGAACCGCTGACCTCCTGCGTGCAAGGCAGGCGCTCTCCCAGCTGAGCTAAGGCCCCATTATTTAAGTTATAGTGGTCGGGAAGACAGGATTTGAACCTGCGGCCCCTTGGTCCCAAACCAAGTGCTCTACCAAGCTGAGCTACTTCCCGTAATGGCGCGCCCGAGAGGAGTCGAACCCCTAACCTCTTGATCCGTAGTCAAACGCTCTATCCAATTGAGCTACGGGCGCATATTTAAAGTGCCGAGGGCCGGACTCGAACCGGCACGGAGGAACCCTCCGCAGGATTTTAAGTCCTGTGCGTCTGCCAATTCCGCCACCCCGGCAAGCTGAATTAGTCGATTAAGTAGTTATGGAGCGGAAGACGGGATTCGAACCCGCGACCCCCACCTTGGCAAGGTGATGTTCTACCACTGAACTACTTCCGCGTTTAATCTAAATGGTGCGGGTGAAGGGACTTGAACCCCCACGTCATAAGACACTAGATCCTAAGTCTAGCGCGTCTGCCAATTCCGCCACACCCGCAAGATTAAATACGCACAGTATTAAAATGAATG
>NZ_LR700960.1:0-218 GCF_902497585.1 Terribacillus sp. AE2B 122 | reverse complement strand
GAAGAGCTTAACTACTGTGTTCGGCATGGGAACAGGTGTGACCTCTTCGCTGTTATCACCAGATCGGATATTTAATGTTTGTCCTTTTGTTAAGGACAAACATTATTGTAGCATTTTTCTGAAGAAAAAGCAACACTTTTTTTTGAAGTAAACCTTCAAAACTAGATAAGAAACATGTCTTGCCAGACATCTCATGCGGCCAAGCACCGGAGTGCTTG
>NZ_LR700959.1:1045-1462 GCF_902497585.1 Terribacillus sp. AE2B 122 | reverse complement strand
TCTGGAACAATTAGGAGATTCTCTAGAAGAAATACGGAGTTTTGCTTTTGGTGGCAACATGCTATGGGGTGGTGGTCCCACTTATGGGGTCAAATCAATACGTTCTAAGAAGAAATATTTGAATCTCATCGATCTCATAAGTATTATACCAAATCCCATCAATCGAATCGCTTTTTCGAGAAATACGAGACATCTAAGTCATCCAAGTAAAACAATCTATTCCTTGATAAGAAAAATAAAAAACGTGAATGGTGATTGGATTGATGATAAAATAGAATCCTGGGTCTTGAACAGTAATTCGATTGATGATAAAGAAAGAGAATTCTTGGTTCAGTTTTCTACCTTAACGACAGAAAAAAGGATTGATCAAATTCTATTGAGTCTGACTCATAGTCATCATTTATCAAAGAATAACTC
>NZ_LR700959.1:599-814 GCF_902497585.1 Terribacillus sp. AE2B 122 | reverse complement strand
CCCCCTAGTAGGGGTATTTTAGTGATAGGTTCTATAGGAACTGGACGATCCTATTTGGTCAAATACCTAGCGACAAACTCCTATGTTCCTTTCATTACAGTATTTCTGAACAAGTTCCTGGATAACAAGCCTAAGGGTTTTCTTATTGATGATAGTGACGATATTGATGATAGTTACGATAGTGACGATATCGACCGTGACCTTGATATGGAGCT
>NZ_LR700959.1:0-267 GCF_902497585.1 Terribacillus sp. AE2B 122 | reverse complement strand
ACACTTTTTCACTCTTTCATATACTAGGGGATTTCACTTGGAAAAGAAAATGTCCCATACTAATGGATTCGGGTCCACAACGATGGGTTCAAATGTACGAGATCTTGTAGCACTTACCAACGAGGCCCTATCGATTAGTATTATACAAAAAAAATCCATCATAGACACTAATATAATTAGATCTGTTCTTCATAGACAAACTTGGGATTTCCGATCTCAGGTAAGATCGGTTCAGGATCATGGGATCCTTTTCTATCAGATAGGAAG
>NZ_LR700956.1:0-8780 GCF_902497585.1 Terribacillus sp. AE2B 122 | reverse complement strand
ACGCGCACGACTCAAAATCGTGTTCCGTAAGGAGTGCCGGTTCGACCCCGGCCACCGGTATCATCTGACAGTATGCCAAAGCTGTCAAATCAAGACTCTAACGTAAAGTTAGGGTCTTTTTGTTTTTTACTTTAATTGATTTACCTTATGGAATATAAGCAAAGATATCTTAGTATCTGAGTTAATAACAATAGTTGTGGCATGTTTAGAACATAAGTGGATTTTAGCATAGTAGATTGATGATTGGATGTTGTCTTATATATAGCGTTAGCTTAAGAACTTAGAGTAATAACGAATTGTTCCTATCTTGTAATTTTATAAATATCATTTATAAGCAGTTCAGTTTGATTCAAAGTTATAAGAGGTTACAATAAACATTGTATAAAAATAAATTCTTCGTACAGAGAATCTTATGAAATTTTCATCAAGCTCTGACAAGAAGGAATAACTTCTTAGGAAAGAACAAAACTAAAGCTTACAAAAATATTTCATATAAAGGGAGTGCTATTCATGCGTGCGGTTATTATTAATGAATATGGTGATAAAAATGTATTGCTAGAGCAAGAATTGCCGAAACCTGAAATAAAACCAAATCAGGTGCTTGTTGAGGTGTATGCCACTTCTGTTAATCCGATTGATTGGAAGCTTCGTGCGGGTTACTTAAAGCAGATGCTCGATTGGTCATTTCCAATTATTCTTGGTTGGGATGTTGCCGGTAAGATAGTTGAAATTGGAAGTGAAGTGAAGAATTATCAAGTTGGGGATGAAGTTTTCGCGCGACCGGATACTACCGCTGCAGGCACTTATGCAGAATTTACGGCTGTGGATGAAGAATTACTTGCCAAAAAGCCTAGCAACCTTACATTTGAAGAAGCTGCCTCTATTCCATTAGCAGGCTTAACTGCTTGGCAGTGTCTAGTGGACAATACAAAAGTCAAGCAAGGTGATAAAGTATTGATCCAAGCTGGAGCTGGTGGGGTAGGAAGTATGGCTATTCAAATGGCAAAACATTTGGGTGCCTATGTTGCTACAACTGCGAGTGAAAAAAATGAAGCATATGTAAAAGAGTTAGGTGCTGATGAAATCATTAATTACCGCACACAGCAATTTGAAGACGAATTAAGTGATTATGATGCAGTCATTGATACAATGGGCGGCGATATCTTAAATAAAAGCTTCCAAGTTTTAAAGCCCGGCGGCAGACTTGTAACGATTGCGGGACAACCTGATGAGTCATTAGCAGAAAAACATCAAGTAACGGCAAGCTCCTATTGGTTAACGCCAGATGGTAAGCAATTAGGTGAATTAGGAGAATTACTTGAGAAAGAAATTATTAAGCCTCAAGTTGGTCATGTATTCGACTTTTCAGCAGAAGCTTTACAAGAAGCACATGAATTAAGTGAAACGCATCATGCCAAAGGTAAAATAGTGATAAAAGTTAAATGAGCGGTATGATCCCGTGTACCCAATAATGATTCACTATCATTATTGGGTATTTTCATTGTAGGTGGGGTAATTCTTGATTGATGATATGTTACCAATTACTACGGTTAATCGGTGAGAAGTAATCGTGGTTTCCCATGCATTAATGTAATAATGATTTCTTCTGTAAGGAATGCCGGTTCATCCCGGCCACCAGTATCACCTGACAGTTTTCCAGAGCTTTGAAATCAAGCCTCTAACGTTAAGTTAGGGTCTTTTTTTGCGTTCATTTATGTTCGCCGCAAAATAATTAAGATAGTATGCGCGTCGGAGGTAATAGTAACTAGCCGAAAAGCTTTGACAGTGGAAATACTCCCAAATAGAAAAGAAGCAAAACATTTGATGACAAAGAAATGTAGTCTTGTAGGAGGATTATTCTATATGGCATGAATCAGATTTGGAGTAATCTTTTTTTTATAAGAAAAGAAGGAGTTAGGCGAATACTTTCACCTAACTCCTCCTGATTAATTTATTTTCTCAGCTTTATGAAAAGAAGGTACTTCCAAATCGACAACCAAGTTCTCTCTGCTATTTTTTCTCCCTTTCCAGAAGAACAGAGCAGTGATGATGATTGTCATGATGAAGCCTCCTGTATGTGCTGCCTGATAGGACAAGCCAAGACCAAGATTACTATCATATAGTATATAAGTTAAAACCATATCGGTAATGAATACCGCTGGAATTAATGCGATGAAGTAATTTTTCTTTTTTACAAACAGATACATGGTGCCTATCCAAAGAGCAAGTGCTGCAGTTCCTTGGTTGGCAAATGAGAAGTAGCGCCATAAAATATTAAAATCAATGGTGGTTAACCAGTAGGAAACGACAAACAAAGGAATCGCAATTGCTAACCGTTTTGTCATTTTGGTCTGACTCAAGCTGATATAATCAGCTATGATATTACGTGCGGCACGGAACGCTGTATCACCAGAGGTAATTGGTAACACTACTGCACCAAGAACGGCTATGGTACCGCCAACTGCTCCTAGTAAGGTCATGCTAACTTCATTAACTACCAGGGAGGCTGTCCCCTCATTTATTAATCCTTGAAGACTTTGGCCATCAAAAATAGTCATTGCGGCGGCGGCCCATATCATTGCAATAACACCTTCGGCAATCATCATACCGTAGAAAATGTAACGGCCTTGTTTTTCATTTTGTGTTGTTCTAGATATGAGCGGTGATTGCGTTGCATGAAACCCTGATAAGGCACCACAAGTAATCGTTAAGAATAGTATTGGGAAAATTGGCAGATCCGCTGGATGCATATTCGTTAATGATAATTCAGGGATTGTATAGCCTCTAATAAACAATGCTGCACCTACAGCAATTGTACCAATGATTAATAGCGCACCAAAGTAAGGATAGACGCGGCCAATAATCTTATCGATTGGGAGAATGGTAGACAAAAAATAATAAGCAAAGATAACAAGAATAATAGCTATCAAGGCAACTCTGCCATCAATTAAATTATGCAATAATGACGCTGGTGTCGTAACAAATACTGTGCCAACAAGTAATAACAGCAATAAAGCAAAAATGTTCACTAAGTGACGGGAGACTTTACCTAAAAATCTTCCGGCAAGTTCTGGAATATGAGCACCTCGGTTGCGAATTGAAATCATACCAGTTAAGTAATCATGTACAGCTCCAGCGAAGATAGAACCCAGCACGATCCATAAGAATGCTACAGGACCATATAGTGCGCCCATAATTGGACCAAAAATGGGACCGGTACCGGCAATATTTAATAATTGGATTAATGCGTTTTTTTGTTTGTTCATTGGTACATAATCTACACCATCTTGGTTAGCGTATGCTGGTGTCTGCCGATCTTCATTCGGTCCAAATACTTTCTCAACGTATTTTCCATACGTAAAATACGCTGCAACTAATGCTATAATCGCAACAAAAAATGTAATCATATCCTATCCCCTCCAAAGTTCCAATTGTAAACGTTTACATAATTGTATAACAAAAGACTTTATGAGAGAAGGAAAAAATTTTTATTTTGTATAAGTATTCGAGAACGTTCTAGATTTACACTACTTGTTTCTTGAATTTTATGTAAAAGTACGGCGATTCCGCTTTGATATTTCCTTTCTCCTCGATTGTTTATTTTGTAAAATGTGAGGAAACTAAACGGATAGTGTTCATTTAAGCGGAACAACGTATAGTTACTAATTTGTTGAAAGCCGACCAGGATTCTAACAATAGTTAGAGTCTTTTTTGTTTTGGATGTATTTGTTTGGAGTAACATTCGATGGGATTCAGATGGTAAGATGAAGCTATACAAGAAACTGGGGAGAAATAAAATTATGGATAAAATTATGATTGTGGAAGATGACTTGAAAATTGCGGAGTACTTAAGATCCCATATAGAGAAATACGGATATGAAGTGGTAATCGCTGCAGATTTTGAAAAGATTATGGATACATTCCTCGATGTACAGCCTAAGCTTATTTTACTGGATATCAATCTGCCTAGTTTTGATGGCTATTATTGGTGCAGGCAAATCAGGAAAGTGTCCATTTGCCCGGTGATTTTTATATCCGCTCGGACTGGTGAGATGGATCAGGTGATGGCGATAGAGAATGGTGGGGATGACTTTATCACAAAGCCCTTCAATCCGGATATTGTCATGGCGAAAATCAGAAGCCAAATGCGGCGTGCTTACGGGGAGTATGCAGCAAAGCTTGAGGAAAGAGTGCTTATCCAGGAAGGATTACAATTTTATCCGGAACGATTGGAGCTGCGGTTTGGGAATGAATCAACACAATTAACTAAAAAAGAATCAGACATCATCGAAAGCTTGCTGGAGCGTTTTCCCCGAGTTGCTGGCAGACAGGATTTGCTGGCAAAATTATGGGATGATCAAGCCTATGTGGATGAGAATACCTTGAATGTGAATATAACTCGCGTTCGTAATAAGTTCCAAGAAATAGGGATTGAAGATGCTGTGGAAACGGTCAGGGGAGCAGGATATCGTTTGCGCATTACTTGGAAAGAGGAGAAAGCATGAAATTATTCCTTCGCGAGCATATACTGCTCATTGTGGTGCAGCTCTTACAATGTGTAATAGTATCAGCACTTTTTTGGCTGGATGGCTATCGCAATATTAGCGTGAGTCTATACGCTATTTTCCTATCGTTACTTTTAATAACAGTATTCCTTTGCTACCGATATTTTAGCCGAAGAAAATTTTATAAAAGGTTACACCATTCGCTGACAGCACTCGATGAATCGTTAGAGACTACCGAACGGGCACCTATTTCAGAAGCGCTCGATCAATTACTCGCATCTCAGTATCGCTTATATCAGGAAGAACTTCTTAAAGGAGAAGATAGACAGGACGAGCATTTGATGTTCATGGATCGTTGGGTCCATCAAATGAAGACGCCGCTCTCTGTCATCGAATTAACGGCTCAAACGCTGGACGAACCAGAATCGTCCAGTCTTCGGGAGGAAACGGACCGGATGCGGGCGGGATTGAATACAGTTCTCTATTTAGCGAGGCTTCGTACCATTACAGAAGATTTTCATATCAAGCCTGTCGTCCTTTCCAAGCTAATCCATGAAGTCAATCAAGAAAACAAGCGATTTTACATACGCAACGAAGTATATCCAGTATTAAAGGAAGAGAAAGCAGGAGCAATGGTGGAGACAGATGAAAAGTGGCTATTCTTTCTGTTATCACAGCTGATACATAATGCCGTTAAATACTCTGCTGGAAAATCAAGTCAACTTATTCTTTCTGTTTATGAAAGGTTAGGGGAATTGGTACTGGAAGTAAAGGACTTTGGAATTGGTATTCCTGTTGTAGATCAGAAACGTATTTTCAATAAGTTTTATACCGGTGAAAATGGCAGGAAATATCGCGAGTCTACCGGAATGGGGCTGTATTTAGTAAAAGAGGTCACTGATAAACTGGAGCACCGTCTGGAGATGGAATCAACCGTAGGTAAAGGAACAGCAGTCCGGATTATATTCTCCAAGACACAAAACCTTACAACAATGTAAGATTCGTGAAAGCATAATCGATGGTAGGACTTGTACTGCTCAGGCTATGCTTAGATTAAGCATTAGAGAGGAGAATGGATTATGCTCAAGCTAACAAAAGTCAGTAAGATTTATGAAGGTAAGGTTGCTTATAGAGCTCTTACAGATATCGATCTAGAAGTAGAAAAGGGTGAATTCGTTGCCATTATGGGGCCGTCGGGCAGCGGAAAAACAACTCTTTTGAATATCATTTCCACAAACGATGCACCGACAACTGGGCAGGTAGAAATTGATGGACAGCAGCCGCATCAGCTCAAGAAGAATGCATTGGCTAAATTTCGCCGTAATCAACTAGGATTTATCTTCCAGGACTTTAATTTATTGCATACACTTACTGTTCAAGAAAATATAATTCTGCCACTCACATTAGATGGTGTCCGTGCAAGCGAGATGCAGAATAAAGCACAGCAGATAGCGAAGAGTCTGGGTATCGGGCCAATTATGAATAAGCGCACATATGAGATTTCCGGTGGACAGGCACAGCGGGTTGCCATTGCCAGGGCGATGATCCATGAGCCGAAAATGCTGTTAGCGGATGAGCCGACAGGAAACCTTGATTCGAAAGCTGCCAAGGATGTCATGAAGATGCTGGTATCCATCAATGAAAGAAATAAAACAAGCTTGTTGATGGTAACGCATGATCCGCAAGCTGCCAGTTATTCTGATCGTGTTGTGTTTATTCGGGACGGGAAGCTGCATTCCGAGATTCACAGGGGAGAGAGCAGACAAGCATTCTTCCAGAAGATAATCGATATGCTTTCACTGATGGGAGGAGAGGGCAATGAATTTTCGTCAATTCGCGTTTAGAAATGTTCTGCGCAATAAACGGCTGTATATTGCTTACTTCCTCAGCAGTATGTTTACGGTGATGGTATTTTTCACATTTGCAATCTTTGCTTTCCATCCAGCTTTTTCGGAGGGATCTGTTAATAAGTATGCAATATTTGGAATGGCTGTCGCAGGCGGAATCATTTATATATTTTCTTTCTTCTTTATCTTGTATTCGATGAGTTCATTCTTACAGTCAAGGAAGAAAGAGTTTGGCTTGTTGATTACTTTAGGAGCTTCCGATAAGCAAATACGGCTTATGGTATTTTTAGAGAATATCTTAATAGGTTTTTTCGCAACAGCTGGCGGAATTCTGATTGGATTGGTATTCGCAAAATCTATCCTTTTAATTGCTGAGAATATATTAATAATCGATGCATCACTTGATTTTTATTTCCCGGCATTGGCGATTGTCGTAACATTTGTCAGTTTCATCTTTCTCTTTTTCTGTATATCGGTTTTGGTTGCGTTCATTTTACGTACAAATAAGCTGGTCGATCTCATTAAAGGAGATAAGCAGTCCAAAGGAGAACCGAAAGCTTCTATCGTTCTTTCTATCCTCGCGGTGTTCTTGCTAATTGCAGGATATGGTACTGCTCTTTACGTGAAAGGTGCCAGTGTTGTCTTTGTAATGATTCCAGTTATTATCGTGGTGACGCTGGGAACATACATCTTGTTTACGCAATTAAGTGTGTATTGCATTCGTCTGATGAAAAAAAATAAATCAATCTTCTGGCGGAAGACCAACATGCTGCTTTTTGGTGACTTATCGTTTCGAATGAAAGATAACGCTAGAACATTTTTTATGGTTGCGATTATATCAACCGTAGCTTTTAGTGCCATTGGCTCATTATATGGATTTCAATCTTATCTTACAAAAGGGATAAAGGAGATTAATCCATATACGTATACGTATAGTCCTTTCCTGGACGATAGTGAAGAAATTATCGAGCAGGATATTCAGCAGATTAACTCTATAATAGATGAAGAAAAAATAGACACGGAAATGGAAGAAGCGGAGTTAGCTTATTTCGACACAACTGCGGAAGAATCATCTGTTTTAATAGTTAAAGCTTCTGATTACAACCGATTTGCTGCATTAATTAGTGAAAAGGAATTGCACCCAGAGGAAAATGAGGCAATCGTTGTTGAACAAAGTGATGCGGTTATAACGGGAGGGCAGAAAGCTAGTGACATATTGATGACATCCAGCGTCCAGCTGGAAAACGGACAAGAAATTCAACCGAGTAAAACAGTAGAGTCTGCAGTAGGCTTAGGCATAACAGGTTATTATGTAGTGAATGATAGCACTTATACTGAACTTGGAACACCAGGAAGGACAGATTTCACGGCTGCATGGAATGTACTAGACGGAAACGATAATCAATTGATTGAAGCTGGTAGAAAGTTAGAGGATCAAGTAGAACACAAGGTGTTTGCTGTTGATTATAATCTTTATGAAATTAATAAAGCATATGGACCAATTTTATTTATCGGCCTGTTTATCGGAATTGTGTTCTTTGTCTCTGCTGGAAGCTTTCTTTACTTCCGCTTGTTCACGGATATTGATGGAGAAAAGCGCAAGTTCCAGTCAATTGCCAAAATTGGTTTGACACAATCAGAATTAAAAAAAGTAGTGAACCGGCAAGTTGCCATTCTGTTTTTCTCACCGATTGTGATAGCACTTGTTCACGGTGCCGTAGCACTTACCGCTTTATCGCGCTTGTTTAATTACAATTTAACAGTAGAATCTGCTTTGGTTCTGGGAAGCTTTGCGGTAATTCAAGTACTTTATTTCTTGGTTGTACGATTTATCTATGTGAAAAATGTGATACGAACAGTCTTTTAGTAATGGTCTTTATTTATGTGTTATAAAGAAATAACATAGAAGTATAAGACTGGAATGATGGGATAGACGATGCCGTTTCCTTGGATTAAAAATTAATAGACTCTCATTATGATAGAGAAGTGTAAAACTGCTGGATAAGGGATCCGGCAGTTTTTTTATCGGGAAACAATAGTAAGGGAAGAAAACGGGATGCTATTATATATGGTATTTTTAGTATAATGTTGAGGTTTAAATATGTTAGAGGCATTGCATTTCTATCAAAGTGGGAGGATGTGCGGGACTTGGAGTTATTCTGTTGCTAGTTGCCAATCATCTTTATATTCATGTAAAATAGAGTTGCATGATTTAGAAATAGAACGTAAAGTCTTCGATAGTGAAATTAAGAAAAAGAAAGTAACAAAAAAAGATCTAGTTATTTTTCGATTATGTATTGCATTTCCTTTCTGGAACATATATAATCTAACTTGTCCTTAAGAAAAGCGACATCATACATAATTGGTCTGGTGGTAATAGCGAAGAGGTCACACCTGTTCCCATGCCGAACACAGTAGTTAAGCTCTT
>NZ_LR700957.1:0-2585 GCF_902497585.1 Terribacillus sp. AE2B 122 | reverse complement strand
GTTTAGTTAAGTCCTCGATCGATTAGTATTCGTCAGCTGCACGTGTCACCACGCTTCCACCTCGAACCTATCTACCTCATCGTCTCTGAGGGATCTTACTCATTTAAAATGATGAGAAGTCTCATCTTGAGGGGGGCTTCATGCTTAGATGCTTTCAGCACTTATCCCTTCCGCACGTAGCTACCCAGCTATGCTCCTGGCGGAACAACTGGTGCACCAGCGGTGCGTCCATCCCGGTCCTCTCGTACTAAGGACAGCTCCTCTCAAACTTCTAACGCCCACGACGGATAGGGACCGAACTGTCTCACGACGTTCTGAACCCAGCTCGCGTACCGCTTTAATGGGCGAACAGCCCAACCCTTGGGACCGACTACAGCCCCAGGATGCGATGAGCCGACATCGAGGTGCCAAACCTCCCCGTCGATGTGGACTCTTGGGGGAGATAAGCCTGTTATCCCCGGGGTAGCTTTTATCCGTTGAGCGACGGCCCTTCCATACGGCACCGCCGGATCACTAAGCCCGACTTTCGTCCCTGCTCGACTTGTAGGTCTCGCAGTCAAGCTCCCTTCTGCCTTTGCACGCTACGAATGATTTCCAACCATTCTGAGGGAACCTTTGGGCGCCTCCGTTACTCTTTGGGAGGCGACCGCCCCAGTCAAACTGCCCACCTGACACTGTCTCCGAACCGGATAACGGTTCTGGGTTAGAATGTCAATACAGCCAGGGTGGTATCCCACGGATGCCTCCACCGAAGCTAGCGCTCCGGTTTCTAAGGCTCCCACCTATCCTGTACAAGCTGTACCAACATTCCATATCAGGCTACAGTAAAGCTCCACGGGGTCTTTCCGTCCTGTCGCGGGTAATGCGCATCTTCACGCATAGTATAATTTCACCGGGTCTCTCGTTGAGACAGTGCCCAAGTCGTTGCACCTTTCGTGCGGGTCGGAACTTACCCGACAAGGAATTTCGCTACCTTAGGACCGTTATAGTTACGGCCGCCGTTTACTGGGGCTTCGGTTCACAGCTTCGGGACGAAGTCCCTAACCATTCCCCTTAACCTTCCAGCACCGGGCAGGTGTCAGCCCCTATACTTCGCCTTACGGCTTTGCAGAGACCTGTGTTTTTGCTAAACAGTCGCTTGGGCCTTTTCACTGCGGCTTCTCCTTAAAAGAAGCACCCCTTCTCCCGAAGTTACGGGGTCATTTTGCCGAGTTCCTTAACGAGAGTTCTCCCGATCATCTTCGGTTACTCACCGTGCCTACCTGTGTCGGTTTGCGGTACGGGCACCTATTTCCTCACTAGAGGCTTTTCTTGGCAGTGTGAAATCAGGAACTTCGGTACTAAATTTCCCTCCCCATAACCGCCTGGAATTAATGTTGAGTGGATTTGCCTGCTCAACTTCCTCACGGCTTGGACGCGCATAACCAGCAGCGCGCTTTCCTTATCCTCCTGCGTCCCCCCATCGTTCAAGCGGATTTAGGTGGTACAGGAATATCAACCTGTTATCCATCGCCTACGCCTTTCGGCCTCGGCTTAGGCCCCGACTAACCCTGAGCGGACGAGCCTTCCTCAGGAAACCTTGGGCTTTCGATGAAAGAGATTCTCACTCTTTTTTCGCTACTCATACCGGCATTCTCACTTCTAAGCGCTCCAGCCGTCCTCACGATCGACCTTCACTGCCCTTAGAACGCTCTCCTACCACTGACATCGTAGATGTCAATCCGCAGCTTCGGTGGTGTGTTTAGCCCCGGTATATTTTCGGCGCAGCGTCACTCGACCAGTGAGCTATTACGCACTCTTTCAATGATGGCTGCTTCTAAGCCAACATCCTGGTTGTCTAAGCAACGCCACATCCTTTTCCACTTAACACACACTTTGGGACCTTAGCTGGCGGTCTGGGCTGTTTCCCTTTCGACCATGAACCTTATCACCCATGGTCTGACTCCCAAAGTAGATTGATTGGCATTCGGAGTTTGACTGAATTCGGTAACCCGATGAGGGCCCCTAGTCCAATCAGTGCTCTACCTCCAACCATCATCCTTTGAGGCTAGCCCTAAAGCTATTTCGGAGAGAACCAGCTATCTCCGTGTTCGATTGGCATTTCACCCCTACCCACACCTCATCCCCGCACTTTTCAACGTGCGTGGGTTCGGGCCTCCAGTCAGTGTTACCTGACCTTCACCCTGGACATGGGTAGATCACACGGTTTCGGGTCTACGACCACCTACTATATCGCCCTATTCAGACTCGCTTTCGCTGCGGCTCCGTCTATACAACTTAACCTTGCAGGGGATCGTAACTCGCCGGTCCATTCTACAAAAGGTACGCCGTCACCCATTAACGGGCTTCGACTACTTGTAGGCACACGGTTTCAGGATCTATTTCACTCCCCTTCCGGGGTGCTTTTCACCTTTCCCTCACGGTACTGGTTCACTATCGGTCACTAGGGAGTATTTAGCCTTGGGAGATGGTCCTCCCGGATTCCGACGGAATTTCACGTGTTCCGCCGTACTCAGGATACACTCCGGAGGAAACCACATTTCAAGTACAGGGCTCTTACCTTCTATGGCGGGCCATTCCAAGCC
>NZ_LR700954.1:32804-33042 GCF_902497585.1 Terribacillus sp. AE2B 122 | reverse complement strand
CCCGGTAACTCCGGTGATCCCAGTTATCCCTGTTTCTCCGGTAACTCCGGTGATGCCCGTTGACCCTGTTTCTCCGGTAACTCCTGGTGAGCCAGTCTCTCCTGTCACCCCGGTGAGTCCCGTTGATCCTGTTTCTCCCGTCGCTCCAGTGAGTCCCTTTGATCCTGTTTCCCCGGTAACTCCAGTAAGTCCCATCGATCCTGTTTCTCCGGTAACTCCTGTGATGCCCGTTGACCCG
>NZ_LR700954.1:32250-32761 GCF_902497585.1 Terribacillus sp. AE2B 122 | reverse complement strand
AGTTGATCCTGTTTCCCCGGTAACTCCGGTGATCCCAGTTATCCCTGTTTCTCCGGTAACTCCTGTGATGCCCGTTGATCCTGTTTCTCCTGTCACTCCAGTGAGTCCCGTTGATCCTGCTTCCCCGGTAACTCCTGTGATGCCCGTTGGTCCCGTTGATCCGGTAACTCCAGTAAGTCCCGTCGCTCCTGTTTCTCCTGTCACTCCGGTGACTCCCGTTGATCCTGTTTCTCCTGTCACTCCTGTGAGCCCCGTTGATCCTGTTTCCCCTGTCACTCCGGTGACTCCCGTTGATCCTGTTTCTCCTGTCACTCCTGTGATGCCAGTTGATCCTGTTTCCCCGGTAACTCCAGTTAGTCCAGTCGCTCCTGTTTCTCCGGTAACTCCTGTGAGTCCTGTTGACCCTGTTTCTCCTGTCACTCCAGTAATTCCAGTTGATCCTGTTTCTCCCGTCGCTCCAGTAAGTCCCGTTGACCCGGTTTCTCCGGTAACTCCAGTGAGTCCCGTTGAT
>NZ_LR700954.1:7722-32200 GCF_902497585.1 Terribacillus sp. AE2B 122 | reverse complement strand
TCTCCTGTCACTCCAGTAATTCCAGTTACACCTGTTTCTCCTGTCACTCCAGTAATTCCAGTTGATCCTGTTTCTCCCGTCACTCCAGTGAGTCCCGTTGAGCCGGTTGCACCTGTTACTCCAGTTATTCCGGTCGCTCCCGTTGGTCCTGTTGCTCCAGTGATGCCGGTCGGCCCTGTTGGTCCTGTTGGTATTCCTCCTTCAGCTACTACACTCACATCATCGACTAAAACGTCAGCTGCAGCAGGGGCCGGCAGTGTATTAATTAACAAATATATTTGCGTTGTGCCTGGAGGGGCAATTTCAGTGGTTGCTGTTATTGTCGCCCAATTGCCTTGTCCAGCATAAGGAATATTTTCTGCCGAGACAGCCTGAAATAGCCCCGTTCCAGTAGTCTGAAAAGCCTCATTCAAAAAGATTATCTGAATCTGTACTGGCGGTGCGGCCAATTCACTGTCCTTAGCTAGATATAGTGATAAAGAGTAACTGTTTCCCGGGATGGCCGGTATAGCATATTGTGCTAGATAAGCAACGTTCTGTCCTCCATCAAGCTCTGCAGCAAAGTTCCCACTATGGACAAATTGCTGCGTGATTGATGCAAAGGACGAGACCCAAGGTACCAGACTGCCAGATTCGAATCCTCCGTTTTCTACGATGTTCTGGTTGGGCATCGAATTCTTCTGCCTCCTTCAAATAATTTACGCATTCCTTTTCATAATTTCTCTCCTATAACTATTCAAAAGAAATGCTTCGTGGACCCTTGTTTGACCTATATTCCTATAAGTTTTCCATTTATGTACAAGTCGTCTTATTTACAAAAACAAGGGCTATAAAAAAGTTTTTTGCCAGATTTTCTAACAATCATGCCCTGCGCTAAAGTATTGGTAGCGCTTACAAGTTATTTGAATGATTTAAAGAATCTGAAAATTTATCCAATAAGCTGTTGACCTAGCTTGGGTTAGGCGTTATGATAACTGACAATCAATCAAATAAATGAATTTTCAAATTATTCAATTCTTACTCATCATGTAAAGAGAAAGAGAACTTTTGCAACTGGGAGGTGTTTTGATCCAATGCGTAGTGACATGATCAAAACAGGGATTGACCGCGCTCCGCACCGCAGCTTGCTGCATGCGACCGGTGTAAAAACGTCTGACTTAGGAAAACCATTCATCGGTGTATGTAACTCCTACATCGATATCATTCCAGGACACATGCATTTAAACAAATTCGCTGAAGTAGTAAAAGACGCAATCCGCCAAGCAGGCGGTATCCCATTCGAATTCAATACAATTGGTGTTGATGATGGTATCGCAATGGGTCATATCGGCATGCGTTACAGCTTGCCAAGCAGGGAGATTATTGCGGATAGCGCAGAGACTGTCATACAGGCGCATTGGTTCGACGGCGTCTTCTATATACCAAATTGTGATAAGATCACACCGGGTATGCTGATGGCATCAGCAAGGACGAATGTCCCTTCTGTCTTTGTTTCCGGAGGTCCAATGGAAGCTGGAGTAAGTCCAGATGGGAAACCACTTAACCTAGTATCCATGTTCGAAGGTGTAGGCGCAGTTCAAAACGGTACAATGACCGAACAGGAATTAGCGACAATCGAGACGCTTGCTTGTCCGACTTGCGGATCCTGTTCCGGTATGTTCACGGCAAACTCTATGAATAGCCTAATGGAGATGCTCGGTATGACCGTTCCTGGAAATGGAACACTGCTCGCTACATCCGACGAACGGCATGAGTTGATTTATGAAGCCGCCAGACATCTAATCCGGCTTGTAAAAGAGGATATTCGTCCACGAGACATTATGACAAAGGAAACATTCGATAATGCATTCGCTTTAGATATGGCTATGGGAGGATCAACCAATACAGTACTCCATACTATTGCTATCGCCCATGAAGCTGGCATTGATTACGATTTGGCTGATATCAATAAGATTGCAGAGAAGGTTCCTTACCTCTCTAAAATCAGCCCGGCATCGGATTATTCGATGCATGACGTTCACCTTGCTGGTGGTGTCAGCGCCATTATCAATGAGTTGTGTAAGATTGATGGTCTCCTTCATAAGGAACGCATCACCATAACAGGTAAAACCATCGCAGAGAATGTAGAGGATTACGAGATATTGAATAAAGAAGTCATACGTCCATTGGATAATCCATACAGCCCAGTTGGCGGTCTCAGTATACTGTACGGCAACCTGGCGCCCGATGGCAGTGTAATCAAAGTTGGAGCTGTCGATCCTTCCATAAAGAAATTCCTCGGTGAAGCGATTGTCTTCGATTCACAGGATGAGGCTCAGGAAGGAATCACAAATGGAACTGTGCAGGCAGGACATGTCGTTGTCATTCGTTACGAAGGTCCAAAAGGCGGACCTGGGATGCCAGAGATGCTCTCCCCTACTTCCGCTATTGCGGGACGCGGGTTAGCTAAAGAGGTCGCTTTGATCACAGATGGTCGCTTCTCTGGTGCAACCCGAGGGATTTCTGCCGGACATATTTCTCCAGAGGCGGCAGAAGGCGGACCGATAGCATTTGTTGAAAACGGTGATCCAATTTTGATTGATCTGGAAACACGCAGCATAGAATTGCTTGTGGATGAACATGTTCTGGATACACGCCGACAGAATTGGAAACAGCCTGAACCTAAAATCAAAACAGGTTATTTAGCAAAATACGCAAAGCTTGTAACCTCAGCCAATACTGGCGGAGTGATGAAAATATAACCAAAACGAAGACGGGACCATAGAGACGGAAGCATTATATTTACAGAGAGTCAGGGACGCTGGAAGCCTGGCAATATAATCCGTCATCTCTCTTCCCTGAGCGCGAAGCTGAATTACAGTAGGCTGAGCCAGGTGTACGGCACCTGTTACCAAAACGGAGCTGGTATTTTCAGCTCCACAAGGCAGTTTACCGTAAGGAAGCTGTGAACTTGGGTGGTACCGAGAAAAGCAAAGTCTTTTTTCCCCATTTCTTGCTAGATTGCTTGAATGGAGAAAAAAGGCTTTTTTTATATAACAAAATCTATTTGGAGGGATATAACCATGAAGGTGAAGGCACAAGCCGTACAAGAAAGAAAGCCCGCTGCCGAAGTTCCGAAGACAGGTGCTGATTTATTCGTAGAAGCGCTGCAAGCAGCAGGTGTCGATACAATTTTCGGGTATCCGGGAGGAGCCGTACTTCCGATTTACGATGCCCTATACAGAGCAGAACCTCGATTCCAGCACATCTTGACACGACATGAACAAGGAGCCATACACGCTGCTGAAGGATATGCTCGTGTTTCCGGAAAACCAGGGGTTGTGATTGCAACATCAGGACCTGGTGCAACAAACCTTATCACCGGAATTGCCGATGCCATGATGGACTCCCTGCCGCTTGTTGTATTCACTGGCCAAGTAGGAAGAAGTGTTATCGGAACAGATGCTTTCCAGGAATCAGATGTGATGGGAATCACTACTCCGATTACGAAGCACAACTATCAAGTTCAAAAGCAGGAAGATATGCCGCGCATTATTAAAGAAGCGTTTTATATCGCAACAACTGGCCGTCCAGGACCTGTGGTAATCGACATCCCTAAGGACATTTCGGGAGAAGTTTACCAAACAGCGGCTGCTGAGGAACCGATTCACCTTCCAGGTTATCAGCCGACTATGAAGCCAAATAACAATCAGATCAAAAAGCTGATCCATGCGATTTCGACGGCCAAACGCCCAATTTTACTAACAGGTGCAGGTATTCTGCATGCAAAAGCATCTGAAGAAGTCCAGGCATTCGCAAAGCGTTTTCAGCTTCCTGTCGCCTCCACACTGCTTGGACTTGGAGCATTCCCTGCCAGTGAACCGCAATTTCTCGGCATGGCAGGTATGCATGGGACATATGCAGCCAACCGCGGCCTATATGAATGCGATTTACTGATCAACGTCGGAGCTCGATTCGATGATAGACTTACTGGAAATTTGGAGCACTTCGCGCCACAAGCAACAATCGCACATATTGATATCGATCCCGCTGAAATCGGTAAGATCATTCCTACTAGTATTCCAGTTGTAGCAGATGCAAAAGCTGCACTGAAACAACTGCTAACAGTAGAAGCAGAACTGCCAGATACCGAATCCTGGCGAAATCATCTGCAGGATTACAAGGAAGAATATCCGCTTTGGTATAACAATCCAGCTCAGGATCTTATCCCGCAATGGGTTATGAAGGCAGTACACAAAGCAACCGAAGGTAATGCCATTATTACAACTGATGTCGGACAGCATCAGATGTGGACAGCACAATATTATGGCTTTGACCGGCCGAATCGTTGGGTTACATCTGGCGGGCTCGGCACAATGGGATTTGGTTTTCCGGCGGCCATCGGAGCTCAGCTGGCAAGTCCAGACAGTAGGGTTATCAGTGTAGTCGGAGATGGCGGTTTTCAAATGACGATGCAGGAGCTTTCCGTCCTGCAGGAGCGAAAGCTGCCAGTTAAGGTATTGATTGTCAACAACCAAAGTCTTGGCATGGTAAGACAATGGCAGGAATTCTTTTATCAGGAACGATATTCCGAATCACTGCTCGATATCCAGCCAGACTTCGTCAAGTTGGCAGATAGCTACGACATTAAAGGTGTACGCCTGGAAACACAGGAGCAGCTAGTAGCAGAGCTACCTTCCCTACTTCAATCCGACGAACCTATTGTTATTGATTGCCGTGTGTTGCGTCAAGAGAATGTATTCCCGATGATCGCACCTGGAAAAGGGCTGCACGAAATGATTGGAGTGAGTCGATGAAACGTATCATTACGGCAACCGTTCAAAATCGGAGCGGTGTGCTGAACCGAATAACCGGTCTGATGCAGAAAAGACAATTCAATATCGATAGTATTTCGGTCGGCAAAACCGAGGTGGAGCAAATCAGCCGAATGACTTTCGTCGTTGAAGTGGAAGACATGCAGAAGCTGGAACAGCTCACAAAACAGCTTCATAAGCAGATTGACGTACTGAAAGTCGCTGATATTACCGATCACGCTATAGTTGCTAGGGAACTGGCACTCGTAAAAGTTGTCTGCCCCCCTGCCAGCCGGAATGAGCTGCAAAGTATCATTGCTCCTTTCCGAGCCAGTGCAGTTGATATCAGCAAAGACAGCATGATTGTTCAAGTAACTGGTGATTCGGATAAAATCGAGGCCTTCCTCGAGCTGGTCCGGCCTTATGGAATCAAGGAATTGACTAGAACTGGTGTAACGGCCTTCCTACGTGGGCATCAGCCGCAAGCTGCGGATGGAAACACGTATTCACTTATAACCAATTAAAAATGGAGAGGAATGACTGAACAATGGCAAAAGTTATCTATCACAATGACATTCAAGAAGAGGTATTGAAAGGTAAAAAAATCGCAGTTATCGGTTATGGCTCTCAAGGCCATGCTCACGCGCAAAACCTGAAAGAAAGCGGATTTGATGTTGTTGTCGGAGTAAGGCAAGGTAAATCGTGGGATCAAGCAGTCGAAGATGGCCATGATGTGCGTTCTGCTTTTGAAGCAGCTCAAGCAGCGGATATCATCATGATGCTCGTTCCAGATGAACTGCAGCCTGCTGTATATAAAGAGAGCATTGAGAAGAACCTGGAAACAGGAAATGCCCTTGTTTTTGCACATGGTTTCAACGTTCATTTCAACCAAATCTCTCCTCCATCTAATGTGGATGTATTCCTTGTAGCACCAAAAGGTCCTGGTCATCTTGTTCGCCGTACCTTTACAGAAGGAGCTGGTGTACCTGCCCTATTCGGTATCTATCAGGATGTGAGCGGAACAGCAAAAGAAGTTGCGCTGGCATACGCCAAAGGTATCGGAGCAGGTCGTGCAGGCATCTTGGAAACAACATTCCAGGAAGAAACAGAGACTGATTTGTTCGGTGAGCAGGCAGTCCTTTGCGGCGGACTAACGAGCCTTGTCAAGGCGGGCTTCGAAACATTGACAGAAGCAGGTTATCAGCCGGAAGTTGCTTACTTTGAATGTATGCATGAATTGAAATTGATTGTTGACCTTATGTATGAGGATGGTCTTGAGGGCATGCGTTACAGTATCTCTGATACAGCTCAATGGGGCGATTTCGTTTCCGGTCCGCGAGTTGTTAATGACGAAACGAAGGCTCGCATGAAAGAAGTATTGGAAGATATCCAAAACGGTGCTTTCGCGAAAGGCTGGATCTTGGAAAACCAAGCTAACCGTCCGCAATTCAATGCAATCAATGCAAAAGAAACAAACCATCAGATCGAAACAGTCGGCCGCGAGCTCCGCGAATTGATGCCATTCGTCAAACAAGGCAAGAAAAATCAATCCGCTGAGGAAGTGATCGTCCATGGCTCAAATAAAATTTTTTGATACAACACTGCGCGACGGCGAACAGACACCAGGAGTCAATCTAAACAAACCGGAAAAGCTTGAAATCGCCCGTCAGCTGGAGCGCCTCGGAATGGATGTATTGGAAGCGGGCTTCCCCGCTTCCTCCGAAGGTGATTTCCTCGCTGTTCAAGAAATTGCCCGAACCATTAAGACAACTGCTGTCACAGCCTTAGCCCGGGCTAAGCAAAGCGATATCGATACTGCTTGGGAAGCATTGAAGGATGCAGAGCAGCCGAGAATCCACGTCTTCTTGGCTACCTCCCCTATTCATATGGAATACAAGCTGAAAAAGACGCCGGAGGAAGTACTTCAGACTGCTGTCGAGATGGTCACTTATGCAAAGGAACGGTTCCCAATCGTCCAATTTTCTGCAGAAGATGCTTCCAGATCTGAGCTTCCATTCCTTGCGCAAGTCGTAGAAGCTGTCATAGATGCTGGTGCGACAGTTGTAAACTTGCCGGATACTGTCGGTTATGCGACACCCGCCGAGTACGGCAGAATGTTTGCCTATATGAAAGAGCACGTTCCGAATATCGAGAATGCTGATCTATCAGCACACTGTCATGATGATTTGGGAATGGCCGTTGCCAACAGCATTGCCGCAATTGAAAATGGCGCAACCCAAATTGAGGGTACGGTGAACGGCATTGGAGAACGGGCCGGGAATGCAGCACTTGAGGAAATTGCTGTCGCCCTTCATATCCGGAAAGATACGTATCAGCACTCCTCTCGCATGGTTCTGCATGAAATTAAGCGGACCAGCAGCTTGATCAGCAAATTGACTGGTATGACTGTCCCAGGCAACAAAGCAATCGTTGGCGATAATGCTTTCGCCCATGAATCTGGCATCCACCAGGACGGGATGCTAAAGCATGCGGAAACCTATGAAATCATCACGCCGGCACTAGTCGGTATGAATGCTACCAATCTAGTTCTCGGAAAGCATTCCGGCCGGCATGCTTTCAATACTAGGGTTGCAGAACTTGGTTTTGGTCTTTCTGAAACACAATTACAGGAAGCATTCGAACGCTTCAAGCGCCTGACAGACAAAAAGAAAGAAATCACCGATGATGATCTCTTTACCATAGCACTAGATGTCCAGACAAAACACGACCCAGTGAAAACGTATGAAGTAAAAGCTCTTCAAGTAACCATGGGTCCACAAAATCTGCCGACTGCAACAATTGCCCTGCAGACACCAGATCATGGTATCAAGGAAACCGCCCGGACCGGACATGGAACAGTCGAAGCTATCTACAATACATTGGCTGCTTTGATTGATGAACAAGTAACACTCACCGACTACCGCATTCATTCTGTCGGTAAAGGTGAAGATGCTCTCGCTGAAGTGCATGTGCAGCTCCAAGTCGACGGCGATCCCTTCACCGGCCGAGGCACAGCGAATGATGTACTGAAAGCCTCGAGCCATGCTTTTGTTAACGGCGTGAACCGCGCTTTGCGTGCTGCAACAATGAAAAAGGTTCAAGCATTAATCTAAACCTGACCTGGAGAGTGTTAACTATGCAAAAAAATATCGTACTGCTTCCGGGAGATGGAATCGGTCCTGCTGTGACAGAAGCCGCTGCTTCTGTCCTGCAGCAAGTGGCCGACATCTTTTCCCACAACTTCATCTTCACGAGTAAGATGGTTGGCGGTGCTGCCATTGATACATTCGGGGAACCACTGCCAGCAGACACCCTTCAAGCTTGTAAGGATACAGATGCTATTTTACTTGGTGCTGTAGGAGGACCAAAATGGGATCAGCAGCCTCCTCAACTGCGGCCGGAAAAAGGACTGCTCCAGCTGCGAAAGGGCCTAGGCCTATTTGCTAACTTGCGTCCGGTAAAAACCTTCACTTCTCTGCTTGCTAGTTCTCCGCTCAAGCAGGAAATTGTAGCAGGAAGCGATCTACTGATCGTAAGGGAGTTAACCGGCGGGCTGTACTTTGGCCTTCCAAGCGAACGTCGTGATAATGGTCAAACCGTTGTCGACACCTTGCACTATGACAAAAGCGAAATCGAACGGATTGTCGAGACAGGTTTCCAGAGTGCTATGCTCCGGGATAAACGTTTAGCTTCCGTCGATAAAGCAAATGTACTCGAATCCAGCAAGCTATGGCGTGAAATCGTCGACGAAAAAAGCAAGGACTATCCAGAAGTGAAGGTTGAGCATATGCTCGTGGATTCTACTGCGATGAAACTCATTACGAATCCAACCTATTTCGATGTCATTGTCACCGAAAACCTATTCGGAGATATCCTGAGCGATGAAGCATCCGTGCTTACCGGGTCACTCGGCCTCCTCCCTTCTGCCAGCTTGCGTGAGGATCAGCTCGGTTTGTATGAGCCAGTCCATGGCTCCGCTCCGGATATAGCCGGCAAGGATATTGCCAATCCGCTTGGAGCTATTCTTTCAGCCGCGATGCTGCTTCGTTATTCCTTTGAAATGGAAAGAGAAGCCATTGCTGTGGAAGCAGCTGTTGACGATGTGCTGCAAAACGGTTACGGAACACAAGATATGCAAGTAAATCCTGAAAGAATCGTCGGTACCCAAGAAATGACCTCCCTCGTCATCGAGCAGCTGACGGCAGCAAAAGTGAGTTCTTAAGAAAGGACCTGAGAACAATGAAGCAACCTAAGACAATTATCGAAAAGATATGGGAAAAACATACTGTTGTACAGGAGAAGGATAAGCCGGATCTCTTGTATATCGACTTGCACCTTGTGCATGAGGTGACATCTCCGCAGGCCTTTGAAGGGCTGCGTCTGGCAGGTCGGAAAGTACGGCAGCCGGAACGCACATATGCAACTGTCGATCACAACGTACCGACGATCCATCGTCCGATCATTCGTGATGAGGTCGCGCGAAAACAAATGGAAACACTCCGGTCCAATTGCGCTGAATTCGGTATCCGCCTAGCCGATATCGACCATCCGGATCAAGGTATCGTGCATGTCATCGGCCCGCAGCTCGGACTTACGCAGCCCGGCAAAACAATTGTATGCGGCGACAGCCACACCTCTACCCACGGAGCATTCGGAGCTTTAGCATTCGGTATCGGTACGAGCGAAGTGGAACATGTGCTTGCTACACAGACACTTTGGCAAAACAAACCAAAAACACTGAACGTGCATATTGAAGGTTCCTTAGGAACTGGTGTGACAGCGAAAGACTTGATCTTGGCCATCATCGGGAAATTCGGCGTCAAATTCGGAACCGGCTATGTGCTCGAGTATACCGGCGAAACTATCCGCGATTTATCAATGGAGGAACGAATGACCGTGTGTAACATGTCCATTGAAGCAGGTGCTAGAGCTGGCTTGATCAGCCCGGATGAGACGACGTTCGAATACTTGCGCGGCAGAAGATATGCGCCGGAAGGTTCTGATTTCGAAGCAGCTGTCTCTGAGTGGAAAAACCTTGCTACAGATGACGGAGCTGTCTATGACCACACCGTTTATTTAGATGCATCAGAGATCGAACCGCAAGTTACTTGGGGGACGAATCCTGGTATGTGTCTACCTATATCTGCAAGTGTCCCGGACCCAGCGCTTATTGAGGATAAGGACGAAAGAGCTTCTGTAGAGCAAGCACTTGCCTATATGGGTTTGGAGGCAAACCAACAGCTGACTTCCATTGAAATCCAGCATGTTTTCATCGGATCCTGTACGAACTCACGGATTACAGACTTGCGTAAGGCAGCAAGTGTCATCCAGGGAAGGAAGGTCCACCCTTCTGTCCGTGCCATGGTCGTACCAGGCTCGTTCACTGTCAAGATGCAAGCTGAACAAGAAGGTTTGGATCAGATTTTCCAGGATGCAGGATTCGAGTGGCGCGATGCAGGCTGTAGTATGTGTCTGGCAATGAATGAAGACGTCGTGCCAGCTGGCGAACGCTGTGCTTCTACCTCGAATCGTAATTTCGAGGGTCGTCAAGGTACTGGAGCCCGTACGCATTTAGCCAGTCCGGAAATGGCCGCGGCAGCAGCAATCGAAGGCCGCTTTGTCGATATCCGACAGGCAGTTGCACCAACTGTGTAAGGAGGAAAGAAAATGGAACCTATCAAAACACATAATGGACTTGTTTATCCATTGCCCAAACGTAATGTCGACACAGACCAGATCATACCAAAACAATTTTTGAAGCGTATTGAACGGGCAGGTTTCGGGCAATTTCTCTTTTATAACTGGCGTTTCGATGAAAATGACAAGCCACGCGCTGACTTTACCTTGAATCAGCCGAAATATGATGGTGTTTCCGTCTTGATCAGCGGTGACAACTTCGGCTGCGGTTCATCTCGCGAACATGCCCCTTGGGCCCTATTAGACTATGGTTTCAAGGTGATCATTGCACCTAGTTTTGCGGATATTTTCTATAATAATACGACAAAGAATGGGATTCTATCTATCAAACTTTCCGAGGAGCAAATAGACTACTTGCTCAATCAGGCAGAAAAGAATTCTTATACACTAACAATAGATCTGGAAAATCAAAAAGTATATGATAAGCTAGGTTTTGAGGCAGCCTTTGACATTCCTGCCTATAATAAACATATGCTTTTAAATGGACTAGACGAGATTGGCATAACCTTAAGTTATGCTGATCGTATAACACAATTTGAACAGACACATTAAAGGAGTGTGAAGGCATTGGGGATTGCTTAAGTCAGAAAAAGATAGAAGCAGCTACAGCTTATTTGAAGGGTTTGGTACATCATACGCCGATTAGGACGTCCACTTCACTGGACAAATTGGTGGGCAGGAACGTATATCTGAAGATGGAGAACCAGCAAAAAACCGGTGCCTTCAAAGCACGCGGAGCCAGCTTTAAAATTGGCAGCATGAACGAAGAGGATGCGAAGCGCGGTGTTATTGCTGCGTCTGCCGGCAACCATGCTCAAGGTGTCGCTCTTGCAGCAGCCAAACGCGGCATTCCCGCTAAGATCTACATGCCGATTCATACGCCGAAGCCGAAAGTAGAAGCAACTAAAAGTTATGGCGCAACGGTTGAGTTAGCAGGCGATACGTTCCAGGAGGCGCTATTCGCTGCCCAAAAAGAGCAGCAGCACTCTGGTGGTACTTTTATCCATCCGTTCGATGACATAGATATCATCGCCGGACAGGGCACTATTGCCGTAGAAATGCTGGCAGATCAACCAGAGCTCGACACGCTCATCGTTCCGATCGGAGGCGGCGGTCTGATTAGCGGTATCGCTTTTGCCGCCAAGCAAATCAAGCCTTCGATTCGAGTCATCGGTGTGCAAACGGAAGCAGTGTGTGCTACCTATCATGCTTTCCACAAACATTTGATACCATCCCTTGCTTGTACGACAATTGCCGAAGGTATTGCTGTCAATGAGCCAGGTAAAGTGACATTGCCACTTATACAGCAATATGTGGATGATATCGTCACTGTTTCAGAGCGTGATATAGCTGCCAGTGTCCTGCAGTTGCTTGAAAGGCACAAGACACTCGCAGAAGGTGCAGGCGCCGCTGGCTTTGCAGCACTGATGCGCCATCATCAGAGTATTCGTTCCGATCATTGCGGCATCGTCATCAGCGGTGGGAACTTCGATCTTCAGAAGCTGTCTGAGCTGCATGCACTAACTATGCATCTCCCCGCCAACAGCATGGCATAAGAAAGAGCAGGAAGCTTTTGCTTTCTGCTCTATTTTTCTTTTTCCGGCTTCAGTCTGCCTGCTTGCTTCAGCTGTTCCCGAAGCAAATATTCGATTTGAGCATTCACACTGCGAAAATCATCATCTGCCCATTTCTGCACCATGTCATAGATATCCTGGTTGATGCGTAGCGGAAAACTCTTCTTTTTTGCCATATGACCCCTGCTTTAATATAGTGATCCATTGTTCACGACGGGCTGTGTCCCGCGATCGGAAACAATGGCCACCATCAAATTATTCACCATCTGCGCCTTGCGCTCTGGATCTAGTTCCAAATCTCCTTCGTTCAAAGCTTCCACAGCATCCATTGACATGCCGACTGCACCTTCTACAATCATCTTGCGGGCAGCAATGATTGCTGCTGCCTGCTGGCGCTGTAGCATTGCTTGGGCTATTTCTGTTGAGTAAGCAAGATGCGTAAAACGTGCCTCCATCACTTCCACTCCAGCTTCATTTAGCCGCGCTTCCAGTTCAGCCTGCAGTTTACCAGTAATTTCATCCCCATTCTCACGCAGAGAAAACCCAGATTCGTTGAAATTATCATATGGATAATTTGAAGCGATATGACGGACTGCAGCTTCACTTTGGATTGCGACAAATTCCTCGTAATCATCTACATTGAACGCCGCTTTTGCTGTATCTACTACACGATACACAATCACTGCAGCTATTTCAATCGGATTCCCTTCTATGTCATTTACTTTTAGAGTCTTAGAGTTGAAGTTACGGATACGCAGAGTAATCCGCTGTCTCGTTGTCAGAGGAATAGTCAGGAACAAACCATTGGCACGAATTGTACCGATATATTTACCGAAGAAAGTCACGACGTAGGCTTGATTAGGAGGTACAATCACGATTCCAGTTACCAGCAATACAGCAACAAGGAAGAGAACGACAGCCAAAACGATAGCCTCCTGTGTCAAACTGAAAATACCAGCGCCTGCACAAGCTAGGATGATCAGCACCCCGAGGAAACCATTTAAGGAAACAGCTTGCTTTTCTTTCATACACGTCACTCCTACATTTTCATATTAAAGTGATATCACTTTAATATTATTATATATTCTGACAACACACTTTGCAACCCGCAGACAAGCATATATACTTAAAGAAAAAAGATCGGGGAATTCACATGTTATATCAGGTCTTCAGACCGTTTCGATTATTGCACCGCTTCCTTGTAGATAAAAATTATCCTCAAGGGGCGTATATTGCCGAGAGGTACCGCGTCATCCGTAAACTCGGCTCCGGCAGCTATGGTACTACTTATCTGTGCGTTGATAGTATCCAGCAGAAAACATGTACAGTGAAACAGCTCCGGCGCAGCCGGCAAGGGCGGAAGAAATATTTTCGAATGTTTCAGCAGGAGTATAAGTTGCTCAGTGAACTCAAGCATCCTTCCATTCCGTCTGCCAGCTCCTTCTTCCACACGGATGACGGCTATTTCTTCGTCATGGATTTTGTTTCCGGTGAAAATCTGGAACAGCATATTTTTGATACAAAAAAGCAATATTACGAAAAAGAAGCACTTGCTTTGACTATCGATGTTGCTCAAGTTGTAGACTATCTGCATACACGTCGTATCTACCACGGTGACATTCGCATTCCGAATGTCATGTTAGCAGCTGGACATGCTTCCCTTATCGACTTTGGTCTTGCGAGGCAGTTCAGCGGTCCAAAGAGTTTGGAGGAGCAAAGTCGTCTGGAACAAGATCTGTTCGATTTAGGTGATATCCTGCTTTATCTTTTGTACACCACTTTTGAAAAAACAACTAAAAAAGCTCTCCCTTGGACGGAAGAGCTCACTTTATCACCCGCATGTAAGCATGTGCTTGAGAGATTATTAGGCATCCAGGAACCCTTCCCTTCTGTATCCGAGACAATTGATGCCTTAAGAAAAACAAAAGAAGCAGCAGATTAACTGCTGCTTCCATACCCACGTCGCTTGTACCGGCTGCTCCCGCCATAACGATTACGGCCATAGCCGCTGCTGCCGCTAGAGCCTCGACGTCCTCGATAACCACTGGAGTCGTAGCGGCGACCGCGATGGCCGCTGGAATCATATCTTCTGCCGCGGCGATGGCTGCTGCCACCTGCGGATTCTTTTATTTTACGGATGAATTTCTTGAACATAGATTTCCCTCCCTAAATAGCAACTTGTCTATTTACGCAAATGATATCATGTTAGTTTCAAGAAGTACGTTTCTTTACAAATTCTTAATAATTTGTCATCGCAATGAGTTTTTCCAATCTATTTTCAAACTCCTCCATTCGAATAAAACGGCCTTCTCTGATCTGTTCTTTTCCTTCTGCAAATACCAGGATAGTCGGTGCTCCAAATGCAAGAAATTTCCCTGTAACTTCCGGCACCTCACTGGCATCTGAATATCCCAGTTCGACTTGTGGATGTGTCTGCAGCATATCCTCTATTCGCGGTAGCAAGGCCTGACAGACACTGCAGCCTGGTGAGGAAATGAATAAGACAGCAAGTCTATTCGTACTGATAAAACCTTCCACGTTGTCGATGCTATGCAATTTCATTCTATCCACCTGCTTTATTGGTTGTTTCCTCCATCATATAGAATCATACCCCTCGATGGCGAATGATATGATATAGTAGACTCTGGGGATATTCAAACATATTTTGACAAAATTCTAGATTAGCAGATTAAAGGAGAAACACATATATGGCAAAAGACGATAAACAGGAGTTGCGCCGCTCACAGAAAAAGCGGAAGAAATCCCGCAAGAAGCGCGTTATCCGCAATATATTTATTATTGTATTACTTTTGATTCTCATCCCGGCAGCATATGCTGGTTATCTTTATGTAAAAGCAGGTAATTTGGCCAATGATTCTTTCGTAGATGATGGCCGTGACAAATCATCTCTTCGTGACAGTGCAGTAGATCCTGCCGAAGATAGCGTCAGCGTCTTGTTTATTGGATCTGATTCAAGCCAAAAACGTGAACAAGACAATATCGGTAAACGTTCTGATACGATGATTCTTGCTACATTTAATAAAGATGATAAAAGTATTAAAATGCTGAGCATTCCACGTGATACGTATACCTACGTACCTTATCTTGAACGCAACACAAAAATAAACGGTTCGTATAACGGCGGTCCTACAGCAACAGTGGAAGCAGTCGAAGAACTGACTCAGGTTCCAGTCGATTATTATATCGATGTAAACTTTGAGGCATTCATCAGCGTTGTCGAAGCATTAGATGGTGTTACAGTTGACGTACCATATGAACTGAATGAAATGAACTCCAAGGATGAAAAAGGTGCCATCCACCTACAGCCAGGTGTTCAAACTTTGAACGGAGAAGAAGCACTAGCCCTTGCTCGTACACGTAAGCAAGATAGTGATTTTGCCCGCAGTGAACGTCAGCAGCAGATCATCGAAGCGATGATGGATAAAGCGACAGACATGAGTTCGGTGCTTAAGTATTCAAGTCTGCTGGATGCTGTTGGCGATAATATGACGACGAACATGACATTTGACGAGATGAAGAGCTTTATCTCTTACGGTGTGAACAACAAATTAACAGTGGAAAGCCTGAAGCTCGAAGGCCAAGGCGGAAATGGAATTGTCCCTGGCTATAACGCATACGCTTTCCTTCCTGATGCAACATCATTGGCTAATGCTACTCAGACGATGCGTGATCAGCTAGAATTACCAGCTGTTGATAACACAACTACTACATCTACAACCTCGCCTTAAAAAGGCGAGGTTTTTTTATACTTCTTTTGGAACGACGACACGAATTTCTTCTGGTAAAACTTTGGCTTCAAAAGGCAGAGGCTCCCCTTCATCTCCATCTATATTGACGACAAGCTCCGTATCAGAAGCAACACTGAGTTCTTTAGCTTGGAAATAAGTGACTTGCTCATTGGATGCCAAGTTACCTTTGAAGATATCAGGTATCAGCTTAGCTGCTTTTGGAATGGACAATTCATTTAAAATAAAGACATGAAACAGATGATCATCTACTTCAGCTTGTTTGGCAAACTTCTCGAATCCAGCTACCGAGTTTGTCAATGCGACTAGCATCATATATGCTTTGTTATCATACGCTTCCTTTTCACCTGTATGGACACTAATGTGGAAAGGTGTCTTGTCTCGGAATGCTTTCGCTCCCTCCATTAGATATGCAAAATGGCCATATTTGCTTTTCTCCTCTGGTGTTACATCATACACTGCTTCTGCAATCACACCGACAGCAAGCACGTTCATAAAATATCGATCACCTAATTTACCAATGTCGACTGCTTTTGTATGATAGTCCTCAAGTAAAGCTAATGCTTGCTCTGGTTTTCGCGGTATTTGCAATGCACGGGCGAAGTCATTCACTGTGCCGAGCGGAACAAAAGCAAAATTAGGCTGCTGTTCCTTTTCGGCTAACCCATTGATACATTCATTGATCGTCCCATCTCCGCCCATCGCCAGCAGCGTTTTATATGTACCATCACAAGCAGACGCAGCAAATCCGGTTGCATCCCCCTCTTTTTCAGTGTACTTTACCACCACTTGTTCGTGCCGTTTGCCAAGTAGCGCTACCGCTTGTTCCTCATATCGCATCGCTTTTTCCTTACCTGATGAAGGATTGATAATCAGCATAGCCCGCACAGCTTCCGCCTCTTTCTCTTTTTTCTAATTTATACCCTTAACAGGAAGATAATGAAACAATAAATTAATTTGATAATTATCAAATTAGATGTTAATCTAATCTAAAGGAGATGAAAATATGCAGCTTGATAAGTTAGTCCGATTTCATAAAGCCGTTGGGGATGCAACAAGAATGCGCATTATTGCAGTTTTGAAAAAGGGTCCTCTTCATGGGCAGGTAATTGCGCATAAACTAGGATTGAAGCCTCCTACTATCACACATCATATGACGAAGCTAAGAGAAGTTGGGATTGTCTATCAGCGCAGGGATGGCAACACAATCTACTTTTACTTGGACGAACCACGACTGACAAAGCTTGCAAACAGCATTCTGCAGCTTGGTCAAGAAAGTGAACATCCGAGCGCAGATTTAGAAGCGGAAGAAAAACTAAAGATAGTTAAAAACTTCTTTTCCTTAGATGGAAAGCTCACGCAATTGCCAGCTCAGGAGAAAAAACGCGTGATAATTCTAGCTTATATGATCCAGCATCTAAAGCGACATCATATATATGAAGAACAAGAACTGAATTCCTACATCCAGAAATATTGTGAGGATTATGCAACCATCCGTCGCGAATGGATCATGCATCATTTCATTTACCGTGATGGGAATACATATCAGCTTAATCCGGAAGAAATGTGGCCTGCTTCTTTTTAGGAGCAGCCTCCTTTTTCAAAACTAATTAGATATTCATCAAATCAGGAGGTACAAATGCTGCTATTACAGAATCACAATTATCGTATGTTACTAGTTTCCAGTATCTTTTCGAGCTTTTCTATTTCTATGTATCTGCTAATCGAGCAGTGGTATGTTGTAAATGAACTAGGTGTTCCAAAATTGGTTGGTGCAGTTTTACTGGCAACGACTCTGCCACGTGTTATTTTTATGTTTGTCGGAGGGATGCTTGCTGATCGACTACGAAATAGCCGCATCATTTTCTTTTCCCTTTTGAGCCGGAGCATCTTGATGCTGCTCGCTGCGCTTCTTTCCGAGGAGAATTTGCTTCATCTTCTGCCACTACTCTTTTTTGCTGTTATATTTGGGATATCAGATGCTTTTTTCTGGCCCGCTCGTGATGCTATCATCACACAGCTTATACCAGAAGCGTATTTAACAAAAGCGAATGCCTATATGCAGACAATCAACCAGCTCGGCGTAGTTCTTGGTCCGCCAGCTGCAGCCTTGTTATTATCTTACTTTTCCTACTCCACAGTATTCGTTATCATTTGTACCCTTCTACTATTCAGCTGTCTCTGTCAATTGACTATTAAGGAACCTCGTAAAGTGATTCAAACTGATGTATCTATCTCTGTACAGATACAGGAGGCACTACAATATATAAAGACTAGTCCCATCCTTCGTTTGCTTATGCTGACATTCGTCATTGATAATTTACTGTACATAGGTCCGCTGATGCTGAGTATTCCGCTCTTTGCCGAAAGCATACTGACCGGCGATGCTTTTACATTAAGTTTTCTTCAAATTAGTTTTTCCGGTGGTATTATTATTGGCGGCATTCTGCTAGGTCTGCTTACAATAAAGAAGCAAGGGCGCTGGATAACAGCAGTTTTATTGGGAGAAGGTATACTCCTAGGTTTGTATAGCCAGTCTAAAAGCTTCATTCTTTCTAGTATCCTGCTATGCTTGCTCGGAATCTGTGTCTCTTCCATCAATGTTCCCGTCATCAGTCTTATCCAGCGAGTTGTACCGAAGCACCTGACTGGAAGGGTGTTAAGTGTGAGTACGCTCGTTAGCATCGGCTTGGTTCCATTGTCTTACGGACTCGTCTCCTTACTGCTGATAGCGGATATTTCAATTGTATCTATACTGCTGGTGTCCAGTTTAAGTATTGTTATTTTCAGCAGTATATTAATCTTGCAGAAAAATAGTTTTCGCAAGATTTAGGAATATATAATGCAGACTCATTTCTTATGTACAAATTTAATTGTATTAGAAAAGACCTCCAAAAGAGGTCTTTTTATCTTAAGAATATAAATGCAGTAATAACGCCGATCAGAACGAGCAAAATGACCCCTGTTACCTTCCAGCTTAAACCGCCTACTAAATCAACAAGGTTTCCACTATCACTTCTGTTGAATGCATCGCTCACATTTCCAGTTGGATTTCGTTTTATTTCTTCTTGTCTCAATCTTTCCCTTCGCAGTTCAGCTGTTTCTTTTTCTTTACTCATAACAGCACCCTCTTTCAATCTGATTTTAAAAAAGCCAGCTTTCACTTTGAAAGCTGGCTAAATTTAATTCAATCCTTCAATTGAAATCTGCTCTATCGTTGCTGATGCTGCTCCATCCTGCATAGCAGCCTCGAAGCTGACTTGGTCTCCCTCTTTCAGAAAGATTGCATATGGCGCATCAGTGGAGTTAATGCTGTAGATAACATCCTGATCCTTCAGCAAGAATTGAATCGTTTTCGCCCCGGCATTGTCGCTGGAAATAAAGAGACGATTCACTTCTCCGCTCACTTGCTGCACAGGCGCATCACCTGTCGATTCTGCTGTACTCGTATCTGTGCTAAGCTGCAGTCGATACGCTTCCAATGTACTTTTCGCATTATCTCCAAAAACGACGTAGTCAGAATCTGCCGCTCGGACGTATGCATATTGCTTGAAAATACCATTGGAATCGAGCACGCTGATTACCCAGGTCGGATTGCCGTCAATATTGTATAGTACCGGCATTTTCCCTTCCCACTTTTTCTCGGGATATTCCTTTTCGACCACTTGCACTGCACCAGAGGAATCCATGATACCATTGTTCTTCTCACCACCGAAGAATGTCACTTCCCCTGTCCGGCCATCTACCATCGAGTAGCCAAGAGCAGAGTCGATATTCTCTTTGGGTGATTTGAAATCGGTGAAGTACTGGATGCTGCCATCTTCGGCGAATACTGCTGTCACACCATGTTCCGTCCCATTATCGTTCGGAATCTTCACGCCAGCTTTGCCGAAGTGACGGTTCCAGAACCCACCGCTGTATTCACCGTAATACGTATTGAGCTTACTAGCCATTTCTGGAGAAATCGTATTCTCAATAAAATCAGGTGCTTGATCAGCATCGTAAATCTTCGACTCTCCATTGTACGGGTTCACAACGACAACCTTAATATCGTCGCCATTCGCTTTTTTAGCGAAAAGCTTTGGCTGGTAGACTGTCTGAACGTACCATGCTTTTCCTTCTTCATCGATTTCTAGACGCGCTTCCCCTTCCTGGATGTAGGAAGGATAACGGGAATAAATAATCCGCTGCAAATCTTTGTGGAAGTAGGCAGATGGTACATAAGACAATTTATTTTCTACAAATTCAGGCTGCGCCCCTAGATCTGTCGCATTAATAACAAAGTACCCGGATGTCTCCCCGCCTTTAAGCCATTTGAAGAAGCCGTCAAATTCTACAGGTGCGATGTATTCATTCGTACCGCCAACTGTCTGCGTCTGTAGACTGCCGAGGTGATAGAGCTGTGTATCCGGTACTACGCTCATTTTTTTGTTCATCTTGTTACGAACAGAGCTCGGTGCAATTGCGATTGGTGTTTTGTCTTCGTCCAGCGGTTTTGCTTCTTCTTCAGTTGATTTGACTACATGGTCATACGATGATTGATACACTGCAAAATTGGCAATCACGCAAACTACCGCTCCGATAACGACTACTACTAATAGTATTCCCGCTAGTGAAACACCTACATTCTTTGTTTTCTTTTCTGCTTGTTTACTTCCAAAGAGCGGAAATGCTGCAAAGAAGATACCGATTGCGTTCAGCCACAAAATATTTTGGATAATGAATGCTGGTAATACGAAGTAGATGATAATGATTAGTATGATATAAGCGGCAATACCTGCTGCCACGTACTGCTTAAGCTTTGCCTTTCCTCCTCCAGCTGCTAAATCAGCCAGAGCAATAAGGATAAAGCCAGCCAGACTGGCTAAAGCGATTAAAAAGATCATGCTGTTCCTCCTTTTGATGTCGTACTAACTATACGGTATAAAGGAAAGAAATGTTTCATGTATTTAGGACTGCTAATGATAAGAGCTGCAAAAGAGATGCTGAGCAAGAATTACCGATTCGTCCCATTTGATTATTATGGAAGTTTTTCAAATGTGATATATTGATTTTATGAAAAGTATAAATCAAATCCATCGCACATCATTACGTGATCAAGTGTATCAGCAATTAAGAAACGCTATTATTAATTTAGAACTTGAGCCTGGCGAAAGAGTAAATGACAAAGTATTAGCAGAAGAATTCGGAGTCAGCAGAACTCCAGTTAGAGAAGCATTAAAACGATTAGAGGATGAGGGGTTAATTGTATCTTCTCCTGGTTCTGAAACGAAAGTCAGCTTAGTTGACAATAGCCAATCAAGAGATGCCTTCACTGTTGTAGCTTCACTCCATGAGCTAGCTGCCCGTCTGGCAATTCCTTATCTAACCGAAGAACATGCAGTGATTATGGAAAAGATAAATGGCGATTTTGAGTTAGCCATTAAAAATGCGAAGCGATTAGAGGCAATCCAGCTAGATGATCAATTTCATGAAGTCATTCTCATTGCATCCAATAATCCAGAGATTTTGGTTGCGCTCGAACGGCTAATGTCTAAAATCAGACGGTTGGAACTCCTAAAGTTCAATGAACTTGATGGGATGAATTCAGTGAAACAGCATCACGACATTATCCAGTCCATCAAAAATAACCAAACCGATCTACCAGAATTAATGAAACAAAACTGGCTGAGCTTATCTAGTCAGCTCACAAGCGATATTTCAAATTAAAGCTGCTTTCTTTAAGCGGCTTTAATTTTTATTGGCATTTCTTCTTACAAGATAATAGTGCTGTCTCCTGTTCCATGCTACGATTACACAAAATAACCAAACCGATATATTGGTTTTTGGTTTTGGGAAAGGGGTAGTTTTTATGGTTACTATTCGTGATAAACAAGTTCTGCAGTCTGAGGTACATGATCCAATCGTTTTACAACAAGCACGTGATATTCTCGACAAATGTTCATCCCCTCGCTTGATGCAGCAGGAAGTAATCAATGCCGTGGAGCGCAATGCCATTTGGCGCGGAGAGGAATGTCTTAACCTACTCGCTCCTGAAGCACCGACTAGTCCCACAGTCAGAAACCTTTTATCGTCAGAAGTAGGTACCCGAGCAGCTGAAGGTCACATTGGTCCAACACAGCGCTGGTTTTCCGGGACGAAACATATCGATGAAATTGAATCCCTCTGCGTAGAATTGCTAAAAAAGGTATTCAAATCAAATTACGCTGATCACCGTCTTGTCGCAAGTATGCTTGGTAATCTTACCGTATATGCAGCATTAACAAAGCCAGGCGATAATATCATGACCATACCGCAGCCAACTGGAGGTCATTCGAGTAACCGTCAAGATGGTCCTGCTGGTATACGCGGATTGAATATTTATGATGTTCCAATGGATCCGAACGAGCTAACCGTTGATTTAGATGCTTTCGCTGCAAGAGCGCGTGAAATCAAACCAAAACTTATATCACTCGGAGCATCGATGACTTTATTTCCATTCCCTCTGAAAGAAATGTCTGCCATTGTAGCGGAATGGGGCGGAAAAATATTCTTTGATGGTGCACACCAGCTTGGCCTAATCGGCGGCGGGCAATTCCAGGATCCGCTTCGCGAAGGCGCAGTAATCATGACTGGATCAGCCGGTAAAACATTCAGCGGACCGCAAAGCGGGATCATCGTTTGGAATGATCCAGAAATCAACAAACCTATAACAGATGCAATCTTCCCTGCTCTTGCTGCAACACACCAAGTGAATCGTGTAGCCGCTTTAGCCGCAGCTGCTGCCGAATTCCTCGCTTTTGGTGAAGACTATATGGCTCAAATTGTTAAAAATGCTCAAGCATTAGGAAGTGCTTTGCAGGAGCGAGGGTTAACAATGCTTGGAGCGCATAAAGGCTTTACACGTACACATCAAGTCATTGCAGATGTTCGTGCTTATGGTAACGGACTAGACATCGCCAATAAACTTGGTCAAGCAAATATCATAACGAACAAAAACCTCATTCCAAGTGACCAGCCAGAGAATTGGGATTACCCGAGCGGTCTGCGTATCGGAACCACTGAAGTGACGAGATTAGGAATGAAAGAAAAAGACATGGAAACAATAGCAGACTTCATATTAGCTGTACTAGAGGATAAAAAATCACCTGAAAACATTCGCAAAGAGGTCATTGAATTCCGCAAACAGTACCAAAAGATACATTATTGCTTTGACTGATGTTTCCTAACAAAAAAGGACCAGCGGATGAACATAATAGTTCACCGCATGGTCCTATTCATCTGTAATCAAATACAGATACTCAGACAGTTATAAGCTTAGCTTTATCCCTTATGCAATTGAGAAATCAATCATTCCTAAATTATCGGCTGTAAACTACATAAGTACCGCCTATCAAATCATGTAGCCCCCGCCTATCCTCCATCACAAGCACCATAACAGCACTAATCAGTAAGGATATACCTAAAGTAACAAATACCAGCAGTCCATTGCCAATAACCTCTCTAAGAATCATGTTGGCAAAAGTAACATCTCCACCGTCTGTTCGTTTGATTTTAATTCCCATAAGCCGTTTTCCAATGACATATCCTTTCCATAGAACAGGAAGTACTGTCAAATATATAACATATCCAATATCCCATAAGTAGCCATCTGACCATTCAGTAGAAAATTCCCCCTGTATAAAGTAGAGCAGGATACTGATAGGAATAATAAGAATAAACATGTCGATGATACTAGCGAAAAACCTGATTCCAAATCCTGCACGATTAAATTCATACATTAAGATAACTCCCCCCTCAAATAACTTTAACATATAATTCCATTTATTGATGTAGCTAAAAGGAAACTGGACATAAATGTTTTGACAAAAAAAATGGACCTGCTGGTGAATACCATCAGATCCATTTTAAAAATATTTAAAGTCTACTGCTGGTTAAATAGATGCTTAGGCCATCTACATATAACGTTTCAAAAGCCATTACATGTAGTGTTATTTATTGGAATAAGAAGAAAGGCCCCGCCCTATGAAGTTCGCAGAAACGGGGCTTTTTCCGATTTCCCTTGCCCATATGGATAATTGTCCAATATGATGAATTTCATGAGCAATAATATGTCGCATGACTTCACCCCAAGTATCCGTTACAACTCTTCCATCTGATAAGGTATCGTAAAATATACGTCCCTCCATATTAGCATCCCATTTATTAACAAAGCTTTCTACTTCTAAATGAAAATCTGCGTTCAATTCTCGAACCTTTTTCAAGCTCTTATAAGCATCGAAACTGTCCTGGAAGTCGGTTTTGTCTTGTATGAGACGAATCCAGCTCCATTCGACATCAACTATATGGAAAAGTGTATGTAATATACTTCCCTTTCCACCCACACGGTCTAGTAGCAGTTCTTCTTCATTCAACTCTTCACACCAATGATACCATTCTTCTCTAACCATCCAGTTATATCTAAAAAATAATTGCAAAGAAGACCCTCCCAGTTTGGAGATAATTAAACGGTGACAAAATACTAGAGCAATACCAAACATTACATAACTACTTTTTCTGCATGTCTTTGATGAATTCCTTGTTTAATTTATTTGCCCTATGAGAAGGTAAAGTAATACAAGAGGACACAAATAAGCAATTAAACTTCCATCTCATATCTATTGAAGAG
>NZ_LR700954.1:0-7643 GCF_902497585.1 Terribacillus sp. AE2B 122 | reverse complement strand
CACGGCCTCAGCCTCCTCGTGGAAAGTTCACCACTGCGGGGTCTTCAGCTCGTGCTGTTCCCGAAGGAGTCTCCGTGTTCTGCCTACGCTAGGTTGGGTAACTAATCAAAAAAGACCGAACTTATGCAAATTTTCTTATGAAGATTTACGATATAGTTCGGTTTTTTATATGGCTAAACACTTTTGTCCCAGCCTCTTTAATGGATTACTTGTTTATTTCAGTTGTTTTAGTTCAAATCTGTCAAATGCAGCCCAGTTACCAGCATTAGCATCAGAACATACTCCAACTTCAACCTGTCCGTTGGTAATCTGAATATCATCGATTTTGTACTTTGTATAACTTGTCACTGGGCTTGAGCCTATTTCAGTTATTTTTTTAGCTCCACCGTAATCATTTGCATAGAAGTGCAGTTTATTCTGACCCCCGCCTGAGCGAACCCAAACGCTTGCCTCATAGGTGCCATCCGGTACGTTTGTAATCCTTTGTGCGCTTTGCTGCTGATAAGCATCCGAGTGCCAGTGTGTAAGTTTGTAAATGCCAGTAAAAGGTTCATCTGCATCTGCTTTATGTGCTGAAACACCATTATTTCTTCCCGTCCACTGATCTAACGTTCCTGTTTCAAAGCTGCCGTTTTCGATCAGATTATCGTTTTCCTGTTGCGAAGGACGCGGCCATTCATAGGTCCCTACTGTTCCTGCTGGCAGTGTAGCAGCAAATTGCTTTCCTTCTGATACAACTCTGAACTTTTGAGCTTTGTCTGTCTGATTGATAACCACTGTTACGATGGAATTGTCGGGATTTAAAAAAGAAACATTTGTAACGGAATCACGAGATCCGTAGTTACTGTCAATCCGCTTCGCACCACGATCAACAAACTTTGAGTAATTACCAGTCATATAATAGATTGGTATCTTCCAGTACTTATTTACGTTTTTTGCATTCTGAATTATCATTGTTGGATCAGGAGTACCGATCCAATGGTGGGTGCTGATGTTACTATCCAGCATCGTCACCCATGCATTATAGCTAGCTGCACCATTTCTAAAATATTGCGCAATCCGATCTGCTCCAGCAGTCCCCCAGACAGACCTTTCAGTAAGATGAATGGATTTATCCGAATAAGCACGACTAATATCTCCCATTAATTTAGGGTCACCGGCATAATCGTGAAATGCGATTCCATCTATCGATGCATCTGCCTCTTCGTCTTCGAAAACGGTTGTAACGTAATCCCAAGCTTCAGTGAAGTTATGATCAAATGTCCATAGTTTTGTATCTAAATGATGGGTATCGAGTTGATTTCGAAGTAAAGTCGCCAGTTCTCTTTGCTGTTCCGGTGGCATATACATACTCGGATAATCGATCTCCAGCAGCGGTTCATTTTGCATTGTCATCGCATAGATTGGAATTCCCTGTGCTTCGTATGATTGGACGAATTTCCGATAATAAGCTGCAAGTACTTCTGTATTCTTTTCTTCTAACCGCCCGCCAATTAAGCTGTTATTCGTTTTCATCCAAGCTGGGGGACTCCAAGGAGAGGCAAATATTTTGATGTCTGGATTTATCTTTAATGCTTCCTTTAGGGTAGAAACGATATTTAAATCAATATCACGCTGAATCGAAAACTCGCTTAAATCATAATCTGTCTCTGTGATAGGAATATCATTATAGGTATAAAATGCATCTTGTGCAGTAAAATCCGAGGTTCCAATCGTGATCCGAATAACATCCATTCCAATTCCTTTTTTTGGATCAAACAGCTCTTTCAGCACTTGTTTTCGCTTTCCTGAAGCCATTTTTGACAAGTTATAAATAGAAGATTCCTCTAAAGAAGTACCAACTCCAAGCATCTCCTGATACTGATTGTCTGGGTCTACAAAGATTGTTGTCCCGTTGATTTCCTCTTCTTTCGTTATGTTGATAGATTGCTGCTGATCCAGCTTATACGTAATTTCTTTTGGTCCATCGTACCAGCTTCTGTCAGCAGGAGCATTTTCCGAGCTAAACCATACCTTCACTTCTTCTTGCTTAGATTTGGCCTGCTTTAAGCCAGGATTCATCGACATAATAAGAAAAGCAATAAGAACAATGAAAAAAGGTTTCGAAATTCGCTTAAGTAATCGCATTGGCTACATCCTTCCCTTCAATTGGTAGGCATTCACTATACTATTCATCATAAAATAAAGCGCTTACATTTTGTAGGTACCAAGCTCCTGAATTGTTTACTAAGTTATTTAGCATTTAAAAAATAAAAGAACCTCTGTAGAAGTTCTTTTAGGATGTTAGTAAACATTGGTTACATTTCTCTGAATTTCATTTCTAGCGAATTCTGTTCAAGTACAATATCTTTTCATAAGAGGATACATCGTAACCCGAAGTTTTATTCTTGCAGACAATTCATGCATGCAAAATGTCTTGTAACGTATGTTCAAGTGTTTTAAATCTGAAGTTGTAACCTTCACGTTCTAATCGATCAGGAATGACCCAACGGCTTTTCAGTACCAACTCTGTTTCAGTCCGAATGAATATAGACCCTATCTCCAGTATCCATTTCGGTGCAGGTAAGCCAAGTGGAGCATTCATTTCATTTCTCAGTTTATGCATCAATTCTCGGTTTGTAACAGGTTGTGGTGCAGAACAATTAAAAACACCGCTCAGCTCTTTCTTATCTCTCAAGAAGAGTAGAATTTGGAATAAGTCTTCAATATGTATCCAGCTAAACATCTGCTTTCCTGAACCCTGAATGCCACCCAAACCGAAACGCACTAAATTACGGTACGGAGTCATGACTCCGCCGCCTTTACCCAACACAATAGCTATGCGCAAAGCTATTTGTCTTGTTTGAGGCAGTTTATATGAAAAGAATGTATCCTCCCATTTCGTAGCAACATCGACAGAAAAGCCCGCACCTATTTCCCCATCTGCTTCTGTCATCGGACGATCTTCAGCGTGACGATAAATGGTTGCTGTACTGCTATTGATCCAGAGTTCAGGCGGATTACTGCAGGACTCGATAGCTTCACCTAATATTTTTGTGGTTGATATTCTTGAGTTCATAATTTCTTGTTTATTCGTCTCATTGTATCGGCAATTCACAGATTTCCCTGCCAGGTTGATGAGAAGTTCGGCGCCTTCCAATGCTCTTTGAATGGACAATCTATCTTCCCAATGGATATGTTGTTTTTGCCTTGAGATAATGCTGACATCGTATCCTAATTCCTGAAATTTCTTTTGAAAGAATTCCCCGATAAAACCTGTACCTCCAGCTATAACCACTTTTTTCATATACTGACTCCTCTCTTACTTATCAATTTTGAAATCATCATACAATAAAATTCCATCTCCTTCTGAAGACAGAACCTTTATAATGCGGTAATCACCCTTTGGAAAGCTGTAATTATAAGTATCAAAAGAAGCAAAAAAGCTGCTTTCAGAACCAGAATCGACGATTAAGCCATCCGCTTGAAAAGCTATATTGTCTTTTAGCGGTATTTGTAACCATTCTTCTTTTTTCTTATCGTATTTTTCAAGTGCATATTCACGACCAATAGTAATACGATGGTCACTATTGTTTTTTATATGAAATTTAAAACCATCTTCCTGTTTTATACTGTCATCTTCTATATCGAGCACTATATCTTCTGCAGCAGTCATTTCATCGGCATACTTACTGGGCTCCAGCTCTGTCCCACAACCAGCTAAAAAGATCAATAAAAACAGGAACATAATTTTTTTCACCGAACTCCCTCCTCCCATAAGCAAACTTTATCACAGTTACATCTTTACAAAAATACCCAATTAACATAAAACCAATTGCATTAAATCTTGATAATTAATTCAGAATAGGTAAATTTGCGGTTGATTCTGAATTGACTAAACATTAATATAAAACAAATAAGAATACTCGGATTAAGAGAGGTGCTTTCATGCTTCAAATGATTTTAACGGGTTTACTATGCGGGGCGTTGCTTGGATTTGTCATGCAGCGCGGACGTTTTTGTTTAACAGGGGGCTTTCGTGATATGTACTTAGCGAAAGATAATCGCATGTTTTACGCCTTGTTAATCGCAATAGCTATTCAAAGCGTTGGTGTTTATACATTGATCAGTTTAGGAGTATTTGAATTCAATGCAGGTTCACTGCCGATTTTAGCTGTAATTATTGGTTCCTTTATTTTCGGTATCGGCATTATATTTGCTGGCGGCTGTGCAACTGGTACTTGGTATCGTGCCGGAGAAGGATTGATCGGAAGCTGGATTGCATTGGCTGGCTATATGCTTGTAGCTGCAATGATGAAGTCAGGTGTATTGCTTCCATTTGACACAGCTGTAAAAGAGATACAAGTTGAATCTAACTCTATTGCTGTAACATTAGGATTGAATAACTGGATTTTAATTGCTGTTCTTGTTGCCGTTGTCGGATTCATTGTATACCGCACTTTAAGAAAACCGACGGTTAAAATCCCCGGGTTAAAACCGAAAAAAACCGGCCTTGCACATATTCTTTTCGAAAAACGCTGGCATCCATTCGTAACTGCAATTCTTATCGGACTCATTGCCATCCTTGCGTGGCCTTTAAGTGTCGCTACCGGTCGGATTGCTGGATTAGGCATCACAACACCATCCGCTAATATTCTGCAATACTTAGTTACAGGAGAACTAAGTTTCATCAATTGGGGTGTATTCCTCGTACTCGGAATTTTCTTAGGTTCTCTATTTGCAGCAAAAATGAGTGGTGAGTTCAGATTCCGACTTCCTGACCTCAAAACGACTATCAATAGTTTTAGTGGCGGATTAATGATGGGATTCGGAGCTGGTTTAGCTGGCGGCTGCTCTATCGGAAACGGTCTAGTTATGACCGCCATGATGACATGGCAAGGATGGATCTCTTTAGGGTTCATGATGTTAGGCACATGGACTGCGTCATACTTTGTATTTGTACGGCCACGAAAAAAAACCAGTCAAACGGCACAAGCAGCAACTGCTTAAAAGGAGTGTATAGAATGAAAAAAAGATTGGAAGTAATGGGAATGGTTTGTCCCTTCCCGCTAGTAGAAGCAAAAGAAGCGATTAAAGAAATCCAAACAGGCGATGAGCTGGAAGTACAATTTGATTGTACGCAAGGAACTGAATCCATCCCCCGTTGGGCAGCGGAAGCAGGTCATGAAGTGACCGCATATGAGCAATTAGGTGAAGCAGCCTGGACTATTACAATTAAAAAGAAATAAAAGAAGATTGCAGAGAAGCTTCTTGATTCTCTGCAATCTTTTTTCTATAAGTAGAAATGATTAGCAGCTATAATTTTCCTTTGTAAACTCGATGCATATGATACTTGGCTTGTTAACGTATCCAAAGTTCACTATACTTTTACTAGGAGGGGATAAAAATGAGTGAAGACATATCGAAAATTAATTACCGCGAAGTTATTGAATATTCATTGGATCCCTTAATTGTACATACAGATCTAAAGATAATTTATATTAACCATGCTGCTGAGGTCTTTTTTAAAGGAAATCGTGAAGATATCATCGGAGCAAGTCCATTAGATATTTTTCATGAAAGTTCCAAATCAACGATACATAAAAGAATTCAATCAGCATATGCCAAGCCCGCTGAAGTGATTGAGGAATCTGTCTTCAAACTGGACGGTACAACAGCAGATGTTGAATTATACTGTCATCCTGTTTTCATTGAGGATACGAAGGCAATTCAAACATATGTCAGAGATATCTCTGATAAAAAAGAAGCTGAGAGAAAAAACAGGGAAATGATGAACCAAATCAATGAACTTTCAGCTACCCTCGTGCCCCTTTTAAACGGGATAGCCATTTTACCATTAGTTGGTTCAATTAACGAAGAGCGAGCAAGACAGTTATTACAACTGGTTCCTCTTAAGGCAAAGCAGCAGGATGTGCAATGTTTAATTATTGATTTCTCAGGTATATTACAATTGGACAAAGTTGTAACAGATTATCTCTTCAAGATTAATCACGTTCTCTCTTTGCTTGGTATAAAGTCTATCTTTACTGGTATAAGACCAGAGCTTGCGATAGAAGCAGTTGAAATGGATCTTAGCTTGTTATCTTCACCAACAATGTCTACCGTAAAGGATGCTTTAGATTACCTTGGAATACATTGATTTGGAGTTCTTCCTCTTATTCTAATAAAGCAGTTCAGACAAGAAACTTGATTATATTCAAAGAGGAGTCGAAATTATATCGACTCCTCGGAAATATACTGCCTTAAAGCAAAACCCTCTCGACTGCCAAAGGCCTTAAAGCATTCGTTTCATCAATATAGATAAACCCATCATACCGCTGGGCCATATGAGAGGGCACATAATTACCGAACTGTTCAAACTCTGGCCGATACACTACTCCGATAGCTCGATGTCCGATTTTCTGTTGGAATAAATGTTCATTTTCTTTATCGAAAAAGAGCATCTTATCGAATGCTCCAGCTCGATGCATAAGATCTTCCCAGGATCCTCTAACCGCTTTTGGAACAATCTTCACATCATGATTGACTCCCCATTCATCTGCTGCTATTACAGTTCCTTTGTGCGTACCGAATCCTATAACATATACATCCTCAGGAGCATTTTGCTCCCGTATTAGCTCTCCTACATTGACCATACCGTTATGCGCCATATCTGTAGCCCGGGCGTCTCCAACATGTGTGTTATGCTCCCATACAATCGCCTTACCTTTTGATCCATAAAACTTCATTACCTCGTCCAGAGCATGTACCATATGTTTATCTCTTATATTCCATGATTCTTCATCTCGAACAACCATTGCGCGATAATAATGCTCTGCATTATAAGCTACGAGTGCATTTACTTCTAAATTAAGACTTAGCTCTTCTTCACATGGATATTGGTCTTTCTTTTTTTGTATCGTTGCCAAAAGCTTGGCGACTTCTTCAATACAGCCTTCGGAATACAGACCGGCAGATACAGCATATTCCTGGTTGTCCCTGTTAAATGGTTCAAAACAAGTAAATGCTTTCTTTGCGATTTCTACATCGGGTGAGTCAATCTTCGTTAAGTAGGAAATAACTTCTTCCATCGATTCCCAAAGACTGTACATATCTATTCCATAAAAGCCAACCTTTGGCTGGACATCAGGATTCTCGTTATAATCCTTCATCCACTCAATTAAATCGAGAATTTCTTCATTCGCCCACATCCATGTCGGCCATCGATTAAAACTGCTGAGAACTTCCCGAGCAGATTCGCTTACAGTATCATAGCCCTTAATGTATCGGTTTACTGCCTGACAAGCCGGCCAGTCTCCTTCTACTGCTACAAATGTAAATCCTTTCTCGGTGATCAGCTTCTTGGTTATCTCAGCACGTACCGTATAGAACTCTGACGTACCATGCGATGCTTCTCCCAACAAAACAAATTTTGCACTGCCTGCTTTTTCATTGATGATACTTAAATCTGCTTCACCTGTTAACGGAATTGCGTGTTTTTTTATTGCTTGGATGACCTTTAAGTCCATTCAAACCCAACTTTCACTCTAAAGTGTTTAGGTTTAAATTGTGATAAATCAGATAAAAAAATACCTGACGTTGGGACTGACCCCCGTTTTTGAGACAGAGATCAAAACACCTTCAAACAGCCAATTGCCGATATT
>NZ_LR700955.1:0-14635 GCF_902497585.1 Terribacillus sp. AE2B 122 | reverse complement strand
ACAACGATCCGTTTTCAAGCTTGAAGGTGTTTTTATTTGTCTCAGCCTAGGGGGTCAGTCCCGGGGTACCTGTCCTTTTTTATATCTTTCTTTTTGCTTCATATAAATTTAGCAGCTTGTCCAATTCCTGGCTTTTAGCAATGGATTCACTGCTTGTAAAACCTTTCTCAAATGCTACTTCTGCCATCTGCTCACGCAGTACCTCGATCTGCTGCGTCAGCCTATTAAGATTGATTAGTTTGTTTGAGTGCTGCAGACAATATCTGGCGTGTTCAGGCAATATCATTTGATCACCATTATCCCTCATTAGTTACAAATCTTTTCCATAACTTATCATGCCAAAAGATCGAATGAAAGTAAAGTTTAACAAGCACTTTTCACACTTTTTACATAAGTAACTGACAAGCTTCCTCCTTCTTTCCTATCATTCGTCAAAAGACGACGGAACGAAATTAGAACTTTATTCATAAAGGCAACAGTCGTCCTTTTTACAGAACAATAATACGCGATGGAAATAGTATTGGAAAATGGGCTAACGACTATACCCCTTCTAGCTCTGCGCCATATAGTAAGGTGTAAGCTTTAGGAGGTGAAACAGAATGGGTTACGGATACGGTGGCTTCGGCGGTTTCGGCGGCGGAGGCGGAGGTTACGAGTGTGGTTGTGACAACAAAGGCGGCTACGGCGGCGGCGGCAATGGTTGCGGCAATGGCTTTGCTTTGATCGTAGTACTTTTCATCTTGTTGATTATTGTTGGTGCAGCGTTCTACTGCTAATACCAAAAAAAGACGGCATCCTAAGCGGATGCCGTCTTTTTTTTAACCAATAATGATTCGCTCTTTAGGATAGTGGAAGTTAGCTGTCTGTGAATTTCGCTGCAAGGAATACAAGAACGTCAGAATACCGACACGCCCAAGAAACATGAGTAACATCAAAACAATCTTACTTGTATCACTCAGCTCCGGTGTAATGCCGAGACTTAGGCCGACCGTCCCGAACGCACTGCATACTTCAAATAGTATTTCAGTCAGCGAAAATGGCTCAATGGAGGCAAGAATCACAGCTGAGGTGAATACTAAAATCATGCCGAAGATCGTCACATTAATTGCCTTGAAAAGATCTTCCGGGTGAATTTCCCGCCGCAGGACAGTAATTTGCTTGTTCCCTCTGGCAAAGTGGTAAAGCGCAATAACAACCAATGCCAAGGTGGTAGTACGGATACCTCCTCCGGCACTGCTAGGAGAAGCTCCGACAAACATTAGTGCAGACATGAACAGCTGGTTTTGTTCTGTCAGCTGCGCAATGTCCATTGTTGCAAGTCCCCCACTTCGAGTCGTCACCGATTGGAAAAGGGAGTAAAATAGTATCTCGTGCCAGGATTTCCCTACAAAGAAATTCCTGGAATCAAGCAATGCAATAATGATTGCACCAGCAAAAATAAGTACCATAAAAGTAATTGTTGTTAGCTTAGCGAATAAAGAAAATCGGATAAAAGTGCGCTCATCCTTAGAAGCAAAGATATACTGCTTCACCTCAATCAGAACCGGAAAACCGATTGCTCCTAGAACTATGAGCAGCATATGTATGAATTGCACGAAATAATCATGTCGAAAAGGAATAAGTGACTGTCCAGTTATATCAAAGCCGCCGTTGGTCGTCGCGCTAATTGAAGCAAATAAGCCTTGAAAATAAGCTTCACCCGCTGTAGGGAAATATTGCAGATAATAAGTACCTAGGACAAGGAATCCAATCAGTTCTATCGACAATACAACAACCAGAATTTGTCGCATAAGATAAACTGCTCCGCGAAACGATACTTGATTCTGATCAACCATGATCAGTCTCCGTTCCTTGAAACCAATTTTCTTACCAAACAGCAGCCACACAAACGTCCCTAGTGTCATGACGCCAATTCCGCCCAACTGCATCGTGAAGGCTATAAAAATGATGCCAGTCGTGTTGAAATATTCATTAATCGGAACAGAAGCAAGTCCTGTAACGCTAATGGCGCTGACAGCCGTAAATAATACATCTACGAAGGATATATCAGTTCCTTCTTTATGTGCCACTGGCAATGCCAATAAGCACGTAGAAATAACCACAGCAGCTAAATAAAACAAGATGATCAATCTGGTTGGCGAAATGTTATTGAGCCATCGCCAACGCGGGTCATAGGTACGCATACAAGTGCTCCTTTAAAAGTACGTTTCGTTTCAAATGTAGTCTATTATAGCAGGCATATTGGAGAATAGCTCTCTTTTTCAAGCGCACTCACTCCGTGGTTCCGGCTCCGCTGGTCAAAATCTCTTCCTCTTCCATTCCTTCTTGACGCATTCTTTTTATTGAAGCGAACAGTTCCGATTTTTCTTCCCTTGCAAGCGTGCCCTTCATGATTACATTCCCTTCATCACCTAAATCATTCACTTCCTGTACTTGAACAAGGAACATTGCCGGACGGTTTTCTGGTTTTGTGATTCGCACTTGGGCAAGCAGTACTTTTCGGTCTTCAGATATTTCTTGTACGCTTTCCAAATCTGCTTTGCCGAGAACCGCTTCCAGCACCCATTCGTTATCTTCTTCTTTATTGATGATTAACCCCTCTGACAGTTTCATTTCTTTCTCATTTAATGACACTTGATCTGTCGGATATAAAGTCAGCTCTACCAGTTTAAATGTTTTCACAAATAACCTCTCCTTTTAACATGTCCAATTAAGTCTTTTTCTCTATCTTATCAGAACTTTTCCGATCCGTATGTATTGTGTATAGGATGTTTTCTGTGCATAGTGCCAGGGTACAGAGTTAGGATATTGCCAGGAAGGATGATATTTATGCATAAACTGGATTTAATCGTAATAGGCTCTGGCGTAAGTGGTCACAGCACGGCTTCAGCAGCTAGAAAAAAGGGTTGGACTGTAGCCGTTATTGATGATAAACCATTTGGAGGTACATGCCCTCAATGGGGATGTGATCCAAAGAAAGTACTGATTGAAACAGTTAAAATCCAGGATGCTTTTGAGCGGATGAAGGGTTTTGGTTTGACTGGAGATGCACAGCTAGATTGGAGCAAGCTACGCGAACATAAGGAGACATTCACGAAACCTATTCCCGAATCGACTGTCGAAGAATTCGAAAATGACGGCATCGAGGTGTACCAAGGACACGCACAATTTATTGATGATCATACAATAGAGGTTAACGGAGAAAGACTTCAAGCTGCGTATATTCTAATCGCTTCAGGGGCTTCCCCCACTAAACTGCCGATAGATGGATACGAAAATCTCATTTCAAGTGATGCTTTTTTTGAGCTCGATGATTTACCTCAGGAATTGGTGCTAATCGGTGGAGGATATATCAGTTTTGAATTTGCACATATTGCTGTCCGTTTTAATCGAAAAGTAACCATTATTCATCGTGGAGAACGTCCTCTGGAAGGATTTGATGAGGATGTCGTCAATCATTTGGTCGACTACAGTAAAAAACTTGGCATCGATATTAGAACGAATACGGAGCTGGAAGCTGTAGAACAGCAAGGGAATGCATTCACCGTTTCCATCCGTTCTGAAAACAACATAGAACAGCTATCTGCTGATATCGTCATTCACGGTGCTGGCAGAGCACCAAATGTCCAAGATATGGGTCTGGATCAGACATCCATTTCTTATAGCAAGAAGGGTATTAAGGTAGATAAAAATCAGCAAAGTATATCAGCACCTCATATTTACGCTGCAGGAGATTGTGCTGATGATGGGAAGCTCCCCCTTACACCGCTGGCTACAGAATCCGGAAGCCGTGTTATTAATCACATGCTGGAAGGGAAACAGCAGGATGATTTCAATCATATTCAGCCTTCCGTTGTTTATACTATTCCTGGAATTGCTTCAGTTGGTGTATCAGCAGACGAAGCTCTAAAATCTCAGGACAAGTATTCTGTCATCGAACAAGATTTGAGCTCTTTCTTCACAAATAAGACGACAAGACTGGAAGAAGGATACAGCAAAATCATTTTGAATAAAGAAAAACAAACTATTGTCGGTGCGCATTTGTATGCAGCTCATGCTGAACATTTAATTAATGTCTTTACATTGGCAATTGAAATGGAAGCACCAGTTAAAATACTGCAGTCTTTGCTTTGGGCTTATCCGACAGCGGATAGCGATATTCCTAGCATGCTTCAGTGAACAAGAAAAAACCGCCATATCTGGCGGTTTTCTTATGCTTTATATGCTTTTACATAATATACTTCTTCATTAAAGTCTCCTTGCGTCACTTCGAATCCAGCCTTAGTCAATTTATCTGCAAGCAGATCCGCGCTGTGATCTCTGCTGTAGCCGAGAGCTACCATAATACCCTTTTCAATTGTAACTCTGTACATTTCCTGTGCTGCAAGCTCGGGGTCATCTGTATTATCCAACACAAATGCTGCAAGACCTCGTTGGAAGGATGCGTCGGGGAAATTCAGCCTGCCTAATCCGCTAGGCATCCGGTCGATATTCGCCAGCGTTTCCTCCTCTGCACGAAGGGCTAATTCTTCTAATAAAGTTTCGTCTTTCTCCAGGGCTGTGACGCGATCTTTTGTTTTATGTGCGATAGGAATAACCAGTTCCCCATTTCCAGCACCAAAGACTATCACTTTTTCTCCGCCTTCTATTTCCAACAGCTCCACCACTTCTGCTGCGGAAACTTCTGTTGTTTTATTCGCCATACAACTCTCTCCTTTTGAATCAATTAGTTCTGTATTGCCCTCCCAATGCGAAAGCTAAACGTATCTTCCCTATGCTCTCACGCATTAACATTTTCTATCCTGAATCTAAAAAGGACAGCTGATCCATTCAGCTGTCCTTTCAACTCGTATATTTGCCCGTTTGAATTTTGCGGTCAATAAAGTAACATAGATCTCCTATTTTCGGAAAGCGTTCAAATTCCATATTAGCAGGATTCTCTGCATCAACCAGCGGGATATCCCAATAACGCAGCAATTCATAATAACTTCTCAAAAATAGCTCGCGATTACCATTATATATTTCAGACAAATCAGAAGCTGTCGTTTTGAAAGCATATTCAGGAAGTACATTCTCCGTATGTTTATCTATATATTTAACGACAGTAAGATAGATTTCGTATTCGATGCCTTTCATTTTGGCGACCTGACATAAACATTTCTTAGTTTTAACTTGATCCATATCAATAATATCTGCCATATTGTTTCCTCCTCACCCGGACTGGAAACCTCAATTTACATTCAGTTTATCACAACACACAGCGTCTGTATGCCGATTTTCAGATAAATAGTCATACTATATTGAATTTTTGTAACTATTATTGTTGGTTTTATTTTCTAGCCAGCGGGTAGATATTTAGTACATCAAATTAGCTTAAAAAGGAGAATTCAACATGAAACCATATTTAAAAGAGTACACAAACGATGAAAAGCTGCAAGAAGACATTCAACTTTTAAGCACAAAAGGCGTAAACAAAGATAACATCTATGTATTGTCACATGATGATGACAGAACGAAACGTGTATCCAGTAAAGTGGATGCCAATACGATTGGATTATCCGAGATGGGAGCTAAAAGTGCTGTAGGCAGCATGTTCAGTAAACAAGGTGATGAACTACGTGCGAAATTGAAGGAAATCGGTTTTTCTCAGGAAGAAGCTGAGGATTTTGAAGAGGATCTCGATGAAGGGAAAATCTTCTTGATTGTCACAGAAACAGACAACGTCGAAGGCTTGCTAATCTAAATGGAAAGGCACTGTCCAATGAGACAGTGCCTTTTTTTATTTCTTTGGTAAGATAAGTTTCGGTTGAGCCAAAACCAAAATCAGAATAACAATAATGCTGGCTATAAAGCTTGGCAGCAAGTAGGAGCCATTATATATAAGCGAGTATGCCCAAACCGTTTGTCCAGGAGCAGCTGCAGATCCGAAAAAGACCATTCCTCCTACAAAATGCGCAGCGAACCGCCCGATACTGCCAATCAATGTTCCGATGATTAAGAATCCAATAAGCTTAGTTCGGTTATTTTCTTTTGCCGCTTTACGCGCTGGACCAGCTGTTACAGCTGCCAGTCCAACTAAAGTGAAGGCCAAAGGATAATCTAAAAAACCTTGGACAACATGTATTATATAAGGGCCGGTGACTAACTGCAGCAATCCTACAACTAACCCTGTTGTAAGTCCGCCTTTCCACCCCCAGCGAAATGCCATTAAGAATATCGGAACCATTTGCAAGGAGATACTGCCTCCCTGCGCCCATGCTTTGAATGAGAATAAGTCCAGTACGAATGCGAGTGCGGCAAATATTGCCACCTCTACTAAAAATAAAACCTTGCTTCTTGATTGCATATTTTTTCTCCCCTAATAAAGAATGCAACAAAAAAACAATGCTGCAGAGGGATCTCTTCCGATGGCCCAAAGTGCATTGTTTCCCATCAAAGAAGCTACATCCCTACGCGAGTGCTAACTCACAGGTTCGAAGGGTCTGGACATATGTCCATCTCAGCCGAAATGGCTCCCCCTGCAGGCTTATTTGTACCGTTTTGTTTTCTGTTGTCTATCCATTATATAGAAAATTGATAGCGCTAGCAAGAAATATTAATATTTCCTTTAGATGAAATATTACCCAAGTGCTAATTTTAGCAATTTTATTACTTTTACTTCATCTAACGAAATTGTTTGAATTCGAGAAAAACTATGACGTATAATGGACAATGTTCTAAAAAAGGGAGGATTCAAAATGGATACACCAGCTACAATCCCACAAGGGAAGAAGCATCCAAAGGGATTGTATCTTCTCTTCTTCACAGAAATGTGGGAAAGATATAGCTACTATGGCATGCGTGCTGTACTGATGCTTTACTTAACTGCTGCAGCTATTAGCGGTGGATTAGGAATGAATACGCAACAAGCCGCAATAATTTATGGTTTGTACACAGGAATTATCTACTTCACACCAATTATCGGTGGTTACTTGACTGACAAGTATATCGGCCTGCGTACTGCTATCACTATTGGTGGCGTAACGATGGCGATCGGAGATTTCACAATATTCCTATTCAACAATCAGTGGGGATTATACATCGGTATGTTGTTCCTCATACTTGGTAACGGGTTCTTCAAACCGAATATCTCAACACATGTTGGTGAGTTGTATCACCCGATGGATAAACGTAAAGATGCTGCATTCACCATCTTCTACATGGGCATCAACATCGGTGCATTCTTCTCTCCTCTAATTGCAGGATTTCTTGCAGAGGATCTTTTCCATACGACTGATGCTGCCGGTATCGAACACTTTGGCTTCAAATGGGCCTTCTTGGCATCTTCCATTGGTATGGTCATCGGCCAATTGATCTTCAGCACTTTGGGTAAGAAATATTTAGGTGATATCGGAACAAAACCTGCGCGATCTAATATTTCTGCTGATGGCGTTCCAGCCAAAATGACTGCTGCTGACAAGAAACGTACAGGTGCAGTATTAATTTTAGCTGTATTCATCATTTTCTTCTGGGCTGGCTTCGAACAAGCAAGTACTTCCCTAACACTATATACGAGAGATTTTATTGATCGAAACATTGGCGGTTACACTATACCAGTTTCCTGGTTCCAATCAGTGAACCCACTGTTCATTGTCATCCTTGCACCAATCATATCTGCTATTTGGCTGAAATTGAGTAAATCAAAACGTGGAGATTTTCGGACAACGACAAAAATGTCCATGGGTATGATTCTATTAGGATTAGGATTTATGATCTTAGTTCCAGCAGTACTATATACAGGCAGTGACGAAGGGGATATTGTTCATAGAGCTAATATTCTATTCATCGTCTTCACCTACCTGTTCCACACATTAGGTGAACTATGTTTATCACCTGTTGGTCTATCGATGGTAAGCCGAGTAGCACCAGTGAAAATTGCTTCTCTATTGATGGGTGTCTGGATGGCCGCAACTGGTATTGCCAGCCTTATCGCTGGACAGCTTGCTGCATTGACAGAATCACTCGGTTATGTAGAGATTTTCAGTATAATCGGTGCAGTCGCTATCGTAGTAGGTCTAATCCTTCTAGCTGTTTCCAAGAAACTGCAATCCATGCTGGATGCACGAGACTAAACCTAAAAGCACAGTTCCTTACGGGAGCTGTGTTTTTTATATGTATTCCTTCTCTTTCGCTATGTAGACTGCTTGTGAACGGTTCTGTGCTCCCAGCTTATCCAGAAGTTCCGAAAAATAGTTCCGGATGGTGCCTGGTGACAAAAATAGTTCAGCTGCTATTTGTTTTGTTGAGAAGCCTTTTTCCGCAAGAGAAAGGATTTTCATTTCTCGTTCACTTAGCGGGTTATCAACGCCTTGTACAAATTGATACGTTATCTCTGGACTAATTACCGTGCGTCCGTGATATACAATATCCCTCACTGCATGAGCCAGTTGCTCACTTGGCGTATCCTTCAGCAAATAACCCTCAACCTTCATTTTCATAGCTTCTTTAACATAAGCAGCCGTAGAAAAGGTGGTAAGCAGCAGCACCTTCTCTTTACGGCTGTTTTGCCGCATTTGCTTGACCACTTCCAAGCCATCATATTTAGGCATTTCAATATCGAGGATTAGTAAATCGAAAGTTTGCGTTTGAAGTGCTTGCAATACTTCCTCACCATTGGCAGCTTGTTTGATGACAACGAAATCTTCTTCAAGATCGAGCATTGTCGCCATGGCACCTCGAAGCATATTCTGATCATCCGCCAACAGCAAACGAATCATTACTATTTCCTCCTTCGGTTTGCATAGGAACTTTTACTATCAAGTGCAAGCCGCCATTTATCCGCTTATGAAAATGGGCTTCCCCCTTCATTAGACTGACTCTTTTTCTAATTCCATCTAAGCCGTTTCCGTCTTGTGACAGCATATTATCATAGCCGCCATTGTCCTCCACCTGTAAATGCAGATAGTTATTAGATTGTATAACTCGGATTTTACAAACGGTAGCGTTACTATGACGAATGACATTTGTGACAGCTTCTTTGAGTATATAGGCAATCATTGTTTCCTTTGAACTGTCTTCTATCGAAGGAATTTGCTGTTCTAATTCAGGAGCAATACCAGCTTCTTTTAATCTAAGCTGCGCTGCTTCCACTTCCTCCTGCAAAGATACAAAACGCAAATCGCTCACGATTTCCCGCATTTCTTGAAGCAGGGATCGAGATAACTGCTGGATATCATCTAATTCCTGTTCTGCCCGCTCTTGATTCTTGTATAAAAGCTTCTTCGATATATCACTTTTCACTGAAATCGTTGATAACGTCTGTCCTACTGTATCATGCAGATCACGTGCAATTCTGTCCCGTTCTCGCTCTTTTATTAATTCCTCCACTTGCTTTTTTGTGTCAGCAAGCTCCTCATTTACTGCCTCCCATTTGCGGTACCACTTTTCTTGTACTTTCCAAACTGCTGGTGTAATGAGACTGATCAGGATACCGGGAGAAATATATCCCCATGTCCAATCATGAATCCCATATATATCCGTAAGCAGCATGATGCCTGTAACAGCATTAACAATTAAATAACCAGTCCAGAACTTAGCTGGACTTTTCACTACATAAAGCATATTAATCGCATATAAGAGCAAATAGAAAAAATCCTGTTCGATAAAAAAAATTAAATATGCTACTAGTATGGTTAAGACAATTGCTGAAGAAAAAGTCCGTTCTGGCCTCCAATAAATTTCCCTATAACAGAAAAAGATGACAACCATTACTAAGAGAGGGATCCAGAATCGAAAACCTTGCTCTCCAATCAAATACAGTAAAGTGAAATAGTAATAGGCAAGCCAAAGATGAGGTATATAGCCATCTTCTTCCGGAAACAGGCGGAATTTCTTCACGTAGTCAGCTCCTTTGCCTATACTGTAAAATCATTGCACCTATAAATAATACCAAAAAATAACAGATAAGAATTATAATATTGGAAATTTCAATACCCTCTCCTGAGGCTATAGTCCAAGCACCCCGTGCAAACAAGTATGATGGCAGCCATTCACCAATCATTTGCACCCAGTTCGGAAATGTTTGCAGCGGCATCCAGAGACCTCCTAAAATAGCTAGTCCTAACACTACTATATTGGCGGTCGCAGATGCAGTCTCAACCTTTCTAGACTGAGCAATCAAGATTCCGATTGTTAGAAATAGAATCGATCCAGCCAGCAGCCATAAACTAGTCATTATCCATTCTTCCAAGGGGCGATCAAATTGTTTCCATGCATTTACAACAAGGAAAAACAAAGAAACAATGAGTGTGTTCAGCAAAAGCTGCGTGATAATACGAGAAATGAAATACTGTGATGGCGTAAGAGGGTGGGTAAACAAATAGTCCATCCAAGTTTGCATGCGATCATACATTATTTGAATACCAAATGTTTGCACAGAAGTTACTACTAAACTGTAACAGGTCATGGAAATGAGAAAATAATAATCAAATTCAATTCCGTCGACAGCCGCACCTCTATTAATGTAAGTAAATAGGATATAAAAAATGAAAGGCATTAGTAAAGAGAAACATAGAAAGTATCTATCTTTTATCATTCTTTGGAGTTCCATCCCCACTGTTACAACAATAGATTTCATGTGCCAACTTCCTCTCTTTCCAGTCCCTCAACATACTGCTCAAGAGTATCACCTTTTATCTCAAGCTGCGTAAATTTGATATTATGCTGGATTAGCAACTGCAGTTCTTTATCCGCGCCTTCCGTCAGCTTTTGGTATAAGCCTTCCTGCTGTGTATATCCCATAGAGAGTAAAAAACCTTTATACTTGGAATCGGTTCGGAAGCTTATTGACTTTCTATCCAGCATTATATCCTCAATTGGACGGTCGACTTTTATAACTCCATCCTCCAGATATAATAATCGATCGGCAAGCTCTTCTGCTTCTAACAGAATATGTGTCGTCAATAAAACACTGATTCCTTCTGCACGTACGTCTAACAACTGCTTGCGAAATTGTCGTTTAGCTTCCAAATCCATACCGGCTGTTGGTTCATCCATGATTAGCAGCTTTGGCTTAACTGTAACAGCAAGCTGGAATAACAGACGTTTCATCTGACCGGTACTTAAATTCCCTGCCAGTACCTTTTTTTTCGGTTCCAGTCCTGCATCCTGTAAAACAGTAAGGACCTGTACTCTTTTGCCATGCAAAGAAAGCACATACGAAGCGAACTGATAGACTGTTAAATTCCCAATCATAGAAGGTGCTTGTGGTACATACCCAATATGAGGCTTTTTGCCTTTCCATTCCATACTTCCTCGATCTTGTTTCAGCATTTGTAAAACTATTTTTAGCAAAGTAGACTTACCCGCCCCATTCGCACCTAGCAGGAGAATGCTCTCACCCTCAGCTATTTGGAAAGTAATATCTCTCAGCACCTGCTGCCCTTTAAATGATTTGCTAACGTGATTTATCCTTAGCATAACCCCACCTCCTGCTATCAGAATAACAAGATAGATTACAAGGAGTAAGGAAGTAATGTCATGAAAAAGAATGACAATTGTCATAAAAAAAGACCACTCTATTGAGTGGTCTCCCTTAATTATTCTGCAGTCAATCTCAAGAATTCCTCGATGTCCTGCTTGCAAACTTCGATAGCTTTAAGCCAGAATGCCTTATCGGTCAAATCCTCCTGTAAATGCTTCATCGCTAAGTCCTCAACCGTCATGCGGCCAGTATCCTCAAGTAAAGCATTATAGGAACGTTCAAAGTCTTCCGGATTTTCTGCTGCTTTTGCGTAAATACCTGTGCTGAACAAATATCCGAATGTATACGGGAAATTATAGAACGGTACATCAGTTGCGTAGAAATGCAGCTTGGACGCCCAAAATGTCGGATCGTACTCATCTAGCTGGTCATTATATGCTTCTTTCTGAGCATCGACCATCAACTCACGCAAGCGCGCAGCAGATACGAGTCCATTTTTGCGTTCTTCATAGAATCTTGTCTCGAACAAGAAGCGCGCATGGATATTCATGAAGAAAGCGATGCTACGTTGGATTTTTTCCTCGATCAACGCGATTTTCTCATCCTTCGTCGCTGCTTCTCTTACTGCAGCATCGGAGACGATCAATTCTGCCAATGTAGAAGCTGTTTCCGCTACGTTCATAGCATATTGCTGATTCAGCTGCTCTACATCATTCATTGCGTAGCTATGATACGCATGACCTAATTCATGCGCAAGTGTTGACACATTTGAAGCTGTTCCACTGAAAGTCATGAAAATACGACTTTCTTTCTTTTCTGGAAAACTGGTACAAAAGCCGCCAGGGCGTTTGCTATTACGATCTTCCGCTTCAATCCATCGCTTTTCAAATGCTTGCTGTGAAAAATCAGCCATTTGGCTACTGTATGTCCGGAAATTCTTCACAATGAAGTCAGCAGCTTCGTCGTATGATACATGTTTTGTCGCAGAGGAGAGCGGCGCATCAATATCATACCAGCTCAATTTTTCCAGACCAAGGATCTCCGCCTTGCGCTGCAGGTATTTTACGAATGAATCCTTCTCATCCGAAATAGCTCCCCACATAGCATCCAGCGTCTCTTGAGACATACGGTTATAAGCCAGCGGCTCTTTCAGCACACTGTCCCATTTACGATGCTTGTATGTCTGCAGACGGAAACCAGCTAGATGATTAATTGTTTCTGCGAAAAAATCTTCTTTTTCTGTCCAAGCCTCTTGCATTCTAGCAAACACATGCTGCCTTACCTTGCGATCAGGTGCATCTAATTTGTTGGCAGCTTGACCAACAGAATAGGATTTCTCCTCCCCATCGATTTTCAACGGTACCTGGATGCTGCCGACAATCGTATCATACATGCCTCCCCAACCGTGGTAGCCATCAATCGCCAAATCATTCAGCAATACTTCTTGTTTCGGTGAAAGCTTCTCAGCAGCCTCTTTTTTGCGTTCATCAAGAACGAATGCATAATTGATCAATTCCGGCTGCTCCAGCAACTGCTCCCATGTCTGCTGCGGGACTTGTGTGATGACTTGATCCACACCCGTAAGCGTTCCGCTGTATGCAGCCATGAGTTCATCTTTCTTCCCAGACCATTGCTTTGCTTTTTTGTCTGTAACATCCTGTGCTACCAGACACTCAACGAATGCAACAACCTCGAATACATGTTTAGCAGATGTTTCCCACTTCTCAACGATACGTACCAAGCCAGAAGTATCTTCAGCTTGATCAGGTACTTGAAAATCTTCTAGAGCCTGTTTCCAATCATTTAAAGCTTGATCTGCTTTCTCAGCGAATTCCGCAAGTGCAGAAGAGTCACTGCCACCAGGGAAAATTGCATCCAGATCCCATGTTTGTCCGTACTTATTTGTCATATGTATACCTCCTTGAAACTACCTTTCTATTATACGCTTTGGTATATTAACTGAAAAGTTTTAGTGTTCGATATTTTTCAGCAATACTCTCAAAAGGAAAAGGCCATAGCACCTTAGCTATGGCCTTTCACTGTTATACAAAACGAGTACCATTTAGATTTCGAGTTTCAGCAGTGGCAGATGTGATATTTGAAACTGGGACTACAGTTATACCTACTGTATATGTTGCCGTACCAGTAGCAGGAACTACGTCTACAAACGTGTTCGATACAAGAATCCGCTGCGTACCGGCAAGCTGTCCAGTTCTTGTAATGGTTACCTGATTCAGAATTGTTGCATCTCTTCGCAGTGTAGCAGTAATGGAAACTGACCAGTTAGCAGTTGTGACAACTGCTATTTGTGCGTTTGAATCCAATTTTTCATTATTTCCCGCAACTACCGTTGGGGCAATAGTATTAATTGTTGTATCTGTATTAAGGGTAAGTGGAAGAGCTGCAGTCACTTGGTTTGCTGCAAGAGCACTAACAGAAGGCAAAGCGCTACCGGTGATTCCCGTTGATCCTGTTAAACCAGTCGGTCCTGTGATTCCGGCTGCTCCGGTTGGACCGGTGATTCCCGCTACTCCGGTTGGACCGGTAATTCCGGCTGCTCCGGTTGGTCCCGTCGCTCCCGCTACTCCAGTCGGGCCCGTGATTCCAGCTGCTCCTGTAGTTCCCGTCGCTCCTGCTGCTCCAGTTGGACCGGTGATTCCCGCTACTCCGGTGGGACCGGTAATTCCGGCTGCTCCGGTCGTTCCGGTTGCTCCTGCTGCTCCAGTCGGGCCCGTGATTCCGGCTGCTCCGGTCGGGCCCGTTAATCCTGTTTCTCCCGTCGCTCCAGTGAGTCCCGTTGATCCTGTTTCCCCGGTAACTCCAGTGAGTCCGGTTTCTCCTGTCACTCCGGTGAGTCCTGTTGACCCTGTTTCTCCGGTAACTCCAGTGAGTCCCGTTGAGCCTGTTTCTCCCGTCACTCCAGTAAGTCCAGTCGATCCTGTTTCTCCCGTCACTCCTGTGATGCCCGTTGATCCTGTTTCCCCGGTAACTCCTGTGATCCCAGTTGATCCTGTTGCACCTGTCACTCCTGTGATCCCAGTTGATCCTGTCTCCCCGGTAACTCCTGTGATCCCAGTTGATCCTGTTTCTCCGGTGATGCCCGTTGATCCTGTTTCTCCTGTCACTCCAGTAATACCAGTTGATCCTGTTTCTCCCGTCGCTCCAGTGAGTCCT
>NZ_LR700963.1:0-529 GCF_902497585.1 Terribacillus sp. AE2B 122 | reverse complement strand
GAACAGCCTGTTGGAAAGCAATATACATACGGAAAAGGCCCTGTTTATACTTCTGAACTAGAGAAGCTACAAGCTGAGAACCGATTCTTAAGGCAGCAAAATGAAGTTTTAAAAAAGTACAAGGAATTGGAAAGGAAGTTGATAGAGAAACGGCAGTCGAACTGGTAGAAGTATTGGGAAATACGATGACAGTAGAAGAAACATGTGTTCACTTAGGCATTGCACGATCATCTTATTACCGTTGGAAGAAGGATGTATTGAAAGGTAATCTAAAACAATATTTAGAAAAACAAATAGGCACGTTGTGCCGTAAGAATAAGTATCGATACGGATACCGAAAAATTACTGCCTTACTAAGACAGGAACTCTGCGTTAATCACAAAGCAGTGCAGCGTATCATGCAGAAAAATAATTGGCAGTGTCGTGTTAAAGTAAAGAAACGAAAGAACACAGGACAGCCCTATAGCGTTGCAGAAAATATCTTGGATCGGAACTTTCGGTCCGATCGTCCACTTGAGAAGCTCGTAAC
>NZ_LR700952.1:0-70012 GCF_902497585.1 Terribacillus sp. AE2B 122 | reverse complement strand
TTAAGCTCTTCAGCGCCGATGGTAGTTGGGTTCGCCCTGCGAGAGTAGGACGTTGCCAGGCAAAATGAAAGCTCCTGATAGGTTATTCTATAACTTATCAGGAGCTTTTTTGTATGTCTTGCTTTATACTTCTGACGATTAGGGGATATAAATACTTCATACTAATATGTCGATATTCATATAATGTAATAAGAGAGAAAGAAGGGAAGCACAGATGGAGCAGTACTTTGATGAACAATTTTTAACTGTAATGATGAAAATTATAATAGCAGTATTCCTCTCCGGAGCTATCGGGATGGAACGGGGGCTGGGCAATCACCATGCTGGTTTGCGCACGCATATCCTCGTTGGCGTAGGGTCTTGTCTGATGATGATCCTATCTTTATATGGTTTTACAGCCTTCAGTGAGGAGCATGACTATGTGCAGTTTGATCCCGCACGTATACCTTCATATGTGATCAGCGGTATCGGTTTCCTAGGTGCAGGAACAATACTGGTAAATGGTACGACAGTGCGAGGACTTACGACAGCTGCATCTGTTTGGACGGTAGCAGGACTTGGACTCGTTATTGGTGCAGGAATGTACATGGAAGCAGTATTCACTACTATTATCATTTTGTTGATTCTTATCTTCTTGAATAATTTTGAGAAGCTGTTTTTATCAAGTAAAAAGCAAAAAGTATATCGTCTGGAAATTGAACTGGATAGAGAAGAAGGTGTAGCACCTATTATGGAAATACTCGAACGTCATCATCTAGCGTTAACTAACATGAAGATGAGAAAACATCATCAAGACAGCAGAATGTTACATGTTGAGCTGGCAACACGTTACGCTATAAATGAAATGGAGCTCTTTGAGGAACTTACCAACCTATCAAATATCCGATCAGTTAGTACAGTGAAAAGTTAAAACCCTTTTAAGGGTTTTTTTCTGTTATTAGAGGCTATGCTAGGGAAGTAGAGCTTTGCATTCCTCCTGCAAAATGTATATAATAAAGTCAAAGATAGTCAAAGTCAAAGGAAGGGAGGCGACTTGTGTGAGCAATATATCGGACATCATCGAGGCTTATCTAAAGCAGATTCTTCAATCAACAGATACGCAGGAAGTGGAAATAAAGAGAAGTGAAGTGGCTAACCGTTTTCAGTGCGTGCCCTCCCAAATCAATTATGTAATAAAGACGAGATTCACTGTTGAGAAAGGATATCTTGTCGAGAGTAAGCGTGGCGGCGGCGGTTATATTCGTATCATTCGGGTAAAGCATCATACAGAAGCAAGTTTGATAGACGATGTAATTGAAATGGTGCAGCCGCGAGTTTCACAGCAGACTGCTAATAGTATCATCGAACGGCTTGCTGAAGAGAAGATATTAACTGAACGGGAAGCGAAAATCATGCTTAGAGCAACCAGCCGGGAGACACTAGCCTTTCCTCTTCCGCTTCGTGATGAAGTCAGGACCCGTATTTTGGTTTCAATGCTGACTGCTATCAAGTACTAGTCAGATAAGGAGGGTATTAGGATGGAATGTCAAGAGTGTCATATAAGACCAGCAACCTTGCATTTAACAAATGTCGTCAACGGACAGAAGACGGAAATGCATGTTTGCGAGCATTGTGCGAAAGAAAATGGATATGTCTCCTACGGCCAAGAAGGGTATTCCCTGCATAACTTATTATCTGGTCTATTCCATATGAACCCATCGACTGCTCAAGGACATAAACACTTCGCCCAAGCGCCAGCAGCACTTGCTTGCCCGAAGTGCGGGCTGACATATAATGAGTTCACCCGAATAGGAAAATTTGGCTGTGCTTCTTGCTATGAAACTTTCGAAGACAATCTGAATCCTATCTTCCGCCGTGTACACAGTGGCAATACAAAACACGAAGGTAAGATACCAAAGCGGATGGGTAGCGGTATAGAGAAAAAACGGAAGATTGCAGCATACCGGGAATCCATGCAGCAATACATTCAGGAAGAAGAATTTGAAAAAGCAGCGGAGCTCCGCGATAAGATTCGTTTGCTGGAGCAGCAGAAAGACGGACAGGAAGAGGGTGAGAGCTAATGTCACTAGAGAATTTCATGAGTGATGCCATCAGCCCTTGGATGAAAGAAAACGGACCGGACTGTGATATAGTCATGAGCAGCCGAATCCGCCTGGCCAGAAACTTTGAAAATCGCACGTTCCCTTTAATTGCTAAGGCAGAGGATTTAGATGACGTGCTTAATTTCTTCCAGGAGAGCTATCAAGACACTGATTTTAATGAACGAGGAACAATGCAATTCTTACGTATTGCAGATCTGTCACCGATAGAGAAGAAGGTATTCGTCGAAAAACACTTGATAAGTCCGCATTTAGCAGAACATGCGGAGGAGGCAGGAGTTTTGCTATCCGAAAGCGAACAAGTCTCTATCATGGTAAATGAAGAAGATCATCTGCGGATTCAGCTGTATTTACCAGGCTTTCAGCTGCGAAAAGCACTTTCAGAAGCTTTTGAAGTGGATGATTGGCTTGAGCGGAAGATAACATATGCATTTGATGAGGAAAGAGGGTATCTGACTACTTGCCCAACGAATGTAGGCACTGGACTTAGAGCCTCGGTAATGATGCATCTGCCTGCTTTGACCATGACACATCAAATGAATCGGCTGACACCAGCAATCAACCAGCTAGGACTTGTCGTACGCGGTATTTATGGCGAAGGCAGCGAGGCGCAAGGCAATATCTATCAAATTTCCAACCAGATCACTCTGGGGAAATCAGAACAGGATATTGTCGAGGATTTGGAGAGTGTAGTGAGCCAGTTGATCGAGCAGGAGAGGCAGGCTCGCGAGACTTTGACAGAGGAGCTGAGTATCCAGCTGGAGGATCGGGTCTTTCGTTCTTATGGTACATTGCTGCACAGCCGTATAATTGAATCAAAGGAAGCAGCAACTTGTTTATCGGATGTTAGATTAGGCATTGATATTGGGTATATACAAGATATGCCTCAATCCATACTTAATGAATTAATGGTATTAATACAGCCAGGCTTCTTGCAGCATTATGCAAAAAGGAGCTTATCTGGCAGAGAACGAGATGTATTACGTGCTTCCCTCATTAGAGAGAGGTTGCATTTAGAAAATAACTGACTGACCAAGGAGGAATTCCTATGATGTTTGGACGTTTCACTGAAAGAGCACAAAAGGTCCTTGCACTTGCACAAGAAGAAGCAGTGCGTCTGGGACATAACAATATCGGTACAGAACATATCCTATTGGGTCTTGTGAGCGAAGGGGAAGGCATTGCCGCTAAAGCTCTTACAACACTGGGATTGGAAACAGAACGTATTCAGGAAGAGGTTGAGCAGCTGATTGGGCGCGGCCAGAAGATCACGGGTACACCTTATTACACACCACGTGCGAAGAAAGTAATTGAGCTTTCCTTAGATGAAGCGAGAAAGCTTGGACATTCCTATGTGGGCACTGAGCATATCCTTCTAGGTTTGATCCGCGAGGGTGAAGGTGTTGCGGCACGCGTGCTGAATAACCTCGGTGTCAGCTTAAATAAAGCTCGTCAACAAGTGCTGCAGCTATTGGGCAGCAATGAGTCTTCTGCTGGGAAACAGCGTGGCAGCCAGTCTGCTAGAGCGAATACGCCTACACTTGATAGTTTGGCAAGAGATCTTACGGCGATTGCCAAAGAAGGCAATATCGATCCAGTTATCGGGCGCGAGAAAGAAATCGAGCGTGTTATTCAAGTTCTTAGCCGCCGGACGAAAAATAACCCTGTCTTGATCGGGGAGCCGGGTGTCGGTAAGACAGCAGTAGCTGAGGGACTTGCGCAGCAGATCATCAATAACGAGATACCGGAAATTCTTCGGGATAAGCGTGTCATGACGCTTGATATGGGTACTGTTGTAGCTGGTACGAAATATCGCGGAGAATTTGAGGATCGCTTGAAGAAAGTGATGGAAGAAATTCGCCAGGCGGGGAATATCATCCTCTTCATTGATGAACTGCATACACTTATTGGTGCAGGTGGAGCAGAAGGAGCAATTGATGCTTCCAATATTCTGAAGCCATCCCTTGCACGTGGTGAACTGCAGTGCATCGGTGCTACTACATTGGATGAATACCGCAAATATATCGAAAAGGATGCAGCGTTGGAGCGTCGTTTCCAGCCTATCCAAGTTGATGAACCATCTGTTGAAGAATCTGTTCAGATCCTTACCGGTCTGCGTGACAGATATGAAGCCCATCACCGTGTAACGATTACAGATGAGGCTATCCGTGCAGCAGCAGAATTTTCTGATCGTTATATCACAGACCGCTTCCTTCCGGATAAAGCAATCGACTTGGTTGATGAAGCAGCTTCTAAAGTGCGCTTGCGCTCTTACACAGCTCCGCCAAATTTGAAAGAACTTGAGCAAAAGCTAGAGGAAGTGCGTAAAGAGAAAGACGCAGCTGTTCAAAGCCAGGAATTCGAAAAAGCGGCTTCTCTTCGCGATACAGAGCAGCGCCTTCGTGATCAGCTAGATCAAACGAAAGACCAGTGGAAAGAAAAACAGGGTCAGGAAAGCAGTGAAGTCACTGTAGAAGATATTGCTTCTGTTGTTTCCATCTGGACTGGTGTACCTGTTGCCAAGCTTACTAAGGATGAGTCAGAACGTTTGCTTAACATGGAGCAGACACTTCATGGACGTGTCATCGGGCAAGACGAAGCCGTTGTTGCTATCTCCAAAGCAATTCGTCGTGCACGTGCTGGTCTTAAGGATCCGAAACGCCCGATTGGGTCATTCATTTTCCTTGGACCTACAGGTGTCGGTAAAACGGAATTAGCGCGTGCTTTGGCAGATTCAATGTTCGGTGACGAAGATGCGATGATCCGTATCGACATGTCGGAATACATGGAACGCCATTCCACTGCACGTCTTGTCGGTTCTCCTCCAGGATATGTAGGTTATGAAGAGGGCGGACAGCTTACTGAGAAGGTCCGTCGTAAACCATATTCTGTTGTATTGCTTGATGAGGTGGAAAAAGCGCACCCTGAAGTATTCAACATTTTGCTTCAAGTATTGGAAGATGGCCGTTTGACAGATTCAAAAGGTCGTTTGGTCGATTTCCGCAATACGATTCTGATTATGACGTCCAATGTAGGTGCTAGTGAGCTGAAACGCAGCAAGTCACTTGGTTTCACAATGGATAGCGAAGATCAGAACTTCAAGGATATGAAAGCGAAAGTGACAGAAGAGCTGAAAAAAGCCTTCCGTCCTGAATTCTTGAACCGTATTGATGAAACGATCGTATTCCATCCGCTTGAGAAGAAACATATGAAGGATATTGTGACGTTGATGGCGGATCAGCTTAAGAAACGACTTGCTCAGCAGGATATTGAATTCACGCTGACAGATGCAGTTATTGAGAAGATCGCTAATGACGGATTCGATGCGGAATATGGTGCTCGGCCATTACGCCGTGCAATCCAGAAGAATATCGAAGATCTATTATCAGAGGAACTCCTGCGCGAGAACATCAGCAAAGGACAACAAGTGAATATTGATGTAGATAAAGAAGGTAAGTATGTCGTTACAGGCAAATAATGAATAGGGAGGTGTTTTCGCCTCCCTTTTTGCTTTGATTTGTGTAATTTTTTCTATATTAATAATTTTGTTTGATATATTTCTGTAACTTTTATGCCGTAATTATCGTATAAAATGATGAAGAAGGATTTGATAGGTTTGGCAAAAAGAAAGACAAAGTATGTATGTCAGGAATGCGGATATGAATCTGCAAAATGGATGGGCAAATGCCCGAGCTGCAATAATTGGAATACCTTTACGGAAGAAGTTGTCACACCAGCTAGCAGCGGAGCCTTCCGTCATTCAAATACAACAACCACAGCTGCAAAGCCTCAGTCGATTACAGCCATCCACTCCGAAAAGGAACCGAGAGTTACAACGGATCTCCCGGAGTTCAACAGGGTGCTCGGCGGCGGTATCGTAGCAGGATCGCTTGTGCTTATCGGGGGAGACCCTGGTATCGGTAAATCTACCTTGCTTCTGCAAGTCAGTGCACAGCTGGCAGAGAAGGAATTGCCGGTTCTGTATATTTCCGGAGAGGAATCTGCCCGTCAGACGAAACTCCGAGCAGATCGTCTCGGTGTAAAGGCAGATCAGCTCTATGTGTTATCGGAGACAAATCTGCAGGACATCACACGGCATATTGAAGAAGTGAAGCCGGCGTTTGTTGTAGTCGATTCCATTCAGACCGTGTATCGGGAAGAAGTCACCAGTGCACCGGGAAGTGTTACACAAGTACGGGAATGTACAAGTGAGCTGATGCGAGTAGCAAAGACGAATGGCATTCCGATTTTCCTCGTTGGTCATGTAACGAAAGAAGGCGCCATCGCTGGTCCTAGAATGCTTGAACATATGGTGGATGCGGTTCTTTATTTCGAAGGGGAACGTCATCATACATTCCGAATCCTGCGCAGTGTAAAGAATCGGTTTGGAAGTACGAATGAAATGGGTATCTTCGAGATGAAGGAAGAAGGATTAAGGGAAGTTACGAACCCGTCTGAAATCTTCCTGGAGGAAAGGTCGCAGGGTGCGGCTGGATCAACAGTTGTAGCATCGATGGAAGGGACACGCCCTGTTCTTGTCGAGATCCAGGCACTTATATCTCCAACCAGCTTCGGAAATCCGCGCCGTATGGCTACCGGTACAGATCATAACCGGGTGCCGCTTTTAATGGCGGTGCTTGAGAAACGGGTCGGACTTATGCTGCAGAATCAGGATGCATACGTCAAGATTGCCGGCGGTATGCGATTGGATGAGCCCGCCATCGATCTGGCGGTAGCTGCCAGCATCGCATCCAGCTTTAAGGACAAGCCGACCAAGCCAGATGATGTCTTGATCGGAGAAGTAGGTCTTACAGGTGAAGTGAGACGTGTATCCCGGATTGAACAGCGTGTCCAAGAGGCGGCCAAGCTTGGGTTTAAGCGAGCAATCGTACCGAAGAAGAATTTGGATGGCTGGACGGTCCCGGCAAGTATTAAAGTAGTCGGAGTTAACTCCGTAAGTGAAGCACTTCATATTGTCTTGGGAGAGGATTAACCTCTCCTTAATTGGTAATATTTTTTGACATCTTCTCTGAAACTATGCTACTATGTAATGTTTCCTAAATTGACTGGGCATCTAAAACGTGCTACGGTTAAACTGCAATTATTTATTTTTACGTCTAATATATTTTATTTCAGGTAATACTTTCTGTTAGGAGGTGACAGTAATGTTAAAGCGAATCGTGCAATTATTTATTATCGTTGCAGGCGGTATGGTTGGGTTTCTCTACATTCCTAGATTGATGGATCTAGTGAACCTTACCAACATTGGTTGGCTTGATTCCCCGATCGTCGGATTGATTGGCGGAGCTATTCTATTATTCTTATTACTGTTTTGGGTGGTCGATTATATTGTCGGCTTCATCCATTGGGTGGAGGACTCACTAGTCAAGACACCTGCTGCTGATTTGTTCTTTGGCAGCATCGGGCTTATTATCGGATTGGTCGTAGCTTACTTGATTACGATTCCGATCCGCGGTATTGGTTTTGTGCTTGTTTCAGAGGTCTTGCCGCTGTTCGTCACAATTTTCCTTGGTTACATCGGGTTCCAGGTCGGCTTCAAGCGCCGGGATGAGTTCTTGAATATGATGACTTTGGCGAAAAAGGATAAGAAGAAAGCTGCGGATGAGCAAGAAGCTGGAGAAGAGAGTGTCCAGGCTGTTCAGCCTAAGTCAAAATTGCTCGATACAAGTGTTATCATCGATGGGCGAATCGCAGATATTTGCGAGACGAATTTCTTGGAGGGTACGATTGTCATTCCGCAATTCGTATTGAATGAATTGCAGCATATCGCTGATTCATCTGATGCGCTGAAGCGGAACCGCGGCCGTCGCGGTCTCGATGTACTGAACCGCATCCAAAAAGAGATGCCGAGTGTCAAAGTGGAATTCTACGAAGGTGATTTTGAAGATATTCCGGAAGTAGATTCCAAGCTAGTCAAATTGGCAAAAGTTATCAATGGTATTGTCGTAACAAATGATTTCAACTTGAACAAAGTATGTGAGTTCCAGAATGTACCGGTGTTGAATATCAATGACTTGGCGAATGCAGTGAAGCCGGTCGTCATTCCGGGTGAAGAATTGACTGTCCAGGTGATCAAAGACGGGAAAGAACATAATCAAGGTGTGGCTTACTTGGATGACGGTACGATGATCGTCGTCGAGGAAGGCAAGAATTATATCGGCAAGACAATCGAGGTACTCATCACGAGTGTATTGCAGACTTCTGCCGGCCGAATGATCTTCGCTAAGCCGAAATTACTTGAAAAAGCATTGTAAAAAAGTATAACATGATAGAAGTAGACAAAAGTGATAACATGGGATGTTATCGCTTTTGTTTGGATTCGACTTAAAATAAGGCGGTAAAAATAGATGTACTATCAAGCTATCGTGTTAGCTGCCGGGCAAGGTAAACGGATGCAGGCTGGCCATAATAAACAATTCCTTACAATTGGGCAAAAGCCGCTCATTGTCCATACGCTGAATGTTTTCGATCAGGATCCGTGGTGTGCATCGATCACACTTGTTGTAAGCAATTCGGATCGTGAATTGATGCAGCAGCTATTAGCAGCACAGAAATGGACTACGCCGATCAATCTGACAGAAGGCGGCAGCGAGCGACAGGAGAGTGTCCTGATGGGTCTGGAAGCATTGCCTGATAAGTCCGGTATCGTTTTTATACACGATGGTGCGCGGCCCTTTGTCACAATCGAGAGACTTCATGCCCTGGCTGAGGCATGTCTTGAGCATCGCGGAGCAATACTTGCGGTGCCTGTCACAGACACAATCAAGCTTCGCCGTGGTAATCGTCTGGAAACGATGGATCGAGGGCTGCTGTGGGCTGCTCAAACACCGCAGGCTTTTGATTACCAGCTCATCTATGATGCGCATGTATCGGCTAAGGTTGATGGGGTGCTGGGAACGGATGACGCCTCATTAGTGGAACGCCTCGATCAGGATGTGTTCATCGTAGAAGGCAGCTATGATAATATGAAGCTTACGACACCAGAGGATTTATACAAAGCGGAAGCATTTTTAAATGGTAAATAAAGCGAGGTCACATTATGTTTCGAATTGGACAAGGATTTGATGTACATGCATTTGCAGAGGATAGACCGTGTATCATAGGCGGGATTACAATTCCTTACGAACTTGGATTGCTAGGCCATTCAGATGCGGATGTACTATTACATACGATTGCAGATGCGTGTCTTGGTGCTTTGGCACTGGGTGACATCGGCAAGCATTTCCCGGATACTGATCCTGCTTTCAAGGATGCAGACTCGGAAGTACTGCTGCGGCATGTATGGCAGCTTGTAAAAGAAAAAGGATACAAATTAGGGAACTTGGATTGCACAGTTATTGCACAAGCACCGAAAATGGCTCCATATATCGATCAGATTCGTGAAAACGTAGCGGGGATGCTCGATGCAGAACCGGGTCAGATCAATGTGAAAGCAACAACGACAGAACAGCTTGGCTTCACTGGCCGGAAGGAAGGAATAGCTGCGCAAGCAGTCGTCCTTTTGCAGCAAGCCTAACATAATCGAAAGGGAGTTATTCATATGTCAAAACCTGTACGTGTGCGCTATGCGCCGAGTCCGACTGGACATTTGCACATTGGAAACGCACGAACTGCACTATTCAACTATTTATATGCCCGTCATCATGATGGCAAATTCATCGTCCGCACAGAAGATACGGATCAAAAACGAAATGTTGAAGGCGGCGAGGAAAGCCAGTTCAGCTACCTGAAATGGCTTGGTATCAAATGGGACGAAGGTGCCGATATCGGCGGTGAATACGGACCATACCGTCAATTGGAACGCCTGGATATCTATAAGAAGTATGTAGATGAATTGCTGGACCGTGGTCTAGCTTACAAATGCTACGTGACAGAAGAGGAACTAGAGAAAGAGCGCGAGGAACAAAAGGCGAATGGACAAGTTCCTAAGTATTCTGGTGTGCATCGTGATCTGACACCGGAGCAGCAAGAGAAGTTTGAAGCGGAAGGCAGACAGCCAAGTATCCGTTTCCGAGTGCCGGAAAATAAAACATACAAATTTAACGATATTGTACGTGATGAGATCAGCTTCGAGTCCAGTGACTTCGGCGACTGGGTTATCGTGAAAAAGAACGGCATCCCAACGTATAACTTTGCTGTGGCAGTCGATGACCATCTAATGGAGATCTCGCATATCCTCCGCGGAGAAGAGCATATCTCCAATACACCGAAACAGCTTATGATTTACGAAGCATTCGGCTGGGAAGCACCACAATTCGGACATATGACATTGATTCTTAACGAAAACCGTAAGAAGCTGTCTAAACGTGATGAGCATATCCTGCAGTTCATCGAGCAATATAAGAACCTAGGTTACCTGCCGGAAGCGATGTTTAACTTCATCAGTTTGCTTGGCTGGTCACCAGTCGGAGAAGAAGAAATCTTCTCCAAAGATGAAATCATCAAGATTTTCGATCCGAATCGTCTTTCCACTTCTGCTGCAATCTTCGATCCGCAGAAGCTGAAATGGATGAACAACCAATACATCAAATCAGAAGATGCTGGTCGTATCGAGAAATTGACATTGCCGCATTTGATCCAGGCAGGCAAACTTCCTGAGAACATGGAAGATTCCCGCCGTGACTGGGCAGCAGAGCTTATCGCTCTTTACAAAGACCAGTTGAACTATGGTGCGGAGATTGTCGAGTTGACGGAGTTATTCTTCCAGGAAGAAATCGTTTATGATGAAGAAGCATTGGCAGTACTTCAGGATGAACAAGTACCGGAAGTCTTGAAAGCATTCTCCGAACAGCTTTCAGCATTGGAAGCATTCGAACCGGATACAATCAAAGGTGCGATCAAATCGACACAAAAACAGACTGGTCAAAAAGGCAAAAAGCTCTTCATGCCGATTCGTGTTGCTACAACTGGCGTAACACATGGTCCAGAACTGCCAGACTCCATTCACTTGCTTGGCGAGACAGTTGTCCAAAATCGTCTTCGCGCAGCAATCGAACAACTGACAAAGTAAAATATTCACTTTTTTGCTGAAATATAATATAGTAGTACTACACATTCGAACGTAGAAGAGGAGAAGTACGCATCTGTCTTTCCATCCAGAGAGAGCCGCATACGCTGCGAGCGGCTTTGGAGAGCTTTTGCTGAAATGCGCCTCGGAGTCTTTTGCCGAAATAATAGTAGGTAAAAGCGGTTCTCGCCGTTATCTGAGTGAAGCTGGGGAAGCCGTATGGGCTCGCCCAAATAGAGTGGAACCGCGCAAAAAGCGTCTCTGTCATTGTACAGGGGCGCTTTTTTTCGTGAAACGGTAGAAGCGGAAAGGAAGGGGAAAATGGGATTTTTCAAGATGCTGAAAGAGGATGTTATGGTAGTCTTCGACCAGGATCCAGCTGCTCGCTCTTATCTGGAAGTTATCCTAACGTATTCCGGCTTGCATGCCATTTGGGCACACCGAATTGCACACCAATTCTACAAGCACAAATTCTATTTCCTTGCCCGTGTTGTTTCACAAGTGAGCCGTTTCTTCACCGGTATTGAAATACATCCTGGAGCCACGATCGGCAGACGATTCTTCATCGATCACGGCATGGGCGTTGTCATAGGTGAAACGTGCGAAATCGGTGATAATGTAACGATCTTCCAAGGCGTGACTTTAGGGGGGACGGGGAAAGAAAAAGGCAAACGACATCCGACCGTCAAAGACAATGCACTTATCGCGACAGGAGCTAAAGTGTTAGGTTCGATTACGATTGGTGCCAACTCGAAGATAGGTGCAGGTTCTGTGGTCCTGCATGATGTTCCGGATTGTTCGACCGTAGTCGGAATCCCTGGACGTGTCGTCATCAAAGACGGTGAACGTATTAGAAGAGATCTGGATCATCAGGATTTGCCGGACCCAGTTGCGGAGAAGCTAAGGAAAATGGATCTGGAAATTAAAGAACTACAGCGGGAATTAGCCGCAGCAAAAGGAGAGAAGCAGCATGTCGGTAAAAATTTATAATACATTGAGCCGTAATAAGGAGCCATTTGTACCGCTTGAAGAAGGAAAGGTAAGCATGTACGTTTGCGGCCCAACTGTTTATAACTATATTCATATCGGAAACGCAAGACCACCGATTGTATTCGATACAGTCCGCCGCTATCTTGAATATCGCGGTTATGATGTCACATATGTCATGAACTTCACAGATGTTGATGACAAAATCATCAATGCAGCGAAAGAGATGGGCGAAGATGTTTACGCGGTTGCAGAGAAATTCATCCAGGCTTATCAGGAAGATACATCTGCACTTGGAGTCAAAGAAGGTGCGCTCCACCCCCGTGTAACGGAGAGTATGGAAGAGATTATAGATTTTGTGCAAGGTTTGATTAATAAAGGGTATGCGTATGTATCCGAAGGCGATGTCTACTTCCGCACACGTTCCTTTGATGGTTACGGTAAGTTGTCGCATCAGTCCATTGACGAATTGCGCTCGGGTGCCCGCATTCGTGTTGGTGAGCAGAAGGACGATCCACTTGATTTTGCCCTATGGAAAAATGCAAAGCCAGGAGAGATTTCATGGGAAACGCCATGGGGTGAAGGACGTCCGGGCTGGCACATTGAATGCTCCGCGATGGTGAAAAAACATCTTGGTGACACAATCGATATTCATGCAGGCGGAACTGACCTTACTTTCCCGCACCATGAAAATGAAATAGCTCAATCAGAGGCCCTTAATGGGAAGTCATTTGCGAACTATTGGATGCACAACGGGCACATCAATATTGATAACGAGAAAATGTCCAAGTCACTGGGCAACTTCATCCTTGCACATGATTTGATCAAGAAACATGATCCGCAAGTATTGCGATTCTTCATGCTAAGCGTTCATTACCGCAATCCAATCAATTTCACGGATGAATTATTGGAAAGTGCAAAGACTGGCTTGGCACGAATTAAAAATGCTTACGATAATCTGCAGCACAGAAAAGCTGCGAGCACAAATCAGGATAATAATGCAAATGGTGTAGTGGGAACGATCCAAGAGCTTAAAAATCGCTTTGAGGAAGAAATGGATGATGATTTCAACACAGCCAACGCTATTTCCGTCCTATTCGATCTTGCTAAAGAAGCAAATGTTTACTTGCAGCAGGAGCAAACATCCGAACAGGTTATCGAAGCATTTATAAAAGCGTTCGAAGAGCTCGGCAGTGTGCTTGGTATCCAATTTGCTGCAGAGGCAGAATTGCTGGATGATGAAATAGAAGGCTTGCTCACGCAGCGTGTGGAAGCCCGCAAGAATCGTGACTTCCAGGAAGCAGACCGGATTCGTGACTTGCTTAAGGAGAAAAATATCATTCTTGAGGATACATCACAAGGTACGCGCTGGAAAAGAGGATAATGCATGGACGTGAAACAAATGAAAAGTTTGGCGCTCGCTTATATGGGAGACGCTGTTTATGAGATTTATGTCCGCCGGCATCTTCTGCAAAAAGGAGAAGTAAAACCAAATCAGCTGCACCACGCAGCGGTCACCTTCGTTTCTGCAAAATCACAAGCGAAAGTGATCCGTGATTGGCTCGAGCAGGACATGCTGTCGGAGGAAGAACAAGCAGTCTTTCGGAGAGGGCGTAATGCCAAGTCCGGTACGGTGCCTAAAAATACGGATGTACAGACTTACAGATACAGCACAGGCTTTGAAGCGCTTATTGGGTATCACTATCTGCTGGAAGATACAGATCGTCTTGAAATCCTTATACAAGCAGCTATCAAACATGTAGAAGAAAGGAGTCAGCAGCATGGCAGATGAATGGATAATCGGAAAAAACCCTGTAACGGAAGCATTGCGGTCTGGCCGTTCAATTAATAAAATCATGGTTTCGGAGCATTTGCAGCCAAAAACATGGCAGTCGATACAGGAACTCGCAAAGACAAGCGGTACAATCGTGCAGAAAGTACCGAAACGAAAACTGGATCAATTGATCGAGGGTGCTCACCAAGGGATTGTTGCTTCGGTGGCAGCATATGAATACAGCTCAGTGGATGATCTATTCCGCGTAGCAGAGGAACGGGGAGAGCAGCCGTTCTTCATCATCCTTGATGAAATGGAGGATCCGCACAATCTTGGTTCTATTCTGCGTACAGCAGATGCTGTCGGAGCGCATGGCGTCATCATTCCGAAGCGGCGTTCAGTCAGCTTGACCGCTACAGTAGCCAAGACGTCTGCAGGAGCTATCGAGTATATTCCGGTCGCCCGCGTGACGAATCTGGCGCAGACGATTGATCATTTGAAGGAACGGAATGTTTGGGTTGCTGGTACGGCAGCAGAAGGTGCGATTGATTATCGTCGTCTGGATGCAGTCGGAGCAATTGCCCTTGTAATCGGAAATGAAGGAAAAGGTATCAGCAGGCTTGTTCGGGAGAAATGTGATTGGACAGTTTCGCTTCCTATGCATGGTAAAGTCACTTCCCTTAATGCAAGTGTCGCGGCAAGTCTTCTCATGTATGAAGTAAACCGTCAGCGTCATCCCCTAGGGGAATAAAGATGGACATATTAGTGGTCGATGGCTATAACGTCATCGGGGCATGGGAAGAACTGCATGCACTCCGCCATAAAGATTTTGAACAGTCCCGCCAGCTGCTGATCGAGAAGCTGGCCGAGTATCAGGCTTACACAGGTCATCGGGTAATTGTCGTATTCGATGCCTATCATGTGAGGGGATTGGAGAAAAAATACGAAAATTATAAAGTAGAAGTTCTCTATACAAAAGAAAAAGAGACGGCGGATGACCATATCGAAAAACTGATTAAAACGTTGAAAAATGTCAAGACACAAGTTTACGTTGCAACTTCGGATTATGCAGAACAGCGTACTATATTTGGGCAAGGGGCACTCCGTAAATCTTCCAGAGAACTATATCTGGAGATAAAGCAAATCGAGCGGGAGATCGACCAGGAAATCAGGGAGTACAATACTCGACAATTTCCGCCAAAAATCCCTTTAAAACCCGAAGTGAGGGAAACACTCGAAGCATGGCGCAGAAGGAAGAAATAGCCAAAGTAGTATATTGACGGTTATTTAGACCGCCTGTATAATGACCCTATGAATTCGCGGTATACATGGTCAGGGGGAATCCTTAAGTGACAATTGTCAAGCAACGGACGGTAGACCAGGATTACGCAGTGATGGAAGATAGTGTTCTTGTAGATTTAGTCAAAGCAGGTCATGTTGATGCCCTAGATTTTCTGATTAACAAGTATCGAAATTTTGTCAGAGCGAAAGCTCGTACGTATTTTCTGATTGGAGCCGACCGGGAAGACATTGTCCAGGAAGGGATGATTGGTCTTTATAAGGCCATCCGTGATTTTAATGGAGAGAAGCTTGCTTCATTCAAGGCGTTCGCCGAACTTTGTGTGACCAGGCAGATCATCACAGCAATCAAGACGGCGACAAGACAGAAGCATATTCCGCTTAATTCTTATGTATCGCTGGACAAGCCAATCTATGATGAGGAATCCGACAGGACTCTGCTTGATATCATAGTCAGCTCTAAAGCGGGTGATCCGCAAGACGTCTTGATCAATCAGGAACGGTTCCTTGATATGGAGCAGAAGATGGCGCAGCTGCTCAGTGAACTAGAGAGACAGGTATTGGCTCTCTATCTGGACGGCAGATCTTATCAAGAGATTTCTGAGGAATTGAAGCGGCATGTCAAATCGATTGATAATGCCCTGCAGCGTGTGAAGCGAAAGCTTGAGCGTTATCTTGAAATCAGCGAAGTAACGCTATAAGCCTCGTTGACAAGCCTTTTCATGCGTGCTACAGTAAAATTGTGTCAAAATACCCGAGAGGGTGAAGAGTTTTGCGTAAATCAGTTACATTAGCGTGCTCGGAATGTTTGAGCCGCAATTATTCCACAGCAAAGAGTGGGAATCAATCAGAACGCTTAGAGACTAGGAAATTCTGCAAACGATGCGACAAGCATACTGTCCATCGGGAGACAAAATAGACAACAATGCCTGTCGGCGAGAGTTTGGGGGTAGTACCATGAATCCTGTTACGTTTTTGAAAAATGTATCTAAAGAGATGAAGAAGGTAAGCTGGCCAACCGGTAAAGAACTATATCGCTATACGATCGTGACAGTTTTAACAGTCGTGTTCGCTGCTATATTCTTCGGTTTAGTTGATTTAGGGATCTCTGAGATTTTAAATTTATTCTTTTGAATAATGCCCGCTGATATATGCTATAATGGTATTAAATATTGCTCGTAGAAAAAAACCCGTTCTGTACGGGTTTTTTAAATTGGTCTTTTTGCCCAGCATCGACAATAACTAAACCAAAGGGAGGGAAGGACAAGCGCTTGTCCTGACAGCATGGAAAAAAGATGGTATGTCGTACACACTTATTCTGGATATGAAAATAAAGTAAAGGCCAACCTTGAGAAAAGACTCGATTCCATGGGAATGGAAGATAAAATCTTCCGCGTCGTTGTTCCTGAGGATGAAGAGACAGAAATCAAGAACGGTAAACGTAAGACAGCGATGAAGAAAGTCTTCCCTGGTTACGTATTGACTGAAATGGTCATGACGGATGATTCCTGGTATGTAGTTCGTAATACACCGGGCGTAACTGGTTTCGTCGGATCCACGGGTTCAGGTTCCAAGCCGACACCGCTTTTGGAGGAAGAAGTCGAAGTAATCCTCAAACGGATGGGCATGGAAGAGACACTTACAGAATTCGACTTCGAAGAGAAGGAAAGTGTTCGTGTTACTGATGGACCGTTCAACGACTTTACTGGAACAATCGAAAATATCGACATGGATAAACAGAAAGTGAAAGTTCATGTAAATATGTTCGGACGGGAAACGCCAGTGGAGCTTGATTTCTCACAAATCGAGAAATTATAATCCTGCAATCGGAATTTATTTGGAAGCCCCTTGCATTGTTTATAGATAAATGCTAGAATCTTAATGTTAATGACTATAGTCTATAATATATAGCTATACAGACATGTTGAGTGGGAGGGTGAAAAACCCTATTACCACATCACGGACTTAAGGAGGTGTGTCTCGTGGCTAAAAAAGTAATCAAAGTTGTGAAATTGCAGATCCCTGCAGCTAAAGCGAATCCAGCTCCACCAGTTGGACCGGCACTAGGTCAAGCAGGTGTGAACATCATGGGATTCTGTAAGGAATTTAACGCCCGCACGCAAGAGCAAGCTGGCTTGATCATTCCAGTTGAAATCACGGTATTCGAAGACCGTTCATTTACATTCATCACTAAAACTCCGCCTGCTGCAGTCTTGCTTAAGAAAGCAGCTGGTATCGAATCAGGTTCAGGCGAACCGAACCGTAACAAAGTTGCTACAGTTAAACGCGATGTAGTAAAAGAGATTGCGGAATCAAAAATGCCTGACTTGAATGCTGCAAACGTTGAATCAGCAATGCGTATGGTTGAAGGTACTGCTCGCAGTATGGGAATTGTCATCGAAGACTAATTCTGATTCAATCATAGAAACTGACGAGGTTGCGTGAATGGAGTATACCATTTCGCAGCCTTTTTAAAAGCCGGCATTTCCCGGCTGACAGCGGACACTTGTCCGCTCCGCTTTAACAAGTGGGAGGTCCTACCGTTAAAACCACAATCCGAGGAGGAAAAGGAAATGGCTGTAAAAAGCAAAAAGAAACAAGAAGCACTTAAGCTTGTTGACCGTACAGCATTGTACGAAGTAAAAGAAGCTGTTGAGCTTGTCAAAAAGACAGCTACTGCTAAATTTGACGAAACAATCGAAGCTGCTTTCCGTTTGGGAGTAGACCCTAAGAAAGCTGACCAGCAAATTCGTGGCGCAATGGTATTGCCGCACGGTACTGGTAAATCTCAACGCGTATTGGTATTCGCTAAAGGCGATAAAGCAAAAGAAGCGGAAGCTGCTGGTGCTGACTTCGTAGGCGAACAAGATCTAATCGCGAAAATCAACGGAGGCTGGTTCGATTTCGACGTTATCGTTGCAACTCCGGACATGATGGCTGAAGTTGGTAAATTGGGCCGTGTACTAGGACCAAAAGGTCTTATGCCTAACCCTAAAACTGGAACTGTTACATTTGACGTAGAAAAAGCTATCCAGGAAATCAAAGCTGGTAAAGTTGAGTACCGCGTTGACAAACAGTCCAACATCCATGTACCAATCGGTAAAGCTTCCTTCTCTGAAGAGAAATTGGAAGAAAACCTTGTTGCATTGATCGAACAACTTATTAAAGTTAAACCACAAGCTTCCAAAGGCCTTTACATGAAGAACGTAGCAATCGCTTCTACTATGGGTCCTGGAATCAAAGTTGACGTAGCACCATTCCGTTAATTGTCTGTTGACATCTAATTGGAAACACTATATAATCAACTGTGGTTAAAATCTAATAAACGTTATACCTAAGACAGCAGGTGCCCTAGGGCTTAATCTCCTGCCGAGGTGTGTGAGATATAAAGGCAGTCTGTTCCGACTGTTCCTTGTGATCATGCCTCCATGTCGAATGGAGGCATTTTTCATGTTAACTCCAGGTATAATGGTGAACAAGCTAACAGGAGGTGGAACATATGTCCAAGATCATCGAACAAAAGCAACAGGTTGTAACTGAAATCGCTGAGAAATTCCAAGCGAGCCAATCTACAATCGTAGTAGACTACCGTGGTCTTACTGTTTCTGAGGTGACTGAACTACGCAAACAGCTTCGTGAAGCTGGTGTGGATTTCAAAGTCTACAAAAACACATTGACTCGCCGTGCTACGGAAGTTGCTGGTTTGACAGAACTAGACGAGAACTTGACAGGCCCAACTGCTATTGCCTTCAGTAATGAAGATGTAATTGCTCCTGCTAAGATCTTGAACGACTTCGCGAAAAAGAACGAAGCACTAGAAATCAAAGCTGGTGTCATCCAAGGCAACGTGGCTTCTGTAGAGCAAGTTAAAGAACTTGCAGATCTACCGAACTACGAAGGTTTGCTTTCTATGTTGCTTAGCGTGCTACAAGCACCAGTTCGCAACTTCGCATACGCTGCGAAAGCAATCGCAGAACAAAAAGAAGAGCAAGGCGCTTAAGGCTGCCTGAGACTTCAAAACAAAATAAAACATTCCCCAAGGAGGAAATATCATGTCTAAAGAGACAATCATTGAAGAGATTAAAGGTATGTCCGTTCTAGAATTGAACGATCTTGTTAAAGCTATCGAAGAAGAATTCGGCGTAACTGCTGCAGCTCCTGTAGCTGTAGCTGGTGGCGGAGCTGCTGAAGCTGCTGAAGAGCAAACTGAATTTAACGTTGTTCTTACAAGCGCTGGCGCTTCTAAAATCAAAGTTGTTAAAGCTGTACGCGAAGCAACTGGTCTAGGTCTTAAAGATGCTAAAGATCTTGTAGATAACGCTCCTGGAAACATCAAAGAAGGCGTTTCTAAAGCTGATGCTGAAGAACTTAAAGCTAAACTTGAAGAAGCTGGAGCTTCTGTAGAAGTTAAGTAATAACAAGAAAGCTCGCCTTCGGGCGAGCTTTCCTTTTATCTATCTCTCCATGGCAATCGTGAATGGATCCTGAATAAAGAAGGTGACCAATTATGTCGGATCATTATTATACCAATCAGCCGCAATCTAAAAGTGCTCCTGCTACATGGCGATTCACTTTAAAAGGCAATGAACTTGTGTTCACTTCGGATACCGGGGTATTCTCCAAGAAAGAAGTGGATTTTGGTTCCAGGATTTTGATTGATGTCTTCAGGGAGCCTGAAATAGAAGGGGATATACTGGATCTTGGCTGTGGATATGGACCGATCGGCATTTCATTTGCGAAAGCATTCGCAAATCGCGCGATTGTGATGAGTGACGTTAATGAGCGCGCGGTATCACTTGCGAAACAGAATGCTGAGGCGAATGGAGCGAATAATACGCATTTTTATGTGAGTGATCGCTTAACCGCTTATTCGGACCGAAAGTTCGCGGCAATTGCTACTAACCCTCCAATCCGAGCAGGCAAGAAGGTTGTACATCAGTTATTTGAAGAGAGCTACCAAGCGCTGCTTCCTCAAGGAGAGCTCTGGGTTGTCATTCAAAAGAAACAAGGCGCCCCATCTGCTCAGGAAAAATTGAATCAGCTTTTCGGCTCGTGTGAAATCGTCAAGAAGGAAAAGGGCTATTACATTCTATTAGCTAAAAAAGATTGACTCGCATAAATGCTTGTGGTAGTATTGTAAAATGCCAATAGATAACGATACTCGGAGAGGATTATAATTTTCTTAGAGAATCGTGTTTAAACTGTCGGCCGCTTGGCAAGACTGCTATCATTATTATGTTTTTGCCTTCGTCGATTTTATCTAAATATGTATGATCAGGGTTATGTCGCCATTCGGAGGAGCTAGCAAGCTGAATTTTTAACGGTTTTTATGTAAAAACCTTTTTCGTTTTTAGCTTGAAGGCGGCGCAGGAAGGACAGTAGGAGTGTTACGCTGTTGGAACTATACCACTTTCTGATTTCTGTTAAACAGGAAGGGAAGCCCGTTTCATTACAACATTCACATCACATTCGTATTTATGCGAATGCTTTTCTATGTAAACAGAAGATGTGAACAATGCAAATATTGTGGCGATTCATTTATGTTAGCTACAATATATAATTTATTGCTTGGAAAGTCAATCGGCATTCCGGCAATTCAGGCAGACCTTCATCCGAAAAAGGTCGGTCAAGTGAGAGACTCACAGCAGGAGATTTCTGCTGCAGGATGTTGATTTACTGCAGTCTACGGATTGCAGCTTGAATACATTACTAATGTTTGATTTGAGGGGTGAAGCTGTTGACAGGTCAAGTAGTTCAGTATGGACGACACCGCCAGCGCAGAAGCTATGCACGTATTAGTGAAGTGCTAGAGTTACCGAATCTTATCGAGATTCAAACCGCTTCTTATGAATGGTTCTTAGAAGAAGGATTACGAGAGATGTTCCAGGATATTTCCCCGATCGAGGATTTCGCGGGTAATTTATCGCTGGAATTTGTCGACTATAGCCTTGGCGAACCGAAATATCCAGTAGATGAAGCAAAAGAAAGAGACGTTACCTATAACGCTCCGCTTCGTGTGAAAGTCCGTTTGTTGAATAACGAGACAGGCGAAGTAAAAGAACAGGAAGTATTCATGGGTGACTTCCCATTGATGACAGATACAGGAACGTTCATCATCAACGGTGCTGAACGCGTTATCGTATCACAGCTTGTTCGCTCCCCTAGTGTTTATTTCAGTGAGAAATTCGACAAGAACGGAAAACGTGGCCATACGGCAACTGTTATTCCGAACCGTGGTGCATGGCTTGAGTTCGAGACGGATGCGAAGGATGTAGTCCATGTCCGTATCGACCGTACACGTAAACTTCCTATCACTGTCTTGCTTCGTGCGCTTGGATTCGGAAGTGATCAGGAAATCATCGATTTGATTGGTGAGAATGAGTACTTGCGTAACACATTGGAGAAAGATAACACAGAAACTACTGAAAAAGCATTGCTTGAAATCTACGAGCGTCTTCGTCCAGGAGAGCCGCCTACTGTAGAGAACGCGAAAAGCTTGCTTGTTTCTCGTTTCTTCGATCCAAAACGCTATGACCTAGCACATGTAGGCCGCTACAAAATGAACAAAAAGCTTCATATTAAAAACCGTTTGTTCAACCAGACATTGGCACAGCCAATCGTCGATGAAGAGACTGGTGAAGTACTTGCACAAAAAGGCGATAAGTTAGATCGTCGTCTGCTTGATAAGATTCTTCCTTATCTTGACGGTTCAAACGGCAAGTTCGGCGAGAATATCTTGGAGCCGCATGACGGTGTAGTACAAGATCAGATTGTCGTGCAAACAATTAAAATCGTCGACCCAACTGATCCAGAAGGCGAACGTACACTAAGTGTCACTGGTAATGCTACAGTTGATGACAGTGTGAAGAATCTGGACCCTGCTGACATCGTAGCAGCAGTCAGCTACTTCTTTAACCTATTGTATGAAGTTGGCGACACAGATGACATCGATCACCTTGGTAACAGAAGATTGCGTTCAGTAGGTGAATTGCTGCAAAACCAATTCCGTATTGGTCTATCCCGTATGGAACGTGTGGTACGCGAGCGTATGTCCATTCAGGATACGTCAGCAATCACACCGCAGCAGCTGATCAATATCCGCCCGGTGATTGCATCTATTAAAGAATTCTTCGGAAGCTCCCAGCTTTCCCAGTTCATGGACCAGACGAATCCGCTAGGTGAATTGACGCATAAACGTCGTCTTTCTGCTTTGGGGCCTGGTGGTTTGACTCGGGAACGTGCTGGCTTTGAAGTTCGTGACGTACACTACTCCCACTATGGAAGAATGTGTCCGATCGAAACGCCAGAGGGTCCGAACATTGGTTTGATCAACTCCCTTTCCACTTATGCGAAAGTGAACAAATTCGGTTTCATCGAGACACCTTACCGTCGTGTTGATCCGGAGACAAACCTTGTAACGGAACATATTGATTACCTTACTGCCGATGAGCAGGATAACTACGTTATCGCACAGGCAAACTCTCCGCTAACAGAAGATGGCGGCTTCGCAAACGAAGAAGTCGTTGCTCGTTTCCGTGAGGAGAATACAATCGTAGCTCGTGAACGTATCGATTACATGGACGTATCACCGAAACAGGTTGTATCTGCTGCGACAGCATGTATCCCGTTCTTGGAAAATGATGACTCCAACCGCGCATTGATGGGTGCGAACATGCAGCGACAAGCAGTACCGTTGATGCAGCCAGAAGCACCGATCGTAGGTACTGGTATGGAATATGTATCCGGAAAAGACTCCGGTGCAGCTGTTATCTGCCGCGCAGAAGGTATTGTAGAGCGCGTTGAAGCGAAAGAAATCATTGTGCGCCGTGTAACAGAAGTAGGCGGCAGTGAAGTGAAAGGCGATACAGATCGTTATCGTCTGCAGAAATTCAATCGTTCCAACCAAGGAACTTGCTATAACCAACGTCCGATCGTCAGCGTAGGCGACCGTGTGACAAAAGGTGAAATCCTTGCCGATGGACCTTCCATGCAGGATGGAGAGCTTGCACTTGGACGTAACGTTCTTGTTGCCTTCATGACATGGGAAGGTTACAACTACGAGGATGCTATCATCATGAGCGAACGCCTTGTGAAAGATGATGTTTACACATCTATCCATATCGAGGAATATGAGTCTGAAGCACGTGATACAAAGCTAGGACCAGAAGAAATCACACGCGATATTCCTAACGTAGGGGAAGACGCACTGAAGAACCTTGACGAGCGCGGAATCATCCGTGTTGGTGCTGAAGTTTCTGATGGTGATTTGCTTGTTGGTAAAGTAACGCCTAAAGGTGTAACTGAGCTATCTGCAGAAGAACGCCTATTGCATGCGATCTTCGGTGAGAAGGCTCGTGAAGTTCGTGATACTTCTCTTCGTGTACCTCATGGTGCCGGCGGTATCGTATTGGATGTTAAGATCTTCAACCGTGAAGATGGCGATGAATTACCACCAGGTGTAAACCAGCTTGTACGTGCTTATATCGTTCAGAAACGTAAGATTTCTGAAGGGGATAAGATGGCTGGACGTCACGGTAACAAAGGGGTTATCTCTAAGATACTTCCAGAAGAGGATATGCCATTCATGCCAGATGGCACACCAGTTGATATCATGCTTAACCCACTAGGGGTACCATCACGTATGAATATCGGACAGGTGTTTGAGCTTCACTTGGGTATGGCAGCTCGTGCACTGGGCATCCACGTTGCAACACCAGTATTTGATGGTGCGCGTGAGGAAGATGTTTGGGAAACGCTAGAAGAAGCTGGTATGCCGCGTGACGCGAAGACAGTCCTTTATGATGGAAGATCCGGTGAACCATTCGACAACCGTGTCTCTGTCGGCGTATCGTACATGATCAAGCTTGCGCACATGGTTGATGACAAGCTGCATGCACGTTCTACAGGTCCATATTCACTAGTAACGCAGCAGCCGCTTGGTGGTAAAGCACAGTTCGGTGGACAGCGTTTTGGTGAGATGGAGGTTTGGGCACTTGAAGCTTATGGTGCAGCATATACCTTGCAAGAGATTCTTACAGTTAAATCCGATGACGTTGTCGGTCGTGTGAAGACATATGAAGCTATTGTTAAAGGCGATAATGTACCAGAACCAGGTGTACCAGAATCATTTAAAGTATTAATTAAAGAGCTTCAGAGTCTTGGTATGGATGTTAAAATCCTCAACGGTTAAGAAGAAGAAGTAGAATTAAGAGAACTCGAAGATGAAGACGAGACGCAAGCACCTGACCGCATCAATCTTGATGTACAGGAAGGGTAAGGCGGCACAACATCGACTGCATAGCAGTAACGGGATACTAAAAGGGAGGTAGGCCCCTTGATAGATGTAAATAATTTTGAGTTTATGAAAATAGGTTTGGCTTCACCTGATAAGATTCGTTCATGGTCTTATGGAGAAGTTAAAAAGCCGGAAACGATCAACTATCGTACGTTAAAGCCTGAAAAAGACGGTTTGTTCTGTGAGCGCATCTTCGGTCCTCAAAAAGACTGGGAATGTCATTGCGGTAAATACAAACGCGTTCGCTATAAAGGCGTTGTATGTGATCGTTGTGGCGTAGAAGTTACCAAAGCCAAAGTACGCCGTGAGCGTATGGGACACATCGAGCTAGCAGCTCCTGTGTCTCACATTTGGTACTTCAAAGGTATTCCGAGCCGTATGGGTCTTGTACTGGATATGTCTCCTCGTGCGTTGGAAGAAGTTATCTACTTTGCAGCGTACATCGTGACAGATGCTGGTGATACAGCACTTGAGAAGAAGCAGCTTCTTTCTGAGAAAGAATATCGCCTCTATCGTGAAAAATACGGTAACACGTTCCAAGCTCAAATGGGTGCCGAAGCAATCCGTAAGCTTCTTCAAGATATCGAATTGGAGAAAGAAGTGGAAGCACTTCGCGAAGAATTGAAAACAGCACAAGGTCAGCGCAGAACGCGTGCGATTAAGCGCTTGGAAGTAATGGAAGCATTCCGTCACTCTGGAAACGAACCTTCTTGGATGGTGTTGGATGTACTTCCGATCATTCCTCCTGAGCTTCGTCCAATGGTACAGCTTGATGGTGGCCGTTTCGCTACATCTGACTTGAATGATCTTTATCGTCGAGTGATAAACCGGAACAACCGTCTGAAACGCTTGTTGGACCTTGGTGCACCTAGCATCATCGTACAAAACGAAAAACGTATGCTTCAGGAAGCTGTTGATGCGTTAATCGATAACGGTCGTCGCGGTCGCCCTGTTACAGGTCCTGGTAACCGTCCATTGAAATCTCTTTCTCACATGCTGAAAGGTAAACAAGGACGTTTCCGTCAGAACTTGCTTGGTAAACGTGTAGACTATTCCGGACGTTCCGTAATCGTCGTAGGTCCGCATCTGAAGATGTATCAGTGTGGTCTTCCGAAAGAAATGGCGCTTGAACTATTCAAACCATTCATCATGAAAGAATTGGTGGAAAAAGGCCTTGCGCATAATATTAAATCTGCGAAACGGAAAATCGAACGTCTGCATCCGGAAATCTGGGATGTGCTCGAAGAAGTAATCCGTGAGCATCCAGTATTGCTTAACCGTGCACCTACGCTTCACCGCCTAGGTATCCAGGCATTCGAACCGACATTGGTAGAAGGTCGCGCAATCCGTCTTCACCCGCTAGTATGTACAGCTTATAACGCTGACTTCGATGGTGACCAGATGGCTGTCCACGTTCCTTTATCAGCTGAAGCACAGGCAGAGGCTCGTATCCTTATGCTTGCTGCACAGAACATCTTGAACCCGAAAGACGGTAAACCAGTCGTAACTCCATCTCAGGATATGGTACTAGGTAACTACTACCTAACACTTGAGCGTGAAGATGCTATCGGCGAAGGTAAAGTCTTCAAAGATGTAAACGAAGCAATGCTTGCTTATCAGAACGGTTATGTACATTTGCACACTCGTGTAGCAGTAGATGCCGGTTCATTGAACAATGAAACGTTCACAGAAGAGCAAAAAAACCAAATCCTGCTTACAACAGTAGGTAAACTCATCTTCAATACAATCTTGCCGAGCTCGTTCCCTTACATGAACGAACCGACTCGTGAGAACTTAGAAGAAAAAACACCTGCTCACTACTTTGTTGAAAAGGGTGCGAATATCAAAGAGGAGATCGCGAAACGCGACATTATCTCCCCGTTCAAGAAAGGTTTCCTGGGCGACATCATCGCGGAAGTGTTCAAACGCTTCAAAATCAGTGAAACGTCCAAAATGCTTGACCGCATGAAGGACCTTGGATTCAGTTATTCTACTAAAGCAGGTATTACGGTTGGTATCTCTGATATCGTTGTATTGAAAGAGAAAACAAAGATCCTTGATGAAGCACAATCCCGCGTGGATAAAGTGTTGAAACAGTTCCGTCGGGGTTTGATTACGGAAGAAGAGCGATATGACCGTGTTATCTCTATCTGGTCTAAAGCGAAGGATGACATTCAGGAGCGCCTGATGAAATCCTTGAGCAACCGTAACCCTATCTTCATGATGAGTGATTCCGGTGCCCGTGGTAACGCATCTAACTTCACGCAGCTTGCTGGTATGCGTGGTCTAATGGCCAACCCGGCAGGACGAATCATCGAGTTGCCGATCAAGTCCAGTTTCCGTGAGGGCCTGACAGTACTCGAGTACTTCATCTCTACACACGGTGCGCGTAAAGGTCTTGCCGATACAGCACTGAAAACTGCCGATTCCGGTTACTTGACTCGTCGTCTTGTTGACGTAGCACAGGATGTTATCATCCGTGAAGAAGATTGTGGTACTGACCGCAGCCTGAGAGTCCGTGCACTGACTGAAGGAACTGAAATGATCGAGCCTCTGTATGACCGCCTTGTAGGACGTACAGCGTTCGAGAATGTCAAACATCCTGAATCAGGTGATGTAATCGTTGCTAAGAACGAATTGATCGGCGAAGATACAGCAAGACTAATCGTAGATGCAGGTATCGAAGAAGTGGCAATCCGTACTGTCTTCACATGTAACACGAAGCATGGTGCATGTAAGAAATGTTACGGCCGCAACCTTGCAACTGGCAGCGACGTCGAAGTCGGCGAAGCAGTCGGTATCATCGCTGCACAATCCATCGGTGAACCAGGAACACAGCTTACAATGCGTACGTTCCACACAGGTGGGGTAGCCGGTGACGATATCACACAAGGTTTGCCGCGTATCCAGGAGTTGTTCGAGGCGCGTAACCCTAAAGGTCAAGCTGTCATCTCCGAGATCAAAGGAACAGTTATCGAGGTCAATGATGTAAAAGAGAAGCAAGAGGTTACAATTCAAGGTACAGTTGAAACGAAGACTTACACAGCTCCTTATGGTGCACGCCTGCGTGTTGCTGAAGGTGACGCAATCGAAGCCGGTCAAGAACTGACAGAGGGTTCTGTAGATCCGAAAGAACTTCTTCGAGTTCGCGGTGTAGCTGGCGTTCAGCAGTATCTATTAAAAGAAGTACAGAAAGTATACCGGATGCAAGGGGTAGAAATCGGTGATAAACACGTTGAAGTAATGGTTCGTCAGATGCTTCGTAAAGTACGTGTTATCGATTCTGGTCAAACAGATGTATTGCCAGGTTCACTTCTTGAGATCCATCAATTCCGGGAAGCAAACCGTGAAGTCCTAAGAGAAGGCTTCCAGCCAGCAAGTGGTAAACCAGTATTGCTTGGTATTACGAAAGCTTCTCTAGAAACGGATTCCTTCTTGTCTGCCGCTTCCTTCCAGGAAACAACTCGTGTCCTTACCGATGCAGCAATCAAAGGTAAGCGCGATGAGCTTCTTGGCTTGAAAGAGAATGTTATCATTGGTAAGCTTGTTCCTGCTGGTACTGGTATGCCGCAGTACCGTAAGATCAAAGCGAAACTTGATACACCTGAAGAAGTAACAGAAGGTCAGGAAGTTGAAACTGTAACACCGTAACGGTGACCCTAATACACAAGGAAACAAAATAATTGTCGGAAGCACTGTAAATCTCTCGTTAAGGTGATTGACATCAGCTTACTAGAGTGATACTATAATCAAGGTGCTTCCGATTCTCCTTGTTTACTTTGGAGGATATGCATATGTCTTATGAAAAAGTAGCGCAAGCTAATACGGGAATCGTTATCGGAACCAAACAAACACTCAAGGCCATGAAGCAAGGCCAAGTGAACTCAGTTGTCATTGCAAATGACGCTGCCGAGCATATTACCAGCCAGGTAATAAAGTTGGCAGAAGAATTAGGCATACCAGCGATCCAAGTGGATTCTATGAAGCGCTTAGGTGAAGCTTGTGGCATAGATGTAGGGACAGCTACTGTGGCAATCAAAAGATAGTTTTGGCGAAGCTGATGCTAGCTCAGCTCGTGAAAGCTTTGTTTTTTGCCCGAAAATGAACCACCTGGATGTGTGGTATTACAAAAAAGCTTTGAAAGGAGGAAAAAACATGCCTACTATTAATCAATTAGTACGCAAAGGTCGCGTAAGCAAAACAAAGAAATCTGACTCTCCAGCATTGAACAGAGGGTACAACAGTTTCAAGAAATCATTGACTAACCAGTCTTCTCCACAAAAACGTGGTGTTTGTACTCGTGTTGGTACAATGACTCCGAAGAAACCAAACTCCGCATTGCGTAAATATGCACGTGTACGTTTGACAAACGGAATCGAGGTTACTGCCTACATTCCTGGTATCGGACACAACTTGCAAGAGCACAGTGTTGTTTTGATCCGCGGCGGACGTGTAAAAGATTTACCGGGTGTACGTTACCATATCGTACGTGGTGCGCTTGATACTTCAGGTGTTGACGGCCGCGCACAAGGTCGTTCTAAATATGGTACTAAACGCCCTAAAAAATAAGATCAACATAATATAACCATCATCAGAAAGGAGGAGAATATATGCCAAGAAAAGGTCCTGTAGCGAAACGTGACGTGTTGCCAGATCCGTTGTACAACTCTAAATTGGTAACTCGTTTGATCAACCAAATCATGGTTGACGGACAACGCGGTAAAGCTCAAAAGATTCTTTATGCAGCATTCGAACTAGTTAAAGAACGTAGTGGAAACGATCCAATGGAGGTTTTCGAAACATCCATGAAGAACGTTATGCCTGTACTTGAAGTACGCGCACGCCGTGTTGGTGGTTCCAACTACCAAGTACCAGTTGAAGTACGCCCAGAGCGTCGTCAAGCACTAGGTCTTCGTTACATTGTTAACTATTCCCGTCTACGCGGTGAAAAAACAATGGAAGAGCGTCTTGCTAACGAAATTCTTGATGCGTCTAACAACACAGGTGCTGCTGTTAAGAAACGTGAAGATATGCATAAAATGGCGGAAGCAAACAAAGCGTTTGCTCACTACCGCTGGTAAGATATATCTTAAATTCACTCTAGGAAGGAGAAAGACCGTATGGCTAGAGAGTTCTCCTTAGAAAATACGCGTAATATCGGTATCATGGCTCACATCGATGCTGGTAAAACAACTGCAACAGAGCGTATTTTATTCTATACAGGACGTATCCACAAAATTGGAGAAACTCATGAAGGTGCTTCTCAAATGGACTGGATGGAGCAGGAGCAAGAGCGTGGTATTACTATCACATCTGCTGCAACAACTGCTCAATGGAAAAACCACCGTATCAACATCATCGATACACCAGGACACGTAGACTTCACTGTTGAAGTTGAACGTTCCCTGCGCGTACTTGATGGAGCGGTAGCTGTGCTTGATGCACAGTCCGGTGTTGAGCCGCAAACAGAAACTGTTTGGCGTCAGGCTACAACTTACGGTGTACCACGTATCGTGTTCGTTAACAAAATGGATAAAACAGGTGCAGACTTCCTTTATTCAGTTAAGACGATGCATGAACGTCTGGGCGCTAACGCGCACCCAGTACAAATTCCAATCGGTGCGGAAGATGATTTCGAAGGAATCATCGACCTAATCACTGGGGAAGCTCATTTCTACCTTGATGATCTTGGACAAAAGTACGAGACTCGTGAGATCCCTGCAGATATGCAAGATCTTGTGGATGAGTACCGTACAAACCTTATCGAAGCAGTAGCGGAACAAGATGAAGATCTTATGGAACGCTACCTTGAAGGGGAAGAGATCTCTAACGAAGAGCTTAAACAAGCTGTTCGTAAAGCGACTCTAAGTGTTGAATTCTACCCAGTATTCTGTGGTTCAGCATTCAAAAACAAAGGTGTTCAGCTTTTAATCGACGGTGTTGTTGATTACTTGCCTGCACCAACTGACGTACCAGCTATCGAAGGTATCGTTCCTGGTACTGAAGATAAGATTGTACGTAAATCCAGCGACAGCGAACCATTCAGTGCACTTGCTTTCAAAGTTGCAACTGACCCATTCGTAGGTAAACTTACTTTCTTCCGTGTGTACTCTGGTACATTGGAAGCAGGTTCTTACGTGAAAAACTCTACGAAGGACAAGCGTGAGCGCGTAGGCCGTATCCTACAAATGCACGCAAACACTCGTGAAGAGATTTCCAAAGTTTACGCTGGTGATATCGCAGGAGCAGTTGGTTTGAAAGATACTTCGACTGGTGATACGCTATGTGATGAAAAATCACTAGTTATCCTTGAGTCTATGGTATTCCCAGAGCCAGTTATCTCTGTTGCGATCGAACCAAAAACAAAAGCGGACCAAGATAAAATGTCCGTTGCACTTGGTAAACTAGCTGAGGAAGATCCTACATTCAGAACTGAAACTAACCCAGAAACTGGTCAGACTATCATCTCCGGTATGGGTGAGCTTCACTTGGATATCATCGTTGACCGTATGCGTCGCGAATTCAAAGTAGAAGCTAACGTAGGTGCTCCACAGGTAGCATACCGCGAAACATTCCGTGCATCTGCTGAAGTCGAAGGTAAATTCGTACGTCAGTCCGGTGGTCGCGGTCAGTTCGGACACGTTTGGATCAAATTCGAGCCAAACGAAGAAGGCGCTGGTTTCGAGTTCGAAAATAAAATCGTTGGTGGTGTAGTTCCTCGTGAATACATCCCATCTGTTGAAGCTGGTATCAAAGAATCCATGCAAAACGGTGTATTGGCTGGTTATCCGCTAATCGACGTTAAAGCATCATTATTTGATGGAAGCTACCACGATGTCGATTCCAACGAGATGGCATTTAAAGTTGCTGCTTCAATGGCGCTTAAAAACGCTAAGAGCAAATGTAACCCTGTCATCTTGGAACCACTTGTAAAAGTGGAAGTTGTTATCCCAGAGGAATACATGGGAGACATCATGGGCGATATCACTTCCCGTCGCGGACGTGTTGAAGGTATGGATACACGCGGACCTGCTCAGGTAGTTAATGCATTTGTGCCACTTGCTGAAATGTTCGGTTACGCAACAGCGTTGCGTTCCAACACACAAGGCCGTGGAACTTACACAATGACATTCGACCACTATGAAGAAGTGCCGAAAAGCGTTGGAGAAGAAATTATCAAGAAAAACGCTGGACAATAATTGATTTTTGGACAGTAATCGAGTATAACTTGTATTGGAAGCGTGCGTGCACGCATGCTTCTGCAATACAAGAAACATACTATCTAATACATGAGATATTTCCATATTTAAGGAGGAATTACTAATGGGTAAAGAAAAATTCGACCGCTCCAAATCCCACGTTAACGTTGGTACAATCGGACACGTTGACCATGGTAAAACAACACTAACTGCAGCTATCACAACTGTACTTCACAAGAAATCAGGTTCTGGTCAAGCAATGGCTTACGACCAAATCGATGGTGCTCCAGAAGAAAGAGAACGTGGAATCACTATCTCAACTGCACACGTAGAGTACGAAACTGATACTCGTCACTATGCACACGTTGACTGCCCAGGACACGCTGACTATGTTAAAAACATGATCACTGGTGCTGCACAAATGGATGGAGCTATCCTAGTAGTATCTGCTGCTGATGGTCCAATGCCACAAACTCGTGAGCACATCCTTCTTTCTCGTAACGTAGGTGTTCCTGCGATCGTTGTATTCTTAAACAAATGCGACATGGTTGACGATGAAGAACTTCTTGAACTTGTTGAAATGGAAGTTCGCGATCTTCTAAGCGAATATGACTTCCCTGGTGACGATGTACCAGTTATCAAAGGTTCTGCTCTTAAAGCTCTTGAAGGTGACGCTGATTACGAAGCTAAAATCTTCGAACTTATGGACGCTGTTGATGAGTACATCCCAACTCCAGAACGCGACAAAGAAAAACCATTCATGATGCCAGTTGAGGATGTATTCTCTATCACTGGTCGTGGTACTGTAGCTACAGGCCGCGTTGAGCGTGGAGAAGTTAAAGTCGGTGACGAAGTTGATATCATCGGTCTTAACGAAGCTCCTAAGAAAACAATCGTTACTGGTGTAGAAATGTTCCGTAAACTTCTTGATTACGCTGAAGCTGGCGATAACATCGGTGCTCTACTTCGTGGTGTATCCCGTGATGATATCAGCCGTGGACAAGTACTTGCTAAACCAGGTACAATCACTCCACACACAAAGTTCAAAGCTGAAGTTTATGTTCTTTCTAAAGAAGAAGGTGGACGTCACACTCCATTCTTCACTAACTACCGCCCACAGTTCTACTTCCGTACAACTGACGTAACTGGCGTAGTTCACCTTCCAGAAGGTACTGAAATGATCATGCCTGGCGATAACACAGAGATGTCTGTTGAGCTTATCTCTCCAATCGCTATCGAAGATGGTACTCGCTTCTCTATCCGTGAGGGTGGACGTACTGTTGGATCAGGCGTTGTATCTGTTATCGAAGCGTAAGCTGATATAACAATATAGAAGAAACAGACAGCAGACGTGCTGTCTGTTTTTTTATATACTTAGACCCAAAGATTGGCAGCGCCAGTAAATTGTAAAAAAAGCCGAAATGACTTGAAAACAGCATAAAGCCTATGTATAATACATAAAGTGTCATCTTATGAAGGAATACAGACTTTTAAGCTGTAAAACTAGATAAGACTTGCATTGACCGCATTTTTTCTATATAATTATAATGTTGGTCATTTAAAGGCGATGATGCGGGAGGTTGTTGGCACACCAGGCCCCTTTGCCATGGCAGGGTGGTCAAGTTAATTTCCGCTGAGAATGTCCTAAAGAATAAGGGCGATAAAGGAGGGAAAATAATGGCAAAAGAGAAAATCAGAATCCGTCTAAAAGCATACGATCACAGAATCCTAGATCAGTCTGCAGAAAAAATCGTAGATACAGCGAAACGTTCTGGTGCTAACGTATCAGGTCCGATTCCGCTTCCTACAGAGAAATCTGTATACACAATTCTACGTGCGGTGCACAAATATAAAGACTCTCGTGAGCAGTTCGAAATGCGCACTCACAAACGTCTTATCGATATCGTTAGTCCTACACCGCAAACAGTTGATTCATTGATGAGACTTGACTTACCGTCCGGTGTGGACATCGAAATTAAACTATAATTTTACACAAAATAGGAGGTGTAACGGATGACGAAAGGAATCTTGGGACGCAAGATCGGCATGACACAGCTATTCACTGAAAGTGGTGAACTTCAAGCTGTAACAGTTATCCAAGCTGAACCAAACGTAATTCTTCAAAAGAAAACTGTTGAAACTGACGGTTACAACGCATTGCAACTAGGATTTGCTGATCAGAAAGCAAACAACGCAAACAAACCTGCTAAAGGCCATGCTGAGAAAGCAAACACAACACCTAAGCGCTACATTCGTGAAATCCGTGACGCTGCTCTTGACGAACACGAAGTTGGACAAGAGGTTAGCGTAGAGATTTTCGCAGCTGGAGAAACAGTAGATGTAACAGGTACTTCTAAAGGTAAAGGATTCCAGGGTGCAATCAAGCGCCACAACCAATCCCGCGGACCTATGTCACACGGTTCACGTTACCACAGAAGACCAGGTTCTATGGGTGTAATTGACCCTATGCGCGTTTTCAAAGGTAAAGCACTACCAGGACAAATGGGCGGAGAGCAAATCACTGTTCAGAACCTTGAGATCGTTAAAGTTGACGCTGAGCGCAACCTTATCCTTGTTAAAGGTAACGTACCTGGTGCGAAAAAATCTTACGTGAAAGTATCAGGTGCCGTAAAAGGTAACTAATTCACAATACGAAGGGAGGATATATCATGCCTAAAGTAGCACTATTCAACCAGAGCGGATCTCAAGTCGGAGAAATCGAATTGAACGATTCCGTTTTCGGTATCGAGCCACACACACACGTATTACACGAAGCAGTACTAATGCAACGTGCTTCTATGCGTCAAGGTACGCATAAAGTAAAAGGACGTTCTGAAGTACGAGGCGGTGGAAGAAAGCCATGGCGTCAAAAAGGTACTGGCCGCGCACGTCAAGGATCCATCCGTTCACCACAATGGGTTGGCGGTGGAACAGTTTTCGGACCGACTCCACGCAGCTACAGCTACAAACTACCTAAAAAAGTTCGTCGTCTAGCGCTTAAATCAGCACTATCTTCTAAAGTACAAGAAGAAAACATCTTAGTTCTAGAGAGCCTTGCATTCGATGCTCCTAAAACAAAAGATGTCGTTGCTATGCTTAATGCACTTAACGTTGATAAAAAGGTATTGATCGTTACTGCAGATAAAGACGAAACTGTTGTACGTTCTGCAAACAACCTTAAAAACGTAAAAGTATTGAAACAAAGCGAAGTTAACGTTCTTGACTTGCTTACGCATGATAAGCTGATCTTAACGAAAGAGGCAGCTGAAAAAGCAGGGGAGGTGCTTGCATAATGAGAGAACCACGTGATATTATTAAGCGCCCTGTAATTACGGAACATTCTTCTGACCTTATGGTTGATAAGAAGTACACGTTTGAAGTTGACAAACGTGCTAACAAGATCGAAATCAAACAAGCGGTTGAAGTAATCTTTGGTGTAAAAGTGGAACAAGTGAACACTCAAAACCTTAAAGGTAAATTCAAACGTCAAGGTCGTTACGGCGGATACCGCCCAGATCGTAAAAAAGCAGTAGTAACACTATCAGAAGACAGCAAAGAAATTGACTTCTTCGAAGGTGTTTAAGAAATAATAGAGAAGGAGGGAAACAACGATGGCGATTAAAAAGTATAAACCGATTACTAACGGACGTCGTAACATGTCTGTATCGGATTTTGCCGAAATTACAACTGACAAGCCTGAGAAATCATTGCTTGCACCGCTTCATAAACGTGGCGGACGTAACAACCAAGGTAAATTGACTGTACGTCACCAAGGTGGTGGACACAAACGTCAATACCGTATTATCGACTTCAAACGCGACAAAGATGGAATACCAGGACGCGTTGCTACAATCGAGTACGATCCAAACCGTACTGCGAACATCGCTCTAATTCACTATGTTGATGGTGAAAAACGCTACATCCTTGCTCCGAAAGGCTTGGAAGTAGGAACTGAGATCATTTCTGGTGAAGGTGCTGACTTCAAAGTGGGTAACGCTATGGAGCTTGCTACAATCCCAGTTGGTACGATCATCCACAACATCGAATTGAAACCTGGCCGCGGTGCTCAGCTAGCTCGTTCTGCTGGTGCACAAGCTCAAATCCTTGGCCGTGAAGGTAAATATGTTCTTGTAAGACTAACTTCTGGTGAAGTACGTCTAGTACTAGGTACTTGCCGTGCTACAGTAGGTCAGGTTGGTAACTTGGAACATGAACTAATCGTAATTGGTAAAGCAGGACGCTCTCGCTGGTTAGGCAAACGCCCAACAGTCCGCGGATCTGTAATGAACCCTAATGATCACCCACACGGTGGTGGTGAAGGACGCGCTCCAATCGGACGTAAATCACCAATGTCTCCTTGGGGTAAACCAACACTTGGTTACAAAACACGTAAACGTAATAAGCAGTCCGATAAATTTATCGTACGTAAGCGTAAAAAATAATGTGGTAGCAAGGCGGGGATTTTCACCCGTCTCGATATCGCAAAGGGAGGTTTATGTATGGGTCGCAGTTTGAAAAAAGGACCTTTCGCAGATGATCATTTGCTGAAGAAAGTCGACAAATTGAACGAAGATGACAAGAAACAAGTTATCAGAACTTGGTCCCGTCGTTCTACTATTTTCCCAACATTCGTTGGACACACAATCGCTGTGTACGATGGCCGTAAACACGTACCTGTTTATGTTACTGAAGATATGGTAGGTCATAAACTTGGTGAATTCGCGCCAACTCGCACGTACAGAGGTCACGCAGCGGACGACAAGAAAACAAAACGCTAAGAGGGGAGGCAATCCTAAATGCAAGCAAAAGCTATGGCAAAATCAGTTCGCATTGCTCCTCGTAAGGTCCGCTTAGTTGTTGATTTAATTCGAGGAAAAAATGTCGGAGAAGCTGTTGCGATTTTGCGTCACACTCAGCGTGGTGCATCATTGGCAGTAGAAAAAGTACTTCGTTCTGCAGTTGCTAACGCAGAGCACAACTATGAAATGGATACGGATAACCTTGTTATCTCTGAAGCATTCGTTAACGAAGGTGCTACATTGAAACGTTTCCGTCCACGCGCTCAAGGCCGCGCAAGCCAAATCAACAAACGTACTAGCCACATTACAGTGGTTGTTACAGAAAAGAAGGAGGGTTAAGCAGTGGGTCAAAAAGTACATCCGATAGGTCTTCGCGTCGGCGTCATCCGTGACTGGGAATCCAAGTGGTACGGTGGCAAAGATTACGCTGATTTACTACATGAAGATATCAGAATTCGTGATTATCTAGAACAACGTTTGAAAGATGCTGCACTTTCTAAAGTGGAGATCGAACGTGCTGCTAACCGTGTAAATATTTCTATTCACACTGGTAAACCTGGTATGGTAATCGGTAAAGGCGGTTCTGAAGTGGAAGCACTTCGTAAAGCATTGAACAGCCTGACTGGCAAACGTGTTCACATCAACATCGTTGAAGTGAAACGTGTAGATCTTGATGCTAAATTGGTAGCAGACAACATCGCTCGTCAACTTGAAAACCGTATCTCATTCCGTCGTGCACAGAAACAAACATTGCAACGTGCAATGCGTGCTGGTGCTAAAGGTATCCGTACACAAGTTTCCGGTCGTCTAGGCGGAGCAGATATCGCTCGTGCAGAATCTTACAGCGAAGGAACAGTTCCACTTCATACTCTACGTGCTGACATCGACTATGGCACAGCTGAAGCTGATACAACTTATGGTAAGCTTGGCGTTAAAGTATGGATCTATCGTGGCGAAGTCCTTCCAACTAAAAACAACCGATAAGGAAGGGGGAAAAGCATTATGTTAATGCCTAAACGCGTAAAATATCGTAGACAACACCGTGGTAAATTGAATGGCCGTGCTAAAGGCGGTACAGAAGTTGCATTTGGTGAATGGGGTCTACAAGCTGTTGATCCAGCTTGGATCACTAGCCGTCAAATCGAATCTGCTCGTATCGCTATGACTCGTTACATGAAACGTGGCGGTAAAGTATGGATCAAAATCTTCCCAGATAAGCCATACACTAAAAAACCTCTAGAAGTCCGAATGGGTTCCGGTAAAGGTTCTCCTGAAGGCTGGGTTGCTGTAACGAAACCTGGTAAGATCATGTTCGAAATTGCTGGAGTATCTGAAGAGGTGGCTCGCGAAGCATTGCGTCTTGCTTCTCACAAACTGCCAATTAGAACTAAGATTGTAAAACGTGAAGAAATTGGTGGTGAAATCAATGAAGGCTAATGAAATCAAAGAACTGACCACTGCCGAAATTGAACAAAAAGTTAAGTCTCTAAAAGAAGAACTTTTCAACCTGCGCTTCCAATTAGCTACTGGACAGCTTGAGAATACAGCACGTATTCGCACAGTCCGTAAGACAATTGCTCGCATGAAGACAGTTGTTCGTGAAAGAGAATTAAGCGTAAATAACTAAATTCCGAGAGGAGGTTCGCGACATGAGTGAACGTAACAATCGTAAAGTCTACGTTGGACGTGTTGTATCCGATAAAATGGATAAAACAATCACTGTTCTTGTTGAAACCTACAAAACTCACACGCTGTACGGCAAGCGCGTTAAGTATTCTAAAAAACTAAAAGCGCATGATGAAAACGGTACAGCAAAAACTGGTGACTTGGTTCGTATAATGGAAACTCGTCCTTTATCTGCAACGAAACGTTTCCGTTTGGTTGAAGTAGTAGAAGAAGCAGTAATTATCTAATTTAAGATCGCTCGGAAGGATTCCGAAGGGAGGTAACACTCGTATGATTCAACAAGAGACTCGTTTGAAAGTCGCTGATAACTCTGGTGCTCGTGAAGTCCTAACAATTAAAGTGCTAGGCGGATCTGGTCGTAAAACAGCTAACATTGGTGACGTAATCGTTTGTACGGTGAAACAAGCAACACCTGGTGGCGTTGTCAAAAAAGGTGAAGTTGTTAAAGCTGTAATCGTACGTACGAAAAGCGGTGTTCGTCGTAAAGATGGTTCTTACATCAAATTCGACGAAAACGCAGCTGTTATCGTAAGAGATGACAAGAGCCCAAGAGGAACTCGTATCTTCGGACCAGTTGCACGTGAATTGCGTGATGCTAAGTTCATGAAGATCGTTTCCCTTGCTCCTGAAGTATTGTAAAAACTCTTAATGCCTTGTTAAGGAGGTGCAGTACACATGCATGTTAAAAAAGGTGACAAAGTTAAAGTAATCACTGGTAAAGATCGTGGTAAAGAAGGTACCATCCTTGAAGCTTATCCGAAGAAAGACCGTGTTCTTGTCGAAGGAATAAACATCGTCAAAAAACACGCGAAACCTTCTCAGGATAACCCGCAGGGCGGAATCCTTGAAATCGAAGCAGCGATTCACGTTTCTAACGTAATGCTGATCGATCCTAAAACTGGAGAGCCAACTCGCGTAGGCTACGAAGTGAAAGACGGCAAAAAAGTCCGTATCGCTAAGAAATCCGGTCAAGCTATCGATAAATAATTTCTTCTGAAAGGAGGGCTACTCGATGAATGAATTGAAACAAAGATATCAAGGCGAGATTTCTCCATCTCTAATGGAAAAATTCAGCTATAAATCTGTAATGCAAGTACCAAAGATCGAAAAGATCGTTATTAATATGGGTGTCGGTGACGCCGTTCAAAACTCTAAAGCACTTGATTCTGCAGTAGAGGAATTGTCTTTGCTTGCTGGTCAGCAGCCAATCATCACGAAAGCTAAGAAATCTATCGCAGGTTTCCGTCTTCGTGAAGGTATGCCAATCGGAGCGAAAGTTACATTGCGCGGAGAGCGTATGTACGAATTCCTTCAAAAACTAGTCGCAGTTTCCCTTCCACGTGTACGTGACTTCCGTGGTATCTCAAACAAAGCGTTTGATGGTCGTGGTAACTATACACTAGGTGTTAAAGAACAGTTAATCTTCCCAGAAATCAATTACGATAAAGTAAGCAAAGTACGTGGAATGGACATCGTTATCGTAACTACAGCCAACACTGACGAAGAAGCTCGTGAGCTACTTACTCAGCTAGGCATGCCTTTCCAAAAATAAAGGTAAAAAGGAGGGAATATTGTGGCTAAAAAATCTATGATCGTGAAACAACAACGCCCACAGAAATTTAAAGTACAAGAGTACACACGCTGCGAACGTTGCGGACGTCCACACTCTGTACTACGTAAATTCAAGCTATGCCGTATTTGTTTCCGCGAACTAGCCTATAAAGGTCAAATTCCTGGCGTTAAAAAAGCAAGCTGGTAATCCCCTAAATCAGGGAAGGAGGTAATGATTAATGGTTATGACAGATCCTATCGCAGATATGCTAACTCGTATTCGTAATGCAAACACTGTTCGTCATGAAAAACTGGAGCTTCCTGCTTCTAAGTTGAAAAAGGATGTTGCTGATATCCTTAAACGTGAAGGCTTTATTCGTGATTACGAATTCGTAGAAGATGACAAACAAGGTGTTCTACGCATCTTTTTGAAATATGGTAAAAACGACGAGCGTGTTATCACTGGTATTAAACGTATCAGTAAACCTGGTCTTCGTGTTTACGCGAAATCTACTGAAATTCCACGTGTCCTTAACGGACTTGGTATCGCAGTTGTTTCAACTTCTAAAGGCGTATTGTCTGATAAAGAAGCACGTGAGCAAGCTGTCGGCGGCGAAGTGCTAGCATACGTTTGGTAATTCCCAACAATTAGTAAGGAGGTGCACATATGTCCCGCGTAGGTAAAAAGATTCTTGAAATCCCTGCAGGCGTTGAATTCAAAAATGAAAACAACACTGTGACTGTAAAAGGTCCTAAAGGTGAATTGACTCGTACATTCCACCAAGATATGGTGATCAAAGTTGAAGAGAACGTTCTTACTGTTGAACGCCCAACTGACAGCAAGGAACACCGTGCTCTTCACGGAACTACTCGTTCTATCCTTGGAAACATGGTACAAGGCGTACACGCTGGTTATGAGAAAGCTCTTGAAATCATCGGTGTAGGTTATCGTGCTACTAAACAAGGCAACAAAGTCGTGGTCAACGCTGGTTATTCACATCCAGTTGAAGTTGAACACCGTGATGGTATTGAAATCGAAGTTCCTTCTAACACTCGTGTAGTTGTTAAAGGTATCGATAAGGAAGCTGTTGGCGCAGTAGCTGCTAACATCCGTGCAATCCGTCCTCCAGAGCCTTATAAAGGTAAAGGAATCCGTTACGAAGGCGAATTCGTACGTCGTAAAGAAGGTAAAACAGCGAAATAAGGTTTTCGTTAAACCAGAAAGGAGTGACCTGAATGATTACAAAAGTTGCAAAAAACGAATCGCGTAAGAGAAGACATAATCGTGTTCGTAAAAGCATTTCAGGAACATCTGAGCGTCCTCGTTTGAACGTTTTCCGTTCTAACAAGCACATTTACGCACAGTTGATCGATGATACAACTGGTAAAACACTTGCAAGTGCTTCTACTAAGGATGCTAGCCTTAGCCTAGAATCTACAAGCAATGTTGAAGCAGCTCAAAAGGTCGGAGAAGCAGTTGCTAACCGTGCGAAAGAAGCTGGCGTAACAACAATCGTATTTGACCGTGGAGGCTACCTTTACCACGGACGTGTTAAAGCATTGGCTGAAGCAGCTCGTGAAGCTGGTCTTAAATTCTAATCTAAAAAGGAGGGACACAACTTGCGTACAACAATTGACCCGAACAAACTTGATCTTGAAGAACGCGTAGTAACGGTTAACCGTGTTGCTAAAGTAGTAAAAGGTGGTCGTCGTTTCCGTTTCGCTGCTCTTGTAGTAGTAGGCGACAAAAACGGCCATGTAGGTTTCGGTACTGGTAAAGCACAAGAAGTACCAGAAGCGATCCGTAAAGCTATTGAAGACGCGAAGAAAAATCTAATTACTATACCTATCGTTGGTACAACTATTCCACATGAAATCATCGGTGAATTCGGCGCCGGCAACATCTTGATGAAGCCAGCAGCAGAAGGTACTGGAGTTATCGCCGGTGGACCTGTACGTGCGGTACTTGAGCTTGGTGGTATCGGAGACATCCTTTCTAAATCACTTGGTTCTAACACTCCAATCAACATGGTTCGTGCAACACTTAACGGACTTAGCAGATTGAAACGTGCAGAAGAAGTTGCGAAACTTCGTGGAAAGTCTGTAGAAGAACTGTTAGGATAAGGAGGGAAAGCACATGGCTAACAAATTAGAAATCACCCTCACGCGCAGTACGATCGGAAGACTAGAAAAACAGCGCAAAACTGTTGCTGCTCTAGGCCTTAGAAAGATCCGTCAGTCAGTTGTTTTGGAAGACAATCCAACTGTTCGCGGCATGATCAACAGAGTTTCTCATCTAGTATCAGTTAAAGAAGTATAATGATTTAAATGTAAAAGAGGAGGTGCCATTATGAAACTTCATGAATTGAAGTCAGCAGAAGGAACACGTAAAACTCGCAATCGTGTAGGTCGCGGTATGTCTTCAGGTAACGGTAAAACATCCGGCCGTGGACATAAAGGACAAAATGCACGCTCTGGCGGCGGTGTACGTCTAGGTTTCGAAGGTGGCCAAATGCCACTATTCCAACGTCTTCCTAAACGTGGATTCACAAACATCCACCGTACTGAGTACTCAATTGTTAACCTTGAAACCCTTAACCGTTTTGAAGAGGGTACAGAGGTAACTCCAGAGCTTCTACTTGAAAGCGGAGTTGTTAGCAAATTGAGAGCCGGTATTAAAGTTCTAGGAAACGGAAACATCGAAAAGAAACTTACTGTTAAAGCTCACAAGTTCTCAGCTTCTGCTAAAGAAGCCATTGAGGCAGCGGGCGGTCAAACAGAGGTGATCTAATGTTTCGTACAATCTCCAATTTTATGCGTGTAAAAGATATACGAAATAAAATCATCTTTACATTGCTAATGCTGATCATTTTCAGACTCGGTACGTTCATTCCTGTTCCATTTACCGATCGTTCCGCGATCGACTTTATGAATCAGCAGAACGTATTCGGATTTCTGAATACTTTTGGCGGCGGTGCATTGCAGAACTTCTCCATCCTTGCGATGGGTATCATGCCTTACATCACTGCCTCGATCATCATGCAGCTTCTGCAAATGGATGTCATCCCGACATTCAGTGAGTGGAAAAAGCAAGGAGAGATGGGACGTCGTAAGTTGGCACAAGTGACTCGTTATGCCACTATCGTGCTAGCGTTAATTCAGGCGGTAGGTATGTCCATCGGATTCAATCAGTTATCCGGCGGTATGCTCATTTCCGATCCAAGTTTTTATAAGTTCGCTGTCATTACAATCGTATTGACTGCAGGAACAGCATTCTTGATGTGGTTAGGAGAACAGATCACAGCTCATGGTGTAGGTAATGGTATCTCCATTATTATCTTCGCCGGTATCGCTGCTGCAATTCCAAATGGTTTAAACCAGCTTTGGGAGCAGTACTTCAGCAATCCTGGTGATGATTTATTCCTAAATGTCGTGATCGTTGCAATTATCGCTATCGTGATCATTGCCGTAATTGTTGGTGTGATTTATATCACGCAAGCACTTCGTAAAATTCCAATCCAGTATTCGAAGCGTACCACTAGTCGCTCACAAGTAGGCGGTCAGTCCACCCACTTGCCGATTAAAGTAAACGCTGCTGGAGTAATCCCTGTAATTTTCGCAGTTTCCTTTATCTATGCTCCGCGTACTATCGCGAGTTTCTTTGAAGGAAATGTAGCAACTACGATCGAGAACGTATTCGATTATACGCAACCAATTGGGATGGTAATCTATGTAGTCCTGATTCTTGCATTTAGTTATTTCTATACATTTGTTCAGGTCAACCCGGAACAAATGGCAGAGAACTTAAACAAGCAAGGTGGCTACATCCCGGGTATTCGCCCAGGGAAAAGCACGGAAACGTACCTCACCAGTGTGATGTATCGTTTAACCTTCGTTGGGTCTCTCTTCTTGGCTGCTGTAGCTGTATTGCCTATTATCTTAGGCTCTATTGCCAACTTGCCGACTTCTGTCCAAATCGGAGGAACGAGCCTGCTGATCGTGGTAGGGGTAGCGTTGCAGACGATGAAACAGCTAGAAAGCCAGTTAGTGAAGCGTCATTACCGAGGCTTCATGAAATAGAGAACAGTCTACAAACAGACGAGAGCGAGGGGAATTTCGTTGAATTTAATTCTTATGGGTCTGCCGGGTGCCGGTAAAGGTACACAGGCAGAGAAGATTGTAGATAAATATAGCATCCCTCATATCTCAACAGGAGATATGTTCCGAGCTGCAATAAAAGAAGGAACGGAGCTTGGCCGTGAAGCGAAAGCTTACATGGACCAGGGTAAACTAGTTCCGGATGAAGTAACGATTGGTATAGTCCGAGACCGTTTAGGTAAGGATGACACCAACAACGGATTTTTACTTGACGGTTTTCCTCGTACGCTTGCTCAGGCAGAAGCGCTTGACGTATTGCTGGACGATTTGAATGCTAATGTAGATTACGTCTTACATGTAGAGGTTCCTCAGGAGAATTTGGTGGAGCGTTTATCTGGCAGATGGGTTTGTCCGACATGCGGCACTACGTATCATACCGTCTATAACCCTCCGAAAGAAGAAGGGGTATGTGACAAGGATGGTACTGCGCTGATCCAGCGAGACGACGATAAGCCGGAAACGGTGAAAAAACGTTTGGAAGTCAATATCGAGCAGCAGAAACCGATATTGGACTTCTACAACGATAAGGGCTATCTTGTAACAGTGAACGGTGACCAAGCAATCGATCAGGTCTTCCACGACATCGATCAGCGCTTGAATAATCTTCGCTGATACAGGTGTGCAAGCTATACTCTTTTAGTACGGGTGGAATTGCTCTTTAGGCTCGAGATAGCGTAAGGATGCATTCTATCCCTTGATAGAGTATAATAGACCTCGTGGTAGAGTTGAAACGATTTGCGACTCGCAATTCGTTCAAGCTTCCATCATCGGAACCGTGCCTTACTGATATCCTGACGCTAATTGACAAGGCTGAATATGAACAATCATGAAACAAATTGTGACTCAATTTGTGGACTTAATATAGATTCCCTAACATGCAGCTTTTCTAACCTGGACTTTCAGACAGAAAAGTGGTAGAATATGCTCCTTGTTTGCAGCATAGAATGCTAACTTACGCACAGCTTCGAAAAAAGCTATGATGAAGGTGATCATGTTTGAGCGAAACGGATACAAGTCCACGGATTGGTCAGGTTGTTCGTATCGCACATGGGCGAGAAGCAGGTCAGCTTGCGATTGTCATTCGAAAAATTGACAGTCGTTTTGTGTTGCTTGCTGACGGAGAGAAACGAAAGTATGATTCACCGAAGCGCAAAGCTTTGCGTCATGTGGATCCACTGCCGTATGTATCACCGGAAGTCCGCCGCAGCCTTCTAGAAGCTGGTCGCGTAACCAATGGTAAACTGCGATTTGCGATATCTACTTATGTCAATCATACCGTGAAGAGATTTGAAGAAGGGAGATAGACCGATGGCGAAAGATGATGCAATTGAAGTAGAAGGAACTGTCACCGATACATTGCCTAATGCGCAATTTAAGGTGGAGTTAGAGAATGGCCACACCGTTTTAGCACATGTTTCCGGTAAAATTCGTATGCACTTTATTCGAATTCTTCCTGGAGATAAAGTAACGGTAGAGCTTTCCCCTTATGACTTAACTAAAGGACGTATTACGTACCGTTATAAATAATTTGACTAGCTCCGATACTAAAGGAGGAATAGATGATGAAGGTAAGACCATCTGTAAAGCCGATTTGCGAAAAATGTAAAGTCATTCGTCGTAAAGGCAAAGTAATGGTAATCTGTGAAAATCCTAAGCATAAGCAAAAACAAGGATAATACAAGGAGGTGCACGTAGCTAATGGCACGTATAGCAGGTATTGATATTCCGCGTGACAAACGCGTTGTTATTTCCCTAACATACATCTATGGAATTGGAAAAAACACAGCGCAAAAGGTACTAAAAGAAGCTGGCGTTTCTGAAGATACACGTGTTCGTGATCTTACAGAAGACGAACTATCCAGAATTCGTCAAACAATTGACAGCTACACTACTGAAGGGGATCTTCGCCGTGAAGTATCTCTTAACATCAAGCGTCTAATTGAAATCGGTTCTTATCGTGGTCTTCGCCACCGTCGTGGATTGCCGGTTCGTGGTCAGAAAACGAAGAACAACTCTCGTACTCGTAAAGGCCCACGCCGTACAATCGCTAACAAGAAAAAATAAGTAAGGAGGTAAACAAACATGGCTCGTAAACAACAAACTCGTAAACGTCGTGTGAAAAAGAATATCGAGACTGGTATTGCTCACATCCGTTCTACTTTCAACAACACAATCGTTACGATTACTGATGTACAAGGTAACGTAATCAGCTGGAGCAGCTCAGGTTCCCTTGGTTTCAGAGGTTCCCGTAAATCTACTCCATTCGCTTCACAGATGGCTGCTGAAGCTGCTGCTAAAGTTGCTGTAGAAAACGGCATGAAGACTTTGGAAGTAACAGTTAAAGGCCCTGGTGCTGGTCGTGAAGCTGCGATCCGTTCACTTCAGGCTGCAGGTATTGAAGTGACAGCGATCCGTGACGTCACTCCAGTTCCACATAACGGCTGCCGTCCGCCTAAACGTCGTCGCGTATAAGTTTTTCCTACTTGCTGTATAGAATTTGTATCCCTGTCTATAATGGGTTATGATAGCTTAAAAGCGATCAGGTCATACAGTAAGGAACGTATCGTCAAGATGCAGAAACGGGAACCGCAATATGGGGAATTTCGGTTAGGAGCAATTCTAACCGGGGTTTCGACGTTTTAAAGGAGGGCTTTATAATGATCGAAATTGAAAAACCAAAGATTGAAACGGTTGAGATCAGCGATGATGCTACATTTGGAAAGTTCGTTGTAGAACCGCTTGAGCGTGGATATGGTACTACACTAGGAAACTCCTTGCGTCGTATCCTATTATCCTCACTTCCTGGCGCTGCTGTAACTTCCATTCAAATTGATGGCGTGCTCCATGAATTCTCTACGATTGAAGGCGTAGTAGAAGACGTGACAACCATCATTTTGAACTTGAAAAAACTGGCTCTTAAAATCTACTCTGATGAAGAAAAAACATTAGAGATCGATGTACAAGGTGAAGGGAAAGTAACTGCTGCTGACATCACTTTCGATAGCGATGTAGAAGTACTGAATCCGGATCTTCATATTGCAACTTTGGGCAAGAATGCTCATTTGCACATGAAGCTTACGGCAGAACGCGGCCGCGGCTACCGTCCAGCTGATCAGAATAACCATGAAGATCAGCCGATTGGTGTCATTCCAATTGACTCCATCTTTACGCCAGTTTCAAAAGTGACGTATCAAGTGGAAAATACGCGTGTTGGCCAGTTGGCTAACTTCGACAAGCTGACGTTGGATGTATTCACTGACGGCAGTATCCGACCTGAAGAGGCAGTTTCTCTTGGTGCAAAGATCTATACGGAGCATTTGAATATCTTCGTAGGTCTTACTGATGAAGCGCAAAATGCCGAAATCATGGTTGAAAAAGAAGAAGACCAAAAAGAGAAAGTTCTTGAGATGACAATTGAAGAATTGGACTTGTCTGTTCGTTCTTACAACTGTCTGAAACGTGCTGGTATCAACACGGTACAAGAACTTGCTAATAAATCTGAAGAAGACATGATGAAAGTGCGTAACCTAGGACGTAAATCATTAGAAGAAGTTAAAAAGAAACTAATCGATTTAGGACTTGGTCTTCGTAAAGAAGACTGATCCCGCCTAGCGGAGCATTTGACACCAGGAAAGGGAGGGATAACCTATGGCTAGAAAGTTAGGACGTACTACGGATGCTCGTATGGCGCTTTTGCGTAACCTTGCGACTGATCTTATCGTTCACGAAAGATTGGAAACAACGGAGGCGAAAGCTAAGGAGCTTCGTTCTGTAGTAGAAAAAATGATCACTCTTGGCAAACGTGGAGATCTTCACGCTCGTCGTCAAGCTGCTTCTTTCTTGTACGGTACGAAAGCGGACGAGAACCAAGATGCAGTACAAAAACTATTCAGCGATATCGCCGGACGTTATGAAGAACGTCAAGGAGGTTACACACGCGTGTTGAAACTTGGACAGCGTCGTGGTGACGGTGCCGCTATGGCAATCATTGAACTAGTATAATGTAATAACAAGGGCAGGAAAATCTCTACCACGAGGTGTATTCCGGCCCTTTTTCTTTTGCAGACAAAGCAAGCGCCAACATTAGCGCTTGCTTTTCTTTTTTGTCTGGATTCTTTATACTAGCTATAGAAATGACAGGAACGGACAAACACGTTTAGTATTTCCCCGGAAATAGTCGGGTAATGACGAAGGAGCTCGAATAGCATGCACGCGATTGAATTTAAGAATGTTTCTTTCCGATACGAGGAAGAGCAGCCCTATGTACTTCGCAATGTCAGTTTTCAAGTAGAAGCTGGGGAATGGCTGGCGATCATCGGTCACAACGGCTCAGGCAAGTCAACGATTGCCAAGCTAATGAATGGACTGCTGTTTCCGACTGAGGGGGAAATCATTATTAATGGCATACCATTAAACGAAGAGAATATATGGGAGATACGACGCCAGGTAGGTATGGTATTCCAAAATCCAGATAATCAATTCGTTGGTACAACTGTTCGTGATGATGTAGCTTTTGGCTTGGAGAACCGTGGTGTGCCTCGTGCTGAAATGATGGATCGGATCACTTCTTCATTGGAGCAGGTACGCATGCAGGACTACCTGCTGCATGAACCATACCGATTATCTGGCGGTCAGAAGCAGCGTGTGGCTATTGCAGGTGTACTTGCTATATCTCCTAGTGTCATTATCCTGGATGAGGCAACAGCGATGCTGGACCCACTTGGCAGGAAGGAAATCCTTGATACTGTTCATCGTGTTCAAGCAGCGCAGCAGCTAGGTTTGATTACTATTACCCACGATCTGAATGAAGTGATGCAGGCGCATCGGGTGTTGGTTATGAACGATGGAGAAATATGGACGACTACTGTACCGAGAGAATTAGTAAAAAGACAGACTGAACTGCAGCAGATCGGTTTGGACGTGCCGTTTGTTACGCAGCTTGCTCATGCTTTGGTAAGACAAGGTATTAACCTGGCCGAGCAGCCGATTGATCACGAGGAGTTGTTAGATGCATTATGGACATTACATTCAAACAAGTAGATTATACGTATCAGGCAAACTCCCCGTTTGAGCATAAAGCGCTAAAGGATCTTACCTTCCATCTGCCAGGAGGGAGCTTCACGGCTATAGTCGGGCATACTGGCAGTGGTAAATCTACTTTATTGCAGCATTTGAACGGACTAGTCAGACCTACCAGCGGAAGCGTGCAGATTGGTGAGCATACGCTGGAGCCGAAGAAGAAGCCTAAGCAAGCGAAAGAGCTACGCAAACAAGTAGGTATAGTGTTCCAATACCCGGAGCATCAGTTATTTGAAGAAACAGTAGAGAAGGATATCGCCTTTGGCCCGCGGAATTTCGGAGTAGCTGAGAATGAGATCTCAAGGCGTGTTAAAGAAAGTGCAGAGGCTGTAGGATTGGATCTATCTTTACTGAGTCGTTCCCCCTTTGAGTTAAGCGGCGGGCAAATGCGGCGTGTTGCAATTGCAGGTGTGCTTGCTGTGCGACCTCGAGTACTCGTTCTGGATGAACCGACAGCAGGATTAGATCCACGCGGTCAGCGAGAAATCATGGATATGTTTTACCGGCTTCATAAAGAACAGCAGCTGACAACGATACTGGTAACACACAGCATGGAGGACGCGCTGACTTACGCCGATCATATGCTTGTACTCGATAAAGGAGAAAAGTATATGGAAGGAACTCCTGTAGATGTCTTTCAAGATCGGCAAGCTCTTCAGCAGGTTCAGCTTGATGTGCCGGAGATATTCCAGTTTCTTCAGAAGACATCGGAACGCTTTGGCAAACAGTTAGCTTATGAGGGAGAGAATGTTGACAGGCTCGCTGAGCAGCTGGCAGATTTGGCAGGTGATAGAAAATGAACAATCTTCTGATTGTTGGTCAGTATGTTCCGACCAATAGCATCGTTCACCGGATGGATCCGAGAATCAAGATGCTTATCATCTTCTTTTATGTAATTTTTATTTTCTTTGCCAATAACGTCGTCAGCTATGCGCTGTTCACTGTGTTTGCGGTCGGAGGGACACTTCTGACGAAGGTGCCATGGCGGTTTATCGCCAAGGGGCTGACACCAGTATGGTTTCTGATTGTCTTCACGTTTATCCTGCACTTATTCGTTACAAAGGAAGGCACTGTATTGGTTAATGTATTGGGATTGCCGATCTATAGCGGAGCACTGGAACAAGGAGCTGTCATCTCGCTGCGTTTCTTTTTGCTTATCCTTTTGACATCTCTGCTGACGTTAACGACTACGCCGATAGAAATCACAGACGGAGTTGAATCCCTACTCGGACCACTGCGCCGATTCAAGTTCCCTGTACACGAACTGGCGTTGATGATGTCTATATCATTACGATTTATTCCAACTTTGCTTCAGGAAACCGAGAAGATTTCCAACGCTCAGGCTTCCAGAGGTGTAGATTTCCGTACAGGGCCATTTAGGGAGCGGGTACGGGCTGTAATTCCTTTGCTGGTGCCTTTGTTTGTCAGTGCCTTTAAGCGGGCGGAGGAGCTTGCTATGGCGATGGAAGCAAGAGGCTATCGAGGAGGAGAAGGACGTACGAAGCTTCGAGAGCTGCAAGTGATGAAGCGGGATGTTGCGGCACTCCTCATCTTCATTATAGTGGTTGCTGCAACCTTGATAACGAGAGATTATAGTTAGGAGTTACAAAGATGACGCAACGTATAAAGGCGACTGTCAGCTATGACGGTACACGCTTTTCCGGCTTCCAGGTCCAAGACAACCAACGAACGGTCCAAGGAGAGCTGCAGAAGGCACTTATGATGATTCATAAAGGACAGACAATAAGGATTCAAGCCTCGGGTCGTACGGACGCAGGTGTGCATGCCAGAGGGCAGGTTATCCATTTTGATACGGAGATTCGTATGGGAGACTATAATTGGCGTAAGGCGCTCAATGCCTTGCTGCCGGATGATGTGCGGATAATAGACATAGCAAAAGCTGATGAAGATTTCCATGCACGCTACAGTGTAAAACAGAAGCAGTATAAGTACTTTGTCCTCAATGCTCCTGAACAGGATGTGTTCAAGCGTCATTATGTGCATCATGTACCTTATAAGCTCGAGCTAGATAGGATTCAGCGAGCTATCACAGCTATCGAGGGAACGCATGACTTCAGTGCTTTTTGTTCCGCGAGTACAGGAGTCAAAGGTGACAAGGTCCGGACGGTCTATGAAGCTGTATGTGAAAAGCAGGACGACATGCTCGTCTTTACCTTCACAGGAAGCGGCTTCCTATACAATATGGTACGTATCCTTGTAGGTACACTAATCGACATCGCAAACGCACGCAAGGAGCCGGAAGACATGGCAAGAATACTAGAATCGAAGGATCGGCACTTGGCGAGTAAAACCGCTGCTGCGAGCGGACTTTGCCTATGGAAAGTGGACTACTGAAAACTATTTTTGTAAAACAACGCATTCGGGTGTTACATGCTCTTGACATGAGGGACTATGATGATATACTATGGTTTATGGCATTTTATTTCTATACCACGGTTAGCCCCGGAAGACTAATTGTGTAGAATAATAAATGAACGATTCAATCGAAAAAATGGAGGAAATGACATGCGTACAACATTCATGGCGAACGAAAGCAATATCGAACGCAAATGGCTTGTTGTGGATGCAGAAGGCCAAACTCTTGGTCGTCTTGCAAGTGAAGTTGCTGCTATCCTACGTGGTAAGCACAAACCAACTTACACTCCACATGCCGACACTGGTGATAACGTAATCATCATCAACGCTGAGAAAATCGAACTTACTGGTAACAAACTTGCTGACAAGATCTACTACCGTCACTCTAACCACCCAGGTGGTTTGAAACAGCGTACAGCTGACGAAATGCGTACAAAATACCCTGAGCAAATGCTTGAGCTTGCTATCAAAGGCATGCTTCCTAAGGGTCCACTTGCACGTAAAATGATCAAAAAGCTTCACGTATACCGTGGCGCTGAGCACAAACACCAAGCACAACAACCAGAAGCTTATACACTTCGCGGTTAATAAAAAGGAGGTAAACAATCGTGGCACAAGTACAATACTACGGCACCGGTCGCCGTAAAAGCTCTACTGCCCGCGTACGTCTAGTACCAGGCACAGGTCAAGTAACAGTAAACAACCGTAGTGCGGAAGATTACTTCCCATACGAAACACTTCGTACAATCATCAACCAACCTCTAGTTGCAACAGAAACTGCTGGCAACTACGACGTTCTTGTAACTGTACAGGGTGGTGGATTCACAGGACAAGCAGGTGCTATCCGTCACGGTATCTCTCGTGCGCTTCTTGAAGCGGATCCAGAATACCGCGGAACACTTAAAAAAGCTGGCTTCCTAACTCGTGACGCACGTATGAAAGAACGTAAAAAATACGGTCTTAAAGGTGCACGTCGCGCTCCACAGTTCTCAAAACGTTAATTTTTGGGCACTTACAACAGACTCTCAACCTATTGGTTGGGGGTCTTTTTTTGTACTTTTATACCCTATGCCGAGCTGAGATTTAAGAAAAGTACTGAAAGACTGAACCTATTGGTCTATTTGCCCTCAGTATTCGTATTATATTACGAATATAACGAATCAGAGGTGGGACATGAAAACCATTGTATACAAAAAGTACGGACCCCCAGACGTTCTTCAACTGAAAAAGACAGCAGAACCGATTCCTAAAGATCATGAAATATTAGTAAAAGTAAAAGCGACAACTGTAACAGCAGCAGATATTCGAGCTCGAAGTTTCACCGTTCCAGCGTTCTTTTGGCTGCCTGCCCGAATTACACTTGGTTTTAGACAACCCAAAAAAGAGGTGTTGGGAGTTGAGTTAGCTGGAGAGATTGTGTCAGTAGGGAAAGATGTTAAGCGGTTTAAGGAAGGTGACCAAGTTTTTGCGGCATCTCTTGAAGAGTTCGGTGCTTATGCAGAGTATAAGTGTTTATCGGAAGATGGTCCTGTATCCATCAAACCTTCGAATATCTCTTATGCAGAAGCGGCTGCCATTCCAATAGGAGCACGAACAGCATTGTACTTTTTGCGAAAAGCTAAGATTCAAAGTGGTCAAAAGGTACTGATCTATGGAGCATCAGGAAGTGTGGGCAGCTATGCAGTTCAGATTGCCAAGTATTTCGGAGCAAACGTAACAGGAGTTTGTAGCACGTCAAATTTGGAATGGGTGAAATCATTAGGAGCTGACAAGGTAATAGATTATACCAGCGAAGACTTTTCTACGGGTGCTGAGTTATATGACGTTATTTTTGAAGCAGTTAACAAAAGCTCCTTTACCGATTGCATAAAAGTGCTAAAAAAGGATGGCACTTATATAAATATCACAGAGCCGCTGCCGAGTTTTCTTATGTTATGGACGACATTGACAACTGGAAAGAAATTAATATTAAGTCGAAATGCACCTGAAACACCAGAAGCACTAAACTTCCTCGGAGAACTAGTAGAGATGGGAAAATTGAAAGTGATAATTGATAGGTCTTTTGACTTTGAAGAGATAGTGGAAGCACATCGTTATGTCGAGAAGGGGCACAAGAAAGGGAATGTCATTATAAACGTAGAACTTCATAACAAATCCTAACAATTAAGATTTGGATAGGTGGCTAATTCGTCTTCTAAAGACTCTCACTTGATTAGAGTCTTTTTTATTTTAGCTAATAGTGTATGGTATATATAAGTTTGGCATTTAATCAGAAGTACATATCTAAATCTAATAGGAGGATGCAGATGCAGAAACGTAAGCTCGTACTGTTTATTGCCGCAAGTCTGGATGGTTATATCGCAACCAAAGAGGAATCACTGGAATGGCTCTTTTCGGTGGAAGGTGAAGGAGATAACGGGTATTCGGAATTCTACGATACAGTTGATACGGTTATTATGGGCAAGAAGACGTATGACTGGGTGATAAACCATATAGAAGATTTTCCTTACCAAAATAAAGCATGTTATGTCTTTACGCGTTCAGATGTGAAGGATACAGAGCACGTACAGTTTATTAAGGATGATATCGTGAGTTTCACAAATCAGCTAAAACAACAAGAAGGCAGGAATATCTGGATAGTCGGTGGAGGAGAGCTGTTGTCTTCGTTCATGGAGGAGCAACTGATAGATGAAATGATACTTACTATTGCACCTGTGATTATTGGCAGCGGTATACCTCTTTTCAAGGAAGGGCAGTATCAAGCTGAATTTACTTTAAAAGGGACAAGAACATTTAATCAGTTTGCGGAACTGCATTATGAAGTAAAATCTTAAAGTAGTCTATCACTCTATACTGAATGTCATGTTTGTCCATCCCTTATATTTGAAAAATATCATATATAAAAGAGAAGGAGTTATGTATGCACTTTTCGACGGAACAGCTCAACCTTTACGAAACAGATTCAACAATTTATTTTCAAGCACCAGCTTCCCATCGCCTGCGGATAGCCACTTCTCATTTTGAAGATCATTCTAACTTACCTATTCTCCGAGATTTTGTTCACTCTATCTTCTCCGTGCATACACTTATTTCCATGATGGGATTTAGCGGATATTATATAGGTCCAAAGCGGATATGGGATAAACAATACCTTAAGAATATCATCGAGCTTTCCAATTGGAAGGAGACCTACGTGTATGATGGTGAGGGAGAAAGATTTTTCTGGATGACGGTTGAGGGTATTACAACACAAAACGTGTATGCTTTATGCAAACAAACTGCCCGGGGCCGGAAGTGTTCATCTCTTATATTTTATACAGAAGACCGGGTGTTTCAGATCAGTGCGGATGTGTTTGATTTGGTAATGACAGACGAGCGACAATTATCGAATCTATGTACGAAATTCTATCCATGGATTGATACCTATTATCCAAATATAAAGACAATGTAAATAGAAATCGACCTGTGCTTTCATTCTTAACACTGGATGCATGGTAATCTATATCAAGCTCCTTTAAGTTAGCTGTATGAGAAAATCTAATACATTCTTATTAATATGTGTGCTTTTGCTGGCGGGCTGCTCCTCAATCCATACAGAAGCTGCCAATGGTGGTTCTGACTATAGTCCACTAATCATTGCACATCGCGGAGCATCTGCCGTTGAGCCTGAGCATACGTTTCTTTCTTATGATCAGGCCATAGATGATGAAGCGGATTATATCGAAATCGATTTGCGCAGGACAGCGGATGGAGAATTGGTTGCAATGCATGATGAAACAGTTGATCGGACAACTGACGGAAAGGGATTGGTCGAAGAGCTTACTTTGAAAAAGGTAAAGGCACTTGATGCGGGAGAAGGGCAGACAGTACCGACTATGGAAGAGATTCTGAAACGATATGGCAGCGAAGTACATTATTATATTGAGACACGCGAAGATGATAAGGGAAAGCTTGTCATGGAGGAGCAACTACTGCAATTGCTAAAGCAGTATGCTATCCCACAGGATCAAGTCATTCTGCAATCATTCAGCAAAGACAGCATCAATGCACTGCACGAACTCGATCCTGAGCTTACGTTGGTTCAGCTGCTGAAGAAAAAAGATGTGGAGCAGTTGGATAGGGAAGATCTTCAAGCAATAAAAGATATTGCAATTGGTGTGGGTATCTATGCCGGCATTCTAGAAGAATCAGTAGTTGATTTAATACAGAATCATAAGCTCGAGATTCATGCCTATTACCGAGGAGATGAAAAGGAATGGACAGAGAAGATGCTTCAATACGAAGTAGATGGAATTTTCTCGGATGATCCGGCCTTTTTGGCAAATAAGATGGAGATAAAGGAGTAAATCACTACTAGTGATTTACTCCCTTTTTTGCGTCCAAATGTTTAGCTTCACGCTGGAGTGATATAGAGATAGGAAGTTAATGCAGCAATGAAGGGAGTATTAACTATGAAAACAGTCGCAATTGTAGGAGGCATTTTTGGTATCATTGCCTCACTTCTAGCTATGTTCTTTACCTTAATTGAAAATACGTATACAGTCGGGAACTTCGGATTACTTGGAATTGCAGCTGGTGTCCTAGGCATCATCGCCGCATTCTTGCTTGATCGGAAATCGGTTCTTGGTGGTGTTCTCCTTATTGTAGCGGCAGCAGTAGGTATCTATGCAGTGCTATTATACTTCCTCTTACCTGGTGTACTGATGCTCATCGCCGCATTTGTCAAAATGACCCGTAAAGGAAGCCAATACTGAAAGAAGCATACCAATAAGGGTATGCTTTTTTGTGGAAATGTTAGTGTACTGTTATGTACTTGCTTGACGATCAATTTCAACTTTCAATCTTTTTTCAGGAGCAAAATCTCTTTCCCAGTTTTCCGGTTTGATTATTTTGCCATCACTTTCTCGATACTTAGCAATACCATTGTGCAACTTGCCCATATTAGCTTCATGTACAATATCAAATAGTGGTTCAGGCTTAACACCTAGAATAGTAAAGGAACCATTGTTAAAGTAGGCTTCATCGATCAGTGCGTCTGCTTGTGCAACAAGAATGTCTTCTACTGGTTTTTGCTCTTCGCGTATTTTGGATTTAGCATTGTCTAACCCTGCCATGAATTGTTCATAGAGCTTTTCGAACTCAGAGATGTTTCCGCCTACGGTAGCATATAGAAATTCAATTAATTCCTCACCTGACCATACGGCACGTTTTAAAGCTATCTCCTTACTCATAGGAGTTGGATTATCATTGTGTAAAAGATCGAATGCTTTATGGAATTCTTTCACTTGGTTATATTGTTTCGTCATCTTGCTCCTCCTTCATCTTTTCTCCTCCATCTACCTAATGCGCTAAATTTCTAATTAATATTATCAGTAATATGATAACACGCAACTTCCGTCACCTTTGTCTGACGACATAAGCTTTCCTATGCGTGATGAAAACATAACAAAAAGAGGGACTGTTATCCCTCTTCGTATATTAATATCCGTATCCGTAACCATAGTAAGGATAGTTATAGTAAGGGTATGGATAAGGATAGTATGGGTAAGGCCGTGGCCGGTTATAATAAGGCGGATAAAGCAAGCTGCTGCCGATAAGTCCGCCGACGACACCACCTAGAAATGGTCCGCCTCCGTAGCCGAACCCAGGGCGGCCATAACCGAATCCAGGACGACCGAAGCCACCGAAGCCATATCCAGGACGGCGTCGGTATTCATCCGTATAAACGGGATAAGAATATTGAACTTGCTCGTCAGCGTGATAAGGTACAAAATCTTGATTTTGTTCTTGCATGAAAAACACCTTCCTTTCTGTGCCAGTGTATGACGGGCAAGAGCGGAAGGCGCAGGACAGCAGCCCAAATAATTCGGCTTTTTTAATTGAATGTATCGCGGAGGATGGCCGCTATCGGGATAAGCAATGCTAGTATCGGCACAAAAGCCCATATCCAGCTGTGTCGGGGGTGCTTGTTTTCCTCTTTCATTTTATCTAATTCCAGCTCGAGCAGACGGATGCGCTGTTCCAGATCTTCTTTCATCCTTCATCCTCCTTAGGCTTGTCTTCAGAACTCTTAATAAAAGAGCCTCTGTACCATTTTAGTAAACAAGAGGCTTTTTCATGCTTATGCAATAACAGCAGTTGTGACGGCGCCATACCCGTTTCCGCTTCCTTTATTCTGTACAGATCTTTTATAAGAGGCATAGGAAATGTAAAGTGCAATTGTTGCTCCGATCAGGGACAGGATTAGGCCTATATAAGATATCACCGTGGCGATGAACTCATATCTTTCCTCTTCGACAATGACAGTATCGTTGTTATTGTTATTCAACTTATCATCGCTCCTTCCTCACGCTAGCTTATGCACCTATGGGCGGTTGGTGCCTATCTTGATCAATCGTTTGACTAGCTCTCCTTTTGTGAATTGTCAGCGCTTTTGCTAAGGGAAAAACTATTAGCTTGTGGCTATTCATATGGCATCTAGAAAAAACGTTGCTGTAGACCCACCCAATGTTGGGCTGATATGATGATGGAACTGGAATGAAAGGGCTGACGAGGCGTTGGAGAATGAAAAATACAAAGAACTGAAGATGGGAGAGCGCGGAGTTTATATTAGTATCGGTGCTTATCTTGTCTTGTCCTCTTTGAAACTAATTGTTGGATTTTTAAGTGGATCGGCTGCTTTGCGGGCGGACGGTTTAAATAATGCTACAGATATTGTCGCTTCTGTTGCTGTATTGATCGGGCTAAAACTGGCGAGGAAGCCACCTGATGCAGATCATCCTTACGGTCATTGGAAGGCGGAGACGGTCGCAAGTCTTATTGCTTCCTTTATCATGATGACGGTCGGTCTGCAAGTACTATATACAGCTGTGCTGAATGTATTTGATGGGTCGAACGAGGCACCAGATATGATGGCAGCCTGGACAGGCGTATTCGGGGCAATCGTTATGTTTTTTGTCTATCGCTATAATATGCGGCTGGGTTCGAAAATAAACAGTCAATCTGTAAAGGCAGCAGCAAAAGATAATCTATCGGATGCACTTGTAAGTGTAGGTACTGTAGTTGGTATCGTTGGCTCGCAGCTCGGGTTGCCTTGGCTCGACCCTCTGGCAGCAATTATTGTTGGTTTGATTATCTGTAAGACGGCTTGGGATATCTTCACTTCTTCTTCTCATCAGCTGACCGATGGATTCGATGAAACACTAATGGTTTCGTATACGGAGACAATAATGAAAATCCAAGGTGTAAAGGGCATAAAGACGATGAAAGCAAGAAGCTACGGCAATAATGCCATCGTTGATACAGAGATCTTGGTCAATTCCACGCTGGACATCCGGCAAGCCCATGATGTAGCAACAACAGTTGAGAAGACGTTGAAGCGAGAGCATGACGTCTATTGGGTAAATGTTCATGTTGAACCACAATAAAAAGCCAGAAGCGAACATGCTTCTGGCTTTTTGCTTTAATCAATGATCAGCATATTGTTTTCGTCGAACTTCCAATGCTCACTAAACGCTACTTCCCAATAATAGCCGTTAGGGTCAGTGAAATAACCACTGTAGCCACCCCAATCCACACGTTGCGGCTGTTTGACAATTGTAGCACCAGCACGTGCCGCTTTTTCAATTACATAGTCGACTTCCTGTGCCGTCTTGGCATTATAAGCAAGGGTGAACCCAGGAAATCCAGTTCCTGTTTCAGGAGGATTATCCGGATTGATATCCTTGCGTAATGCATCAAGCGGAAACAATTCCAGCTTCGTTCCTCTGTTATTGAAGAAGACGATATTCGGTGAGTTCTCTTTCACGCTTGTCTTGAAATCCAGGCCATCACGGTAGAAAGCAAGTGAAGCTTGCATGTCATTAACACCTAAGCAAATCAAATTGATCTGGTTCATTTCGGCAAACACTCCTATTGTTTTTTTTGTCGCCGGTTTTTGAGCCCTACACTGATGTTAAAGATGATCATGATCACGGCAGCGGCACTAAGCAGGATCATGAGCAACAACGTTCCTATGTTGGTGAAGTTATTATACAAGCCCATGGATAAGCCGGCTAGCATGATGAATAAGTACATCCAGGTTTTTCTTGTCATAATCGTGCCCCTTTATGGAGTGAGTAGGCCAGAAAGCATCTTCTGGGTGATATGGTTGAGTTCGGGCAGGTCATCTAGAGGGAAATACCGTAAATCAAGGCTTTCTCCATCAAGCATAGTGAATTCGCCTGAAACGTCGTAAGCCTCATAAACAGATATGACGTTGTACACTTCGTCACCGTTTGGATACTTGGCATAGAACTCAGGCCCTGAACACATACGCAGAAAGCTGAATCGCTCTGCATGCAGTCCTGTTTCCTCAAAAAGCTCTCGTCTAGCTGTGTCTTCCAGTGATTCTCCGAGCTCCAAAGCGCCGCCGGGAAGTCCCCAATCCTTTGTATCCGCTCTGAGCTGTAAGAGCAGATTACCGAATTCATTCCGGACGATTACACCGGCACCGGCCATGACTAGCGGCCGGCTGCCGACTGTTTCACGTAAGTCCATGATATAGTTGGCCAACGTTATTACTTCCTTTCATCCTTCGGGTAGAAGGTATCTTTGCTGCGAGGAAAAAGAGAATTGGAGATACCATAACTGATCAAGTAGCTGACGAGCAAACAGATTCCCACAATGATCAAGTTATCATGAAGTAAGTAAAGCAAAAAGCTCAATCCGCCCAGCACGACATAAATACCAACATTCAAATATAAGCGTTTCGTCTGATTATCGAAATTCATTTTGTACGTCCTTTTCTGTCATTCTTATTAATACTAGCTTCATTATACCAGTGCCCGCATAAATTCCAAAGAAGAGCGTATATCCAGTATGGTTGTCCCATATAGTGTACAAATGCGCGGTATGGGAGGAAGCACGAATGACTAGAAGATGGATTGCAGGAGCCGTAGCAGCTGCGCTGTTTATCATGCTGCTCGCTTACTACGTACCGAAGATTGTCACGACAGAGGAATCTTCTCATTCCTGGTCCTTGCCGTTAGCTGGCAAGACGATTGTAATAGATCCGGGGCATGGTGGTGTCGACGGCGGGGCGGAAGGTTCAGATGGAACACAGGAAGCGGGAATTACATTAGCAGTCTCAAAAATGCTGCGAGACTATTTGCAACAGGCAGGTGCGCTGGTCTATCTAACAAGAGAAGATGATGTGGATCTGGCGGATGAAGATACAAAAGGGCTATCCCGCCGGAAATCAGAGGATATAAGGAATCGGGTAGCCTTCATCGAAGAAAAGGAAGCAGACTTTTATATCAGCATTCATACGAACGCATTGCTTTCTTCCCAATGGTCAGGAGCCCAGACGTTTTTCAATGAAGATAATGCAGGCAGTAAAGCATTAGCAACTTTTATCCAGGATGAAATCAAACGTAACTTGGAAAACACGACGCGGGTGCCGCTGGCATTGAATACGATGTATCTGCTGAAGCATACGAAGCCGACCGGCGCGCTTGTCGAAATTGGATTCATGTCAAATCCGCGGGAGCTTGAACTCTTGAAGGATTCCCCTTATCAGGAACAGATGGCTTTCAGTATTTATGAGGGAATCCTCCGTTATACAACCGAGAAGATGCCGGAAGATGAATGACCGAGCGCCGCTTGCCTAGCTGTCTTGAGAATGTGTTATACTAGCGGTAAAAGCAATCTGGAAAACGTTTTCCGGAACAAGCTAGGTAGGGGGCGTTCACATGGTAACAGAAGAAAAAGTACGGGAGCTTCTGAATGATATCGAAGATCCTTTTCTACATACGACGCTAGGAGAAACTGGCGCTATCGCGGATATCCGGATCAAAGAAGAAAAACGGCATGTCAGCGTGAAGATTTTGGTTGGCAAGGCGAATACTGCAGAACAAATGCAGCTGCAGCAGGAAATTGTTAACGTCCTGAAGAATGCAGGAGCTGCAACAGTAGGTTTGCGCTTCGATCAGCTGCCACAGGATGTAGTGGACCGCTACAGCCAGTCGCAATCTTCCGGTAAGCAGAAATCTTTGCTGGACAAGGATACAAAGACGAAGTTTATCAACATCGCCAGCGGTAAAGGCGGTGTCGGTAAATCTACGGTTACTGTCAATTTGGCAGTAGCACTTGCGCGTATCGGCTTTAAAGTCGGTATCATTGATGCAGATATTTACGGCTTCAGTGTTCCCGAAATGATGGGTATCGAGAAACGGCCGGAAGTGGTTGAAGACAAAATTACACCAGTGGAGCGTTTCGGCGTGAAGATTATCTCGATGGGCTTCTTCGTGGAAGATAACGGACCAGTCATCTGGCGCGGACCAATGCTTGGTAAAATGCTGACAAGCTTCTTCAAAGAAGTGCAATGGGGCGAAGATTTGGATTACTTGCTTGTCGACCTTCCACCAGGAACAGGAGATGTGGCATTAGACATCCACACAATGCTGCCGTCCTCCAAGGAAATCATCGTCACAACGCCGCATCCTAACGCTGCTTTCGTTGCTGCACGTGCTGGTCAAATGGCGCTTCGCACAGAGCATGAAATCCTTGGTGTTGTAGAAAACATGGCGTACTATGAGGTACAGGCAACAGGTGAGAAAGAATACGTCTTCGGCCAAGGCGGCGGAGACAAGCTTGCAGATGCACTTGAAACAGAAGTGATCGGACGCTTGCCGCTGGCGCAGCCATACAAGGAAGAAGGCGTCTTTGCACCGGCTGTTTATCAAGAAAATCATCCGCTTGGAGATGCGTATGATGATTTGGCAAGGGCGATTTTAGAGAAATATATGCAATAAAAAAGCTGAGAGCATTTTTGCTCTCAGCTTTTTCTATTTGTCGAAGCTGCTTGAACCTGTGATATTTGCGCCTTTGATAAAGTACTTCTGGAAGACGAAGAACAGGATGATCACAGGCAGCAAGACAAGCAACGAACCTGCCATCAGGTAATTCCATTGCGTGCTAGCCTGCTCCTTGAATACTTGCAGTCCAATTTGCAATGTATAGAGACTCTCATCGTTCACATATAGCAAGGGGCCAAGGAAGTCATTCCACGCGCCGTTGAACGAGAATATTGCCACGGTTGCCAATGCCGGCTTTACAAGGGGCAGGGCAATCTTTCTCCAGATATAGAAGTGATTTGCGCCTTCCATTTTCGCGGCTTCAATCATTTCGTTCGGAATCGTCCGGAAGAACTGTCGAAGCAGGAAGATATTGAACGCACTGCCAAACAGGGCAGGCACTACGAGCGGATAATATGTATTCAGCCATTCTAGCTTAGCAAACAGTACATACTGTGGTATGAGCGTTACAAAGCCAGGAATCATCATAGTAGATAGGACGATTGTAAATAGGATATTCTTGCCCGGGAATGGAATCTTAGCGAACCCGTAAGCAATAAAAGCATTTACAAATACATTGGCTACCACACAAATGAGTGTGATGGTAATTGTGTTCACAGCATATGTCGTGAAAGGAGCAGCCTGCCATGTATGTACATAGTTCTCCCAATGCCATTCCTGCGGCAGCAGGGTAGGCGGAAACTGCATGATTTCCTCCATCGGTTTGAGAGAGGTGCTGATCATCCACCAGATTGGTGATAACAGGAATAGGCTTCCGACTACGAGCAGGATCCAGTTCAGCGACCGCAGCAGATTATTGCTTAGGACAGGCTTCCTTCGATCTCGTTTTTGGGCAAGTTGTTTTCGTTGTGTAATATCCATCACTTATCATCCCCCTCATAATGCACCCATTTTGGTGCAAGCTTCAGGTTGATGATCGTAATGATCAAGACAACTACGAACAAGATCCACGACATTGCCATGGCATAACCCATATCAAACGATTGGAATGCTTTGATCCACATATAAAGGTTATAAAACAGCATGGAACTTGCTGGGCCTCCAGAGCCGTTCTGACTCATAACATATGCTTCTTGGAAGATTTGGAAGCTGCCTATTGTACTTGTAATGATATCAAAGAAAATGACCGGGGTGATCAGTGGTAACGTGATATGCAGAAACTTCTTCCAAGTCCCAGCCCCGTCGATATCTGCTGCTTCATACAGATTTTTGCTTATACCTTGCATGCTCGCAAGATAAAGCAGCATGCTGCCGCCGACACTCCATAGCTTCATAAAGATAAGAGACGGTTTCGTCCAATCGGGATCGAACAGCCAGTTCGGTCCATTGATACCGAACCAGGAAAGAATGGTGTTAACAAGACCAGTTCCAGGATCCAGAAGCTGCATCCAAAGCAGGTAGACGCCGACACCAGATAAAACTGCTGGAAGATAGAAGATTGTTCTGAAAATCCGCATGCCTGGCAGACTTTGATTCATCAGCATCGAGATGAAGATAGCCCCTATAGTTGTGAGCGGAACAGAGAAAATAACAAAATATAACGTGTTATAAAGGGATGTCCAAAATAGGTCATCCCCTGTAAATAGCTGATCATAATTCTGTAAACCCACAAAGTCCATGCGGGATGTAATGTTGTAATCGGTAAAGCTGGCGTACAAAGAGAACGCCAGCGGACCTAGTGTGAATGCGAGGAAACCGATAACCCAAGGGGCAATGAAAATATACCCTTGGAGACTTTCACGTCTTCCCATCGTCCACCATTTTTTCTTTTTCATCGAATCCCCCCACAAAGAAACCCTATTGTGCTGTTTTTTCTACAAGTTCTTCGACATCCTGCTGTGCTTTATCCAATGCTTCCTGTGCTGGTTTATTTTCTATCAAAATAGCATCGAGCTGCGGATTGATCAGATTCACATAATCCGGAGCATAAGCAGGCATTGGAGTAAGCAATGTATTGTTCAGGTTTTGGGCTGCCATTTCATAGACCATTTGATCCTTTTCTGATAGTTCATCAGATGTTGCTGCACTTTCTGATGCTTCGATGTTGGCTACATTATCGAAGTTCTTTACTGCCCAGTATTCCTGTGCTTCTTTGTCTGTTAGATATTTGATGAATTCCCATGCTTCATCTGGGTGAGAAGAGCCTTTCGGAATCTCAGCTACAAATCCGCCGCCCCAGCTTGTGTTGCCGCTGCCAGATGTTTTCTCCGGTAAGGGAGCTACACCAAAGTCAAGGTCAGGTGCATAGTCACGAATTTGTGTGTAGAAGGTTGCAGCGTTCGCCATCATACCCAGCGATCCGTTGAAGAAAGGATTGCTCTGCTGACTGTCGATTTGAGATTGGTAACGATTGATGGTGTCTTCGCCGTATTTATCTTTCCAGCTCTTAATCCATTCCATCGTATCAACGTTTGTTTCACTATTGATGACCGGTTCATCATCCTCGTTGAAATAATTCATTCCAGATCCATTCAATAGCCACACGTCAGATCCTACACCATAAAGTGGATAGAAGCCGATTCGTTCATACGTATCGCCGGACTTCTTGTCGAGTTTTTCAGCATACTCTTCAAGCTCTTCCCAAGTTTCAGGGGGCTTGTTCGGATCTAATCCAGCTTCTTTGAATGCATCTTTGTTATAGAACAACAATCGTGTGTCTGTATTGAATGGAATCCCGTAGGAATCGCCTTCATACAAGGTTGCGTCCCAAAGATTCTCATAGAATCGTCCGGAAATATCGTCTTTTTCCAAATAGGGCGCCAGGTTCTCAGCTTGTCCTTCTTGTCCGCGGAGGGCAGTGGCATTAATGTCATTGATGACAACATCTGGGGGATTATTTGCCGCGATAGCAGCTAATTCCTTTGTCCAGATATCGCCGAATGGTATATATGTATGTTCTACTACAATTTCATCTTGCGAGTTATTAAAATCTTCGATGATTTTGTCTATTACAGGACGGCGGATCTCCGAGCCCCAAAATGTCCAGAAATCAATCTTTACTTTGCCATCTTCGGTTTTTCCTTCAGAAGCTTGAGTTCCCTCTGATCCGCCGGTAAATCCAGCACAACCTGTCAGAAAGAGGAGTAATGCAAGTGCTAGCAGACTGAATCTTTTCATAATTTAGTCCCTCCGATTAGTTTCATGAAAGCGTTCTTCTTTTACCCACCGTAAAAAAGGTAGAAACGCTTTTGAGAGAAGATGATAAAAAAGACCCAGACAGAAGTAATCTGCCTAGGTCTTATGGGTTTACTTTTCCTTTTGTTTGGACTGCGCTTCTTCCAATGCTTTTTGAACAGTCTGCATTAGTTTTTGCTCAAACATTGGCGTTTCCGAAGATTCCTGGATTGTTTTCTCCAGCTCTTTGCGGAAATCCTGACTTTTCATGACATTGAGCATCTGTTCTTGTACTTTTGGATCCTGTAAGAGCTGCAGCATCTGCTTTTGGAAATCGGAATCGTTCATCAGATCTTTGACGAGCTTCTTCTGCTCTGGTCCAATGTTTTTCGCGAAGGCTGCGACGAATTCCGGATCTTCGAAACGTTCTTTCCAGAATTTCTGTCCTTCTTCCGAGGTCCATGATTTATTGATAGCATCTTCCACCTTGCTGGCATCTAAGGAGACCAAATCCTGCATTGTCTCATCAGCCATTACTTCCGAGATGGCTTTTTTGCCTTCATCTGTTTTTAATATATCGGCGACCATTTGCTTGGTCGTATCATAATCCGGCTGACTGCTTTCTGCGGCTTGCCCGCCCGTGCATGAAGTAAGCACGAATAGGGATAATAACAAGATCGGCACTAACCGTACAAACATAAACGTGTGCTCCTTCCACTGTAGTAAGTACGCTTAATTTGCGCAGAAGGAGCAGTGTTTATGCATTAATTTACTTCTTTCAATTCAGGAGTTCCTCCAGCAATCAGTTCACTGACCGTTACATAGTGATATCCTTTGTTTTTCAGTGCCGGCAGGATAGTCTCCAGAGCTTTTTCAGTCTGTTTGACTGAATCGGAAGCGTGCAGCTGGATGATATCGCCATTGCTTGCTTCTTCCATGACCTCATCCACGATAAGCTGCGTTCCTGGATTACGCCAGTCCTGCGGATTAACACTGTATTGAATGACTTTCAAACCGAGTGTTTCGGACAATTGGATGATTTCAGTGTTGAAATCTCCTGTTGGTGCCCGGAGCAGTTCGATATCTTCATGACCGAGTTTACGGAATATCTCTTTTGCATAGGAAAGGTCTTTCCTTATCTGAGCAGGCTCTTGATCGATATAGCTCTTATATCGGTAACCCATCATTCCCAATTCATGCTTATCCTCGACAATCCGGTCGATGATTTGCGGATGGCGCTCGGCCCATTCGCCACTGACGAAGAAGGTTGCTTTTACATTCTGTTCCTTCAATTCATCCAGTATAGGGATAGCTTGTGTATCTCCCCAGCTTATATTGAAGGTGAGTGCAATATTAGGAGCTTCCTTACTCCCTTGTGTCAAAGCTGCTGGTTTTTCCTTAGAGGAAAAGACGGAAAGCGAACTGCTCGTTTCCATCCAGATAATCAACGCCGTGAACATTGCTGCTGCTACGACAAATGCCCACCTTTTCCATTTGTTGAAACGGAATACATAAAAGTGCTGCATGCCTATCATTCCCTTCGCTGTCTCCGTAATGTAGTTCCATTCTATGCATGCCTGTCCGTGAACATGATGCTTGTCTGCTAACTATTAATAGAGATGACAACATTTTTACAAAAAAGCTGATTCCATTGTGCTTATTTGGGGGAAACCAATTAGGAGAGAATCTGGAAAGGGGCGCATGGAGTGAAGGCATACCGCATGGATGCAGAAGAGGTTTTAAAGGAACTGGGGACTCAAAGAGCAGGTATATCGCAGGAAGAAGCCCAACGGAGGCTGGACGCGGATGGATACAATGAATTAAAGAGTAAGGAAAAGGATCCAGTATGGAAGCTATTCCTTGCCACTTTCAAGGATGCTATGGTCATTGTCCTGCTTGTAGCAGCAGCTGTGCAGCTTGCATTGGGAGAAGTGGTAGAATCCATCATCATTTTTCTGGTCATTTTGCTCAATAGTGTTATCAGTGTTGTTCAGACAAAGAAAGCGGAAAGCTCATTAGAGGCATTGCAGGAGATGTCAGCTCCATCAGCTAAAGTGATGCGTGATGGAGAGAGCAAGACGGTGCCGGCCAAGGAACTGACAAAAGGAGATATCGTGCAGCTGGATGCTGGGGATTATGTACCGGCTGACGGTAGACTAATCAGCAGCGAATCACTGAAAATCAATGAGGGGATGCTGACAGGAGAGTCAGAGGCTGCGGATAAGAAGACAGAAGTGATTGAGGAAGATGCTTCTATTGGGGATCGTATCAATATGGTACATAGTGGATCGCTAGTAGTGAACGGTCGGGGAAGCTTTATCGTGACAGCGATTGCCCAGGATACTGAAATTGGGCAGATTGCCAATATGATTGAGACAGCAGAATCCAAGCAGACACCTTTACAGAAAAAGCTGGATGAATTCAGTAAAAGACTTGGAATTGGTGTCTTGGTGCTGTGTATTTTGATCTTCGCTGCTCAAGCCGCGCGACTTTGGTTTGGAGATGGTCAGGCAGATATGACCCAAGGCTTTCTTAATGCCTTCACTTTCTCTGTAGCAGTAGCGGTGGCCGCAATTCCGGAAGCATTATCTTCTATTGTTACGATCGTCATGGCAGTAGGTACGACCAAGATGGCTAAGCAACAAGCAATCATTCGCAGGCTGCCAGCAGTGGAGACACTAGGATCTACTCGTGTAATTTGTACAGATAAGACAGGAACTTTGACACAAAACAAGATGACTGTGACAGATACATTCGTCCCTGGGAAAAGCGAAGGGATATCGGAAGATGAATCAGCACGGAGCAAATCGGAGCAGTTACTTCTAAATATCGCTGTTCTCTGCAATGACTCTAGTGTTAGTGAAGAAGGCGCGGAAATCGGAGATCCAACAGAAACAGCACTGATTCATTTCGGAAACAAGATGGGACTGGATCCAGCTCGGCTCCGAAAAGAGAAGGAACGGGAAATGGAGCTACCCTTCGACTCGGATCGAAAGATGATGTCCACTGTCTATCGCTTGGATGGAGAGAGACTGATGCTGACTAAGGGCGGACCCGATGTGATGTTCGAAAGATGCACGCATATCTTAATTGATGGAGAAGAACAAACATTGGATGAAATGCTTCTTAAAGAAGTAATGGATCAGAACGAAACATTCTCCGATAATGCCCTTCGTGTACTGGCTTATGGTTACAAAAAGATACCGGAGGATAAGCGTTCGTTGGAGGAACAGGATGAACAAGATCTTGTATTAGTGGGTCTTACAGCTATGATTGATCCTCCGCGCGAAGCTGTTCCTGCTTCCATTGCGGAAGCAAGAAGTGCTGGGATACGCAGTATTATGATCACCGGAGATCATAAAACTACAGCTCAGGCAATCGGGAAAGAAATCGGGTTGATGGAAGAAGGAGATCTTGCTCTGACAGGTAAGGAACTGGATAAATTATCTGAAGAAGAATTGGATGAGAAGCTTGGTCGAATCTCTGTCTATGCCCGCGTATCACCGGAAAACAAAATCAGAATTATCCGAGCGTGGCAGAACAAAGGATCTATTACTGCGATGACCGGAGACGGTGTGAATGATGCACCTGCACTGAAGCAAGCAGATATAGGAATAGCTATGGGGAGCGGAACGGATGTAGCTAAAGATTCATCTGCCATGGTACTCGCGGACGATAATTTTGTCTCCATTGTCAACGCTGTCGGAGTAGGACGCACGGTGTTTGATAATATCAAAAAGGCGATAGGTTATTTGTTTGCTGGGAACCTGGGTGCGATTATTGCTATCCTGTTCGCTGTCTTTCTGAATATGCCAAATCCATTTACAGCATTGCAGCTGCTGTTCATTAACTTAATCAATGACTCCTTGCCGGCGTTGGCTCTTGGTATGGAGAAGGAAGAGCCGGACGTAATGAAACGAAAACCTCGTGATATAAACGAGGGAATATTCTCTGGCGGGACGCTGCAAAGTGTAATCGTTCGAGGAGTGCTGATAGGAGCGGCAGTCATTGTTTCCTTCTATATTGGATTGCAGCATTCTACCGAAATGGGAATAGCGATGGCCTTTACGACACTTATTTTGGCCAGGACACTCCAAACGTTTTCTGCAAGGTCCAATACGCAGACCATTTTCAAAGTTGGGTTTCTTACTAACAAGTATGTGCTCGGTGCAGTGGCAATTTGCTTTCTGCTTTACGGGGTCACAGTATTGCCGGGAGTACGCAGGATCTTTTCCATTCCCGATGCATTTGGTTGGAGAGATTGGTCCATCGCAACAGGGCTTGCTCTAGCAGCGGTCATCTTGATGGAGATTATCAAAGCTATACGTAATAGAAGATAATAACTAGGAAGCTCCGTTCTAAACGGGGCTTTTCTTTATGATAAAATGGGGTAATAAGTACGTTGTCTAAGGCTGCGAACCCATTGCCTGAGAGCCCCGTAGAAGGGCCTCTCGGTAGCTTTTGAATTTTAATAGAAAAAAGGTGTTGACGTATATTGAAATAGATCGTATACTGTTAAACGGCGCTAAGATAAGACGAAAAAACACGCCAAACAGATTATCAAGTTTTTTAAAAAAGGTTGTTGACAGAAACAATCGAGACATGATAAGATGTTCTAGTCGCTGAAACAAGCGGCAACAACTTGATTCTTGAAAACTGAACAAAACAACCAATTACGAATTAAACGACAAGATCGTAAGATCAACGTCAGC
>NZ_LR700953.1:4073-55045 GCF_902497585.1 Terribacillus sp. AE2B 122 | reverse complement strand
TGCGAGAGTAGGACGTTGCCAGGCAAGATGAAATCCCTGATCCAATTAGGATCAGGGATTTTTTATATTGCGGAATGAAATTGATGAGAGAAATTCCACTGAGGCTCCACCTCTTGAATTTCAAATCGATGAATGGCTTTGATTAGCTGGATATACAGCTCCTGCTCCATGTCTTCTTTCCATGCATATGGTGCAGAACTGCTCAGTTTCCGGATCTTTGGCTGAAATCGGATAAGCATAGTTTCCAGTGCTGCCTTATCTTCAGCCTTTGCTTTAATTGTAAGTTCAAGTAATGTGTTCAATTTTAGTTTCCTCCTTTTTGAATCTGCTCTATTAGCGCCTGCAGTGTTTGCTCCAGGCGCTTAATGTTCTGCTCAAGACGTATGAGCAAATAAAATGAGACTACTATAGGAAAGCCAAGGTTACCGATCATAGAAATAATGGTTTCTGTCGTCATGGCGCGTCTCCTTCCGGCAAGACTGAACGGAGTTTCCTAAGTGCAGATTGAATTGACTTTGAAACAGCTTGCTGGGAGATGTCCAGTTTCTCAGCAATTTCAGTATGAGTCAGCTGATGGATAAAATGCAGCTCTAAATGTTGTTTCTGTTTAGTAGGCAAGTCCTGAATAGCAGTTAAGAGAGCTGGATCATGAATGGCCTGTTCCCAGCTGTACACAGTCTGATCTTCCTTGGCTACGAGCATCTCCTTTTTACTTGTTTCTTGCTCTTCGCTTGCTGGCTGATCAAGGACTGTTAATTCTCTGCCTTGAAGTACAGCTGCTTGTTTGCTGTAATTTCTCGCATAATAGCTAAGTGTCATCGTAAGATAATTGGTTAATTGTATTTCTGTATAAAATTGCTGAAAAGCAGCATTAAGCTTTTGCAGGTTTGCCTCGGAAGGATAACGTTCTGCTTGTTCGTAAACAACGCGGTGCTGTTCATCTTTCAGGAATCCTTGCATCAAGGCTGCATTTGGATGAAATTTTCCTTGTTCGGGTTTCTCCTTGCTGCACATCATTATGTTCCCCCTTTCAACCAAAAACGAACGTATGTTCTACTTTAGTGTAAAAAAAATCAGCCTTTTTGAAAAGACTTTTTCGGATAGTCCCAACCTGCTTGTCCATCTGCGCTGCCTGTTGCAGTTTTTATTAGCAAGTTTCCTATTCTCCTATAGTTTATAAAAGGGAATCAGAACCTCATATGACAACGTCAATACGTACAAACCGTACAAACAACATCTCTGTAAGTTGAACATAAACTTAGATTACAAGATTAGCAGGTATGATGTTCGTTAGTTTAGGAGAAACTAACCTAACGGAGGTGGAGAATGTTGAGCAAAAAATGCTTATGCGGTATTTGTGACCAAGAAAAACAAGAAGGTATACATCTTTATCGCTTATTTATCTGCAGAGAATGTGAACAGAAAATCGTCCAGACAGAACCGAAGGAAGTTCAATATCACTATTTTGTGAAGAAACTTCGTAACCTGAACCAAATGACATTTCACTAAAGCCTAAGCTAGGCTTTTTTCTTTTTATATGTGTGCGTATAATAAGTGAAAAAGCTCAAAGGAAGAATGAGATGAATCAGTTAGATACGCCGCTATATGATAAGTTAGTACAGTTCGCTAAACAAGATCCAATATCGTTCCATGTACCAGGGCATAAACATGGAAAGCTTTTTGAAGAGGAATCATTCTTTCGAACCGCTGCATTACTCGATCAGACGGAACTAACGGGGCTGGATGATCTTCATGCTCCTGAAGGGGTTATAGCAGAAGCACAAGAACTAGCTGCGTCTTATTTTGGCGCAAAGCATACGCGTTTCCTAGTCAGTGGAAGTACAGTTGGAAATGTAGCAATGATTCTCGGAAGCATCAAAAGAAATGAAATAGTTCTCGTGCAGCGCAACTGTCATAAATCGATACTGAACGGATTGGAGCTCGCTGGAGCAAAGCCCGTTTTTCTGGCGCCTGCATATGATAAAGAGAAAGAGAGATATACTCACCCCAGGAAGGATACGATACAAAAGGCAATTCAAAGGTATCCGGTGGCAAAAGCACTTATATTAACGTATCCGGACTATTTCGGTTCGGTATTTGATTTGAAAGAAATCGTTGAGATGGCACATGCGAGCAGGGTACCTGTTTTAGTGGATGAAGCCCATGGGGTTCATTTAAAGACCGCCAAGACACTCCCTTTAAGCGCTTTAGAGGCTGGAGCAGATGTTGTCGTCCAGTCCGCTCATAAAATGGCGCCAGCGTTCACGATGAGTTCCTATCTTCATCTGAACAGCGAGATTATCTCCATCGCTTCTATTGATCGTTACTTGCGGATGCTGCAGTCAAGCAGTCCGTCTTATTTGCTGCTTGCCTCACTTGATACAGCCAGGAAGTACTTAGCTACTCGTACAGCGGAGGATATGAATAAGCTTTATACTGCTGTTGAAGCTTTTCGTAAACTGCTTTCTGCGTCGGATTTATGGGAAGTGGAGAGCCAGGATGGTGACTGGCTAAAAATCGTTTTACGTGTAGGGCAGGGTTATCAGCCGAGACAGCTTGCTAATATGCTGGAGTCATCCGGTATCTATCCAGAATTAGTAACTGATCGGCATATTTTGCTTGTCCATGGATTAGAAATACTATCAGAAGACAATTTGGATCGTGTCAGAACAGCTATAGAAGATATGAAGGAACCAGCATCTATCAGCCCTGTCCAAGCAGCTCATCTTTTCTCTGAACCGATACAGGAGCTTGCTGTAAGTTATGCAGAGATGGAAGAGCAGCAGCCAGTCTTTATAAATTGGGACGAGGCTGTCGGCTGTATTGCAGCAGAATCAATTATTCCTTATCCGCCAGGTATACCGGTACTGGCAAAAGGAGAAATCGTTACAAAACAGCATGTGGAAATGATACAATTGTGGAAGAATAGCAGCATCTCTTTTCAAAATGAACATATCGAAGAAGGGATGCTTACGTATAGAGGCACAAACGAAGGAGAATTATTTTGACAGGATTGTTTATTACGCTGGAGGGCGGAGAAGGGGCGGGCAAGACGTCTGCGGTACCGCTTTTAACAGCTCGTTTAGAAGAACAAGGCTATCAGGTACTTGCCACACGTGAGCCGGGCGGGATCGAGATAGCGGAGGCAATCCGTGCAGTCATTCTGGATCCAGCCAATACTAGCATGGATGGCCGTACAGAAGCACTGCTTTATGCAGCTGCCAGAAGACAGCATCTGGTTGAAAAGGTGTGGCCGGCGCTGAAAAAGGGAATGATCGTACTATGCGATCGTTTTGTGGATAGCAGCTTGGCTTATCAGGGCTATACACGCGGTCTTGGGATGGAGGAAGTGATGGAGATCAATCGATTTGCTGTTGAAACTACCATGCCGGATTTGACATTATTCTTTGATATTTCACCAAAAGCAGGATTAGCACGAATTTCGGAGAATAAAGGTAGAGAACAGAATCGATTGGACTTAGAAGCATTATCCTTCCATGAAAGTGTCTATGAAGGGTATCAGATTCTTCGGGAACAATACAAGGACCGCTATGTGACACTAGATGCTTCCAAACCGCTTGCTGACGTAGCTGAAAATGCTGTGCAAGCGATCATGGCTTTTTTGCAAGATAAAGAAAAGTGATGGAAAAGACATGGAGGAGGAAATAAGATGAAACTAGTATTAGCAATTATTCAGGATAAAGACAGCAACAGATTGACAGATGCACTCGGAGATCAGAATTTCAAGACGACTAAGCTATCCACTACAGGTGGCTTTCTGAAAGCAGGGAATACGACGCTTATGGTTGGTTGTGAGGATGATCAAGTCGATGATGTGCTAGATATTATCAAGGACAACTGCAGTCAGCGCAATCAGATGGTGGCGCCGATATCTCCAATGGGAGGCAATGCGGATTCCTATATCCCGAACCCTGTTAAAGTAGAGGTTGGCGGAGCTACTGTTTTCGTGCTTCCTGTCGATTCCTTTATAAAGTTCTAAACAAAGGAGACAATACCGTTGAAAATCGGTCCTGATTTACGTGCACAGCTCGATGCTGCACGTAAGAATACGACACAGGCACCAGCTGAGCCGAAAAGGTTCCAGGATCTGGTGCAGTCCCAAAGCAGGAAACTGCAGGTACAGGAACTGCAGCAGCTGATCACGGACATTACCAAGCAAGGAGAACGGCTCGCGCGTACGCGTTCGTTCCGGGAGCTTGCTTTGTATAAACGCAAGATTAAGAAGTTCATGGAAGATGTAAAGGACAATGGGATGGAACTGCACCATGAGCATTCCTGGAACCAGCATGGGTCCAGGAAGCTCACGACTGTGCGGCTGATCGATGAGAAGCTGATGGAGCTGACGGAAATTCTGATGGATCAGGAGAAGCAGCAAATCGGTGTTCTCGGTTTGATCGGAGAGATCAAAGGGCTCCTTTTCAATCTTTACACGTGAAGTAACTAATAAAGGAAGAACGTTATGTTAAATTGGGCTGAAATGTCTACAAAACAGCCTGTTGTCAGTAAAATGCTCGTCAACAGCCTGAAACGCGATCGTATTTCTCATGCCTACATATTCCAAGGATCGCGTGGAACTGGCAAATCGGCATTGAGCCGCTTGTTTGCCAAGAGTATCTTTTGTAAGAACCGCAAGGACGCAGAGCCTTGCAATGCATGTAAGGATTGCCGCCGCATCGATTCTGGCAACCATCCGGATCTCCATTGGATTGTACCAGATGGTGCCTCTATAAAAAACGATCAGATTCTCCAGCTGCAAAAGGAATTTTCCTATACTGGTATGGAATCCGATCGCAAGGTATACGTAATGGAAGACGCAGATAAGATGACAGCCAATGCATCCAATCGCCTACTCAAGTTTCTAGAGGAACCTGGTGCTCATACAACAGCAATCCTATTGACGGAAAATAGCCAAGCATTACTTCAGACAATTCAATCCAGGTGTCAGATCCTCGCACTGCAGCCTTTGCATGCAGGACAGTTCGAGGAATTGCTGATTTCGGAAGGTCTTCCGCAATCTTCAGCCCGACTTTTGTCCCAGCTGACGCAGAATTATGAGGAAGCAATGGAGATTTCCGGTCAAGAGTGGTTTGCTAAAGCGCGAAAACTAGTGGTACAATTAGTAGAAGTGCTGGAAACCAGGCCTAACGAAGCGCTTTTGTTTATCCATAGTCAATGGATGCCTGTGATGAAGGATCGCGAGCTGCAGCAGCTGGCGTTACATCTGCTATTATTGTGGTTTAAAGACATTATCTATCTTTATGCTGACAGGCCGGATTCCATTATCTATATACAGGAGAAAGACAGGCTTGAGAACAGCCTTCGCCATTGGACGAGGCAGCGAGCTACTGATAGCTTGCAGTCCGTTATGGAAGCGAAACGCCAATTAGACCAGAATGTCCATCCTGCACTTGTTATGGAAAAATTGACACTTCAGATGCAGAGGTGAATGGGTAGATGCAAGTCATTGGTGTCCGTTTTAAAAAGGCGGGTAAAATTTATTACTTCGATCCGGGCAAACTTTCGGTTGCTTTGGACGATTATGTTATTGTAGAGACTGTTCGCGGCGTAGAATTCGGACGAGTTGTGCTTGCAGATAAGCAAGTGGATGAAGAGGATGTCGTCCTTCCTCTGAAAAAGGTAATTCGTATCGCAACAGACAAAGATAAATTTACCGTGGCGGAAAATACAGAGAACGCTGCGCAGGCACATAAGGTTTGTGAGAAGAAGATTCGAGAGCATAAGCTTGACATGAACCTGGTCGAAGTCGAATATACCTTCGATCGAAATAAAGTCATCTTTTACTTCACAGCAGACGGCCGGGTCGATTTCCGGAACCTGGTGAAGGATCTGGCTGCAGTCTTCAAGACTAGAATAGAACTTAGACAAATTGGGGTGCGAGATGAAGCGAAGCTGCTAGGCGGTATTGGTCCTTGTGGCAGAATGCTTTGCTGCTCCACTTTCCTGGGTGATTTTGAGCCGGTATCAATCAAGATGGCGAAGGATCAGAATCTATCGTTGAATCCAGCGAAGATTTCCGGTCTATGCGGACGGCTGATGTGCTGTCTGAAGTATGAAAATGATGAGTATGAAGAGGCGAAACGTGAGCTTCCGGATTTGGGTGAAGCGATTCGGACTTCTTACGGATCGGGTAAGGTAGTCGGCTTGAACATTTTGGAACGGTTGATTCAGATTGAAGTGCCGGAAAAGGAACGGGTTATTGAGTATACCTTAGATGAACTGATCGAAGAAGGAGTTATCTCAACGCAAGCCATGGAATAATGGGGTGGAGAGACGGTGAACAAGAAGGAAATACTGGAGCATGTCACACAGATGGAAGAGCAAATCGGACAGCTGTATAAGCAGCTGGGCGATGTAAAGGGTCATGTAGCGGAGTTATTGGAAGAGAATAACCGTCTGACGGTAGAAAACCATCACCTGCGCAATCGTCTAGATGGCCAAGCTGAACAGGAACAGAAAGCCGGAAGCATTGGCTCACCGTCCAAGGATGCGCAGATTGGCGAAGGATATGATAACCTGGCGCGTTTATATGAAGAAGGTTTCCATATCTGTAATGTGCATTTCGGCAGTCCGAGACGTAATGAAGATTGCTTGTTCTGTTTGACGTTCTTGAATAAGAATAAATGATGTGGCGGCCTTTCTTACAATTAGTAGGGAAGGTCCTTTTTTGTAAAAAAACAAGAAGGGAATTAAGTGTATGGTGGAATTAAAAGGGGATGAGCGGCTGGATTATTTGCTTGCTGATGAAAACATGCGCATTATTCAGAGCCCGACTGTATTTGCCTTTTCATTGGATGCAGTACTCCTGGCTGATTTTGCAGCAATCCCAATTTCAAAAGGAAGAATATTGGATTTATGCTCCGGTAATGCTGTGATTCCTTTATTGCTCAGCAAAAGAACAAAAGCGCAGGTAACAGGTGTCGAGATTCAGGAGCGTCTTTATGATATGGCAGTGCGGAATGTTGCGCTGAATGGGTTGGAGGATCAAGTGGAGATGATACATGGTGATCTGAAAGAGATGCCAGCTGTTTTAGGAAATGGTCCTTTTGATGCAATTACATGTAACCCTCCTTATTTCAAGACTCCTAGCAAAAACGAGCAGAATTTAAATGAACACTTGACCATTGCGCGTCATGAAATTATGTGTACGTTGGATGATGTTATTCTAGCATGCCGTAAACTCGTAAAACCAGGTGGAAAGGTTAGCCTTGTTCATCGTCCGGATCGCTTGCTCGATATTGTCACAAGTATGCGGGCACAGAAAATCGAACCAAAACGGATGCGGCTTGTCTATCCGAAGCCTGGGAAAGAGGCTAATATCCTCCTGATAGAGGGGATTCGCAATGGCAATCCTGGTTTGAAGATTCTTCCGCCGCTATATTCTCACAAGGAAGCTGGAGGATATACAGAAGAATTAGAGGAAATCCTGTATGGCAGCAAGTGAGCATATGGTCTATATGCTGAAGTGCAAGGACGGAAGTCTGTATACTGGATACACAAATGCACTCGCGAAACGTTTAAAGCAGCATGCCACCGGTAAAGGGGCAAAATATACAAAAGGCAGGGGTCCATTCATCCTTGTTTATATCCGTTTTTTTGACTCAAGGCAAGCTGCTCTGCGGGAGGAATACAGAATCAAACAGCTTCCGAAGCATCGAAAATGGGCTCTTGTCCAGGAAGGAGGAAAATCGTATGCAATCACAGAAAAGCTTTGAAGAACATCAGACAGGCACGCTGTTCATTATTCCAACGCCAATTGGCAATCTGCAGGATATTACGTTAAGAGCATTGGAAACTTTAAAACAAGTACATACTGTCGCAGCAGAGGATACACGGAATACGAAGAAACTGTTCAACCATTTTGAGATTCCGACACCGCTAATCAGTTACCACGAGCACAATAGGAAAGCGCGAGAGCAGATGCTTCTCGATTTGCTGGAAGAGGGGAAAGATGTTGGTTTGGTTAGTGATGCTGGTATGCCGGCTATTAGCGATCCGGGTCAGGAATTGGTTCAAGCAGCGGCAGCAGCTGACTATCCGATCGTCGTACTGCCTGGTGCAAATGCGGCGCTTGTCGCATTAGTCGGGTCAGGTCTTTCCACAGATGCTTATCAGTTTTATGGATTCCTGCCTCGGAAGAAGAAGGAACTAACAGGGGAGTTAGAGAAACTGCGAAAAGTGGCGGCAACTCTGATTTTCTATGAAAGTCCGCACCGCTTGAAGGAAACACTCACTGCCTTGGACGAGGCTTTTGGGAACAGAAGAATAGCGCTTGGCAGAGAGCTGACAAAGCGCTATGAAGAGTTTCTGCGAGGAACTATACAAGAAGCTAAGGAATGGGCTTCCTCTGAAACAGTGAGAGGTGAGTTCTGCCTTGTAGTAGAAGGAGCTTCAGAATCAGAGCAGTTTGAAGAAGTTCAGACTTTTTGGCAGGACATGAGTGTGCAAGAGCATGTCGATTGGTATATAGAAAATGAAGAATTGCCCTCAAAGCAAGCGATCAAGCAAGTATCTGTAGATCGTCAGCTTCCTAAACGAGACGTGTATCAAGCTTATCATGTTGAGTAAAAAGAAAAACCGCTCCAACCGGAGCGGTTTTTTATTATTTGTTCAAACGTGTTTGGATTTCGTTGATTAGCTCTTCTGCACCTTCGCGGCTAAGAACTAGTTTACCGTTAGCCAAAGACAAGTTGTCATCGGAGATCTCACCAGTAATATGGCAAGTCATGTTCGGTTTGTATTTTTTAAGGATGATGCGGTCATCATCTACGTAGATTTCCAAAGCATCTTTCTCATTGATTCCTAGTGTACGACGCAATTCGATTGGAATAACAACTCTTCCCAATTCGTCGACTTTACGTACAATACCTGTTGATTTCATATAATGTTTCTCCTCTCGGGTGTTTATATATGTTTATTCGTCATTATTCGACAATTTAACTATTGATTATCGTACCAGTGATTTACATAAGTGTCAATTCAAAAATATTGAAGATTAGCATGTTGCTGGTAGCAAAAACAGAAGAAAGGGAATATATTGGGTATTTAATACTATTATAATGGTTGTATATGTAAAAAGAGTGAATTAAATAGGGATATTTAAATAGAAAGATGATAGGAGAGTTCTGTCGAATACTCGACAGAATTCGACACATTCGCTTAATGTGTCGGATTATTACCATAGAAATACGTATATGTGCTTATTTTTATGTCGCATCAGGAAAGAAAAAAATTTCTGCTGGATTGGAATTTATGTCGGAAAGTCGCTACAATAGAGATAAGTGTAATAGCGATACGAGTAGCTCACGCAGGTGGGCTTTTTTCTTAATGGAGGGTAAGCAGATGCAGAAAGAGAATAAAACGTTTTATATTACAACGCCAATCTATTATCCGAGTGGCAAATTGCACATCGGTCATGCCTATACGACAGTAGCCGGTGATGCGATGGCTCGCTATAAGCGTCTGCGCGGATATGATGTCGCGTATTTGACAGGTACGGATGAGCATGGTCAGAAAATCCAGCGCAAAGCAGAAGAGCAAGGTGTAACACCACAGCAATATGTGGACAATATCGTAAAAGATATTAAAGCTTTATGGAAGACGCTTGAGATTACTAATACAGATTTCATCCGCACAACTGAACCGCGTCATAAGGAAACGGTACAGAAAATCTTCTCTAGACTATTGGAACAGGATGATATTTACCTGGATCAATACGAAGGCTGGTACTGTACTTCCTGTGAATCCTTTTTCACGGAAACACAACTGGACGATGGCAGATGTCCGGACTGCGGCGGCCCGGTCGATCGCGTAAAAGAGGAATCTTATTTCTTGCGGACTAGCAAGTATGCTGACCGCCTGCTGAAGTATTATGAAGAAAATCCTGAATTCATCCAGCCTGTGAGCCGGAAGAATGAAATGATTAACAACTTCATCAAGCCTGGTTTGGAAGACTTGGCAGTTTCCCGTACATCATTTGAATGGGGACCAAAAGTGCTTGAGAATCCGAAGCATGTTATTTATGTATGGATTGATGCGCTATCCAATTATATTACGGCACTTGGATATGGTTCTGAAGATGATAGTCTTTATCAGAAATACTGGCCGGCGGATGTTCATCTGATGAGTAAAGAAATTGTCCGTTTCCATACAATTTACTGGCCGATCATGCTAATGGCATTGGATCTGCCGCTGCCGAAGAAAGTCTTCGCACACGGCTGGATTCTAATGAAAGACGGCAAGATGAGTAAATCAAAAGGAAATGTCGTGAGCCCGGTTGATCTGAAGGATCGCTATGGTCTTGACCCGCTTCGCTACTACTTGCTTCGTGAAGTGCCATTCGGTGCAGACGGTGTGTTCACACCGGAAGGTTTCGTCGATCGTACGAACTTTGACCTGGCAAATGACCTTGGCAACTTGCTGAACCGTACAGTAGCTATGATCAGCCAATACAAAGAAGATATTGTGCCAGCTTATGTTACTGGAGAGACGGAATTCGAGCAGGCGCTCGAAGAAATGGCGAAACAAACTGTCAAGGAAGTAGAAGACGGAATGGAGAACATGGAGTTTTCCGTTGTTCTTGCGAAAATTTGGCAGCTAGTCAGCCGAGCAAATAAATATATCGATGAAACGAAGCCTTGGGTGCTGGCAAAAGACGAAGCCCAAGCGGATCGTCTTGGAAACGTGCTTGCTCACCTGGCAGAAGTGCTGCGCCAAGTAGCCATTTTGCTTCGCCCATTCCTTGTGGAAACACCAGCTAAGATCTTTGCGCAGCTTGGTGTAGAAGAAGCAAGCCAAGACTGGGATACGCTTCTGACAACAGAAGTAAAAACAGGTCGTCAAGTGAAGAAAGAAGGACCGATCTTCCCTCGTCTGGATGCAAAGGTAGAAGTGGAAGCAATTAAGAACATGATGAAAATTCCTGAACCAGAGAAAAAAGCACAGCCGAAAAAGGAGCAGGAAGCGGCTTCACTTCCGGAAGTGCAGTATGAGGACTTTGCGAAGCTGGAGTTCCGCGTGGCGGAGGTTATTGCTGCTGACAAAGTGAAGAAAGCAGATAAGCTATTGAAGATCCAGCTTGATTTGGGAACAGAGAAGCGTCAGGTTATTTCTGGTATTGCAGAGCATTATACACCAGAAGAGCTTGTCGGCAAGAAAGTGCTTTGTGTGGTAAATCTGAAGCCGGTTAAACTTCGCGGGGAGATGTCCGAAGGGATGATTCTGTCCGGTGAAAGTGCAGACGGCAAGCTTGCGCTGGCAACAGTGGAGCAGAATTTGCCAAATGGATCAATCGTAAAATAATAAACAAGGGGGAGACGCTTGCACGCAAGCGTTTTTCCTTTTTTAACAGATAGAAAGGACATCATGCTATGTTATTTGATACACATGCTCATATTAATGATAAGCAGTTTGCTGAAGACCGTGAAGAGATGCTGCAGCGGGCAAAGGATGCGGGCGTATCCCGTCTTGTAGTTATTGGCTGTGATGAGGAAGGAATCACCTCGGCGATCGAGCTTGCGGAGAAATACGATTTCGTCTATGCAGCAATCGGCTGGCATCCTGTTGATGCGATTGATATGACAGATGCTGATCTTGATCGGATTGAGGAGCTTTCGTCACATCCAAAAGTTGTGGCGATTGGCGAAATGGGTCTGGATTATCACTGGGACAAGTCACCAAAGGATATTCAGAAGGATGTGCTGCGAAAGCAGATTCAGCTGGCTAAACGCGTTAAGCTGCCGATTATCATTCATAATCGGGAAGCAACACAGGACATCATTCCGATTTTGAAGGAAGAAAATGCAGCTGAAGTCGGAGGCATCATGCATTGCTATAGTGATGAAGCGGATCTTGTGCAGGAGTTTCTGGACATGAACTTCTATATTTCCCTAGGCGGGCCTGTCACTTTCAAAAATGCTAAGGCACCGAAGGAAGTAGCGAAAATGGTACCCGCAGATCGGCTGCTGATTGAAACAGATTGTCCGTATCTGGCACCGCATCCTAACCGTGGCAAACGCAATGAACCTGCTTATGTGAAGCTTGTAGCTGAACAGATTGCTGAGCTGCGAGGCATTGGGTACGAGGAATTGGCAGAGCTGACAATGCGAAATGCAGAAAGACTATATCAAATCAAATTATAGAGGGTATAACGTGCAAATTAAAGAAGTGATTGTTGTTGAAGGTAAAGACGATACAGCTAAGATAAATCAGGCGATCCAGGCGGATACAATTGAGACAAACGGATCTGCTATACATGCTGGTATCATTGAACAAATAAGACATGCACAAGCGAAGCGAGGCGTAATCATATTTACTGATCCTGATTATCCCGGTGAGCGTATTCGTCATATTGTCTCCCAGGCAGTGCCTGGATGTAAGCATGCGTTCCTGTCAAAGGATAAAGCGCGTGCACGTAATAACAAAGGAATAGGTATTGAGCACGCTTCAGCTGAGTCAATTCGGACAGCCTTGGAGCAAGTGTATGAGATGAGCGAGATGTACGAACCGGAAATCTCCAGGGAAGCTGTTATAGCATACGGTCTCCTTGGCGGACCAAGAGCCAAACAGCGGCGGGAAAAGCTTGGAGAAAGACTGTCTATCGGCCATACAAATGGCAAGCAGCTTCTCAAACGGCTTGCTATGTTCCGGATACCAGAGCAATTGTTTGTCGAAACGATGCAGCAAATTATACAGGAGGAAGACAATGACGAATGAACGGCATATTTCCACACCGACAAGGACGAAGGAACTGCTTAAGAAATATAATTTCTCCTTCAAGAAAAGCCTCGGGCAGAATTTCCTGATTGATACAAATATCCTGAGGAATATCATCCATCATGCAGGAGTAACAGAAGATGTTGGTGCGATTGAAATTGGACCAGGGATGGGTGCATTGACAGAGCAGCTAGCTATCGCAGCAAATAAAGTATTGGCTTTTGAGATAGATCAGCGTCTATTGCCTATCCTGGAGGACACACTCTCACCATATGACAATGTTAAAGTCGTAAACGAGGATATTTTGAAGGCAGATGTCGAGCAGGAGCTACAGCAGTATTTCGGCGACCAAAAAGTAAAAATCGTCGCAAACCTGCCATATTATATTACAACACCGATATTGATGAATCTGCTTACGCGGAATCTGCCGATTTCCAGCATAACGGTCATGATCCAAAAAGAAGTAGCTGACCGCATGGCCGCTTCTCCAAATACGAAAAGCTATGGTTCCTTATCGCTGGCAGTTCAATATTATACAGAAGCTGCCGTCGTGATGACTGTACCGAAAACAGCGTTCATGCCGCAGCCAAATGTTGATTCGGCTGTTCTTCATCTAGCAGTACGCAGTGAGCCCCCAGTTCATGTAGAGGATGAGAAATTCTTCTTCGACCTGATTCAAGCATCATTCGGCCAGCGACGAAAAACATTGCGTAACAATCTGAATAGGCATTTTTCTTCTCGTTTTTCTAAAGACGAGCTCGAAGAAATCATGAACGAAGCTGAAATCGATGGCACAAGAAGAGGAGAATCGCTTTCGATGGAGGAATTCGCTGCTTTAGCGAATACCTTTACAGCTAAAGGCTGAACATTTTTGCCCATCCATCATACGCTGTAGGAGAAAGCTTTGGTGGGTGAGGTGAACGGAATGGATTTGGCGATTGGTGATATCGTCACTAGAATATCATATCAGCACGATTTAATGTTCCGTGTATCCAGCTTTACAGCCAATAAGGTCATCTTGCATGGAGAAGATATGCGACTCATCGCAGACGCCCCCAAGGATGACCTTGTAAAGACTGGAACACGTGAAATAACGAAACGCAAGAAAACATGGCAGGATAAAGAAGATTACTCCTACCGCCTCTTTCGCCAGGATTACCTGCTGATGAAGGATAAGCGGGATTATGAATCAACCTCAGGTTATCAGCATAGCCCAAATTACTTCCAGATTCCTGCAAAGGTACTCCACATAGATGGAGATAAGACATATTTAAAAAAGTGCATCGATTTTTATCAGCGCTTCGGCATCCAAGTACATGGTGTCCACCTGAATGAAAAAGAAATGCCACTTCAAATTGCTTCCCTATTGGAAAAGATTCAGCCAGATATTATTGTCATTACAGGACATGATGCCTTTCAGAAAAACAAAGGAGATAAGCAGGATATCCGTGCCTATCGAAATTCCCAGTATTTCGTCGAAACGGTAAGAGAGGCGCGTCGCTTGTATCCGCATCTAGATCAATTAATCATCTTTGCTGGCGCTTGCCAATCTCATTTTGAATCTTTGATACGTGCAGGGGCGAATTTTGCAAGCTCTCCAAGCAGGATTAATATCCATGCCTTGGACCCGGTTTATATTGTTGCCAAAATCGCATTCACGCCGTTTATGGAAAAAGTGGGCGTATGGGATGCACTCCGAAATACACTGACAGGAGAACGCGGCCTTGGTGGAATTGAAACTCGCGGCCTGCTTCGGACAGGGTTGCCTTTCGTGGATCCAGACGAGGAGAAAGAAGACGCCTAGACCCTTGCCTTATCGTAAATTTACCACTGATGCATAATTTTGTATGGATTTGAAAGAATAAAGTGAAATAAGAAACATTTAATCTTTTCATTGACATCAAAATTGGTATGCTGTTATAATAAAAAGTTTTATTTGACTCTATACCTAAAATATGCTATGATTAGATCAGTGAGGTGGAGTGCAGTGGCTAAAACATTAGTGGAAATTAAGCAGGGTCTCGAAGGACAAATTGGTAAACGTTTAAAATTGAAAGCTAATGGTGGGAGAAAGAAAACCATCGAACGTTGCGGAGTACTTGCGGAAACGTATCCAGCTGTATTCATCGTAGAACTTGATCAAGATGAAAATGCGTTTGAGCGTGTCTCCTATAGCTATGCAGATGTCTTAACCGAAACAGTCGAATTAGATTTTGATACGGATGATTTAAACGAAATTGCGAAATAACGCATAAATGAAAGCGGGGGCTTAGTCCCCTGCTTTTTATTTTGTCTTATTTGCAAACATCTGACAGGCATAGCGTACGGTCTTGGGCAGAAAATAAGGATGTCGTGATAATCTCTGAAGGGAGCTGTTTTCTTTGGGCAGAAGAAGAGGAATCATGTCTGATGCACTAAAAGAGGAAATTGCAAAGGAACTTGGATTTTACGACACCGTACAAAAGGAAGGCTGGGGCGGCATTCGTTCCCGCGACGCCGGGAACATGGTCAAGTATGCCATTGCCATGGCCGAACAGTCGATGCGCGATAAGCAATAAAGTGAAGCCCTTCTTTTTTTATGAAGAGGAGGGCTTCTTCTTTTTAGGCAGAATAGCCTGTACTTCCTTTTTATGATACAATTTTGGAGAAATTCAACTAAAGTAGGTGACATGACATGTATTTGCTCGAAAAGGCGCCAGCTAAGATCAATCTTTCGTTGGACGTACTGTATAAACGCCCGGATGGCTATCATGAGGTAGAGATGGTTATGACAACGATCGACCTGGCAGACCGGATAGAGTTAATCGTGTTACAGGAGAACAAGATCGAAATCGAATCGGACAATCGTTTTGTTCCGAACGATGAGCGTAATCTTGCCTACCGTGCGGCGCAATTGATCAAGGATACATATAATATCAAAAAAGGTGTCAAGATATACATAGACAAACAGATACCGGTCGCAGCTGGGCTTGCTGGAGGAAGCAGTGATGCAGCGGCAGTACTGCGCGGTCTGAATACACTATGGAATCTGCAGCTATCCTTGGATACGCTGGCTGAGCTCGGTGCGAAAATTGGTTCGGATGTATCCTTCTGTGTATACGGTTCTACAGCATTATCAACTGGACGTGGAGAAAAGATTAAGGAGCTTCCAGCTCCGCCGGCTTGCTGGGTTGTACTTGCTAATCCGGGAATTGGTGTATCCACCCAGACGATCTATCAGCAGTTAAAAATCGATCATATACAGCATCCTGATACAGAGGGAATGGTCGAAGCTATTGAGCAAGGCGATTTTCAATCAATCTGTGACAAGGTGGGTAATGTACTCGAGCCAGTTACGCTTAAACTTTGTCCGGAAGTAAAACAAATTAAACAGCAAATGGTTGAAGCAGGAGCTGATGCGGTACTGATGAGCGGAAGCGGACCGACTGTCTTCTCTCTCGTATCCCAGGAGAGCCGCGCTTATCGGATCTACAACAGCTTAAGAGGATTCTGTGAACAAGTGTATGTTGTACGGATGCTCGGAGGGCGAACGGAGCTTGATTAAATCCGTACGAGAATGTTATTATCTAACAATAACATTCGGTTTTGAGGTGTAGAGATGAAAAGAAGTGAACGTTTGGTTGCGATGACGAATTATTTAATGGATCATCCGCAACAATTGGTGTCTTTGCCATATTTCTCGACGACGTACGCTGCTGCCAAATCCTCCGTCAGCGAGGATTTGTCGATTATAAATGATATGTTCCAACATGAAGGTATTGGGTACTTGCAATCTGTATCCGGCGCTGCTGGTGGTGTTCGCTACATCCCGGTATACTCCAAGGAGAACAGTGCTGCTTTCATTGATGAGCTATGCAGAAAGCTGGCAGATTCGGACAGGCTTCTTCCTGGGGGATATCTATTCATGAGCGATATACTCGGAGAACCAGCAACAGTTAATAAGATCGGTCGTCTTTTTGCAACGGCATTCCATGACCGTGAAATTGATGTAGTGGTTACTGTCGCTACAAAGGGTATTCCGATTGCTTATGCAGCTGCTGCATATTTGAATGTCCCCGTTGTCATTGTTAGACGAGACCCGAAGGTGACAGAGGGTTCGACAGTGAGTGTGAATTACGTTTCTGGTTCATCCAGGAAAATTCAGACGATGGTTTTGTCCAAGCGCAGTATCCCGGATCAAGCCAATGTCTGTATTGTGGATGACTTCATGAAAGCAGGCGGAACCATAAACGGAATGAAGAGTCTTTTGCAGGAATTCAATGCAAATGTTACTGCTATAGGCGTATTGGCTGAAGCAGAGGACGAAGAAGAAGAACGTGTAGTAGAAGATTACACGTCATTAATTAAGATCCAAAACGTTGATGTACGTAATCAGCGGGTCGAAGTACAAAAAGGTAATTACTTTAACTAATCCGGCTTTTCCACCTTACCGATTTATTTTTAAAAAAGTTCTATTGGGAGCAGGAGTTTCCAGCTTTATGTAGAATTACTGGTAATAAGTTCTAAATAAGGTAAGGGTGGTGAAGCATAATGGAAGTTACTGACGTAAGATTACGCCGCGTTAATACCGAGGGAAGAATGCGTGCTATCGCTTCTATTACAATGGATCAAGAGTTTGTTGTACACGATATTCGTGTCATCGAAGGGAATAACGGCTTGTTTGTCGCTATGCCTTCCAAACGTACACCAGACGGTGAATTCCGCGATGTAGCGCATCCAATCAACTCTGGTACCCGGAGCAAGATACAGGATGCTGTGCTGCAGGAATATCATCGTGCAGGAGAAGAAATAGAAGTGGAGTATGAGGAAGCCGCTGGCGCTTCTTGATATGAGCTCAATAGATGACAATGACGTCATCTTCTATAAAGGTAAAATTAACAGCTGTTCTAACATATGGGATAGCTGTTATTTTTATGCTCACAATCCAGTTGATTGGAGAAAAAAACGTCTCGAATTACTTGAATTCGAGCGCTGCGCCTGTTGAAATGACAATTATTTTAAGATATATTTACAGAGGATAAAAAGAATGGAGGGTTCGCATGTCAAACCGATATGCAGTCATCCTTGCTGCCGGGAAAGGCACCAGGATGAAATCGAAGCTGTACAAAGTGCTGCATCCTGTTATGGGTAAACCAATGGTACAGCATGTTACTGACCAGTTGAATTCTTTACAATTAGATAAATTAATTACCATTGTCGGGCACGGAGCAGAAGACGTAAAAGCCCAACTTGGAGATGTGAGTGAATATGCCCTTCAAGAGGAACAGCTTGGTACAGGACATGCGGTTCTGCAAGCGGAAGAGTTCTTGAAAGACAATGAGGGTGTTACTGTCGTTTTAAGCGGAGATACGCCTCTTATTACAGGCCAAACGATTCAAGCATTGCTTAATCATCACGAACAGCAAGGAGCGAGTGCAACAGTATTGACTGCAAAAGCGCCGGACCCAGCAGGATATGGCCGTGTCATTCGCAATGACTCTGGAGAGGTTCTGCGTATTGTAGAGCATAAAGATGCGAATGCCCAAGAGCTTCTCGTGGATGAAATCAATACAGGGACATACTGCTTTGATAATAAGCTATTATTCCAAGCATTGCATAATGTATCGAATGATAATGCCCAAGGTGAGTATTATCTTCCGGATGTACTTGAGCTGTTGAAAAAAGATAACAAGCTTGTAACCGCTTATCAGACACCTGATTTTGACGAAACAATGGGTGTAAACGATCGGGTAGCTCTTTCTCAAGCAGAACAGATTATGAAGCGTCGTGTCAATGAACAGCATATGCGTAATGGCGTAACAATCATTGACCCTGATTCAACGTATATCAGTACAGATGCGGTTATCGAGCAGGATGTAACAATTTTGCCAAACACGATGATTCTTGGAAAGACAGTTATCAAAGAAGATGCCATCATTGGTCCGAACTCAGAAGTGAAGGATGTCACAATCGGCAGCCGCACAGTTGTGAAGCAAAGTTTAGCACATGACAGTGAAATCGGAAATGATGTCAATATTGGACCATTCGCTCATATTCGCCCTCAAGCACAGCTTGGAGATAATGTGAAGATCGGAAACTTCGTCGAAGTGAAGAAAGCGTCTATCGGTGAGGGAAGTAAAGTTTCTCATCTTAGCTATATCGGTGATGCTGAAGTTGGTAAAGATGTTAATGTCGGTTGTGGTACAATAACAGTGAACTATGACGGAAAGAATAAACATCTGACGAAGATTGAGGACAATGCCTTTATCGGTTGTAATGCGAACCTGATTGCACCAGTAACGGTCGGCGAAGGTGCCCTTGTGGCAGCAGGCTCGACCATAACAAAAGATGTACCAGCTGATGCTTTATCGATTGCCAGAGCAAGACAAGAAAACAAAAATTCTTATCTAAAGAATAAATAATTTTGGAGGGTTACTCGACATGCCTTATAATGATCCATCGTTAAAAGTTTTTTCTTTGAATTCTAATCCGGAGTTAGCTAAGTCAATTGCAGACCACATTGGCGTAGAACTGGGTAAAATCACTGTTTCCCACTTTAGCGATGGCGAAATCCAGATCAATATCGAAGAAAGTATCCGCGGCTGTGACGTTTATGTTGTCCAGTCTACTAGTGCACCTGTCAATCAGCATATGATGGAGCTGCTCATCATGATTGATGCATTAAAACGTGCATCAGCTAAAACAATTAACATCATCATGCCTTATTACGGTTATGCACGTCAGGATCGTAAAGCCCGTGCCCGTGAACCAATTACAAGCAAACTGATCGCTGATATCCTGCAGACTGCCGGAGCTACACGTGTCTTGGCATTGGACTTGCATGCACCGCAGATCCAAGGTTTCTTCGATATTCCGATCGACCACTTGGTAGGTGTTCCAATTCTATCCGATTATTTCGAGAAAAAGAACTTGGAAGATATCGTCGTTGTATCTCCTGACCACGGCGGTGTAGTCCGTGCTCGCCGTATGGCAGATCGTTTGAAAGCGCCAATTGCAATCATCGACAAACGCCGCCCTCGTCCAAACGTGGCAGAAGTGATGAACATCATCGGAGAGATCAAAGGCAAAACTGCAATCATCATCGATGATATCATTGATACAGCTGGAACATTGACGCTAGCTGCTAATGCATTGAGAGAAAAAGGTGCGACAGAAGTATACGCAGCATGTTCTCATCCAGTTCTATCCGGACCGGCAATCGAGCGAATCCAAAATTCACAAATAAAAGAGCTTGTTGTGACAAACTCAATTCCTCTTCCAAAAGAGAAGCAAATTGAAAATATCACGCAGCTTTCTGTTGCGCCATTGTTCGGTGAAGCAATTATTCGTATTCACGAACAGCAATCTGTAAGTATCCTGTTTGATTGATTAATGTTTAATACTGGAATCGTAAGGGAATCATACTTTGTAGACGCCTAAAAACTATGGAGGGTGATTACGATGGCAGTAAAACTTAAAGCAGACAAACGAGAAAACAATACTAAATCTTATATTAGAGGACTGCGTGAAGAAGGTATCATTCCAGCAGTCGTGTACGGAAATGGCAAAGATCCTGTAAGTGTCGCGGTAGATAGCGTTGACTTACTGAAAACTGTTCGTGATCAAGGGAAAAACGCAATTATTTCCCTTGATGTTAAAGGCGATACAGTAGATGTCATGCTGCATGACTATCAAACAGATTCTTTGAAAGGTAGTCTAGTGCACGCGGACTTTTATGTAGTAAATATGTCCGAAGCGCGTAATGTAGAAGTGCCGATTCAGCTTGAAGGTGAAGCACCTGGTTCTAGTGAAGGCGGCGTTCTTCAGCAGCCACTATATGATTTGGAAATCAGTGCAAAACCGAACGACATTCCAGATCAGATTACAGTCGATGTCTCCAAACTTGAAGTCGGTGACAGCATCAGTGTTGGCGACCTGCCAACAGATGGTTCTTATGAAATCCTAACGGATGCTGATACAACAATCGCTACAGTCACTGCACCTACTGCAGAGATTGAAACAGATGATACAACTACTGGTGACGCGGATGATGTAGAAGCAATCGAAGAAGGATCTAAGAACGATAAAGAAGATTAAGTGATTACAAAAAGCTGTGCCTGAAAAGGCACAGCTTTTTTTTATTTTGATTGAACCATTCAAATTCCTAAAACGTCATATAGTCAGAGAAGGAAGGGGGAGTGAGATGGAGGAATCAGCGGAAACCATATCGATTGAAAATGCCAAACAAGACAAATCGGCTTTCAGTCAGCTTTTCCAGCAATATTATACGTTCTTATATCGTTATCTTTTTAAACTCACGATGAATAAAGAAATGACAGAAGACTTGCTGCAGGAAACGATGATTCGGGCATATATCAATTTGCCGAAATTTCGTTATCAATCTAAATTTTCTACATGGCTTATATCTATCGCAACTCGCTTATATTTGGATGAACAACGGAAAAGTAAGCGAGATAGGAAAAGACAACTGCAGCTGACGGAGAATGAAAAACGAAAAATGAAATGGGAATTAGAACAAGGCAATATGGATTGGTCATTGCATCTGGATCTGTTTGCATCGTTATCTATAGAAACTAGGACGTTAATATTGCTTCGTCATTATTATGGTTATTCAATTGAGGAAATTAGTGCAATGACAAAATTAAGAAAAGGGACAGTAAAGTCCCGTATTCATTATGCGTTAAAGAAATTAAGAGAGGAGTGGTCAGATGAAACAAGATGAATGGATGAAGAAGATGGACGAAACCTGGGATGAAATGGATGCAAAATTACATATTGATGTTCCTGAAACGGATGAGATGCAGCAGCAGATAAGCTCGGGTGAGAAGAGATATCGAGAAAGAATGCGCAGAGAACTATGCAGGTTCATCATTCTAGCATGTGTGTTGCTATCCTTGTACATGCTTATGGCCGTGCATATCACTTGGGCTTTCTACATTATGCAGCTCATTTCAATTATTGCTGTTGTCATCCTATTACTAGTTGAAAGAAGCAAAGGAAGGGTCACATGATATCTTCGAATGAACTGAAAATTATTATCTTAGCAATTCCTATATTGCTGGCACAAGGAATCTGGTTGTACATGGATGCAAAAAGAAGAGGTACTCATGCATGGGCATGGGGGATTGTCGGACTGATTCAGTTTCCTACACCGCTTCTTTTATATTATGTATTTATCATTCGTAAAGATAAAAGGAGGTACTGAAGATGGAGAACATTGTGACATTGTTGTTGCCTGTTATCGTGATCCAGTTTCTTTTACTCATTATTGCATTGATCAGTTGTATTCGAGCAGAAGAAACGCTGGGACCCAAATGGGTCTGGATAGTAATTATTTTCTGTATCAGTATCATCGGACCTATCCTTTATTTCGTGATTGGGCAAAGAAAGGATGCATATAAATGACTATTTTAGAAGCACAAGGATTGACGAAACGATACGGAAAACATGTCGCGGTAAAAAACCTAAGTCTTCAGTTGAGGGAAAATGAGTGTATTGCGCTTTTAGGACCAAATGGAGCGGGTAAGACAACAACTTTACATATGCTGGCTGGATTAATCACACCAACTGCTGGGTTGATAATGAGTGATAACAAAGTACTTAACAAAGATAAAATTGGATTTCTGCCTCAATATCCCACCTTCTTCGATTGGATGTACCCTAAAGAATATCTCATTTTAGCTGGAACATTATCTGGGATGACTAAACGAACTATAAAAGAACGAAGCTTGCGTGTATTGGAAATGACAGGATTGTTAGGAGCACAGAAACAGAAGATAGGAGCTTTCTCTGGAGGGATGAAACAGCGTCTCGGCTTAGCGCAAGCAATCATGCATGAGCCGAAAATTCTTTTGCTTGATGAACCTGTATCCGCTCTTGACCCAGCTGGAAGAATTGATGTCATGGATATATTGGAGGATTTGAAAAAGGATATGGCTATTCTATTTTCTACACATGTACTGCATGATGCGGAACAGATATGTGATAAGGCATTAATTATGAAATCAGGTCAAAGTATATCCTATGAAGACATGAAGGAATGGAAGGGGAATCGGCTAAGAGAACGCTATCGCTTGGAAACATTAGAATCTTTACAGATTGAAGGATTGCTGGAGCTTTATGAAGAGATAGATATAAAGGAATCAAGGAAGATCATCGGAACATTGCGGCATAATGTTACGCCCAATATGCTACTGCAAAAATGTATCCAGCAAGACATAGGAGTCAGGTATTTCGGGGCAGAAGAAAAAACCTTAGAAGAACATTACATAGAGGTGATGGAAGGTTGAAGAGATTCAATGTGCTGTTTCATAAAGAATGGGTAGAGGCTTGGAGAGAAAAGAAGCTGGTTTGGCTGCCTGCTGTCATCCTGTTAGTGACACTTCTTCAGCCAATCAGTTTATATTTTATGCCAACAATTTTGGAGAATTCTAATAGTCTGCCGCCAGGAGCAGTAATTGAACTTCCAATCCCTAGCGGTGCTGAAGTTCTGGCAGGGACTTTGTCTCAGCTACATACGATTGGAACGGCAATTATTGTGCTTGCGTGTATGAATGTAATTGTACAGGAGAGAAATAACGGCTCTCTTATGCAGCTGTTCTCCAGACCTGTAAATACTGCCACCTATATATTCAGTAAGTGGACGATGCTTGTAATGCTTCATCTTGGTGCCTTTACAATCTCCTATGGAGCCGCATGGTATTATACAAACATCCTTTTTTCTGATGTGTCGCTTAGTTCCGTATGGAAAAGCTTTGTGATTTATTGTTTATGGATTGTGCTAGTTATAACAGTCACGTTGTTTGTTAGTACGTTTCTTCGTCGCAGTGGAGGAGTAGCTGGCATATCTATCTTAATACTGGCTAGTATCGCTCTCTTGTCGACAGTAATACCTGATATAGCCATTTATTTGCCTTCAAATCTCCTCAACCTGGCAACAGAGCTACTGAGTACGGGAAAGGGTACTATGCCTATTGCAGCTGTACTCGTTACAACGATTGCCTTTATTGCTTTATTACTTTTTACAATGGTGAAACAATTTGAAAAAAGTGTAAAGTTTTAATGAAGTAGGATTATTCCTTACAGGCAAAGGATATGATAGAAAGTATAGGCAAAGCATGTCAAGGATGGAAAGCAAGCATCCTTGATGTGCTTTTTGTGCAGGAATGAAGGATTTATCCTTACTGTCGGAGAAGGAGAATAGCAGTGGGGTGTTAACGGTGAATACACCTATCCCTCCGTTTCTAACCGTTCTTCTCCGCTTTTCGGTTTTGTCTAGCTGCGAAGAACAGAAACTGCGGTATAGGCGATAAATCCCTGCATGAGAAAAAGCATCTCATTCCGGGCTTTCTCACCTATCCTTACGTTTCTAACCGTTCTTCTCCGCTTTTCGGTGGTGTCTAGCTTCAGAAACCAGAAACTGCGCCGTAAGTGATAAATCCCTGCGTAAGGAAAATACGCCTCACTCCGGGCTTTCTCCCTTACTTCTCCGTTTCTAACCGGTTTCTTCCGCTTTTCGGTTTTCTTGTATTTTATTTTCTGTTAAGGTATAGTTTTTTTGGAATGGATTATGAGTAAAGGGCGTTTATAAATATGAAAATGATTGTTGGACTTGGGAATCCGGGTCAGAAATATGATCAGACACGGCATAATATAGGGTTCATTGCAATTGATGAATTAGTGCATCGGCACAATTTGCCGTTAACAAATAAAAAATTCAATAGTGTATATGCGACCGGCTTGATAAATGGGGAAAAGGTAATTTTGGTAAAGCCTATAACTTTCATGAACCTATCAGGTGAAGCCGTTCGTCCGCTAATGGATTATTATAATGTAGATCTTGAGGATCTCGTTGTCATTTATGATGATTTGGATTTACCAGCAGGAAAAGTACGACTGCGGGAAAAAGGCGGTCATGGGGGTCATAATGGGATCCGTTCTTTGATTGCGCATTTAGGTACAAAAGAATTCAAGCGTATGCGACTCGGCATTGGCCGTCCGGTCAGTCAGCAGCCTGTTGTAGACTATGTTCTTCAGCGCTTCCACAAGGAAGAAATACCAGACATCGTCGATAGTGTTAAGAAGGCGGCAGATGCCACAGAAACTTGGCTGAAGGAACCTTTCCTGAACGTGATGAATGATTTCAATCGCTGATTCATACACTGCAACAAGATAAGTATGAATCTATGCGCTTTCGGGCAGACTTTGACAGAGTCAATTCTAAGTCCCGGAGGCGTAACTATGGCTATCGTTTATCGTTGTCGTCATTGTAAAACACAGCTAGCAGAGCTGGATGAATATAAGGTGGATATTAAGGCGCTCGGATGGGATCGATTATCCGCGGCAGACTATCAGGAAATGGTGCAGATCGATTCGGGTCATATCGTCTGTCAGGTAGCATGTGAGGATTGCGAAAATGCGCTGCAGCGAAATCCGCATTATCATGAGCTGGATCATTTCATGCAATAACGTAAAGCTAAATAATGTTGTCATACAAAGCTTTGGTGCGTGAACCAAGGCATTTTTTGCTTATGACATGTACTAGCAGAAGGAGGCATTATGCAAGAGATCAAGCAATTTATCTCAACTCAGGATGACATACAATCAGTCATTAATGGGATAAAGTCTGGGATGGACGAACAGCTTTTGACAGGATTGTCTGGTTCAGCAAGGGGAGTACTGGCAACTGCGCTGCAGGACTCCATACGGCGAAAGGTAATCCTGGTCACCCATCAGCTGACTCAGGCGCAAACACTTTATGAAGATTTATTGGAGCTGAGTACGCATTCAAATGTGTACCTGTATCCTGTGAATGAATTATTAGCATCCGAAATTGCCATCTCCAGTCCGGAGCTTCGATCACAACGTTTGGATGCGTTGCGGAATTGGAAACATAGCGAGAATGGTATCCTAGTAGCTCCGGCTGCAGCACTAAAAAGAATACTGCCACAACCAGCTAAATGGGAAAGCTATCAGCTGGCTTTTCGTGTTGGGGAAGAAATCGATTTAGAGCACTATTTACGCGCATTGGTCGATATGGGATACGAACGTACTGATATGGTTGCTTCGCCAGGAGAGTACAGTCTGCGCGGAGGGATATTGGATATTTATCCGTTAACGGAATCCAATCCGATCAGAATCGAATTATTTGATACCGAAGTCGATTCCATTCGTTATTTTGATTCAGACACACAGCGCTCGTTGGAGAAAAAAGACTCGGTCGAAGTGGGTCCTGCTACGGAATTACTCATCGATAGTGAGGACATCGCCAGAGCAGCAGATCGGTTGGAGAAAGCACTAGGGGAAACAATAAGCAAGCTGCAGGCGGATGAACATAAGCAGCAAGTTCTTGAGGCTGTCAGTCAGGATCTTGAAAGGCTACGCCAGCAAGAGCGATTTCAGGGCATGGCCAAGTATGCAGGCTATTTCTATGAGCAGCCAGCTAGTCTGTTAGATTATCTTGGTGAAGGTGGCTATATTATCCTTGATGAAATGAGCCGAATCCAAGAAACAGCTAATCGGCTCGATGAAGAGGAAGCGGAATGGCATCAGAGTCTGCTGGAAGCGCATCAAACTGTCAGACAGCTGAAATTATCGTTTGACTGGCATGAAGTACTGCAGAAAATGAAGCAGCCACGTTTGTATTTGAGCGTATTCCTGCGTCATATACCGAATACACAGCCTCAAAATATTGTGAATGTAACATGCAGGGCTATGCAGCAATTCCATGGACAGATGCATTTGCTGAAAAATGAACTGGAGCGGTGGGAAAAGAGCAATTATTCTACTATTTTAATGGCACCTACCCAGCAGCGTGCAGAGAAAATTCAGGCTGTTCTAGCTGACTACGATATGGAAGCAGTCATTGCAGAGCGTGTTTCCTTACCGGTGAACACACCGACTATCTTGATTGGTAATATCAGCAGCGGTTTTGAGCTGCCTTTTCACAAATTGGCAGTACTGACTGAGAACGAACTATTTAAAAAGCGTTCAGCAAGACCGAAGCGGAAGCAGAAAATATCTAACGCAGAGCGGATCAAGAGCTACCAGGAGCTGGCTGTAGGCGACTACGTTGTCCATGCAAACCATGGTATTGGACGCTATGTTGGTATTGAGACATTGCAGGTGCAGGATCTGCGCAAGGATTTCATGCTGATCCGCTATTCCGGAGACGATAAGTTATTTGTGCCAATTGATCAGATTGATCTTGTGCAAAAATATGTTGGATCAGAAGGAAAAGAACCAAAGCTTTACAAGCTTGGCGGAACAGAGTGGAAGAAGGTTAAAAGCAGGGTCCAATCATCTGTGGAGGATATTGCGGATGAACTGATCAAGCTTTATGCCGAGAGAGAAGCTTCCAAAGGTTATGCATTTTCAGAAGACACCGAGATGCAGCGAGAATTCGAAGCGGCATTTCCTTATCAAGAAACCGAAGATCAGTTGCGTACCATTGATGAAATCAAGAAGGATATGGAACGGGAACGGCCAATGGACAGGCTGCTTTGTGGTGATGTCGGATATGGGAAAACGGAAGTGGCTATCCGTGCAGCATTCAAGGCGATCGCTGATGGTAAGCAGGTAGCAATCTTAGTGCCAACAACCATTTTGGCACAGCAGCATTATGAGACAATTCTGGAAAGATTTCAGGACCACGCAGTCAATGTAGGGCTGATGAGCCGATTCCGCACGCGTAAGCAGCAGAATGAGGTAATCAAAGATCTGAAAAGCGGCGTAGTGGATGTAGTCGTAGGTACTCATCGACTATTATCCAAGGACATTGTCTACAAAGATCTGGGCCTATTAGTAGTAGACGAAGAGCAGCGCTTTGGTGTAAAACACAAAGAAAAACTAAAACAGCTGAAGACGAATGTGGATGTTCTGACTTTGACTGCAACACCAATTCCGCGTACATTGCATATGTCCATGCTGGGTGTTCGTGATCTTTCCGTTATCGAGACACCACCTGAAAATAGGTTCCCGATTCAAACGTATGTGATGGAGTACAATCCAGTCTTTATCCGCGAGGCTATTGAACGTGAAATGGCTCGTGATGGCCAGGTATTCTTCCTTTACAACAAGGTAGAAAATATCGAGCGTAAAGCACAGGAGATTGCAGCTTTGGTTGATGATGCCAGAGTCGCCTTTGCGCACGGACAAATGAACGAATCTGAGCTGGAAAGTGTCATGCTCGCCTTCCTTGAAGGAGAATATGATGTTCTTGTCAGCACAACCATTATCGAAACAGGTGTGGATATTCCGAATGTGAACACATTGATTGTTGATAATGCAGACAGAATGGGACTTAGTCAGCTATACCAATTACGCGGTCGAGTAGGACGTTCTAATCGTGTGGCATATGCTTATTTCACTTACCAGCAGGATAAAGTGTTAACAGAGGTGGCGGAAAAGCGTCTGCAGGCAATCAAGGAATTCACTGAACTCGGATCAGGATTCAAAATTGCGATGCGGGATTTGACTATCCGCGGAGCAGGCAACTTGCTTGGGTCTCAGCAGCATGGCTTTATCGATTCCGTCGGTTTTGATATGTATTCCCAGATGCTTACGGAAGCAGTGGAAGCACGGAAAGCAGGTAAACCTGCAGAAGAAATCAAACCATTCGAGGTCGAACTTGATCTGGATATCAATGCGTATATTCCGGAATCTTATATTAAAGACGAGAAACAGAAAATCGATATGTACAAACGTTTCCAGAGCTGTACATCTCAAGAGGAAATTCATGATTTACGGGAAGAATTGATCGATCGATTTGGTGACTATCCTGAAGAAGTGGGCAACCTCTTCCATGTCACTTCTTTGAAGATGTATGCCAAACGCGAAAAAATCGAAAGCATCAGCGAGAAGAAGAAAAAACAGCGTATGGAGATTTTGGTCGATTCCGATATGAGTCAGCATGTTGACGGCAGCAAGCTGTTCGAATTCGCAAATCAATACGGCCGGATGGTCCAGCTTGGTACAGAGGATAAGAAATTGAAAATCGTCTTTAATTGGGATCGAAACTCTTATGGACGACGATATGAAATAGCTGAAGAGTTCATTCAAGCCATACGCGAACTAAAGCGGGCCAGCTAAATTACGTTACTAAAAATTGCGCAGGAAATGTATAGTAATGCCGATGTGTATCATACTAACTTCACAACTGGTGAATTCTTCTTTTCTTCATAATAAGTAGAAAATACCCCAGAGCAGCTTAGGATACAGAAAGAGAGGCATTGGAAGATGAAGGCTACAGGAATCGTACGTAGAATCGATGACTTGGGACGAGTTGTTATCCCGAAGGAAATACGCCGGACACTGCGCATTAGAGAAGGAGATCCGCTGGAGATCTTTGTGGATCGTGATGGTGAGGTTATTTTAAAGAAATACTCTCCGATTAGTGAGTTGGGTGACTTCGCAAAAGAATACGCGGAAGCATTATTTACTTCGATTGATCATGGAGTCCTGATATGTGACCGTGATGAATATATTGCAGTTGCAGGAGAATCGAAGAAAGAATACATGAATAAAGGCATTGGTTCGGTTGTCGAAAAGGCAATGATGGAGAGGACAACTGCGATAAATAATCAAGCTGGCAGTGTAGATCTTGTAGAAGACAGGGAAGAAGAAATTGCAGCTTATGTGGTCAGTCCGATTATTGCCAGCGGCGACCCAATTGGTTGTGTTATTATCGTGAGCCGTAATGATGGCGAACTTAGCAAAGTCGAAGAGAAAGCAGCAGAAACAGCTGCTAATTTCCTTGCAAGACAGATGGAATAGTAAAGGTGGAATCCCGCAACTGATTATGTTGCGGGATTCTTTTTATGCTAAGCTAATCCAAAAGAGGAGGAGAGCTTATGATAGAGGAGCATACGAATGGTCTCTTATTGAACCGGACAACAATGCTCGGTGAAAGAAACTGGCGGGATGATGATACGTATAAATTGATTTTCAGCCCTAGCGGTCATGCCGCCTACCGATTTCAGAAACATAACATGCTACTGTCTGATGGTGAGGCCATGCTCCTTAATCCGCATGAGATACATAAACAGCTCCGCCATACGTCGGAAAAGTGGATTGTTGAACTGAAGCCAGCTTTTGTAACAGAGGTAGCAGAGGAACTGAGCGGAAGTACAGTTGATCCTATGTTCGCTTTAGTGGTATGTAAACACCCACTTCTTCAACAATGGTTTTCCACGACTCATCTATATTGGAGGATGGCAGCTGCAGAAAAGGAAAGAGCTCTGTGGCTGGAGAACAGCTGGATCCAGCTGGCGATGGTTCTGCTCCGCCTTGTTCCAGGATCTCATAGTAATAAGTGGGACATTAAAGGGTATGAACCAACCGTGCACGTCGTTCTGGATGCTTTAAAACAAAGTTATCAGCAAGACTGGACATTGGACAACATGGTGCAGCTGACGCAGTTAGGGAAATATCAATTCAGTCATCTATTTAAAAAGGAAACGGGTCTGTCTCCTTATAGCTGGCTTCAAATATATCGTGTTATCCAAAGCCAGAAGCTGCTCCGTCAAACTGATGATTCCATCCTTTCCATCGCCATGCAAGTAGGCTTTAAGAATGTATCTTCTTACCACGCAGTATTCAGGCGTATTTACGGTCAGACTCCTGGTTTTTTTCGGAAAACCATAACTAACATATAAAAACAAACAATTATTAATATACCTGCTCCGCTTACCAGGATGAGGCTGCGAATGGATAGGAAGGGTAATAAGCCGGCATAAAGTGCCAGTGACAGCGTATTTGCTGCATACAGGAGTACAGCATTAGAGCTGAATGCCCTTCCTAGCATCACTTTTGGTACATGGGTCTGTATAAGATACACCCGGGTCAAGCTGCTTATAGGAAGACCTATACCGATAAGGATAGCGCCGACAAAGAAGAAGGGTACCATGTAAGCAGAACCGATTATACTGATTCCAGAACCCCATATAACGCATCCGAGAATATATTTTTTCATGTCCATTCTTTTTATCAGTAGCGGAATTATAATGCTGATTATTGTTGCTCCGATGCCAAATACGATCTGTAGTGCGTTATACCATGATTCTCCATTGTGTGTGATTTCCTCGAACGCAAGTAATATGCCAACCTGCCATACCCAAGTGTTGAAAAAGACCACGAAGAAGGTGGTAATAAATAGATGCATGAGAGCGGACTTCTTACTTATCCATTTAAAGAAATCGAATACGGATCTATAAAGGGATACGATAGACAGTCTGCCTTCCTTACTAGACGTAGGCATAATCGGCAAACGAGAAAGGCAAAGAGCGCTGATAGTGTAGGAAGCTGCATCTATTACAAAAAAGTAGATAATATCAGCACTCGCCAGCAGCCAGACTGCGATTATCGGACCAATTAAGGATGCAGTACGTTGAATGGTGTCCCAGGCACTATTGGCGGTAGACAGTTTTTCTTCTGGGATTATCTCAGGGAGCACAGCTCGGTGAGCCGGATTAAAAAAACATCCACAGCACTGAAGCAGGAAACTTCCAACCAGAAGGTGAGGGTAGGTTAACCAATCCTGTATGTAGAGAATGATGATTATAGTAAGGATAATCAGTCTTAATAGGTCAATGATCACCATTAGATTTCTTCTGTTGACGTGGTCTGCCAAAGCTCCGCCGAATAATCCGAAAAGAAGGTATGGCGTAGTTTCTGCAATAGCAACCATTGTTGTATGGATACTGGATCCAGTCAAACGATAAGCGAGAAACAGGAAGGCTAACCCTGATAAGATATCACCGATTTGGGATATTGCGCCTCCTGAAAAGTAATAGACTGCTTTTTTATTTCTGATAACTTCCTTATACATGCTTTTCACCTCTTATCCAGCATATTTCTTTAACGGAGACAAGTCGTATTGGATCTTGCTCAAAGTTAAAGCAGGATATGCTATATGGTATAATCCCAATAGGAAAAGTTTGGAGGAATCATCGGATGGGGTTAGGGATGAAGCGGCTGTTTCATGGTGCTTTTGTGCTGGCTGTCGCTGGTTTGATCAGTAAGATTTTAAGTGCGGGCTATCGAGTCCCGTTTCAAAATATAGTAGGAGATAAGGGATTCTATATCTATCAGCAGGTGTATCCATTCCTTGGGATAGCAGCAAGTCTGGCTCTATACGGTATTCCGGCAGCGGTGTCCAGGCTAGTTGCTGATCGGTACCGTAGCACATCGCCGTCTCTTCGTTCGTTTTATTTACCGGTAGGAGTTTTCTTACTTGGACTGGCTGTGATTACATTTGCTTTGCTGTATATGGCAGCACCGCAAATTGCTGGGTTGATGGGTGATACAGCTTTGGAGAAACCACTCCAAGCAGCATCTTTCATTTTCTTAGCAGTGCCCTTTACTTCGATTCTGCGAGGTGTTTATCAAGGGAAGCAGAATATGACGCCGACAGCTGTTTCACAAGTAGTGGAGCAGCTTGTCCGTGTAGGTTTGATTCTTGCGGTCACTTTCCTGCTTGTCCGTTCAGGGAGTGATTTGTACGACATAGGAGCTAAAGCTGCACTGGCATCTTTAATAGGGGCATGCTTTGGTATCGTAATACTTTGCCTTTATATGAGGAAAGAGCCGATTATTTCATCGGTAGAGCAGCGCCTTCCGTGGGCACATATCATTAAGACAATCCTCGTATACGGCCTTTTTATTTGTCTAAACTATATGCTATTGCTGTTATTACAGTTTGCCGATGCTTTCACGCTTGTTTCCGGATTGCTGGATCATGGTTTGAATTTGGATGAAGCACGTGAATGGAAAGGGATATATGATCGAGGACAGCCGCTAGTCCAATTAGGCATCGTTGTCGGTTCCTCTCTGGCACTAGCATTCGTGCCGTCCATAACGAAGGAACAGCTGATAAGTGAGAAGAAAGCTGTTGTTCATTTGCTGCATAGCGGGTGGAAGCTCAGCTTCCTATTATCAATCGCAGCAACGGCTGGATTGGTCGCTCTGTTTCCGCTAGTCAACGAACTGTTGTTTAAGGATGATGTCGGTACATATTCTTTGCAAGTATTCACGCTGACGATCTTTGTTTGTTCGCTTACATTGACGACAGCTTCGATGTTAGAGACTTTAGGAAAGTGGAAGCAAACAGCTGCTATAATCGCAGCCGGTTTTCTTCTAAAATGGTTTTTGAATGAATGGCTCGTACCGATCTATGGAATCATGGGCGCATCATTGGCGACTGTAATTACTGTGGCATGCATATTAGCGTGTAATATGTTTTTACTTAAACAGCATCTGCCGGAGATTAAATTATTTCAGCTTCCATGGAAAAGTCTATTTGTCGGATTACTGTCTATGCTTGTCGCTGTCGGACTTTTATATGTAGCTGCCGTCGAATTGTTTCACGTGAAAACACGAATTTTGTTATTAGCGTATGTATTGTTTGCAGTCATCGTAGGTGCTTTATTGTATGGAATAACCTTGATTAAGACAGGAGCATTCAATCGGGCAGAGTTAGAATCGTTGCCATTTAGCAAATACTTACTGCGCTTGGAAGGGAGAAAAGAAAAATGAAACATACAATTGAAGTTGTCGGTCTTGGTGGTGGCGATATAAATCAGTTGTCACTAGGAATATATAAGAAATTAAAAGAACATGGTGAGCCTATCTTTGTAAGAACGAAGGATCATCCTGTTGTCAGAACACTGGAGGAAGAAGGGGTAGAGTTCCATTCCTATGACGAAATTTACGAAAACAATCCAGATTTTCAATCGGTCTACGAAGAGATAGCAAATGCTCTATTCCGACAAGCTGAGGAAGGTTCGTTGATTTATGCAGTTCCTGGTCATCCGATGCTGGCTGAAATGACAGTTCAGCTGCTATTGGCTCAACAAGAAGTGGACGTTAAGATTATCGGAGGACAGAGCTTTTTAGATGATTTATTCTCTGCACTGAGAATTGATCCGATTGATGGTTTTCAGTTCGTCGACGCTACGTCATTCAAACGTGATGAGTTGGAATACAGACAACATCTCATCTTCTGTCAGGTGTATGACCAAATGGTAGCTTCGGAAGTAAAACTGGAGTTATTGGAAGATTTACCGCCGGAATATCCGATTACGATTGTAGATGCAGTAGGCAGCTCGGATGAGAGTATCAAAACTGTAATGCTGGAGGACTTGGACAGGAGTGTAGAATTCAGCAACTTGATGAGTGTGTATGTACCGCCAGCAGTCTCCCTGGAGATGAACCACAAATTCTACCGATTACGTGAGGTTATCCAGACACTGCGAGGTCCAGGCGGTTGTCCATGGGATCAAAAACAAACACATGAATCTTTACGGAGATACTTGATCGAAGAGGCTTACGAATTGATTGATGCTATCAATAAGGAAGATGATGAGAATCTTATTGAGGAACTCGGAGATGTACTGCTCCAGGTTATGCTGCACAGTCAGATCGGTGAAGATGATGGCTATTTCTCTATTGAAGACGTCATTCGGAGTGTGACCGAAAAGATGATTCGCCGTCATCCACACGTTTTCGGAGAGGCAGTCTTGGAAACAGAAGAAGAGCTGAGCAAGAGCTGGGAAGCTATTAAGCAGGAAGAAAAAGCAGAGAATGATTTTGAGCAAGTGGAAGAATCAATGAAGCCGGAGCTAATGAAAGCAGCAGAGTTGGGCAAGCGGAAACCTTCTCCATCTAATTTAGCGCAGTTGCTGGCGGAGTTTAGCAGAAGAGCTTCAGAGGCAGAGGTGGATGAAAAGGTCGTTGGAGAGCTTCTGTTTGCTATTGCTTCATATGCGGGCTATTATAAAATAAATCCAGAAATTGCGTTGCATCAAGTAATAGAGGGTAAGAAAAGTACGGATAAGGGAAGTGAATAATATGCGTTTAGATAAATTTCTAAAAGTCTCACGATTGATCAAACGCCGGACATTAGCAAAAGAAGTGGCCGATCAAGGCCGTATTACGATCAACGGCGTCCAGGCGAAGGCTTCAACGAATGTAGCGGTTGGAGATGAGATGGCAATCCGCTTCGGTCAGAAGCTGCTTACGATAGAGGTACAGCAGCTGAAGGAAGCAGTTAAGAAGGAAGATGCTGCGACACTGTACACAGTGAAAAAGGAAGAGCCTGTACAATAAACCCGTTCTAACCTTGTCCCTGTCTTCATAGATTGTTAGGGATAAAGGGAGGCGGTAATGATGGATCAAACCCGGAAAACCCAAGCGGATCATGATATAAAGATGTTTAATCGGAAATCGCTCGAGATCAGCGGCGTGAAGGAAGTGGACAGCTTCGATAGCGAAGAATTCCTGCTCCAGACTGAGATGGGCTATATGATCATTCGCGGGAGCAACCTGCATATGAAGAACCTTGATCTGCAGGAGGGGAAGGTATCAATCAAAGGCAAAATCCAAGAGCTATCCTATTTGGATGAGCATCATGGGGAGAAGGCTAAAGGAATCTTTAGCAAGCTCTTCAAATGACGCTCACGGTCCAATTCCTAACCATCGTGTCGATGATTGCCGGCGGGGTCTATCTTGGTGCAGCCATGGATACGTTCCGCCGCTTCGAACGACACTGGAAGAAGCAGGTCTTCATGCGTTACATCATGGAATGCGGCTTTTGGCTGCTGCAGACTTTGCTCTTGTTTTTCCTGCTGTTTCAAGTGAATCAGGGGGAAATGCGCTTTTATATTCTTTTAGCTTTGTTATGTGGTTTTGCAGGATATAGAGCTTTATTCCAGACAAGCTATCGGCGGGTGCTCGAATGGCTTATCCGTGTCATCCGGCGGACCATCCTGATCGTCAGACGGATTTTACAGGTTCTTATCCTGACGCCAATCCGTTTGCTGCTCCAAGGGCTCCTACTGCTGACAGGAGGAGTAGTGACGCTTTTATGGAGATTGATAAGATTGGTTCTAGTAATCCTTTTCTATCCAATACGCCTGATTGGGCGTGTAGTGTGGAGAATGACGCCAAAAAAGTACCGAAAAATTTACTCCAAATTAGCAGGTATCTATAGTAAAATGAAGAATATAGCAAAGAAAGCACTTGATTCACTGCGCAAAGCAAGGAGGTAAAAATGGCGTGGCAAGAAAGAAACGAAATGTAACAAAGATGGAGTCCAGCTACACGAGACAATACGATGCATATACAGAACGGCAGCGAAAAAAACAGAAAAGACTCTTTCGGCGTTTGATCTTGTTCGCCGCTTTTGCAGTTGTTTTGCTTGGATTAATGATAGGTTATCATATTCATCAGCGTGGTGTTTATGCTTCTAAGCAGACAGAATATGAAGAGAAGCAGGAAGAGTTAGCCAGCTTGAAAAAGAAGGAAGAGGATCTCAAGGAGGAAATCGAACTTTTGAACGATAAGAGTTATGTACTGGAAATCGCCAGAACGAACTATTTCTACTCAAAAGACGGTGAAACCATCTTTAAAATCACTGAAGAGGAACCCTCTTATTGACACCCTTTTCCAAGCTTTTATATAATATATAAGAAGTATATTTCTTTCAAACTTTAAGGAGGAGCATTTTTTTTATGTCAATTGAAGTAGGCAGCAAGTATCAGGGTAAGGTAACGGGAATCACTAATTTCGGAGCATTCGTAGAATTGCCAGGAGGTTCTACTGGTCTAGTGCATATTAGTGAAGTTGCCGATAATTACGTGAAAGACATTAATGAACATTTGTCTGTTGGTGATATGATCACAGTCAAGGTTATTAATGAGAAGGACGGAAAGATTGGACTTTCAATCAAGAAAGCGAAAGATAATCCGCCACCAGCACGTCGTAATAACAACAATAGAGGTTCCGGACATGGCGGTGGTCATCGTGAGCGCCCCGAGAATTTTGAAGCAAAAATGAATCGCTTCCTGAAGGATTCAGAGGACCGTCTAGCGTCCCTTAAGAAACACACAGAATCAAAACGTGGTGGCAGAGGCGCTAAAAAAGGTTAAACTTGCTGTCTATATATTGGGATTTGATAAAATGCAAATCTTAAGATATAAAATGATTGATCGGATGCTGAAAAGCATCCGTTTTTTTATACACAAAAAAACAAGGAATGCAATTTGCATTCCTTGTTTAAGGATAGCGGCGGAGGGGATCGAACCCCCGACCTCACGGGTATGAACCGTACGCTCTAGCCAGCTGAGCTACACCGCCATATAAATGAATTGTTTAGAAGCACAAGGAATATAATACAACAGCCTGGACTATATGTCAACAATAAATTTATTGGTACCGTCTGGCAGGAATAATACGGTATAGTAGGACTATAGATTAGGGGAGGGGATCAGGATGATTTGTCTTGTCAGGCATGGAGAAACGGATTGGAATAAGCTAGGAAAAGTACAAGGAAGTACAGATATACCGCTGAATGAAAGAGGAATCAGGCAAGCGCAGGCTACCCGTGATTTTCTTGCTGGAAGTGATTTTGACCTGATTGTAGCAAGTCCGATGAAACGGGCCAGAAAAACAGCAGATATTCTTAATGAAGCATTACAGCTGCCGCTTGTAGAGATGGAAGGTTTCGTCGAAAGAGGTTTTGGTGAGGCAGAGGGACTGACGCGGGCAGAGCGGGAGGCAAAGTATCCTAGCTGGGACTTCCCTGGTATGGAATCATGGGATGACTTAGTGAAACGGGTTATGCTGGCTTTGCAGGAAGTGAATGCGAAGTATGGTGATAAGAAGGTGCTGCTCGTTTGTCACGGGGCCGTCATATCAGCAATCCTATCTACTATTTCTAATGGAGAAATTGATACAGAGAACACACATCTAGTTAACGCTTGCTTGAGTAATATTCAGTTTATCGAAGAAAAGTGGAAGGTACATGATTATAACCTTTCCGAACATCTTGCTAATATATAAAAAAAACCTGCATCCATTCACGGATGCAGGTTTTTCTATTAATGCGTTTCGGAAGGTTTTCCGACAGGTGTTGTAGTAGCTGTTGATTGTTCCTGTTCAATCTCATCTGCAGGGCGAACCTTTTTCAGGAAGAAGGAAAGGATGAAACCAACTGCTGCGATAAGTGTTGCAATCCAGAAGGCGTCGTTGATACCTTCGATGGAACCAAGCAATGTTGCTTGCTGCTGTGGTGTACCAGACGTAATCATGTCTGTAACGTGTTCTTTTGATTGAGTAGAGAACACCGTAACTAGCAATGCAGTACCGATTGCACCGGCCATCTGACGAAGTGTGTTCGCCATAGCTGTACCGTGAGCGTAATAACGTTTAGGAAGCTGATTCAAACCAGCTGTCATGATTGGCATCATAACCATGGATACACCGATCATACGGAAGGTATAGACAGTCATCATATACGTGTAAGTTGTATCAATAGTCAACGTACTTAGGAAGTAAGTTGTAATTGTTGTAATTAATAGTCCAATCAATGCAAGCGGACGAGCACCAATTTTATCGAACAATTTACCAGTAATCGGTGACATGATCGCAGAAACTAGGGCACCAGGCAATAGCAATAGACCTGATTTAAGCGGTGAATAACCAAGCATATTCTGTGTGAAAATCGGAATCAATAGCATCGCTGCAAACATAGCCATTGTAATAACGACGTTGATTGTAGTCGATAGAGAGAACATCCAGTATTTGAATACACGGAACTCGAGCATTGGTTTTTTGATTGTCAATTGTCGGATGATGAAGATAAGTAAGGATATACCGCCCACTACAAGTGTAGTGATAACCGGTGCGGAATCCCAGCCCTTGTCTCCGGCAACACTAAAGCCATACAGCAAGCCGCCGAATCCGATAGTAGACAGGATGACGGATAAGACATCAACTGATGATTTCTGTGTTTTCGTTACATTTCGCAGGATGAATACTGCAAGAATGATATCGATGATAGCAATTGGCAAGATAATGAAGAATAACCATCTCCAGGATACGTGCTCGACTACAAAACCAGAAAGTGTAGGTCCGATTGCAGGTGCGAACATCATCGCTAGACCGATGACACCCATTGCGCTGCCTCGTTTTTCAATTGGGTACAAGCTCAATACAGTATTAAATAGTAAAGGCATCATGATACCAGCGCCGGCTGCTTGTACAATACGGCCGATTAAGATTGTTGTAAAGTCAGGTCCTACTCCACAAATAAGTGTTCCGATTGCGAACAGGCTCATTGCAGTGATAAATAGTTTACGAGTTGTGAATCTTTCCATAAAGAAGGCGGTAATCGGAATTAAAATACCGTTTACGAGCATAAATGCTGTTGTCAGCCACTGAGCTGAATTTTCTTCTATGTCCAAATCTACCATCATGACAGGTAATGCAATGTTCATTAGTGTCTGGTTTAGGATAGCAACGAATGCACCTAGAACCAAGATGGCGACGATCGGACCTCTGGTTAACGTTTCCGGACTAACATAGGCGGAACGATCTTTCATGTTGTTTCATCTCCTTGAGTTGTTATCTTTTGTAGCAAACGGCTGTGAAGAGACAATAATGTCTCAACTTCTTCCGTGCTGAAGTCTGAAATGTTCCCCAATCTTTGCAAATAGGTTCGGTAGGCTGTCTTTTTCTGCTCCAGTCCCTTTGGAGTTAGTGACAGAACGATTGCGCGGCGGTCGTGTGTCGAGCGCTCCCGTTTCACCAATTCAGCTTGTACAAGCCTTTCCACCGTTTCGCTTACTGTACTCTTGCTCGCATTCACCTTATGGGCAAGATCATTCAAGCCAGTTCCAGGCTCGTCCGCTAATACTTTTAGGATGTGCAGCTGAACGACAGTCACACCCAATTGATCAGCATTATGCCAAAATTGCTTGTGGAAGGCTTGATTCAGACATCGAAACGATTGGATCACTTGGCTGATTTTTTCCTCATCAGTCAAAGTTGTCATCCCCTCAACAAAAAAATAGTTCGCATGCGAACTGTTTCAGTAGGAACTATTCTACTCCTCTTTGAAAAAAAAGCAATATCGAAGTTTTATGGAAAACGCTTCCCATAAAAAATAAAAGTTTTCTGACAAGAGTTACGTTACCCGAGCCTTTTACGACAGGGAAAATTGCCGCAAAAAAGCTTATGCTGTCCAAGCTGTGTTGAAGCCGGTGAGAAGGTATGGGATTAAGTCGAAATGTTTTTGGGTCTCACTCGGTTCTTTTGACAAATTGTGAATACGGGATGTGGTTAAATGACTATATTCAAATAAGAGTTTGCCCGGGGATTACCATAGTATGTACACAGAGCCTCGGTAAATATGAGGATAGGAGTGTTCAATGAAATGGAGACAGTATCAAGAAAGAAATGGGGCATCTATGGAGTGGAGCAGAAGCGGTTGGAAAATTGGAAGAAGAAGGGGTTCGATCTGGCGAAACTTCTATTAATAGAGAAAGCATGGCTTTTGGCTTTAGTAGGCTTCTTACTTGGACGAGCTGTAGTACTGACCACTGTTTCCCCATTCGCTGTAGCATTTCTGGCATCCATCTGGCTGACAAGAAGGAAAAGGATGATGCAGATCACATTGGCAACAGTCGCTGGAGCGAGTACCTATCATTGGTCACATGGCCTTTATATAGCAGGTGCTGCATTTGTCCTTTATTTCTTAGCTCTGCTTTGTAAAAAGATACCGCACCAAATTCGGGTCATGGCTGTACTCGTCTTTCTGGCAAGTTCCCTCCCGAGGATGCTGGCACTCTCTTATGAAAGTACCTTGTCCAGCTTTGACTGGATGATGATCGGTGTCGAAGGAATTCTTGGTTCTGTACTCTTTATCATCTTTATGCAAAGCATTCCGTTATTATCCATTAAAAGATATTATCCGGCATTAAAGAATGAAGAGATAGTCTGCTTGATCATTTTGCTAGCCTCGGTACTGACCGGTACGATCGGCTGGCAAATACAAGGGGCCGGTGTTGAACAGATATTCTCCCGCTACTTTGTTTTGCTGCTGGCTTTGATCGGCGGTGCGGCAATGGGGTCGACTGTTGGTGTGGTTGCCGGCTTGATCCTCAGTCTTGCCAATGTCGCCAGCCTCTATGAGATGAGTCTATTAGCCTTTGCTGGTTTGCTTGGCGGTTTATTAAAGGATGGGAAGAAATTCGGGGTGAGCATAGGTCTCGTTATCGGTACTTTACTTATCGGTGTGTATGGGCAGGAACAGGGCATGCAGGAGGTATATCCATCCTTGCTTGCCTCGGCTATTAGTATTCTGTTGCTCGTTTTGACGCCGGACAGCTGGATCCGGCGTATGTCCCGCTTCGTTCCCGGTACTACTGAGCAAGCCCAAGAACAGGAGCAATATCTGCAAAAAGTACGGGATGTTACGGCTAGTCGGGTGCAGCAGTTCTCTAATGTGTTCGATGCATTAGCGAAAAGCTTCGCCACACCTGATCGGGCAGCAGAAGACGTTCGGAATCGAGAGACTGATTTTCTGCTTGGCAATGTTACGGAACAGACCTGTCAGCTGTGCTTTAAAAAAGATCGCTGCTGGGGGGCGCAGCAGTTTGATCGCACCTATCAATTAATGGAGAGTCTTAAGGAGGATATGGAGGACGGGGGACCGCCGAATAAGCTGCTAGAGCGGAATCTGGAATCTCACTGTGTCAAATCAAAGAAAGTGATTGAAACGATGAAGCATGAGCTGAGTTTCCATCAAGCTAATCAGATGCTGCGCCGGCAAGTGCAGGAAAGCCGCCGCTTTGTCGCCGATCAGCTTAACGGTGTATCTGAGGTAATGGGTGACTTTGCAAAAGAAATCGTCAAGGAAAAGGAAAACCATGAACATCAAGAGGTAGAGATGATGGCTGCTTTGCGGGCGGCTGGCTTAGTCGTGGACAAGCTGGATGTATTCTCCCTGACGAAAGGGAGCATCGATATTGAGATGCATGTATCCATACAAGGATACCATGGCGAGGGGCAGAAGCTGATTGGCCCTATTTTATCCGACATTCTGGGGGAGACTGTCGTCGTGACGAAGGAAGAAATAGCGCCGTTTCCGGATAAGTCCTGTTTCCTAGCGTTCTCTTCTATTAAGAAATTCGTTGTGGATACAGGTGTTGCACATGCGGCAAAAGGTGGGGGGTTCGTGTCGGGAGACAGTTTTTCCACGATCGAACTAGGGGCGGGCAAGTACGCGATTGCAATTAGTGATGGTATGGGAAATGGAGACAGAGCACATGAGGAAAGCACCGAGACATTGCGGCTGCTTCAGCAGATTCTACAGTCAGGAATCAGAGAAGAAGTGGCAATCAAATCAATCAATTCGATCCTCTCGCTTCGCTCCAACGAAGAGATATTCGCAACATTGGATCTGGCAGTCATCGATTTGCATGACGCAGCAGTCCAATTCCTTAAAATCGGATCGACACCAAGCTTCATCAAGCGCGGTGATCAGGTCCTTAAAATAGAGTCTGGTAACTTACCAATTGGCATCGTACAGGATCTGGATGTGGACGTTGTCCAGGAGCAGCTCCAGCCAGGGGACTTGCTCGTCATGATGAGTGACGGAATTTTCGAAGCCCCGCGGCACGTTGAGAACATGGATATATGGCTGAAGCGAAAGATCAAGGAAATGAAGACTACCGTGCCGCAGGAAATGGCTGATCTGCTCCTGGAAGAGGTTGTTCGCCAGGCAGGAGAGATAGAGGATGATATGACAGTCATGGTGGCAGCAATTGATCGCAACATGCCGGATTGGGCGTCCATTCCTACTTATAAAAACAAAGTAAAGGAGGCATAGCGAACGTATAATATCTCTCTTTCCCGTCGATGATGGAGATAACGAATGGAGAAGAGGGATAACGATGAAACCGAGTACGCTGAAACAGATCCTGCTGATCACAGATGGATGCTCCAACCGCGGCGAAGACCCAGCAGCGGTCGCTGCCTTGGCTAATGCCCAACATATTACGGTAAATGTAATCGGTATTCTGGAGGAAGGGCATACGGAACATTCACTTAGCCTTGATGAAGTGGAGAATATTGCAAAAGCAGGAGGCGGTGTCAGTCAGTTAATCTATAAGCAAGCTTTGACAGAGACAGTCCAAATGGTAACGAAACAGGCAATGACCCAGACGATCGAGGGGGTCGTTAATCGGGAACTAAAGCAGATCTTGGGCCCGGGTAATACATTGGACGATTTGCCGCCGGAAAAAAGAGGGGATGTACTAGAGGTCGTTGAAGAGATAAGTGAAACGGCTAATCTGGAAGTGCTTATACTTGTAGATACAAGTGCAAGCATGCACCATAAGCTTCCTGTCGTGAAGGAAGCCTTAATCGATCTTTCGATTAGTATGAATGCACGTCTTGGCAACAACAAATTTGCCATACTTGGTTTCCCGGGAAAAAGGGACCCTGCTGTCAAAGTAATGGAGTGGACAGAGCGCCTGGAAAACGTGTCTTCTGTATTCCCGAAGCTTGCTACAGGCGGAGTCACGCCGACAGGGCCTGCGCTGCGGGAAGCAATTCATGAATTCAGCCGCCAATCACTGCCTAAGCGTACAGACGGGATTAGCGAATATGAAGAATTCGGCAGCTGATTTACATGCAGGTATCCGTTTAACAGGCAAATGGCATAATGGAAACTATCCGCTGATACGAAAACTTGGCAGCGGAGCAATCGGCACTGTTTATCTGACAAAAAGAAACGGCGTCGATGCCGCCTTGAAAATCAGTGATAAGAGTACCTCGATGACGATGGAAATGAACGTACTGCAATCGCTGAAAAAGGTCCAGGGACATTTCCTAGGACCTTGTTTGTTTGATACTGATGACTATGTCAGTCCAAGCGGTCAGCTGTATACCTTTTATGTGATGGAGTATATCCAGGGAAGCAGACTTGATACATACATAAAAGCAAAAGGAGTGGAGTGGCTTCCGGTATTGCTGCTGAGTTTGCTGGAGGATCTGGATTATCTCCATCAGGCAGGATGGGTCTTTGGTGATTTGAAGCTAGATAATCTAGTAGTCAGTGAAAATCCTGTCCGGCTCCGATGGGTAGATGTAGGAGGAACAACCCAATTAGGGCGTGCAATTAAGGAATATACCGAGTTTTATGACCGTGGCCACTGGGGTATGGGAAGCAGGAAAGCAGAACCCACATATGATTTATTCGCTCTTGCTATGACAGCCTTGGAAATAATGAATAGCGGAAGATTTCCAAAAGGAGATACGCCGAAATCCACTATACGAAAGGCGCTCTCCCGTGCTGAAAAACTACGGCCCATTTTGGAGAAGGCATTGTCAGGCAAATATACTACCGCCACTGCAATGAAACAGGATCTGGTGAAGCATCTTATGAAGAACAAGGCTCCTGCTTCTGCAGCAACACCTTCCCGAGTAGCGAAGAGCAATCGACGGAAGGCGGGTTTGGGGGAGTGCGTAGTGTTAAGTTTCTATGGTATCGCCTGCTATGTGCTTTATCTGCTGCAATAAACTTTTTGTCTTGCTGCATAAGTGGTACGATAAAAGCAGCAACTACATAAGGATGACGGTAAATGGAACAGACTGTGACAGCATTTATGGACAGACATGGTTTATGGAAGGAAGGTACAACTATCCTGGTAGGTGTATCTGGCGGACCGGATTCGATGGCGCTGCTCCATTTTTTAAAGGAACAGAAGCAGCGTCGAAATTGGCATATCATCGCCTTAAGTGTCGACCATGGTTTGCGAGGTGAGGAATCTAGGTTAGATACGGTGTTTGTGAAGGAAACCTGTGAAAAATGGGGACTTGTATCTGAAACTGTAACTTTAGATGTTCCGGGGTGGAAGAAAGAGCATCAGCAAAGTACCCAGGTTGCAGCGAGGGAAATGCGCTACCGCTATTTTGAGGAATGCATGAATCGTTATAAGGCAGATGTTATGTTCCTTGCCCATCATGGGGACGATCAAGCAGAAACCATTTTGATGCGGCTGGCACGCGGATCTAATCCTGCTGCAGTCAGCGGCATGGATATTACGCGACCGTTCTCTAGCGGAGAACTCATCCGACCGATGTTATCGTGCAGCAAAGTGCAAATTCAACAATATTGTGAACAGCATGACATACCGTATCGTATCGATCCTTCTAACGCTACAGTAGATTACACTCGTAATTTTTTCCGGCATCGTGTCCTCGACCCAATAAAAACAGAATTTCCGACATTCCATCAGCATGCGCAGCGCTTTAGCGAAGCGCTTAAAGCAGATGAAGCTTATCTGGAAGGACAGGCAGCGGAGATGTTTACTGACGTGGTGGAATATGATGCCGGGAAACAGGCGGCAGCCTTTGAAATAGAACGATTTCTTACATACCCGATTGCTTTACAAAGAAGAGTGTATCATCTAATATTGATGTATCTGTATCAAGCGCTTCCGGTGGACTTGCACCATCGACACGAAGCGCAGTTCTTTGAACTGATAGCTAGCTCTAAAGCAAACAGCTCTTTAGATTTTCCGGCAGGATTACAACTGACAAAGTCTTATAGCCGAATGACGGTTTCTTTCCGTAATGAGGAGAAGGACTTATTCCACTATACATTTCACGCTCCCGGAAGCGTCACGTTACCTGATGGATCTCTATTAACGGCCTCTTTTACCCCAAACTCAACCGAAAACGGTTTCCACGACTTCGTATTGCCCATTGCGGATGTTACCTTGCCTTTGCAGATCCGCACAAGGAAAAATGGCGACAAAATGAAGCTGCGCGGAATGAGAGGGACCAAAAAAGTAAAAGATATTTTCATTGATGAAAAAATTCCGGCTGTTAATAGGCGGGACTGGCCGATTGTGGAGGATGCGACTGGCACCATTTTATGGCTTATCGGTTTAAGAAAAGGGGAAACAGGCAGAACAACAGGAGAATCAGGCAGCTATTTGCGTCTGTGCTACCAAGCGAAAAAAGGGGAACAAACAGGAGGACCGAGCAATGCATGATGAGATTGAGAAAGTACTGATAACGAAGGAAGAGATTGAAGCGAAATGCGCTGAGATCGGCAAGCGGCTTACAGAGGAATACAAAGATTCATTCCCGCTTGCTATCGGTGTATTGAAAGGCGCACTTCCATTCATGTCCGATGTACTCCGCCATATGGATACACATTTGGAGATGGATTTCATGGATGTGTCCAGCTACGGCGGCGGCATGACATCTTCTGGTGAAGTAAAAATCGTCAAGGACTTGGATACAAAAGTAGAAGGCAGAGATCTTTTGATCATTGAGGATATCATCGACAGTGGTCTTACTTTGAGCTATCTGGTGGATTTGTTCAAATACCGGAAAGCGAAATCGATTAAAATCGTCACGCTTCTTGATAAGCCTTCAGGACGTACGGCGAAGATCCAGGCGGACTTGGTCGGTTTCCATGTGCCAAATGAATTCGTTGTCGGCTATGGTTTGGATTATCAGGAGAAGTATCGTAATTTGCCGTATATCGGGGTTTTAAAACCGGAAGTATATGGCGGCGCCCGTACTGAATAAACGGTACCGGTATGGATCATCTTCCTTTTACATAAGGTAAAGGGTATTTAGTTGTATAGCAGGTTTTGCATATGGTAGTATTTACTATAGTTTTCTCGTTTGGGAGGAGGTAGGCAATGAGCAAAGTGTTCCGCAATACCTTAATGGTTATAATTATATTTGTAGTCATTATCGGTGTGATCAACTTATTCAAGAATCAGACGAACGAAATCGAACAGTACGACATTAACAAGTTTAGAACCACGCTTGAGAGTGGTGATATACAAAGCATGACCGTCCAGCCTACTAATAATATTTATACGGTACGAGGCGAGACGGAGAATAACACGCAGTTCCAGACTGAGGTACCTCAGAATGAACAGTTGATGAGTGAAATCATCAACACTGCAAATGAACAAGGCGTTAAGATGAATGCAGAAGAAGAGCCGCAGCCAAGCTTCTGGCAGACTCTTTTGACAACCCTTCTCCCTATCTTGCTGCTTGTGCTAATCTTCTTGTTCTTCATGAGTCAGTCACAAGGTGGAGGAAGCCGGGTGATGAACTTCGGTAAGAGCAAAGCGAAGATGTACAATGAAGAGAAGAAAAAAGTGAAGTTCCGTGATGTAGCCGGAGCTGATGAAGAGAAGCAGGAGCTTGTCGAAGTTGTCGACTTCTTGAAAGATCCGCGCAAATTCTCCGCTGTAGGAGCACGTATCCCGAAAGGTGTCCTTCTTGTGGGACCTCCAGGTACAGGTAAAACATTGCTTGCTCGTGCGGTAGCAGGAGAAGCTGGCGTGCCGTTCTTCTCTATAAGTGGTTCGGACTTCGTAGAGATGTTTGTAGGGGTCGGAGCATCCCGTGTACGTGATTTGTTTGAGAACGCGAAGAAAAATGCACCATGTATCATCTTTATTGATGAGATTGATGCAGTTGGACGCCAGCGTGGAGCCGGTTTAGGCGGGGGTCACGATGAGCGTGAGCAAACATTGAACCAATTGCTTGTTGAAATGGATGGTTTCGGTGCTAATGAAGGTATCATCATCATCGCTGCAACAAACCGTGCAGACATTCTTGATCCAGCCCTTCTTCGTCCAGGCCGTTTCGACCGTCAGATTACAGTTGACCGTCCTGACCTAGTCGGACGTGAAGCAGTCTTGAAGGTACATGCCCGTAACAAACCGCTTGATGAGTCCGTCAATCTGCGTACAATCGCGATGCGTACTCCAGGATTCTCCGGTGCGGATTTGGAGAACCTATTGAACGAAGCTGCACTCGTAGCAGCTCGAAGTGACCGTAAGGAAATTATCATGGACGACGTTGATGAAGCGATCGACCGTGTTATTGCAGGTCCAGCGAAGAAAAGCCGAGTTATCTCTAAGAAAGAACGTAATATCGTTGCTTACCATGAGAGCGGACATACTGTTATCGGTATGGTGCTTGATGATGCAGATATGGTGCATAAAGTTACCATCGTTCCTCGAGGCCAAGCTGGCGGTTATGCTGTCATGCTTCCAAGAGAAGACCGTTATTTCATGACCAAGCCAGAATTGCTTGATAAGATCACCGGATTACTCGGCGGACGAGTAGCAGAAGAGGTTATCTTCGGTGAAGTAAGTACCGGAGCTCATAATGACTTCCAGCGAGCAACAGGTATTGCCCGTAAAATGGTTACCGAATACGGTATGAGTGATAAGATCGGACCGTTGCAGTTCACTAGCAGTGGCGGTAATGTATTCCTCGGCCGCGACATTCAAAATGAACAAACATACAGTGATGCAATCGCCTATGAAATCGATCAGGAAGTACAGAACTTCATCAATCAGTGTTATGCACGTGCGAAGCAGATTCTTACTGAAAACAAAGAGAAGCTTGAGCTTATTGCTCAAACACTCCTTGAGATCGAAACATTGGATGCTTTCCAAATTCAAACATTGTTTGATAAAGGACGCCTTCCTACAGAGGATGAGATTGCCGCTGAACGCAGCAAATCTGATAAGAAAACCAGCCTGCTGAAAGAGAGTGACGAGGATGTAACTGTCACAATTCAGCCGCAGGAAGAAAAGGAAACAACTCCATCCGATGACACAGCTATCGATGAAGATGTTTCCAAATCGCCGGATCAGTCAGGTATACCTGAAGATAACCCGCGAACAAATGATGATTCAGATGATCGTCCAAAAGCATAAAAGAAAAGGTCTCCTTCTAGGAGGCCTTTTTCTCTGTTTGGGTATAGTAAACATATAAAAGGATTTACCTGAAGGATTATGATAAGATATACAATACCTTGTGGAAAAAAATAGGCCGATAACGGTTGGTATATATAGAAGGAGTGACATTGCTCTCATGGGTGATTATTTAATTAAAGCAACAGGATTCAACGGGAATATCCGTGCTTATGCGATACAATCGACAGAATTAGTGGAAGAAGCACGTCGCCGTCACGATACATGGGCAACAGCATCGGCAGCGCTTGGACGTACGTTGACAATAAGCACAATGATGGGCGTGATGCTTAAAGGAGAAGACAAGCTGACGGTAAAGGTTGAAGGTGACGGACCAGTCGGACCGATTATTGTAGACAGCAATGCAAAAGGTGAAGTGAGAGGATATATCACGAATCCGCATGTCGACTTTGAACTGAACTCCATCGGAAAACTGGATGTCTCCCGTGCTGTAGGAACTGTCGGAACATTGAGTGTAGCAAAGGATCTTGGTCTGAAAGAAATGTTCACCGGTCAAGTGCCGATTGTTTCTGGAGAGATCGGGGACGACTTCACCTATTACTTCGCCAACTCCGAGCAGGTACCTTCTGCAGTAGGTGCGGGCGTATTGGTTAATCCAGATCATACCATCCTTGCTGCTGGCGGATTTATTCTGCAAGTGCTGCCGGGAGCTGATGATACAATCATTACACAATTGGAAGAGCGGATCAGCTCTATTGCCCCGATCTCTACATTGATCAGAGAAGGAAAAACGCCGGAGCAAATCCTCGAGATGCTAATAGGAGAAGAAAATATTAAATTCCTCGATACTATGCCGGTTAGCTTTACTTGCCAATGCTCCAAGGACCGTATCCAGAATGCAATTAAGAGTCTTGGGAACGAAGAGATCCAAGCAATGATCGATGAAGACCATGGAGCGGAAGCAAACTGCCACTTCTGTAATGAAACGTATACGTTTACGGAAGAAGAATTAAAAGAACTGCTTCGGTGAAGCCCTCTCATTTGGATTGACTTTTAGCATTATTTTGCTTACAGTTAAATAAATCCAATTAAAATAGTGGGAATTAGGGGGAATAATCATGGCAATTGCATCATCCATTTCTGAATTGATCGGAAACACACCAATCGTTAAGCTTAATCGTACTGCGGACAGTGATAGTGCTGAGATTTATGTAAAGCTGGAATTCCAGAATCCAGGCGGATCTGTTAAGGATCGGATTGCACTTGCAATGATTGAAGATGCAGAAGAAAACGGCAGTTTGAAGCTAGGGGATACAATCATCGAACCGACAAGTGGTAATACAGGAATCGGCCTTGCTCTAGTAGCAGCTATCAAAGGTTATAAAGCGATTCTTGTTATGCCGGATACGATGAGTATGGAAAGACGTAACCTGCTTCGTGCCTATGGAGCTCAACTAGTGTTAACTCCAGGAGCAGAAGGAATGAAAGGTGCCATTCAGAAGGCGGAAGAATTGCAAAAGGAACATGGCTATTTCATGCCCCAGCAGTTTAAGAACGAAGCTAACCCTGCCATTCATGCACGTACGACAGGTAAGGAGATTGCAGCTGAATTCGGAGGCGACCTTGATGCGTTTGTAGCAGGAATCGGGACAGGCGGTACAATTACAGGGGTAGGTCAAGTTCTGAAAGAATTGAATAAAGATATCCGCATCATCGCGGTTGAACCGGCAAGCTCTCCTGTTCTATCAGGCGGAAAGCCAGGACCGCATAAAATTCAAGGTATTGGTGCGGGTTTTGTTCCAACAATCCTGGATACGGATATTTATTCTGAAATCATTCAAGTAGAGAATGATGAAGCGTATGCTACTGCCAGAGAAACAGCTGCCAAGGAAGGCTTGCTAGGCGGGGTTTCTACAGGAGCTGCCATCTTTGCTGCCAAGAAGGTTGCAAAAGAGCTTGGAGCAGGTAAAAAAGTATTAGCTGTTGTTCCGAGTAACGGTGAGCGCTACCTTTCTACTCCACTTTACCAATTCGAAGACTAATTGAACAGAATGCCCCTGCCTATCATAGCAGGGGTGTTTTTTTATGCATGGATTCGTGTACACTATAGAGATAGATTGAACGAGAGGTTGACGTTATATGAAGCGCATGATAGGCAATAAAGAATATGATCTTTCTAAGCAAACGCTTGTAATGGGGATTATTAACGTGACGCCTGATTCCTTTTCAGATGGAGGCAGTTATACAAATGTAGAAGCTGCTGTTAAACAAGCGCAAAAGCTTGCATCCGAGGGAGCGGATATTTTGGATATTGGCGGGGAGTCGACTCGGCCAGGGTATGAGTCTGTATCAGCCGATGAAGAAATCGCGCGCGTCGTTCCAGCAATACAGGCCATTAGAGAAGTGGTAGATTTACCGATTTCTATTGATACCTACAAGGCGAAAACAGCAGAAGCAGCTATCGAAGCGGGTGCATCGATTATTAATGATATATGGGGAGCAAAGTATGACGCTGATATGGCGAATGTAGCAGCGCGTTTGGGCGTTCCAATCATTTTAATGCACAATCGGGAAGAAGCGCATTATAATGATTTGCTTCCGGATATGATTGCTGATCTGGAGGAAAGTATCCAAATAGCTATTGATGCAGGTGTTAAACGACAGGATATA
>NZ_LR700953.1:519-4059 GCF_902497585.1 Terribacillus sp. AE2B 122 | reverse complement strand
TTGATGAAAATATGGCTGCTATGCGTGAGTTAGATAAAATCACGGCAATGGGTTACCCTGTCCTCCTCGGTACATCACGCAAACGATTCATCGGTACTGTACTTGATCTGCCTGCTGATCAACGAGATGAAGGCACAGCAGCTACGACAGCTTTTGGTATTACAAAGGGCATACATATGGTTCGGGTACATGAAGTAAAACAGACAGCTCGAATTGTGAAAATGATGGACGCGTTAGTAAGGAAGGAGTAAATGATGGATAAAATATATATGAACCAATTACAATTCTACGGCTATCACGGTTTATTTCCGGAAGAGAATAAGCTAGGGCAGCGTTTTATAGTAGATGCTGTACTGGAGCTTGACCTCCATAAAGCTGGTGAATCGGACGATATGACGCAGTCGATTCATTATGGACAAGCATTTGAGGTCATCAAAGATGTTGTTGAAGGACGAGCGAAAAATTTAATAGAAGCAGTGGCAGAAGAGATTGCCAAGCAATTGTTTGCGGCATTCTCTCTGTTGGAGGCGTGCACAGTGAAGGTTATCAAACCCGATCCTCCAATAGCAGGACATTATGAATCGGTAGCGGTGGAAATACGGCGGGAGCGTCTATGAAACAGGCGTGGATTGCACTGGGATCAAATATAGCCCCAAGAGAGACATACTTACAGCAGGCTATCCAAACGCTGAACGAGCACGCGGAAATAAAGTTGAATCAGGTATCGACTGTATATGAAACCGATCCGGTAGGGTATGAGGAACAAGATCAATTTCTGAACTTGGTGGCAGAGGTGGAAACAAGCTTGAAGCCAATGGAGCTGCTGCATGTCTGTCAAAAAATCGAACAGGATTTAGGTCGTAAGCGGATTATTCGCTGGGGACCGCGGACGGTGGACCTTGACATTTTGCTGTATAGTACAGAAAATATGAATGTTGAGGAACTTACCCTTCCCCATCCGCGCATGCATGAACGAGCTTTTGTATTAGTCCCTTTAGCTGAGATAGCTCCTGAGTTGCTCCTTAAAGGTAAAAGAGTGCAGGAATGGCTAGATACATTAGCAGCTCAGGATGTGCAAGGCGTTAGAAGCTGGGGTTCATTAAATATATAAAAAGACCAAATGGGAGGTAGAGACGTTGTTCAATATCGGTGATATCACCATAAAGAACCGAGTGGTATTGGCGCCGATGGCTGGTATCAGTAACTCAGCTTTCCGATTGACTGTAAAGGAATTCGGAGCTGGTATCGTATGTGCAGAAATGATTAGTGACAACGGCATCGTGACTCGGAACGCGAAAACGATGAACATGCTTTATATAGATGAACAGGAAAAGCCAATGAGCTTACAAATCTTTGGATCTAATCCGGAGACGCTGGTGGAAGCTGCTAAATTCGTCGATCAGAATACGACAGCTGACATCATTGATATCAATATGGGCTGTCCTGCGCCAAAGATCACAAAGAACATGGCAGGTTCCCGATGGCTGCTTCAACCGGAGAAAATTTATGAAATGGTATCTGCGGTTGTAAAAGAAGTAGGTAAGCCGGTAACTGTTAAAATGCGTACAGGCTGGGACGACAGTACGATTTATGCTGTGGAGAATGCACAAGCGCTGCAAGAAGCAGGAGCGGCGGCAGTCGCATTACATGGCCGTACGCGTGAGCAGCACTATGAAGGACTTGCTAACTGGGATATCATCCGCCAAGTGAAAGAATCCGTTTCTATTCCTGTCATCGGGAATGGCGATATTACAACGCCGCAAATCGCAAAGCAGCGGTTGGAGGAGACTGGTGTTGACGCAGTTATGATCGGACGAGCTGCTCTTGGAGATCCGTGGATGATATATAGAACTGTTCAATACCTGGAAACAGGCGAGATTTTAGACGAACCAAAACCACGTGAGAAGATTGACGTTTGCGTGCTGCACATGGAACGTTTAGTTCGTCTGAAAGGCGAAAGAGTAGCGATTATGGAAATGCGAAAGCATGCTGCCTGGTATTTGAAAGGGTTAGACGGTACTGGGAAAGTGCGCAAATTGATTAATGAAACAACCACAAAAGAAGACATGGCTAATCTGCTTTACGATTTTGCAGACCAAGCAGAAGCTTCTATGGCAATGTCTTAATCGGACGTGCTTTATTGACACAGCATGGCTGCTTTTCTATACTTATACGAGGTAGCAATGCGGAAAACCTTGCATTATACGAGGACGAACGATACTGCCAGTCAAGCTGGCAGTTTTTTTAGCATTATAGAGAATGAATATAGAAGAAATGGGAGTGAACAGGATGAGTGAAGAATTAAACGATCAGATGCAGGTGCGCCGCGATAAGATGGAAGAGCTTATGAACCAAGGCTATAATCCGTTCGGTGCTAGATTCGAGCGTACACATCAAACAGAAGAATTAGTGGCAGCTTTTGATACTTTCAGTAAAGAAGAGTTGGAAGAGAAGAAAGAGGAAGTAACAATTGCTGGCCGTCTAATGACTAAACGCGGAAAAGGTAAAGCAGGTTTTGCTCACTTGCAGGACTTGAGCGGCCAGATTCAACTTTATGTACGTAAAGACCAAGTTGGTGATGAAGCGTATGAGTTATTCAGCAGTGCCGACTTAGGTGACATCGTCGGTGTTACTGGTGTTATGTTCAAAACAAACGTTGGGGAGCTTTCTGTTAAGGCAACTTCCTTTGATATACTTTCCAAAGCGCTTCGTCCGCTTCCTGATAAATTCCATGGTTTGACTGACATCGAGCAGCGCTATCGTCAACGCTATCTTGATTTGATCGTAAATCCTGAATCGAAGCAGACATTCATCACTCGCAGTAAAATCATCCAAAGTATCCGCCGTTACTTGGATGATATCGGATACTTAGAAGTAGAAACACCACTAATGCACAGCATTCCGGGTGGAGCGGCAGCTCGTCCATTCATTACGCATCATAATGCATTGGATATACCGCTTTATATGCGTATAGCTATTGAACTGCATTTGAAACGTCTTATCGTTGGTGGGTTGGAGAAGGTCTACGAAATTGGACGTGTATTCCGTAACGAGGGTGTTTCTACACGCCATAACCCTGAGTTCACAATGCTTGAGCTGTATGAAGCATATGGTGATATGGATACAATCATGGAATTAACAGAAAACCTCATTGCACATGTTGCAAAAGATGTACTTGGTAAAACCGTTATTCCTTATGGTGACTATGAAATCAATCTTGAACCGAAGTGGAAACGTCTGCACATGGTAGATGCAGTAAAAGAATATACAGGTGTGGACTTCTGGAAGCATATGAGTGACGAAGAGGCAAAAGCTCTAGCGAAGGAAAATGATATTGATATTAAAGATACAATGACGTTCGGTCATATTGTAAATGAATTCTTTGAACAGCGTGTAGAGGACAAGCTTATTCAGCCGACGTTCATCTTCGGTCACCCGGTTGAGATTTCTCCGTTGGCGAAGAAGAACCCAGAAGATGAGCGCTTCACGGATCGCTTTGAAGTATTCATCGTAGGAAGAGAGCATGGAAATGCGTTCTCT
>NZ_LR700953.1:0-461 GCF_902497585.1 Terribacillus sp. AE2B 122 | reverse complement strand
AGCGCAGATGAAAGAAAAAGAACAAGGTAATGATGAAGCGCACGAAATGGATGAGGACTTCTTAGAGTCCCTTGAGTATGGTATGCCGCCTACAGGTGGATTGGGTATCGGTATCGACCGCCTGATCATGCTGTTAACGAATGCTCCGTCCATCCGGGACGTATTGCTGTTCCCTCAGATGCGTAATCGCTCTTAATAGAAAGGAGAAGGGTTATTCTGCCCTTCTCCTTTTCACCTTTATATAGGCATTTGCATAGAATGCAAATGGATGAGGGATAATGCTATGTAACAGTTTGTAAGAAAGGTTAACATTTATTTAAAAAAACTATTGCAATGCCATTACATCCATGGTAAATTATTAGAGTTGCTTCAAACGAAGCGGCAAACACGAGAAACAAAAACAAAAAAACATGTTGACAACGAAAGTTAAAACATGGTATGATGTTCTAGTCGCCAAATGA
>NZ_LR700961.1:0-222 GCF_902497585.1 Terribacillus sp. AE2B 122 | reverse complement strand
TTTACAGAATCCCCATGAATAGGACCAAACCTTATTCTGTGGTATTTACATAAGATTCCTCTTTCTCATTCTTAAGCAAGTCCCGAGAGGGCTTAATTGATCCATGATTTATGTTTTTGTTTTTCGTTTCCTTTTCGTTTGTTTCGAGAGATATATTCATCAATTTCGATTCTTTTTCGATCGAGATGTATGGATTCATGGGTCTATGTGTCTATATAGATC
>NZ_LR700962.1:0-647 GCF_902497585.1 Terribacillus sp. AE2B 122 | reverse complement strand
TGATACCGGTGGCCGGGGTCGAACCGGCACTCCTTACGGAACACGATTTTGAGTCGTGCGCGTCTGCCAATTCCGCCACACCGGCATGTTAAAAGTATCTATGGAGGCGGCAACCGGATTTGAACCGGTGGTCAAGGTGTTGCAGACCTTTGCCTTACCACTTGGCTATGCCGCCAATATTGGAGCGGAAGACGGGATTCGAACCCGCGACCCCCACCTTGGCAAGGTGATGTTCTACCACTGAACTACTTCCGCATACAAGTTAGGCTAAAAGGATTCCATAGGAATCCCTGCCTGTTTACTTGGCTATAGCGTAAAGCTATATAGAGGGCGATCGATGGGAATCGAACCCACGAATGCCGGAGCCACAATCCGGTGCGTTAACCCCTTCGCCACGACCGCCATGATGAATATGTTATGGCAGGGGTAGCAGGATTTGAACCCACATTTACGGTTTTGGAGACCGTTGCTCTACCATTGAACTATACCCCTGTGGTGGAGGGAGTAGGACTCGAACCTACGAACCCGATGGGAGCGGATTTACAGTCCGCCGCGTTTGGCCAACTTCGCTATCCCTCCGATTAGAGTGGCTCGGGACGGAATCGAACCGCCGACACACGGATTTTCAGTCCGTTGCTCTACCGACT
>NZ_LR700951.1:0-70202 GCF_902497585.1 Terribacillus sp. AE2B 122 | reverse complement strand
CAACGATCCGTTTTCAAGCTTGAAGGTGTTTTTTATTTGTCTCAGCCTAGGGGGTCAGTCCCGAATCCTTCTCTTTTTTGTATGCTTAAATAACGTAAGCTTAGATATATTTAGTAGTTATAGCAGCTGTGATTAGGCTAGAAGCTGAAAACTCTAGAGTAAAATGCCCGAACGGGAAAGACAGAACACCCTGGAATGGTGCATACTACCTTTAAGGATATCTTAGGAGAAAATAAATGGACAATCTTGTGTATACGCAAAATAATATAAAACAAGAAAATAATAATATGGTCGCAGCAAGAATACCGGGATTGATTTGGATTTTCGTTGCTTTTAATGCTTCTCTATTTCTGCAAATAGAAGGCGGCAGCTCTTTCCTGCACTATGCTTCATTCAGCATACTAATAATTGTCTTTAGTATATTATATTGGTTTTCAAACCGATTCTTGCCGAGAAGAGCTTGGATATACTTCATAGTTCAGGGCTTGATCGTTTATGGCAGCGCCTTTTTTATGTATGACATGTATGCGACAATTATCGCATTATTTCCTTTGCTGTTAGGTCAGGTAGTCGGAATGACTGGGCAAAAAAGGGGAGCTTTCTTTCTTATATTAGCAGGGCTTTCTTTAATTGCGTCAGTCATCATTTTGCCAAAAGAAAATTTGTTGTTCTACTTCATTGTGGCTATTCCTGCTACTGTAATTATCGTTGCCTATGCTGCAATCTTCTTCAAGCAAGTGAATGCAAGAATAAGAACACAGCATATTCTGCAGGAACTGGAAGAGGTACATCACCAGGTGGAGAATCTAACGCTATATAGTGAGCGGCAGCGGATGGCACGTGATTTGCATGATACGCTGGCACAAGGAATTGCCGGTATTAAAATGCAGCTTGAAGCTATTAATGCCCACCTCTCTAATGGAAATCAGGAGCGTGCGCAGCAAATAGTACAACTGGCCATGAAAGGTGCAAGCTCCGTATTGGCAGATTCTAGAATTGTAATTGATGACTTGCGTTTACACGAGGAAAACATCGATTTGGAGTATATCCTGCGAGAGAATACCCAACAGTTTACGATTGCAACAGGTATACCTTGCAGTTTAGATTATGCAGTCGTGCAGTCATTATCACCGAAAATCACTGAGCATTTCTCTAGAATCGTCAGTGAATGTCTTTTGAATATTGCGAGGTATAGCAAGGCAAGCGAAGTGTCTGTCTCTATTACAGGCACTCTGGATAATTTTATTCATTTAAAGATTGAGGATAATGGTGTTGGGTTTGACTTGGAAGAAGTCTCAAACAAGCAAGGTCATTATGGCTTAATTGGTATGAAAGAACGTGTAAGGATTTTGGGCGGAGAGATATACATTAGCAGCATATTGAGCGAAGGTACAACAGTGACAGTGAGCATTCCGGAGAATGGAGAGGGTTAAATGGCGTATAAAGTACTCATCGCAGATGATCATGTAGTCGTAAGAGAAGGACTGAAACTGCTCATAGAAACAAATGAAAATTATAAAACCATAGGCGAAGCTGGAAACGGGGCAGATGCAATCCAGCTTGTAAATGAATTAGATCCAGATATTATATTGATGGATCTGTACATGCCTGTCATGAGCGGTATGGAAGCAATCCGTAAACTATCTGTCACTCACCCTAAGCTGCCTATTATCATTCTTACAACTTATAATGAAGATCAATTGCTGGCCGAAGGGTTTGCTTTAGGAGCAAAAGGCTATCTTCTAAAAGATACTAGTCTCAAATCTTTGTTTCATTCCATGGATGCTGCAATAAATGGGGAGACGCTCATAGGAGAGGACATGATGAAGCGAATCCGCAATTATCAGGAGAAACGGCGGAATGAAAAAGAAAAAGCCCAGCTTTCCCGAATGGAAATCATAATTTTACAAGCCGTAGCCAGAGGGACGACGAGCAAGGATATCGCCTTTGATATGGGTGTTTCGGAAAGGACAGTAAAATCAAGGTTAACTGCTATCTTTAATAAAATGGGTGTGGATTCCCGAACGGAAGCGGTTGCTGTAGCCATTGAATCTGGTTTGATTCACCTTAACTATAATAAATTTTAGGATTTTTAAAAACGTACTGCCCAAACGTACGTTTTTTTTATTTCCTCTCCTTTAGTATGAATGGAGTAAGATATTCAGGTTCGAAAATTAGAAGGGAGATTTTTATGTCAACATTGTTATATAGATTAGGAAAATGGAGTGCATTGCATAAAAAGACTGTTCTTGCAGTATGGGTTGCATTAATTGCAATCATCTTTATTTCTGCTTTTCTTTTAAAGCCGTCTTTTTCCGGTGATATGACTATACCGGGCACACCATCAGAGGAAGCAAACACATTATTGAAGGATGAATTCCCAAGTGGACCGGATGCTGGATCGCTAAGGATTGTGTTTGGAGCAGAAGATAACGAGAATCTAACATCTGAAACTTCCCAGCAAGCAATCAGCGAAGTACTGGATAAGATAATGGAAGATGAAGAAGTAGAATCGGCAGCAAGTCCATTCGAAGCACAGACTATAAATGCAGATGGAACTGTTGCTTATGCTGATATCTCCTATAAGGAAGCTGCTGCCGATCTTCCGGAATCTTCCCTGGAGCATGCTGAGGATAGTATTAAACTTGCTGAGGACAAAGGGCTGCAAGTGGCTATGAAAGGCGACATCATACCGACAGAAGTGGAAATCGGAGGAATCTCCGAGGTGATCGGTATCGTAATGGCCTTTATTGTACTTAGCATCACCTTTGCATCTTTTGTTGTAGCCGGATTACCGATTTTGAATGCATTACTCGGGTTGATTGCTAGCATTGGAGTAACACTGATTGGTGCTAGTATCTTCGACATCACATCATTCAGTTTGTCACTCTCCGTGATGATCGGCTTAGCTGTTGGTATAGATTATGCACTGTTCATCTTCTCTAAGCATAAACAGCAGGTGAGAGATGGAATTGACATTAACGAATCTATTGCAAGGGCTAATGGGACAGCAGGGGGAGCAGTAATATTTGCAGGGCTGACAGTCATTGTTGCCTTGTGTGGTTTGACTGTAGTAGGTATTCCATTCCTTGCAGCAATGGGGATTACGGCTGCATTAAGTGTGCTTTTCGCAGTGCTTGTGTCCATTACAGCTGGCCCAGCAGTATTGGCCCTTGTTGGCAGAAGAATAGAGAAGAAGAATCGTCTGCTAAGTAAATCAGGCAAAAATAATAAGGAACAAACTAACTCGAACGCTTGGGGCCGGTTTGTTATAAAGCAGCCTTTGCTTGTTGCGATTATCAGCATTGTGATTTTGGTAGTAATCAGCATCCCAGCAATGGATATGCAGTTAGGTTTACCTGACGATGGGATGAAGGCAGAAGACGATACGGCACGTCAAGCCTATGACATGCTGTCGGACGGCTTTGGTGAGGGCTTTAACGGACCATTAGCTGTTTTGGTTGATGCTTCCGGTACGAGCGGTGATCAGTCAGCACAGTTCGTAAAAGCTACAGAAGAGATTGGCAGATTGGATAATGTAAGTCAAGTAACACCTGCCGTGCCTAACGAAAGTGGAAAGTATGCCATCATTAACGTGATACCGGAAACTGGTCCAAATGATAGTGGCACAGCCGACCTTGTCCATGATATTCGAGAGCTCTCGTTAAATGACGGCGGAGAGGATATAGGTTTCCGTGTTACTGGCCTGACTGCCATCAACATTGATATTGCTGAAAAGTTGAATGATGCCATACCTATCTTTGCTGTAATCATTGTTGGATTTGCGTTTATTTTGCTGATGATTGTATTCCGTTCCTTATTAGTACCCCTTACCGCAGTAGCTGGATTCTTACTCACTATGACTGCGACATTAGGTTTTTCCGTGTTTATTTTGCAGGATGGATATTTGAATAGCATGCTCGGTATTCCGCAAGAGGGTCCAATTTTGGCATTTCTGCCAATTCTGGTCATAGGTATTCTGTTTGGTTTAGCAATGGACTATCAAGTATTCCTTGTTAGCCGCATGCACGAAGAATATACAATCACCAAGGATCCGGTAAGATCCATTTTAGCGGGTCTCAAGTATAGTGGTCCTGTCGTAACAGCTGCAGGTTTGATCATGATCTTTGTATTTGCTGGATTTATTTTTGCAGGAGATACAATGATCAAGTCAATGGGACTAGCTCTGACGTTTGGTGTGTTGTTCGATGCATTCATCGTTCGCTTGGCACTTATCCCGGCAATAATGAAGCTAATGGGACATGCTACTTGGTACCTGCCAAAATGGCTGGATAGAATAATTCCGAATGTAGATATCGAAGGACATAAGCTGTCTGAGAAACTAAGTGAACTAAATGAAAAAGAATCTGCTGAACGGAAACATTACAAGTCTAATTAAGTAAGTTATCTGCAAAACAGATCATGTACATATACATGATCTGTTTTGCATTTTAGTCATTAAATAAATTTGAGCTGCCCTTTCAATTCCAGTATAGTAACATGTATAGCATTCGAGATTAGAATAGGTGGAATATCTTATGAATACAAACCATGAATTCATGGATTATTGGTTGGCTCTTGATAATTTACAATTGAAGATAAAGAAGGACCTGGAAACGGTTCTGCAAAAAGAATACAATTTATCGATTAAAGAATTTTATGTATTGTACTATTTATCCAAGGCTCCTGAAAAGAAACTTCGTTTGCAGCAGCTCCAAGAATTGATCGGGTTAAGTCAAAGCGCGCTTTCCAGATTGGTTGCGAATATGGAAGCTAGCAGCTGCGGTGCATTGCAGAAGCACGTGTGTACAGATGATCGTAGAGGTACGTATACACAGATGACAGAACTAGGAGAGAACAAACTGCAGGGTGGTCTCCAAACGTTTCAGGAAGTAATAAGCACTAATTTTGCTCAAGTTGACTCTGAACACATACTTAAGCAATTACTGGAGAAATTATAAGATATATAAAAAAGCACCTGATAGGGTGCTTTTTTATATGCCTTTCATTTGACAGAGTTAATTTAAAACGATAAATTAAATGCATGCGTTATGCATATAATTTATGGCTAAGGAGTTTTCAACATGCAAAATTTGTTTAGTACTTATAAAATAAAAAATCTAGAGCTGAAAAACAGAGTTGTCATGCCGCCGATGTGCCAGTATTCGGTAGAAAAGAAAGATGGAATTGCTAATGACTGGCATTATCTTCATTATGTCAGCAGAGCAGTTGGCGGTACAGGATTTATTATTGTTGAAATGACAGATGTGGAGCCGGATGGTAGAATCACGGATTATGATTTAGGTTTATGGTCTGATGAGCAAGTTCCGGCTCTTGCAAAAATTGTAGAGGCTGTACATAGCCATGGAGCAAAAATCGGCATCCAGATCGCTCACGCTGGACGTAAAGCAGAAGATGCAGCTGAACCTGTGGCACCATCCGCGATACCATTTGACGAGAATTCCAAAACACCAAGAGCCCTTACAACAGAAGAAGTGAAAGGGATGGTCGAGAAATTCCGCTTAGCTGTAAGACGTGCGGTACAGGCTGGGTTCGATGCAATCGAAATTCATGGTGCTCACGGTTATCTTATTCACCAATTCCATTCTCCGTTAACGAATAAGCGTGATGATGAATATGGACAGGACCTTACTAAATTCGGTCGTGAAGTTATCGAAGCAGCAAAAGCAGAAATGCCAGTCGATATGCCATTGATTATGCGAATCTCAGCAAAAGAATATGTGGAAGGCGGCTATGACATCGAGGAAAGTATCGAATTCTCTAAAGCTTACAAAGATGCAGGTGCAGACGTGTTTGACATTTCCTCCGGCGGTGAAGGACAAATTGCTGCTTGGGGAAGACCTGGTACACATGCAGCTTACCAAGTTCCATTAGCACGTCAAATTAAAGAAGCACTTCAAGTTCCGGTAATGGCCGTCGGCAGACTAGATGATCCAATATTGGCCAATGCAGTTATCGGAAATGAAGAAGCAGATCTTGTACAAGTTGGAAGAGGAATGCTCAGAAATCCATATTGGACTTTGGAAGCTGCCAAGTTGTTGAGAAAAGAAAATATCGTACCGAAACAGTATGAAGCTGGATTCTAATTTTTTTCAATGTGCCCCTATAATAATTGGGGCATATTTTAATATCTGATGATAGATTGTGAACACGAGTAAGAGGAGCAGCTATAAAGATAATAATTGACTATAATTCATTAATTAATTAGCATATTACGTTCCTTACGTGGATTGTGACGTGATAACCACTTTTCTGACGCTTCCATCATCCATACTCCCATATCATTTAAGTAAAGGATTAATTCATCCGTATTATGAGTTGGGTTTATTGCATACTGAAGAGCTTGCAGCATCTTCTCTTTTTCCTCAGGATAATATCTTGAGAATGCTTCATATGCTGGATATAGGTCTCGGGTATATTGTTTTTCTTCTTCCATTGCTAATGCTAGCCCAGCCCTAATGATAATTTTCATAATCCAAACACAACAGTCTAAAATATCTTCTTTATCCTCATTACCTCTAAGATCCTCTTTTGCTTGCACAATATGGTCTTTTAAATTGATAATATGCTCATTTGCCAGATTTCTATCAGCTTTATAATAAGGTAATTGATCACTTAGATTTTCACCGAAGGCGCATATACTATGAGTTTTGATCATAAAAGGTATGATGGAAAATGTACTAGTATTACAAATATCATCCAGATAAAAAAAGCTCATTTCAACGCCGTTAACACATTTGAATTCTTTGTTTAATTCTTCTTCTGCACTTTTAACCCATCCTAATTCTATATCACTTATTTTTTTAGTAGTGACGCATATCGTATCTAGATCAGAAACACCTAAAATACCTAAACCACGTGGAATTGAACCTCTGATATATACACTATGTAAGTCAGCTCCCAACTGACGTCTATAAATTTTGACTACCTTTTCAATTAATGTGTAGAAGTTAGAATCGATTTTCTCTATGTTTGCATCATTTATTATGTAACCATCAGAATCATTCAGACAAAAATGCCCGATATTTTTTATATGTGTCAATGTATAGCTCCTTTTATTGTGATAAATTTATTTATAGATAGTAGGAAAATAAGGAACAAAATTTATAAAGAGGGTGATTTACTTGAACATACTTTGGGACTTTGATGGGACCTTATTTGATACATATCCTGCTTATACCAATGTCCTTTCTTCTGTTTTAGGAGAAGGAATTGATAAGGAAGATATTTATAGGAAGTTAAAAGTTTCGTATTCTCATGCAATAGAGTACTATGATGTTTCTATAGACAATGAAGCAGAAATAAAAGGTCGCATAAAAAAGTTATTGCCAAAGGATTTAAAACCATTTGATCATGTTGAAGAGATATTGGAGTATGCGACTAAGAATGTGATCATGACCCATAAGCATAGGGAGGGTGTTTTAGCCATACTACAGCATTACGGATGGGAGAAGTACTTTGCTGACATAGTAACAATCGATGATGGTTTCCCTCGTAAGCCTGACCCTTCAGCGTATAAGCATTTGCATACAAGACATGGTATAGACTTAGTCATTGGTGATAGAGATTTAGACCTGCTGCCTGCTAAAGAACTAGGCATCTCAACTTGCATGTATCAGGGAAAAAGCAGCATAGCCGATTATCATCTACAGGATTACGCTGATTTTTTTAGTGTTTTAGTCGCTAAGTAAAGAGAAATCATATGTTTGAAACACCAGTTTCTTCGTAAGTACGTATTAACTTCCATTCTCCATTTTTCCTCCTAAACGTTTGGAAGAATAGGTTAGATGTATTGATTAATTTTCCTTCAAGAGTCATGGTTGCCCTGACAATAGCCATGACTTCTTTTGAATTGAGCGGCAGGATAGTGATTGGAGTTAAGATCCATTCCATTTCTTTATCCTTAAAATATTCAAAGGCTTGCTTCCATCCTGCAACCGACGCTTCCTTACCATGTGTAGAAGTGACTCCATCTCTTACTTCAATCCCTTGGAATGTTTCATCAATTACTATTTCCATAAAGATTAAATCAGCAGCTTTCCACTTTGATAAATACCGATTAATGAAAGAATGAAAGTCATCCAATGTTTCTTCCCCCAATCTAAGTTTGTTGTAAATGTTCCTGTAGTTTATTAACAGATAGTAAAAATGCTAATTTAAAAAGCTGCCAGAACGTAGTCTATGATAAACTGATTTTATCAGAAATTACCATTTGGTGAATAGCTTCCTGGAACAATTATCAGAGAATCTAGATATAGCTATAATCGCTTAAGAGAGAGAAAAAGTGTCTAAGCCAATAGTTGATTTAAGTACCTATAATGCCACGCGGGAAAAAGAAATTTAAAGTTGAGAGAGAAACCATCGCAGGAGCTGTAGGTCATATTGAAGGAGTGCTATGTATTGAAGAAATATCGGTGGTGGTTCTTAGGGACAGGCGCTGTTTTGTTACTGTTTGTCAGCTTCCCATTTGTAGTCATCTATTTGCTAAACAACGGGAATCCCTACACACGCTATTGGACGGAAAAACAAGTTCCCGCACATCTTGAGGCACAGGGCTATACGAAAGGTGATCTGCTTGAAGATCATTGGGTTTTACCTAACTACCGCATAAACAATGACATTTATACAGATGGTTATATGGTTCGTTTCAAGGACGAACCGACTGTTACTTATACATATGGTGTGAAGCGTCACGGCAAGAACATTGTTCAATATTGCGAGAAAGAGATAGAAGCAACTGATATACAAGACTCTTTCCTCATCTCATCTGGTCCGACTGAACATAGTGAGAGCACTTGCATTAATCACTTGGAAAATCGATGAGATAAAGAAGGAACCTCAGATGGTTTCCTTCTTTATCAGTTCCAATCTTTAGCCATAATAATAAAATTATAAGAATTTCCTCTAATTGTATTTTCAAATTCTCCTCTCTTTACAAAACCTTCTTTTTCGTATGTTCTTATAGCTCGTTTATTAAAGTCTGCAACTGCTAATTCAAGATGGTCATACTTAAACAGTTCTCTGCCTTGTTCAATGATTGCCTTGGAGAATTTTGAGCCATGACCTTGACCCGTCAGCGAAGGTTTCATTTGTAGTCCGACTACTAAAATTTCATTATCATCTTCTTGCACATTATAAAACTCACAATTGCCAGCTAAATTCCCTTTTTCGTCAATAACAGAAAATGCTTGATCTGAGTGGATACTTTGTTTAAGAGAGTCTATCTTTTCTCGCTGTATATTGTTGTCGTAAAAAGAATAAATTCCTTCGTAAGTCCATGTAATGATCTCATTAATATCCTCAGTTGTTCGTTTTCGAAAAGAGAATTCCATAAGAGTAAGACCTCTTTCTAATTATTTCATATACTTAAAACTATGATAGACTAATTTTATATAATATTCCAAAAAATATAATTACTAAATTATCCTTTATTGAAGGGGAAGTTGCTATGAACGAAATAAGAGTAGTTATTGGGGCTGGTCCATACATGAATAATCCTAATTGGATACATACACAAGAGGAAGAATTGAATTTATTAGACGAAAAAACATGGCAAAGCAGGTTTAGTAAAGGTTCCATAAAGGCAATCTTAGCTGAGCATGTATGGGAACATCTCACTTATGAGGAAGGCTTAGAAGCAACGAAGATTTGCTTATGTTATCTACAGTCTTCTGGCTATATTCGATGTGCTGTTCCCGATGGTTATTTTCCGGATAAAGCTTACCAAAATATTGTAAAGGTTGGAGGACCTGGACCAGAAGACCATTCGGCTGCCAGTCATAAAATAGTATATAACTATAAGTCGTTAACAAAGATGTTCGAAGCTGCTGGATTTAAGGTTAAGCTGCTTGAGTATTTTGATGAAGAGGGACACTTTCATCAAAATGCCTGGGAGGGAGCGGATGGATTCATCTTTCGATCCAAGAAGTATGACCCTAGAAACCAAGGTGAAAAAATAGTTGCTCCTTCACTTATAATAGATGCTATTAAGTTGTGATAGAAGGTAAATTTAATGTCTAGATAGAGTAGGGTAATGAAAATCTTAAAGAAGACAATATCACCACCAGTAATACATACAATAGACTAGGAGAGAGTACCTATGAATAAAGTGATACATATGAAATCATTGAAATATCCCGATATTCCGCACTATGAATGGAAAGGTCGCTTATTGAAAAGAACGCCAGAGTATGTGATGGTGCTTTGTGAAAGTGGCAGAGAGATGAAACACCATACGAAAAATACAACCTTTACAATAGATGTCAGGTCGATTGAGTACTTCTTTTTGAAAGAAGGTTTTACAGTAGCCATGGAGATTGAGGAAGGAAAAATACGCTCGTATTACTGCAATATTGCGATGCCTTCTATGCTTGATGGTAATCAACTTAGTTTTGTGGATTTAGATCTGGATTTAGTGAAAGGAAGAAATGAAGACTGGGTGGTTGTCGATGAAGATGAATTTGAGAGCAACAGTGTAAAGTATGGTTATCCTGCTGAATTAAAAGAATATGCTTTAAAGTCATTGGATGTATTACAAAAGAAAATAAATGAAAATTCGTTTCCATTTGATGGAAGTGGACTGGGAATAGTAAAAGCACATTATACATTGTAAATACCGGAGGGGAAATATGGATTTGAAACGTTTAGAGAAGACATTACATGAAATTAATCAATTTGGTCATTCAAAAGAGGGAGTAACACGCTTAGCCTATTCTAAAGAAGAGCGACAAGCAGCCGAACTTTTTAGCAACCTTTGTAGACAAGAAGGAATGGATGTTCGAATTGATACTTGTGGAAATGTGATAGCACGTAGGGAAGGCAGTAATCCTGATCTTCCGGTCGTAGCATGCGGTTCCCATTTAGATACAGTGATCCAAGGTGGGAGATATGATGGTACATTAGGTGTTATCGCAGCTCTTGAGGTCATTCGCAGCTTGAATGATAAAGGGATTGAAACAAAACATCCCATTGAGATCATTGCTTTTGCATGTGAAGAATCTTCAAGATTTGGTGTTTCTACAATAGGTAGCAAGGCAATGGCTGGTTTATTAGAAAATGATTCTTTAGCTGATCTTAGGGATAGTGAAGGGAAATATATATCCGATATATTTTCTGAATGTTCCCTTAACTTCAATGAGATAGAAAGAAGTATTCGTAAGAAACAGGACTTTAAAGTGTTCTTTGAATTGCATATCGAACAGGGACCAGTATTAGAAAAGCAATTAAAACAGATTGGCATAGTTACAGGAATTGCTGCGCCTACACGATTTGAAATAAATATAAAAGGACAAGCATCACACTCAGGAACAACACCAATGCACTATCGAAAGGACGCCTTTTTGGGTGCGGCGGAAATAGCATTGCAACTGGAGCATACCGCTAGAAAAGAATCTGGTAATGGAACGGTGGCAACAGTAGGTGCATGTGAAGTAAAACCTGGATCAATGAATGTGATACCAGATTTAGCGACAATGAAAATCGACATACGAGGAACTTCTCTTGATTCAAAGAATAGAGTTATTGAAGAATTATTTACTTCAATTAAACAAGTAGAGGAGAAGCGCAATATTAGTATCGAATATAAAGAGTTGAGTCATGAGCATCCTATCAATCTTAATAAAGAAGTTATTCAATCCTTGGCTGAAAGCTGTGAGCAAAAAGGATATACATATATGCATATGTCGAGTGGAGCTGGACATGATGCGATGAATATGGCGATGCTTTGTGCTACAGGATTAATCTTTGTTCCTTCCAAGAACGGCTTAAGTCACCATCGTAACGAATATACAGAAATTGAGCAGATTGGTATAGGCGTTAGCTTATTGGAAATGGAAGTTCTAAAATGGGCAGGTCATATTCATTGAGAAACTGTCTTAGGAATCTAATAGTTACGCCCTAAGTTTTCTTTTATATCATACTTGATAAATGCTATTACTTACAAAAAAAGAGAGAGTTATAAGGGGGATTCTCGATGTTTGTTGTCAATGTAGAAGGCGCTATCAATCAAGAAGGTAAGTGGTTGATGATCAGAAGGAGTGAAAAAGAAGAGCATGCGGCAGGATGCCTATCCATGGTTGGTGGTAAGTGTGACTTGGAAGGCATGTCCTCTGATATATTGGAAAGATCGCTGAAGCGTGAAATCTATGAAGAAGTAGGCATTGAAGTAGATGACCTTATTTATGTGAACAGCTCCTCTTTTGTTACGGGTAAGGGGACACACGTTATTGATATTGTTTTTCTTTGTCAGCACGTAACAGGTGAACCTTATGCAAAGAGCCAAGAGGAGGTAGGAGAAGTGATGTGGATGACAACGGAGGAGATACTGGTATATAAAGATGCCCCTTCCTACTTGAAAGAAAATATTAAACTAGCTGCGAACAAGCTCACCTTTACGACAGGAGTCTAGTGTTCAAGGCAATCTGACCAAGAGTGTTCAATCAAGACAAAGGAAAAGCTGTCATTATTGACAGCTTTTTTAATTCTTTGATGCAATAACTTCTTTAAAGTTATAGTTCTGCTTTACATATGCAGTCCCCTCAAGAATCCTTCTGGCTGTACGGATTACCTTTATCTCTGACAAGCTGGCATACGCAGTCTCGGTAATGCCGGATGGATGGGCAATGCGCAAGCTTCCCGTTGTTTTCTTTGCTAACGTATGGGGCAATGTTCCAGGAATAGCGCATGCTGCAGTGGTGCAAATTGCGCCAGTTATTGCAAGTGCTTCATGAGGTCTTTGCATCGATAACATACGTAGATGGATATCCATATCGTGAGTGGAGTAAAGGTTCTTGTTTGTATCAGTATAGGCTTTTGCTTTTCCTATCAATGCAAGTTTTGGTACTGCGGGAGATAGCTTAGTAGCTTTATCTCTAGAGGTAAATCCACAAAGTTCAGCGGCAACTGAACGTATTTCCTCGCACCGTTGTAGGTCGGTTTCTGTGAAGGAATCTGGCAGAATGGTTTCTTCTATTCCAAGTTTTGCAGCTTCTACAAAAACTAAAGGGTTGGCAGCATCAACGATAGAACAGACGATGCTGCCAAAGCTCGTCTCAAGTACATCAGTAACATTTCCGGTAGGTAGTAACTCACCTGTTACGGATCCTTCGGCATGACAAAATGTCAAAGCTATTTCCGAGCCATAACCAGGTACTCCGGGTATGGCTGTCGAACCCGTTATTTGAACGTCACCATCTTTAACAGCTACTTCGGCAAGAATCAACTTTTGAGTATTCGTATTCCATATCCTAACAGTCGTGATTGGCTCGGTGGCAGAGACAAGTCCTTCCTGGATTGCAAAGGGACCAACGGCAGAAGAGATATTGCCGCAGTTTCCGTTCATATCCACCGTTTCATCTGTAATACTTACCTGAGCGAAAGTATAGTAGACATCAAAGTCTTTATCCGACTCTGCTTTTCTTATAATGGCAGCTTTGCTGGTTAGTGAATTGGCGCCTCCCAATCCATCAATTTGCCGTTTGTCGGGGCTGCCCATTAAATCGAGCAGAAAAGGTGTCCAGTTCTCCCTTTCAGCAGGCATGTCTGTTTCATGAAGAAAAACTCCTTTACTGGTGCCGCCGCGCATGTAAACAATACGAATCTTTTCCATCAGCTCACGTCCTTTTGGGGATGAAGTAGTTTATACTGACAGCATAGTCTGGATTGTTGATAAAATAAAATATAATTATTTTTCATAAAGTTAAAATTTATTTTATAACTATGAGAAAGTACCTAGGAGGGTGAGCAATGGATGAGAAAGATTGGATCTTATTAAAGCTATTAGGTGAAGAAAAGAGTGTAACGAAAGCCGCGGAACGGTTATTCACTTCTCAGCCTTCATTGACATACCGAATTCAAAAGATTGAGGAGAATTTTCATGTAAAGCTTTTTACCAAACGTAACAGAGGAATCATGTTGACCGCTGAGGGAGAGTATCTTTCTGAGTATGCAGTGGAAATGTTGCGAAAGCTTAAAGAAACGAAAGATGCATTAGCGAACTTAGGAGAAGAGGTTCAAGGCACGCTTCGGTTAGCAGTTTCTAGTAACTTTGCTCAATATAAGCTGCCAGGATTGCTGGCGAAATTCTCTTCTGTCTATCCGAATGTCCAATACAATGTACAGACTGGTTGGAGTACAAGAGTGATGAAATTACTGGATGAGGGGGATGTGCACTTAGGTATACTGCGCGGAAACCATCGTTGGCAAGGAGTGAAGGAAATTCTGACAAGAGAACAACTTTATGTGATTTCTAAACAGCAAATCAGTATTGGGCAGCTGCCTCTTCTTCCTTTCATTAAATACAATACTGATACGTCCTTGAAAACGATCATTGATGGATGGATACATGAGCATTTACAGCATGCACCGCTTACAGCAATGGAAGTGGATCGGCAGGAAACGTGTAAAGAGATGGTTAAACACGGTTTAGGTTATTCGATAGTTCCTGAAATCTGCCTCCGTGAATCCGATCAGCTATACCGTATCGGTCTGACAAATGAAAAGAAAGAGCCATTGCTTCGTGAAACATGGTTGATGTATGACCCTAAATCTCTCGATCTTCAAGTGGTGAAGGCGTTCATCGGTTTTCTGAAACAAGAACAGCATGTAACAATATAAAAAATACTTATGAGTTTTGCAAAAATAGTTATATTTAACTTATCTCCTGCTATGTAATATGCTATGTCAAATGCTTCTTCACAAAAGTAAATGAAAGCGTATTCAAAGAGAGGGGAATTAACATGCTGACGATATTAGGGTTTTCAATGATGATCGTATTTACTGTACTGATTATGTCTAAAAAGCTGTCTCCCATTGTAGCCTTGACGGTTACACCGATTTTCTTTGCTATAATTGGAGGTTTTGGAGGAAGTCTTGGGGATATGATTTTAGATGGACTCCAAACCGTTGCCAGTTCAGCGGCCTTACTGTTATTCGCTATTCTTTTTTTCGGAATCCTTATTGATGCTGGGCTATTCGATCCTTTGATTAAGAAGATTCTCGCAGTAGTAAAGGGAGACCCAGTCAAAATTGCGATTGGATCAGCTGTACTGGCAATGCTAATTGCATTGGACGGAGACGGGACGACCACTTATATGATTACTGTTTCTGCAATGCTGCCTTTGTATAAACGGATTGGTATGAATCCATTGGTTATGGCAACAGTTGCGATGCTTGCTTTGAGTATTATCAGCGGTATGACTCCTTGGGGAGGTCCAGCAACTAGAGCGATCGCGGTACTAGGATTGGATCCTTCTGAATTCTTTGTTCCGCTTCTACCAACGCTGCTGGGAGGTATCATTTTCGTTATCTTTACAGCCTTTATGCTAGGGATTAAAGAGCGGAAACGTATAGGTGTAACGCAAATCGGGACTAATTCCTATGAATCTGAACCATATATGGCGGCGGCATTAGAAGGAGATTTATTGAAACGGCCAAAGCTGCGCTGGATTAATTTGTTCCTTGTTATAGCTATTTTGGTATTGCTAGTTATGGGGATCATGCATCCTGCTGTACTTTTCCTCATAGGTTTTGTGTTGGCTCTATCAATCAATTACCCAAATATCCAGATACAAAAAGAACGTATTGCTGAACACGCTAGCAATGCAATCACAGTTGTATTACTTGTATTTGCAGCAGGCGTATTCGCCGGAATTCTCTCTGGAACAGAAATGGTCAATGCAATAGCAGGTTCTATTGTTGCAATCGTTCCTCCTTCCATGGGTGAACTTTTCCCGGTGGTTGTCGCTATCACAAGTCTTCCATTAACCTTTGTCCTTTCAAATGATGCTTATTATTTCGGGATGGTACCTATATTTGCTGAGGCTGCTTCTGCTTTTGGGGTTGATCCTATTGAAATTGCCAGGGCCTCCATCTTAGGGCAGCCGGTGCATCTTATGAGTCCGCTTGTAGCTTCTACAATACTTCTTGTCAGCATGTTGAAAATTGATCTTGGTGCATTTCAGCGATATGCAGTCAAGTGGGCTGTTTTAACTTCTTTATTTATTATCCTAGTGGCAATCGTAACAGGGGCAATCACATTTAAATAGATTTGTACGGGTCTTTATACTACTGTTTCATCATCACTCAAAAGTGGAACAAGTATCCATGACATAACTTCAGTAAAGGAGACTTGATCATGGAACCAAAAGATATGCAAACAGACGGTACGCCAAAACAGGAACAGGATCGGCAGCCTGGTATTGAAGCACGGATGGAGCCGCTGCCGCATCAGCCACATAATTACAAAGGAGCAGGTCGGCTGCAGGATAAGGCGGCTCTGATCACGGGTGGTGATTCCGGGATTGGTCGTGCGGTAGCGATTTTGTATGCGAAAGAAGGCGCAGATGTTGCTATCTCCTATTTTGATGAACAAGAGGACGCAGAAGAGACGAAGCGCTTGGTTGAAGCAGAAGGTAGAAAATGCTTGCTGCTGCCCGGTGATATCAAAGATGAAGCGCATTGTGTCGATTTAGTAGAGAAGACAGTTGCGGAGTTTGGCAAGCTTAATATCTTGGTGAGCAATGCTGCTATCCAATATGTAGTTGACGATGTGCTGGATATCTCAAGTGCACAATTTGATGAAGTGTTCCGCACAAACTTCTATCCTTTGTTCTATTTGACGAAGGCGAGTGTCAAACATATGAAGGAAGGTGATTCCATCATAGCGACTTCTTCCATCAATGCTTTTCAGGGCAATGCCATCTTCATGGATTACTCGGCAACGAAAGGTGCAATAACAGCTTGGATTCGCAGTATTGCGCAGAGCCTGGCAAGTAAAGGAATCCGTGCGAATTCTGTTGCACCTGGTCCAGTTTGGACACCGCTTATCCCAGTTTCCATTCCGGCAAATCATATTGAAAACTTCGGACAAAGCAACTTGATGGGACGACCAGGTCAACCTTCTGAACACGCATGGCCTTATGTGATGCTTGCTTCTGATGAGAGCTCCTATATGACAGGGCAGACGATTCATATCAATGGAGGACAGTGGACATCATCCTGATTGTATGAAGATAGCACCAGCTGTTTTGCTGGTGCTTCTTTTTTATGCATTTACTTGAGATCGTTCTGCTGGTGCATAAGCATCCAGATAGTTGGCACTCCAATCGTCAATATGCAGCTTCAGGATTTGGTCGATGGCAAGCAGATTTTCCTTGTTGAGAGTCAAGTCCTCAACACCTGTGACTTCATCCAGCTGATCTGGCGTATATGCACCCCAGATAGCTACATCCACCCCGTCCTGTTCAAGTACCCAGCGCATCGCTAATTGAGCGATTGTCTTATCACGGCTCGCGGCAAAGTTCTTCAATTGCTCGACCGCATCAAGGACTGCTTCGAATTTGCCACTTTCAAATAATGGGTGTGAAGAACGGAAGTCATCTTCTGAAAATGTAGTGGACTTCGTTAGTGCCCCTGCCAGCAAGCCATGTGCCATTGGTCCCCAGGCTAAACCGCCGATATTATGCTGTTTTGCGTAATCAAACCAATCCCATAGGCCGCGCTGCAGCATGTTGAACTGATTTTGCGTGACATGAAGTGGTGCTTCTTGCTGGAAGGCTTCCATTTCCTGTGGTGTAAAATTACTGACTCCGATAGCTCGAATTTTACCTTTTTTGTATAAGTTGTTCATAACGCTGGCGAGCTCTTCCATAGGAATTTCATGGTCAGACCAATGCACTTGATATAGATCCAGATAATCAGTTCCTAAGCGCTTCAGGGTCAGATCCAGTTCCTTTTCCACATTTTCTGGACGCATATCACGGAACAGTTGCTTGTCATCAGTCCAATTGACTCCAGGCTTTCCGGCCAGGACGAGCTTGTCACGAGGTATGCTTGATTCCTGCAGTGCTTTGCCGATAAATTCCTCTGATCTTCCGAGCCCATAATCAGGGGCAGTATCGATTAAATTGATGCCTTGGTCGAGTGCAGCATGGACGGTATGTTTGGCACTGTCCTCATCTGGTTCACGCTGCCACAAATATCCTCCCATGGCCCATGTTCCTAAAGCAATTTGTGTTACTTCCAAATCACTTGTTCCAAGTGTCACTTTCTTCAAGTTAAGTCATTCCTTTCTCATGTGCTTTTGGAAATTGTGTTCCCGTCTTTTGGAAAACAAAACACATGAGCAAGGTTATCATTTAGGGCCAAAACGCCGGAATAGTGAGCGGATACCGAAATAGATAGTACTGCCAATTGCTAAGATTATAATCAAGAGCATGATGGTATTTTCCATAGATTTTCTCCTTTTTAAGGTCCGATTTGGAATAAACGCAAAATGCCGCGGCCGATCCATAGAAGTAAGCGAAAAGGCAAAAATAGTAGCTCTGGTATCCAAAGCAGAATATCGAGAATATCCCATTTGTGATTCGGATCAGCTTCCCTTTTTCGTTTTCTCCGTCGTTCCCGCAGTGTCAACAGTCATCTCTCCCTTTTGGAAAAAATAGGTTATATTCATCTTATCATAATTTACTAACAAAACGTGTTATTCAGAGCATGTTCAAGCTATCTCACCTTGACAAATGTTAAGATCCGGAACACTATAAAAGAAAGCGCTTTCCAACAAGGGTCAAGCAGAGACTTGATAAAGGGGTGTCATGCATTTTGGATACAAAGGGATTGTGCAGGACATTAATTGTCGATGATGAAATTCTTATCCGACAAGGTATCAAACATTATCTGAATTGGGAGAAGGAAGGGTTCACAATAGTAGGGGAGGCTTCAAACGGAAAAGAAGCTTTGGAACTGATCGAATCGCTGAACCCGCACATTGTTATTACAGATGTCGTCATGCCGATTATGGACGGAGAAGCTTTGACGAGGATTGTAAATGAAAAATATCCGCATATCGGACTGATCGTATTGAGCAGCTTCAGTGAATTCGATTATGTAAGAAGTGCTTTTCAGAACGGAGTTATCGACTATATTCTTAAACCAAAGCTGAATGCAGAAGTGTTGCTAAAGGCTCTGCGCCTTGCGGCAGGACAATTGGAAGGGTTTCATCTCAGCAGTGAGGGAGAGCATGAGCAAACATTAAAGGATAAATTAAGATGTCTTTATGAGGGAACAGATGTCTCTTTTGAGGAAGAAGAAACATCTTATTTTCCATATAAGTATTTTCAAGTACTAAGCTATAGTCTTGAAGCTGATAAAACAGGTAACCCGTTCCATGAATATATAGCTAATCAAGATGGAAACCTGACATCAATTTTAACAACTTCAAATCTGCATATTTACTTGTGGAATGGCAACCAAATGTTTAGTGAAGATGTATTTTCACGATTACCTAAATCAAGTTCTGTATGCAGTACGGGAGCTTTCGATGACCTTTTAGAACTGAAAGGAAAGCAAAAGGAAATTGAAAAGTTGGAGAGTTATCGGTTCTTCTTTCCGGAGAAGTTGTATCTGTCTGAAGATATCTTGCCGCTTCCGCCTGGTGAGAGAAAGGTGTTTCAATTAGATCGCTTTATTGAAGAGTGCAAGAGGGACAATTTTCAAGAGGCTTTTTCTTATTTAGAAGAACATATCGGGCAGATGGTGCTTGATTATCAACAAGATATCGTCGAATATAAAGCATTTCTCAATAATATTATGTTCAATTTAATTGTACTGCTTGGCAATATGAATTATCAGACTGAGGAGCTGGAGAAAAAGAAGTATACGTATTTCCAACAAGTCGGCCAGTCAACTGATGTTTATGCAGCCAATCAGACGGTTGAATCATTCTTGAAGGAAGTAAAGCGGATTGTGGAAACAGAAGAAGGACAGGGACATATGCGGAAACTAACAGACTATATCAAGGCGCATTATCATGAATCGTTATCATTATCTGATATTGCGAACCATTTCCATTTCAGCCCTTCTTATTTATCTAATTATTTTTCCGCGAATAGTAAGGAGGGGTTCAGCGAGTATCTTAATCGTGTCCGGATTGAGGCAGCTATTACCTTGCTTAGACAAAACGATATCCCTATCTCAAAGATCAGTGAGCAGGTCGGTTTCTCAGATCATAGTTATTTTTGTCGTGTTTTTAAAAAGCAAACGAGCTATTCTCCTTCGCAATACCGGCGAAAACGGATAATGAGCTGAGGAGGAATAGCTGATGAAGATTAAAGACCAGCTTCAGCCTAATGGCCTGTTTATGAAGATGTTCCTTATAACAGTTGCACTTATTATTTTAGTAGCTATCACCGTAATACTTACGACGATTCGAATGGCTGAACAATTCTTCGTTGAGAAGTTCAGCATCACCAATTCGCAAATAATCGATCAAATTCAATATGATTTCGAGGAGTTGAATTACAGCATTGTAATGGCTGCTACTGATATCGGTCAGAGCAGCACAATTGAGGCTTATTTATCAGAGAAGGAGCCGGATAATGAGCGTATCATGAGTCTTTACCTCGTGATGAGCCAAATTGATCATCTACGGGAACAGCTAGGTGATCAAAACGTAGAAATTGCAATCGCTGATCAGGATGCAATCTCATACAGGACGAACTTTACGTATTGGCCTACTAATCCAACAGATATTCGTAACCATGACATTACGGAAACGATTATCAAGGAGCCGAACAAGCTGCTTTATTTTCAGGATTCACGAGAAGCATCTGATAATTACGTGATCGCGGCGAAGGCTCTACTTGATCGGGAAACAGATCAATCCTATGGTGCGGTGTACTTTCCGATTAAAGAGGGGCAGTTGCGTTCCTTTTACACAGACTATGTAAAGCCGGGGAATGATTTTTATGTGCTGGATCAAAACGGCAAAGTGGTCTCAAGCAGTTTAACGAATGTAATTGGACAATCGCTTCCAGAGCTTAGTCAGGAAGCGGAGAATATGCAAACTGACGGAGAAACATACCGGGAGGTCAAGTTTCAGGATACAAATCAAATTATACTGGCAGAATATCTGCCTTATTTTGATATGTACCTTATAAATATGGTGGATAAGCAGACCGCTGTAGGCAATCTGATTGATACAAAGCAAATTGCATTATTGCTTATAGGTGTTGTTGTTCTTGCGCTAATCATTGTTTTCCTTGTTACGAAGCGGCTGACCAACTCCCTATCGAAACTTGTTAAAGACATTGAAGCAGTACCACAGAAAGGACTCAAGCGGCGCCTCGTATATGAAGGTACATACGAAACAAACCAAATTGGTCTTGCTTTCAACAGCATGATGGATGAACTACAAGTGTATGTAGAAAAACTCATCGAAGCGCAAAAACAGCAGCGCCATGCTGAGCTGGCTGCATTGCAGCAGCAAATTAATCCGCATTTCCTCTATAATACAATGGCTTCCATCAAGTTCCTGGTCATGATGGGGGAAAGAGAAGAAGCTGAAAAAACGATTGATGCATTCATTACGCTTTTGCAAAATACAATCGGCAACGTTGATGAATCAGTTACCGTAGAGTTGGAACTACAGAATTTAAAAAACTATGTGCTAATCAATCAAAAAAGATACGGGGAGAGGATTCAGGTACAGTTCATGGTGTCTCCGGATTGTTTGGACTATCTTATTCCGAAGCTGATATTGCAGCCTTTTATCGAGAACTCATTTTTCCATGCTTTCAATAAAAAGGCTAAAGGTACAATTTCGGTGCTTGTATGGAAAGAAGCAGACGATCTTGTATGTGAAATAGCCGATGATGGCGATGGGATGGCAGCTTGTAAAGATCTGCCCAATACGAACCGCAATCGACAACTGTTTTCCGGTATCGGAGTTAAAAATGTGCATGAACGAATGCAGCTTCTATATGGGACAGATTATGGTGTGTCCATCACCAGTGAGACAGGGCAGGGTACGAAAGTGAGCTTAAGACTGCCTGCAGTAAAAGAAGATGAAAGAGATGTAATTTAATACCATAGCTGGCCGTCTACACTGTCGACTTTAGGGAGCGGTATAAGAAAAAACAAGAGAGAAAATACAAATAACAAAAAATAATCCTAATCCATCATAATGAAAGCGTTATCAATATAGAGATTAAATCCTAGTATGACTCAATAAATTCCTAACAGAAGATAGCGGACGCATGCTAAGATTTAATCAGAAAGACAGCGCTTACAAAAATAAGGGGGTAAACACGATGAAGAAGTTTTTAGCACTTTTATTTATTAGTTTGCTCGTTCTGTCTGCGTGTTCTTCGGGTTCCGGCTCGGAAGCAGATGCAGATACGAACGATATCAAAGTTTGGGCATGGGATCCAAACTTCAATATAAAAGCAGCGGAGCTCGCGAAAACAGCTTATCAAGAAGAAAACAGTGAGCTGAATGTGGAAATTATCGAGTACGCACAGGATGATATCATCCAAAAGCTGAACACAAGTCTCAGCTCTGGGACAACGAAAGGTCTTCCGAACGTCGTTTTGATTGAGGACTATCGTGCACAAAGCTTCTTGCAGTCTTATCCGGATATGTTTTACGCGGTAGACGATGCAATCTCAATCGATGACTTTGCAAAGTACAAACAGCCGCCAACTAGCTTCGAAGGCAAGCAGTATGGAGTTCCTTTCGATTCTGGTGTAGCTGGTTTGTATGTACGAACTGACTACTTGGAAGAAGCAGGCTACAGCATCGATGATCTACAGGATGCTGATTGGGAGAAAGTGATTGAAATTGGTACAGCAGTCAAGGATGCTACAGGCAAGCAAATGATCACGCAGGATCCAAAAGATCTTGGTCTATTGCGTATGATGATCCAGACAAGTGGTGCGTGGTATTTGGAGGAAGATGGTGTAACACCGAATATCGCTAATAATGATGCGCTGAAAGAAGCATTCCGTCTATATAAGGAAATGATCGATGCAGACTTGGTAAAACCGCATGCAGACTGGAGTCAGTATATTGCCACGATTAATAATGGAGACATTTCCATGCTGCCAAGCGGAAACTGGATCACACCTTCCGTTAAAGCGGAAGCATCCCAATCAGGTAAATGGGCCGTAGCACCGTTTCCTAAGCTCCCTGGCATGGAATCAGTAAATGCATCAAACTTGGGCGGTAGCTCCTGGTATGTACTGAACATCCCAGGTAAAGAAAAAGCAGCTGAATTCTTAGGGCAGACATTCGGTGCCGATGGTGATTTCCATCAGCAGTTTGTTGAAGAAGTAGGCGGTGTCGGAACCTATCAGCCTGCAGCAGAAGGAGATGCTTACCAAGCAGAAGATGAATTCTTTGGCGGTCAGAAGATAATGTCTGATTTCGCAGCTTGGACAGAAGAAATTCCACAGGTCAATTACGGTCTTCATACGTATGTGATCGAGGATATCCTTGCGAATGAAATCCAGAAATATTTGCAGGGCGAAGATTTAGATACGGTGATGGAAAACGCACAATCGCTGGCAGAACAGCAAGCGAAGTAATCCAAGTGCCCTGGGATGCCGCGAACACATGCTGCCTCCCGGGGCTTCTTTAGAAAGGAGTCCAAATTTATGAACATCCCTGAAAAACTCGGACCGGAAAAACTTGCAAAAAAACCAGCACCGCGTCCAGCTCGTTCTCTCCGACTAAAAAATACATTGATCGGCTGGTCATTCGTTGCCGTAGCCTCACTGTTAATTGGAATCTTCTATTTCTACCCGATGGTGCAAGCATTGATAATGTCGTTCCAATCTGGAACAGGCGTAAATCTGTCATTCGTCGGATTCGAGAATTATATCCGACTATTCCAGGATCCTGTGTTTCTTACAACGGTAAAGAATACGGTCATCTATTTGATCATTCAAGTACCAGTCATGATTCTACTGGCATTATTCCTCTCTGTTGTGCTGAACAATAAGACACTGAAATGGAAAGGGTTTTTTCGTACCGCCATTTTCTTACCTTGTGTAACGTCTCTTGTTGCTTACTCAGTTGTGTTCAAGTACTTGTTTGCACCAGATGGCATCGTGAATATGACGCTGATGAAAATCAATCTTGTCTCTGAGCCTGTCCAGTGGCTGACCGATCCGTTTTGGGCGAAAATCACTATTATATTGGCAATCACATGGAGATGGACTGGCTACAATATGATCTTTTATCTATCTGCTCTTCAAAACGTGGATCAATCCATTTATGAAGCAGCAAAAATTGATGGAGCTTCCGCTATTCAGCAGTTCTTCAAAATAACCATTCCGATGCTAAAACCAATCATATTATTTACATCCATCACATCGACTATCGGAACCCTGCAATTGTTCGATGAGGTCATGAACATAACAGCCGGCGGACCAGGGAATTCGACTATGACCATTTCCCAATATATTTATAACTTGTCCTTTAAATATACGCCTGACTTTGGTTACGCTGCTACTGTATCTTATGCCATCGTAATCCTGATCGTTATCTTCTCGATCATCCAATTTAAAGCGGGAGGCGAAAAGAAATGAAACTATCCAACAAAGTAATTGGTTATCTGTTCCTTAGCATCTGTGCGATCATTTCTATCTTCCCGTTTTACTGGATGGTTGTCAGCATGACAAACACATCTTCTGACGTAACAAGGGGGAAATTGCTGCCGGGTGGACATTTTATTGAGAACCTTAAGAACCTGCTCCAAACAGTTGATTTGGTACCCGCATTAACGAACTCTGCCATTATTGCAGTTGCTACAACAGTTCTTAGCTTGTTGATTGCGTCTTTGGCGGGGTACGGATTTGAAATTTACCGCAGCAAAGCAAAAGATATCGTATTCAATATCTTGCTGCTGTCCATGATGATTCCATTTGCTGCCTTGATGGTGCCCTTGTTCCGTATGTTCGGTAGCATCACACCGGTATTGCCGTTTATCGGAATTGATACTTTATCGGCGGTTGTTTTGCCGACTATCACCACGGCATTTCTGATTTTCTTCTTCCGACAAAGTACAAAGATGTTTCCAAAAGAAATTTTGGAAGCGGGCCGGATTGATGGATTGAAGGAGATTGGCATCTTTTTCCGAATATATGTACCGACGATGAAGACGACATATGCAGCTGCAGCCATTATTACATTTATGGCTAGCTGGAATAACTACCTCTGGCCACTAGTTGTCTTGCAATCTCCTGAAAACCAAACGATACCATTGCTCATTTCTAATCTTGGTTCCAGCTACTCGCCGGATTACGGCATGATCATGATGGCAATCGTTATTGCTACAATGCCGACAGCGATTATATTCTTCTTTATGCAGAAGCATTTCGTAGCAGGAATGATGGGTTCCGTGAAGTAACAGATAAAGAGGGAGGAAGAGAATATGACAATCAATACAAATGTAACTCCAAGTTTGGATTGGCTTTCGGATACGAGTGTGTTCGCGGTGAATCGTGTGCCTGCTCATTCCGATCATGTGTATTTTGAATCGTTGGAACAGGCTAAGGTAAAGAAGGATATGCCTTGGCGCCAGAGCTTGAATGGGAAATGGAAATTCCATTACGCTCAGAATCCTAGTGCTCGGCCTGCGGATTTCTACAATGCATCATACGACTGCAGCCGTTGGGATTCCATTACGGTCCCAGCTCATATCCAATTGGAGGGCTATGGAACACCGCAATATGTGAACACAATGTATCCATGGGATGGAATTCATGATATCCGGCCGCCTCAAGTGCCGATGGAGGATAATGCTGTCGGCAGCTATGTGAAACAATTTACCGTACCGAAGCATATGGAGAACATGCCACTGTATATCTCGTTCCAAGGTGTGGAGTCTGCATTCTACGTTTGGCTGAATGGTCAATTTGTCGGCTATAGCGAGGATAGTTTTACACCGGCTGCGTTCGACCTGACAGCTTATCTCCAGTCTGGCGAGAACAAATTGGCGGTAGAAGTGTATCAGCGCAGCACAGGCAGCTGGCTAGAAGACCAGGATTTCTGGCGATTTTCTGGTATTTTCCGTGATGTGTATCTTTATACAACACCAGAGCTTCATGTTTTTGATCTGTCTGTACAAGCGAGGTTGGATGATACGTATTCAAATGGATCCCTAAAGGCAGCTATGCTATTCCAGGATACGATCCCTGCGGGTGCGAGGATAACAGGAAGTCTATATGACAAACATGGCAGCTTGGTGCAGGAAGCAGAAGGATTGTTCCAAGACCAGACGGCTGTCGTTGCGTTCAATGTTGAAACACCGCAACTATGGAGTGCGGAAGATCCTAATTTATATTCTCTTTACCTGCAAGTTTTCAATGAGGAAGAACAGCTTGTCGAAGTCATTCCGCAGACCGTCGGCTTCCGCCGTTTCGAGATGATTGACAAAGTAATGTGCTTGAACGGTAAGCGCGTTGTTTTCAAAGGTGTCAATCGACATGAATTCAATGCACGATCAGGAAGGGTCGTTACCGAAGAGGATATGCTGTGGGATATCAAAACGATGAAGCAGCACAATATCAATGCTGTTCGGACTTCTCATTATCCAAACCAGACTAGATGGTATGAGTTATGTGATGAGTATGGTCTATACGTTATTGATGAAATGAACCTGGAATCGCACGGTTCTTGGCAGAAGCTTGGACAGGTGGAGCCTTCCTGGAACGTCCCAGGCAATTTGCCTGAGTGGCAAGATATCGTTATGGACCGTGCTGTATCTATGTTGGAACGGGATAAAAACCACCCATCAATTCTAATCTGGTCCTGCGGTAATGAATCATATGCTGGAGAAGTCATCGTCAATGTGGCGAACTACTTCAGAGAAAAGGATCCGAGCAGGCTTGTACATTATGAGGGTGTGTTCCACGCGCGGGAGTATGACGAAGCAAGTGACATGGAAAGCCGGATGTATGCCAAAGTTGATGACATTATAGAGTATCTGGAAAATGATCCGGAGAAACCATTTATCAGCTGTGAATATTCCCATGCCATGAACAACTCGTTAGGCGGGATGTACAAATATACGAATTTGGAAAATGTCTATCCGATGTACCAAGGCGGTTTTATCTGGGATTACATGGATCAGGCATTACTGAAAAAGAATCGTTACGGGCAGGAATTCTTAGCTTACGGCGGTGACTTCCATGACCGACCGTCGGATTATATTTTCTGTACAAATGGCATTGTCTTTGCCGATCGTAAACTTTCTCCGAAAATGCAGGAAGTGAAATATCTTTATCAGAATATCAAGCTGGATATAGATGATAAGAAAATAGTGTTGCACAATGAAAATCTCTTTGCTGATACAAGTGCTTATGAGTTGGTATTAACAGTGCGAAGAGAAGGGGAAAGCTCTTATGAACAGAGCATTGAACAGAGTGTTCCGGCTGGTCAACAAGCAGAATACGAGATAGATATTCCAGCGAGCGTTCTAGCAGAACCTGGGACATATACAATCGATGCCAGCATGAGACTGCGTGAAGCAGCATTATGGGCAGATGCAGGATACGAGATTGCATTCGGGCAATATGTTTGGGAAAGTAAAACAAAAACCCCTAAAGTTACGGGTAAACTCCGCGTCGTCGAAGGTGATGTGAACATCGGTGTACATGCTGATGACTTCAGCGTTCAGTTCTCTAAAGCTGCTGGCAGTTTGACGTCGCTTCGTTATGACGGAGAGGAACTAATTGAGACACCACCTCATCCGACATTCTGGCGTGCAAGCACGGATAATGATAATGGATATCAGCAGAGCTATACAGCCGGAATCTGGCTGGCAGCCAGTGTAGCAAGGAAGTGTACGGATGTAGCTTTGGATATCGGAACAGAACAAGTGGATGTGACATTCACCTATACTTTTTCAATAGCAGAAAAGCTGCAAGTACAGACTATCTATTCTGTGTTCCCAGATGGCGCTATCCGTGTGAAAGCAGTGTACCAAGGGGCAGAAGGTCTACCAGATCTGCCGACATTTGCCCTCACTTTCCGTACGTCTGCAGCATATAGCAATCTGGACTGGTTTGCACAGGGTCCGGAAGAGAACTATGCAGATAGAAATCACGGAGCGAGGCTCAGCCGCTTTCAGAATACTGTTCAAACGAATGGTACTGCATATGTCCGACCACAGGAATCGGGCACAAGGACGGGAGTTCGCTGGCTTAAGCTTACGAATGAAAAAGGCAGCGGGATAGAACTGGATGCTGATAATATGCCGATTACATGCAATGCATCTCCTCATACAGCATTGGAGATTGAGCAAGCGAACCATGCTTATGAACTTCCGCCGGTACACTATACTGTGCTGACTGTTTCCGGTAAACAGATGGGTGTAGGGGGAGACGATAGCTGGGGAGCTCCGGTACATCCTGAACATACGCTAACCTCTGATGGAGATCACAGCTTCACTTTTACCATCAAAAGAGCATAAAGAAACCCCCTCTGCTCAGGCAGAGGGGGTTTTGTATTATGCGAAGCTTGCTTCTTCATATTGCAGTAATGTTTTCGTCATGACTGGTGCTGGATCTTTGTCTTGTTTCTCTTTACGCATAGCACGGTGCTCTGCGACATGAGACTCACGAGAAATCCATGCTACGAAATCAGCTTTTTTATCCCATTTCGTAACGATAGCATAAGCGACTGTATCACTTTTTTTTGTATCTTTGTTCCAGCATTCGGCTGAATACAAGCCAGCTACATCAGTCAGCTCCTCCATCGTATGCTTTACTTTATTTATAATTTTATCTTGGGCGTCGACTGCACCTTCGAAAATAACTTGATTGACAAACATAGGAATTCCTCCTCATTAAAACTCGTTCTTCTTTAAAGTTACCAGAAAGCAAGGTGACAGTCAATGAGAATGATTATCAGTAATGGGGAGGGCTCTGTTTGCATGGAATTGAGATTATATAGAAGCTGAAGCATTGGCTCAGAAAGCTGATTGACGCGTCAACTGTATGGCCCCATGAAATGAAAAAGGGCTGTCGGATTAACTCGACAGCCCACATTATCAATATACTTTATCACCATTGAAGATGCTATTTTTTACAACAACATAATCAACGTTACGAATTGCTTCTAATTTCGTACCGCCAGCATAAGAGATGGAAGACTGAAGATCCTGTTCCATTTCTGTCAAGGTATCCTGAAGAGATCCTTTGTGCTCAACGAACATTTTCTTGCCTTCGACGTTGCGCTTTTCACCTTTTTGGAATTCAGATGCAGAACCGAAGTATTCTTTGTAAAGCTTGCCGTCTTTTTCAACCGTCTCACCAGGAGATTCCTCATGGCCGGCGAACAAGGAGCCGATCATGACCATAGATGCTCCGAACCGTACTGATTTTGCAATGTCACCGTGTGTACGGATACCGCCATCAGCGATGATTGGTTTGCTTGCTGCTTTCGCACACCAGCGCAGTGCTGCCAGCTGCCAGCCGCCAGTTCCAAAGCCTGTTTTGATTTTTGTAATACAAACTTTACCTGGCCCGATTCCTACTTTTGTTGCGTCCGCACCAGCGTTCTCAAGCTCTCGAACGGCTTCTGGTGTACCGACGTTTCCAGCAATAACAAAGCTCTCAGGCAAATGCTTCTTAATATGTTGAATCATACGGATAACAGCATTGGAATGACCGTGTGCGATATCAATCGTAATAAATTCAGGTATCAAAGCTTTGCTTGCAAGTCCTTCAACGAAAGCATATTCTTCTTCTTTAACGCCGACACTAATGGAGGCAATCAGATTCTGTTCCTGCATCTTTTTGATGAATGCTTCTCTTGTCTCAGGTTCAAATCGATGCATTACATAGAAGTAATTATTTTCAGCCAAATAAGTGGCAATATTTTCGTCAATGATAGTCTGCATATTTGCCGGTACGACTGGCAGACGGAATGTATGGTTTCCAAGTGTAGCAGTCGTATCACATTCTGAACGGCTGTCTACTACGCATTTTGCGGGAATTAATTGAATATCTTCGTAATCAAATACATTTTCCATGTTTATACCCCTCTAAAGACGAATTATTTTTGGTGGTTACTTTTATTTCGTTCGCCCTTTGGTACTATACAATAATTCAGAAAACAAAGCAAAGGTTTTTATTCAAAAAATAAAAATATAAAGAAATGGGGTAGAATAGAAGAGAGGGGTGACAAAGTGAAACTACGTATGAAGATGACATATCGCACACCTAAAGGGACGGAAGCGGAATTCTTATCTGATTATTTGCCACCAGGTGCTGCGCTGTTACTGATGGAAGATATGCAGCAAAGCGGGAGAGTACCTCAAATAGAACTCTTAGATCAATATGAGACAGAATGGACTATAAAAGAATTACGCAGCTATATGAAAGAACTGGAAACGGAGCCGCATAATGTCCGCATGTATGTGGATGGCGGTTTTGATAAAGAAACGGGCAGAGGTGGTCTTGGCTGTGTTATTCATTACGAACAAAATCAGAAGAAGTACCGTTTGCGTCGCAATCAAGAGATGGAACAACTTATCTCAAATAACGAAGCAGAATATGCAGCACTGCATTTTGCTATAGGTGTTTTGTCGGAACTAGGAGTGAAAGCCCAGGATATCGAGGTATATACAGATTCCCGCACCGTCGTCAATCAGATGTCGGATGAGTGGCCTGTTTATGAAAAAGAACTAAAATATTGGGCAGACAAAGTGGACGATGTGGTGAAGAAAATTGGATTAACGGTGCAATATGTCCATGTGGATAGAAAGCAAAACAAGGAAGCGGATCAGCTCGCGAGCCAGGCTTTGAAAAGTATTCAAATAGACAGCACAATACAAAAATAACCGCCCAAGCAAAAGCTTGAGCGGTCATTTTTATTTGGAAGTCTGTTGATCTAGAGCTTCAATCAAACTAGTCTTGGTTGAACCAGATGCTGCTTCCACTAATGTCTGGAAACGTTCTGTCAGCAATTCTTTGTTTTTATACTCCTCAGGATGGTTCTGATTGTAATAGAAACGGAAGATAGCTTCCTCAGAGAAATGCTGTTTTCCGATCTTAATCATGAATCCTACAGGAAGCTTATCATAAGCATATGCTGCTTTTGTCTCGACTAGCGGCGTTTCCGCTACAGCTGTTTCGTTTTCAGTTGCCAGCTGTTGAATTGCCTGCTTGATGAATTTCTTACGAGCACGCTTCTTCTTAGAACGCATGTTCATCTCAGCAAGAACTTTATCCAGACTTTCGGTTTTCGTAAGTACTGTCACGACTAAAAACTCCTCTATTATTGTCTGCAACCTCTATCATATGATATTTTCGCAGATTTTAGAAGTCTAGCAGTAGAATTGTTAACATTCTGACAAGTTCTCAATAATAGTATGTGTCGGAATACGTTGGATCTGATTCAAATAGTGCAACACCGAGAATCATGAAAATCATGAAGACAATGAAATAAATTACGATAACTGCGGCCATTACGATAAATGTGGCAATGGCAAAGTTCCTTCTTGGATTGGCACGATCAGCTGCCCAGATGATCAGCATGATGATGTTGACAATCGGAATACCTGTCAATACTAATGTCCATACCCATTGCATGATTCTCATTTGACCATTGCTTTGATGGTCTCTTTGTTGTGGTTCCATTAAAAAATCGCTCCTGACTAAGGTAAAATAATGTCAGAAATAACTATAATGGATAGTTTCTGTTAATTCAACCAGTGTCAGTAAGTCCTTAAAAGCTGGTTTAGAGCCGTTTTAGGGACTTTTCTCCTGATTTATTGCTCGTTCCAGCCTTTGTTTGGTTTCCAGCATTTCTTGTCGTGACATCGGGTCAAAAAGACCTTCCGCAAGGACTTTATCAATATATTGAATAGCTTTGTCCAATTGGGAATCCATTTTGTCCATACTCCTTCTCCATAGGTTTTCTCTACTACCTTGTATTGTTAACACTTCCAGTATAATGGCACATAATCACATCCTTTATACTAGGTAAATTGCTGCCTGTTTTTCCGGAACTAATATCTTTCTAGAGGTTGTCCGCCAACTCCTCTTTCGATATGCTTAATTTATTTAAAAGATGAGGTGATAAGCATGCTATATGACATCATCATTCTCGGAGCTGGATCAATGGGGATGAGTGCAGGTTACCAGCTGGCAAAGCAAGGTCAGAAAGTATTGATGGTGGACAGCTACCATCCTCCTCATATCCACGGGAGCCACCATGGGGAAACAAGGATTATCCGTCATGCATATGGCGAAGGCGAGGCTTATGTGCCATTTGCTCTCCGATCTAGAGAATTATGGAAGGATTTAGAGCAGGAGCTCGGAAAGGACATATTTTTTGAAACAGGAGTTTTGAATTGCGGTCCGGAATCGAGCCCATTTATACAAAATGTTCTTAAGAGCGGGGAAAGATATGATCTTCACGTGGAAGAACTTAGTTCAGATTTAATGAAAAAACGTTGGTCAGGTTTGACTATACCTGCCGATTATATTGGGGCTTATGAAAAAAATGCTGGTTATTTGCGTACGTATCCAATTTTGGCTGGATACGCAGAGCTCGCTGCTTCATATGGAGCCGTTCTTGCAGGAGGTCAGCGAGTGGAAGAGTTACAAATAAAAGAAGGCAGTATTGAAGTGAAGACTAAGAATGAGATACATAGAGGAAAGAAGCTGATTGTAACAGCTGGAGCATGGGGGGGAGATGTATTGTCGCAGCTCGGGCTGCAGCTGCCGATTACAGTAACTCGGAAAACATTCGCTTGGCTACATGCCGATGCTCCTTTTCAAGAAGACAAATTCCCTTGTTTTAGCTTTGATACGGATATGGGTACTTATTATGGATTTCCGGATATCAGCGGGACAGGATTAAAAATCGGTCGCCATGACACTGGCTTGGCGATACATCCAGATCAGAAGGGACCGGATTTCCATGATGGCGACGCAGAAGAACTGCTGGGCTTCTTAACTCGATTTATGGGTGGCGGTTCATTTCAGCTGAGAGAGGGCAAAACATGCATGTACAGCATCACACCTGACGAAGATTTTATTATTGATTATCATCCGGACTACCCTGAAGTCATGTTCGCACTCGGTTTTTCCGGCCATGGATTCAAATTCGCCAGTGCAGTAGGTGAGGTTCTGAGTGAGATGGCAATGGAGAAAGAACTAACGGTGGATATGGGGCCTTTTCGTTTAAATAGATTCATATAGATATAAGATAGAAGGAGTTATTCTTACTATTATAGGGTCACATTTGTTAAAGAATGGACATAAATCAAAGCAGTGTGCCTTTCTAGCATGTTATAATAAAGGAATATATTTTATTTTTTTGTAAGGAGATGCTGTATCATGCCACCAAGCGTGCGTTTGATTCTGATCTTGGCGGTGGCCTTGCTTACTGTCGGTCTCTTGATATATGGGGCTGTAAAGAGTAAGCAGATGAGGGTGCCTTTCTTGATTTTGGGGTTATTATTAGCATTCATTTATATCGTGTCATTTATCGTATTATTTGTTTTATGACAGAGCATGCACAATTATCGTGCATGCTTTTTTACTTTCTGCAGGAAAGCGTACCAATTAGCGGTGAAAATTTGAAATAATATTGTAATGTTTTGTCACACTTTCGTATAGTATACTATTTCCGGAGATTACTTTATTTTCTATTTCATGACAGATTAATCATACTAGGCGATGAAAAACCAATAAATAGATTCACAGGGGGAAAGGATTTGAAAAAAAAATGGCTGCATATCGGTTTGGCTGCAGTGATCGGAACTGCTGCACTAGTCTTGCCGGTATCTAGTAATGTTGCTTATGCCTATGAAGATTTAGATGAACAAAGAGATGAAGTCGAACGGAAAAAATCGGAGAATGAAGAGCAGCAATCAGAAAAGACAGAGAAGCAGGATGACCTGCAAGCAGCTGCTGAAAAACTCCGTACTGAGTTGGAGAAAATCGATGGCAAAATCGGTGAAACAAATACAAAGCTAGTAGATACAGAGTCTGAAATTTCCAGTTTGGAAACAGATATCGATACATTGAAAAAAGAAATTGCTGACCTGGAGGTTCGGATTGAAGAGCGTCACGGTTTGCTGAAGGATCGGATTCATTCTTTACAGAAAAGCGGCGGTCAGGTGAAATACTTGGATGTTATTATGGAATCCAAGAGTTTTTCAGATTTCCTTAACCGTGTCGATGCGGTAAGCACTATCATGGGAGCCGATCAGGAATTGATGGAAGCCCAGCAGCAGGATCTGAAAGATGTTGAATCTAAGAAATCAGAACGTCAAACAAAGCTTGTTCGTGTGGAGAAACAGGCGGATGTCTTAGAAGAGACAAAGCAAACTTTGACGGACCAGCAAGAAGAGAAGGACAAGCTTATTGCAGATGTAATGAAGGAATATGAGCTGACTTCTGAGGAGCTTGTTAGTCTTAGTGAGGAATCTGCATTGCTTGCAGCCCAGGAAGATGCTATTGCTGCAGAGGTTGCTTACCGTGATAAGCAGAAGGCAGAGGAAGAAGCACGTAAGGAAGAAGAGCGTCAGCGTGCTGAGCAAGCGAAACAGGAAGAAGCTGCTAGAGTAGCAGCGGCTGAGAAAGAAGCGGCTGCCAAAGCGGAACAAGAAAAAGCTTCTGCGTCTGCTGATAGCGAGCCGACAGTAAAACAAGAGCCAAAGAAAGAAATAGCTGAGAAAAAGCAAACAGTTGAAACGGAGTCAACGTCTTCTAAGTCTGCATCATCAGCTAAGCCAAAACAGCAGGCAAATCCTGCACCAAAACAGAAGCAGCAAACAACCAAAGCGCCTGTGTCCAGTGGTGATTTCATCACTCCAGCACCAGGCAGCATTACTTCTGGTTTTGGACCAAGATGGGGTACATTCCATTACGGAATCGATATTGCTAAACGCGGATCAAATGTGCCGATTTGGGCAGCTGCTTCTGGTACGGTGTCACAAGCCTACTATTCTTCTAGCTACGGAAATGTAATCTTTGTGAGCCATTCTATTGATGGAAAAACATACACGACTGTATATGCTCACTTGACGTCTATGCAAGTAAGTGCAGGTCAACGTGTGTCCCAAGGACAGCAGATCGGAACAATGGGGAATACAGGCATGTCTCAAGGACAGCATCTACACTTCGAGTTGCATACAGGTACATGGAATGGCAGTAAATCAAATGCAGTGAACCCAATACCATATTTGAACTAAAAAGAAACTCCAACACTCCTAAAGGGTGTTGGAGTTTCTTTTAGTTTAGTGTAAAGTGGGAGGAATAAATGGTAAAAGGAGGGATCTGATGCACGAAGCAGCACTTAATAGACTAGTAGATATTCTTGCAAATCAAAAGGAAGTTAAAGCAGTATTTGTGAAGGGATCTTTTGGGAGAGGGGAACAGGACGCATATTCTGATATAGATTTATATTGTCTCGTAGAAGAGTATGATTTGGATAACTTCATGAAAAAAAGATTGGCCTTGCTGTCCAAATACAAAGATGTTCTTTATAACGAAGATATATTTATTATCGCGCCACAGTTAATTGTTGTTTATGATGACTTCCTTCATGTGGATTTGTTCACCGTAACGGAAAAGACGTTCAAACAAAGCGATCATTTTAGAGTTCTTTATGATCCAGATCACTTGCTGGATCAATTCAAAGGAACACAAAAACTTACGATGTCAGATGAAGAATACGGAAACCAGGTAATAGATCTGATATGGTTCCTATTCCAGTATCGGAAAGCTGCTCTGAGAGAAAATGGTACATGGGCAGCAGCCATGCTTCAGCAAGTTACTGATCCGCTGTCCAGGATGCTTTTGCATCATTATGCGCCTGATCGTGCACAACTTGGTCTTAAACGAGCAGAGCAGCTGCTGCCTTCCTCTATATTCAGCGAGTTTAAAATAATCCTGGAAAATGTCACTCCAGCAAATCATCAGAAAGCGGCAGCAGCTATCCTTCAGCTGCTCGCAAAAGAACAATCCTTTATAAAAAATCATTTAAAAGGAAAAGAAAGGCAGATAATTGATCCTCTTTTTCAAAAAATAGTTACAGAAGGATTTAGTGTAAATACATAAAAGAAAAAGCCATATCCACTTAGGATATGGCTTTTAATCTATACTAGCTTGAACCGACCACCGGACATCGCTATTTGTCTGTGAATTAAGCTTCAGCATCAGATCTTTTGCGTCCGTTTCACTGCGGAACAGCATTTCTGAAGTTGAACTGGAATGTTTTAGGTAGGTTTTCGTTCCGTTCGCTTCTCGGACAATTTTGTAGAGCATCGAACCCACTTCCTAACCTAGCATATTTATGTTTCTAAATATATTGTCTCATAGGAAATAGTGAAAGTATATGAATTAAATAGAATATACCGTTAAAATTTTGTGGCAATTTAGTATAATCTGCATTTTATTAGCTGACATCTAAGGGGAATTAGGTAAAAAGTAGTTGCTTTAAGGACTCGTTAAAATGAATTTCATTTTTATAACCTAACTTCAATTTGTGTATAAATTGTAAATTATTTACGTTTAACTTAGCGATGTACTCGATAAACGTTGTTCTGATAGAGATTAAGCCTTCCGAAACAATTTTCTATCTTTTACAACAATTAAACATATCTTCACAATACTTTAAACACTAGCTTCACAATCAGCTTGTACAGTTAACAATATAGGCACAAATGAAAGGAGTAATGCTGTGAAAGATATTTATTTTTCGTTAATGCTTTCCTGGAATGAACCTTTTAAAAAGGTTGTGCATGATACAGCTGACAGTTATTTGGTTGGCTATGGGGAAGTAAAGGAGGGAGTCACATGAAAATAATGGTTACCAATGACGATGGTATTTTCTCTCCTGGTGTAGAGGCAATGGTTGAGACACTGCAGCATTTTGGTGAGGTGTATGTTGTTTGTCCGGATCAGGAGTTTAACACTGTCAGTCAATCTATTACCTTGCGTCAGCCTGTTCGAGTCAAAGAGATGTACCATTTTCCAGGAGTTGCTGGCGCCTGGAGCCTGAACGGGACACCAGCTGATTGTGTGAAGCTTGGTGTGGAAGTGCTGCTGCCTGAAAAACCGGATTTCCTTTTTTCGGGGATTAATATCGGTCCTAATTTAGGGCGCGACATCTATTATTCAGGCACGATGGCAGCAGCGATTGAAGCTTCCCTCTATGATATACCGTCCGCTTCTGTCAGCTTGAACAGTAGTTCGCCTCGTCTTGTAAACTATTCTAAGGTCAAGACACTGTTTTATCAGGTTGCCGAAGTACTGCTTCAGCATAGATCGAAATCCGTCGGTTTACTGAATGTCAATCTGCCAAATATTGATAAGCGGGAATTCAAAGGGATACAAGTTATCCCTATGGACATGAGTGTATCGAGGTATCGCTTTGTTGGCCTGCATGATCCACATGGAGAAGTATATTATTGGCTGAAGGATCAGCTGCTAGAGCTTACGGATTTCCATCCGGCAAGCGATTATCTTTTGCTGAAAGAAGGATACATAACCGTCTCACCAATTGAATTGCGTACGCACTATAAACGAAAACAAGAGCAAGTAGAACGCTGGTTCAAATCTATGGAGACAAATACATCAGAGTAAAGGGAGAGATTGGGATGAAAAGAAAATGGATGGCAGGTATCGTAGGTACTGCATTGTTTGCACTTACAGCATGCGGACAAGAGGACACTGAAACCAGTGCAAGTGCTTCAGACGGAGAAATCGCCGGTACGCTCAGCTTCTATACATCCCAGCCGGATGCTGATGCTCAGAAATTGGTAGAGGGCTTTGAAAAGCGCTACCCGGAAGTGGAAGTGGAAACCTACCGTTCCGGTACTGAAGAAGTAATATCCAAGCTAAATGCGGAGAAAATGGCGGGTGATGTGCAAGCAGACGTCCTGCTCGTGGCGGACAGTGTTACATTTGAGGATCTGAAAGAACAGGATATGCTGCAGGCCTATGAGTCGGGGGAATTGGATGCCGTCCCGGATGAATTTCAAGATACGGATCATTATTATACAGGTACGAAAATCATGGCGACAGGAATCGTTGCCAATAGCGATTCAGGTGATGTACCAACTAGTTGGAGTACATTGACAGAAGCTGATGCAAAGGCTCAGACAGTCATGCCTAGTCCGCTGTACTCTGGTGCTGCAGCATATAATCTTGGGGTATTGACCAGACAAGATGATTTTGGGTGGGAATTCTATGAAAAGCTCAAGAATCAGGAAACTGCAGTCGTAAAAGGAAATGGTGATGTACTGAAATCTGTTGCTTCAGGTGACAAGCAGTATGGTGTAATTGTCGACTATCTTGCTGCCAGGGCAAAAGCGGATGGGTCTCCAGTTGAACTCGTTTATCCAGAGGAAGGTGTACCAGTCATCACTGAGCCGATAGGCATCACGAAGGATACCGATAATACGGCAGCTGCAGAAGCATTCGTAGATTATGTTTTATCTGACGAGGGACAAAAGCTTGCAGCAGAGCTGGGATATACTCCAATCCGAGATGGAATAGATGCGCCAGAAGGGCTTAAGACATACGATGAGATGAAGGTATTACAGGCCGATACAGAAGCATTGTATACATCTCGTAATAAAGACAAACAGCAGTTCGAGGACTTGTTCGGTAAATAAACAAAAGGAGGGCAACCCATGCAACTAACCATGAAATCAAGGCAGCTGAATAAAGGCAGACATACCGCCCTCCGTAAGCTTCCTATTTTAATCGGGATGCTGATCCTTTTCTTCTTTTTCTTATTGCCGATTGTCAGACTGATAGTAATGAGTTTCACCTCTGGAGAGAACATCTCTTTTGGCGCTTATTCAGAGGTGCTCATGGAGTCTGTTACGTGGAAAACACTTTGGAATACAATTTATATCGTCCTCGGCAGTACTGTCTTGTCCATGATTCTTGGCATAACGATGGCTGCCATTATGGCTTACACGGATGTTCGCGGTAAGGCTGTAATGCAGCTGTTCATTTATTTGCCTTTTATCATCCCGTCGTATATTACGACACTCGCTTGGGTGCAGTTCTTCAGCAGTTCAGGGCCGCTGGGAGGGTTGCCTGATTGGCTCATTCCTAATTTATATAGTGTTGGCGGTATTATATTCGTACTCGGTATCTCGCATTACCCGCTTGTTTATTTGATGTCAGTACAAGTATTCCGCAGGATTCCTCGTGATGCAGAACTTGCTGCTTTTGTTTCGGGAGCATCACGGTTCACCTGCTGGAGAAAAGTTATTCTGCCGATGGCTTTGCCGGGTATATGCAGCGGTGGTCTGCTTGCGTTCTTATCCAATCTGGATAATTTCGGTGTGCCAGCTTTTCTAGGGATACCGGCAAATATCCGTGTATTGAGTACATACATCTACGAACAAGTTATTGGATATGGGCCGAGTGCTTTCAGTCGGGCAGCAGTTCTTTCTGTATTGCTTGGTATCGTTGCTATAGCCGCTACGCTGATACAAGTATGGCTTTTAAGAAGAAGCAAGGTTACAGAAACGACTGTCCCAGATAATGAGCCACGCATCCAACTGCCATCAAGCAAGCGGAGAATTCTGCAGACAGTTCTTTGGATTTTTCTGCTTGGTACAAGTCTTGTGCCTTTCTTGGCAATGGGTACAGTCAGTCTCGTTCAAGCATATGGCATCGATTTAACATGGGAGAATTTTTCCCTTGAAAATTATCGCTATCTATTATTTGAGGATGAAAAAGTGATTAGATCCTTAAGTAACAGCCTATTACTAGGGCTTATCACTGCGATTGTATGTCTTATATTCGGCACTTTATTTGCTTATTACTGTTCTCATAAGCAAGGAAAATTGCCGAAGGTATTGGAAGCGATAATTACAATGCCTTACGCACTTCCGGGAACAGTACTGGCTCTTTGCATCATTTTGATGTGGATGCAGCCATTACCGGGCTGGTATCCAGGTGTATACGGCACACCAGCTATTCTTTTAATTGCTTATATCACGCGGTTCTTTGTTCTGCAATTTCGGGGCAGTTATACTGCTTTCTCGCAGCTGGACGTTCGAATGGAGGAGGCTGCACGGACAAATGGTGCTAATCTGTTTACGAGATGGAGACAAATTCTCCTGCCGCTTATTCTGCCGGGAGTTCTAAGTGGTGCGTTACTTGTTTTTCTAACTTCGCTGACAGAGTTGACTGTCTCCAGCATGCTTTGGTCCAGCGGTGCTGAGACAGTCGGTGTAATCATTTTCAGTTTCGAACAAGCTGGTTACAGCACATACTCGACAGCTTTCTCATCACTAATTGTCCTGGCAATTCTTCTCGGAGGCATTGCATATCTCATTGTGCAGCGTAAATGGAGACGAAGGGGGAGAAAAGCATGATCACACTGCAGGGATTGAAAAAACATTATGGGAAAACTGCTGCATTGAGTCAGGTAGATTTAACGATCCAAGAAGGGGAATTCCTTGCTATTCTTGGTCCGTCTGGCTGCGGAAAAACAACATTGCTGCGTTTGATGGCTGGTTTCATGAAGCCTACGGCTGGAACAATACGATTTGGTGATACGGAAGTAGCCAATTCTAAACATAGCAACAAGCCGGAAAATCGAAATATAGGCATGGTTTTTCAATCTTTCGCCCTTTGGCCTCACATGACGGTAGAGGAACATATCCTCTTTGCATTGAAAAATCATCGTTTTTCACAAAAACGAACGGCTGAAGAACAAGCAGCAAGAGTAACGGAGGTGCTACAGCTTGTCGGAATGGAACCTTTCCGGAAGAGGTATCCCGCAGCACTATCAGGCGGGCAGCAGCAGCGTGTTGCATTAGCTAGGGCAATAGCTCCTGAACCGGATATTCTGCTCATGGATGAACCTCTAAGTGCTTTAGATGCAGAATTACGTATCAGTATGCGAAAGGAAATCAAGCAGATCCACAAGAAGCTGGGTGCTACTATCATTTATGTCACACATGATCAAGGAGAGGCGCTGGCAATGGCTGATCGAGTGCTGGTCATGCAGCATGGTCAGATTGAACAAGCAGATACTCCAGAAACAATCTATCAGAGTCCGGAAACCCCTTTTGTGGCGACATTTGTCGGGAAGGCAAATTTAGTAGAAGGCACGTGGAATGGCAGTCATTTTACTCCTGCAGGCACTCAGTTAAGCTGGCTGGATAATGGTGTGTCAGAACAGCTGAAACAAAAGCAGCTCTTCCCTGTAAGACCGGAGGAATGGCAGCTGTTACCGGCAGAGGCTGATGGGTTGAAAGGAGAAGTCATCATAAGCCAGTTCCAGGGGACAGAAAGGCATTATGTGATTCGGACGGACGGCCATGATTATCAAGTGTCTCTTCCAATTGCTGCTCCAGCATGGCATGAAGGGGAGTTAGTAAGATTGCAGGTAAGGAGAAGAAAGACACAATATGCAACTGAAGAAGTACTTTTAGAGCTAAGGTAATAGTGAAACTGGACTCCCGCGTAAAGGGAGTCTTTTTTTCTTGAAGGAAAATGGACTTAAAGACAGAAATAATGGATGGAGGTGATGCGGTTGAAACGGGATATGTCTCTTATAAGAAGTCTCTTATTGGATATTGAAGCAGAATTCACAGAAGGAGGTTTCGCGCTGGAAGTAACGGAGGAAGATGAGTATTCCGAGGAAGAAATGAATTATCACCTGCAGCTGATGAAAGAAGCAAAGTTAATCAAGCTGGACATTGTTCTGGATGAGGAAGAGGAAGAAGAGGAACTGCTCATTTATGGCCTGACATGGGAAGGACATGAACTGCTGGACAGTATCAGGGAAGAAGAAGTATGGCAGCAGTTACTCGTAAAACTGAAGAGGGAGAAAGGCAGTATGCCGTTTTCTGTATTACGTAAACAGGCAGCGAAAGCAGCAGAAGCATTTTATTCCTCTGAATAATTTACTCAAACAAGTGGGAGCCAAAGATAAAGTGAAAGCTAGCAGCTCTTCTGGCACAACGTTGAATTTGTAATAGCTATCATTGCAACAAGGCTGGCAAATAAAAAAACAGTCTTTATAAGAAATTTTTGTAAAAAAGAAGTTTTAAAGTGCAGCCAACTTGGCAAAACAGAAGTATCAAGAATATGGGAGGGTTGGGTATGCTCTGCATCTTTTCCGCTGCAAGGGACAAGTTCCGGGAAGACTACCAAAAACAGCAGCAGACGGCTAAGCAAGGCGCTAAGACTGATACTGTCGCTAAGAAATAAGAAAGAACTGCGCACTTATAAAAAGCGGATGCTAAGTAAAGACTATTGGTAAAAAGCAAAAGAGGTGCAGGCAGGTGCGCAGTCGGTCTACCTTTATCAAAGGGTTCATGCTAGGTATTGTTATTGCTCTGGCAGTATGGTTCGTCGTGACTTATATAGCTTCCAAATTTATCTGATTTAGAAAAACACAGCTTTTAAAGCTGTGTTTTCTTTTGCTTGTGGGCGTTGTTTTCATATTCTGTTTCCGGATGACCGTAATCACCATTCATTACTTGCTCATCTTGATCCAAACCAATCGCTTCTGCTGATTCATCACGCTGATTCGATTTATTCTGTTTCTGCTGCATCTATCCCACCTCCTGCCGATAGTGTGGCACTCCTGGCGGTAATTATGTAAGGACAGTCAAGCTGTCCCTCTATTTCAACGCTGTGGAGCGGAATAGTAATAGTTGTTGTAAGGATAAGGTGTCGGATATGGATAAGGAACAGGATAAGGCACCGGGTAAGGAGCGTTATATCCATATTTATAACCATAACCTGGTCCGCTTATTAAAGCACTGCCAAGAAGGCCTCCGGCAAGCCCGCCGATGAATGGTATAAAAGCGAAACCGAAGCGCTGATCCTCTTGATTCGTTCTATAGTCTGTCGTATACGTTGTTTGTCCATATGGATGTGAATAGTGTGTATAGCTCATAAACATTCCTCCTGTCCCTTTACTGTATGCACAGCAGTCTAGGGAAGGGTGGGCAAGTATCCTGGCGAAAGAGAAAAGATTTCCAAGCTAGAAACTCATTGGCAGGACTAGTTTGCAGACAGGAACATACACTAGTAGAGACATCTTCATGTTTGTTAAACAAGGTGACTGGGTAATAAGCGTTATGGACTGATTATGAACATACATAACGAAGAAAAGGACTTGATTATGCAGAAACTTCTTACGCTTTTTTTATTGACTTTCTTTTTTGTCAGTAACCTATGTCTGGTTTTATACCTGCCAATAAAGGATCTGAAACAGAATGTCTATCCTGCAAGAGTTTATGCGGATGAAAGAACCCAGCCTATGTTATCAGATAAGGATACACATTCCGTAAACGGACCAGCCGCTATAGTTTTAACCGATAGAGATGACCAAACAATAGAGTTGGCAGAAACAACGATTGAACAAAAACAATATACAACAAAAGAAATAGAGCTGCTCCAAAGATTGGTACAAGCTGAGACGAGCGGAGAAGACTATCTAGGCAAGGTGGCAGTGGCTACTGTTGTACTTAACCGTATCGAAAGTGATGAGTTCCCTGATTCTATCCATGATGTAATCATGCAGAAGGGCCAGTTTCAGCCAGTAGGCTCAGGTGTCATCTGGAAAAGTGAACCAACAGATGAAACGGTACAAGCAGTGGCGGACGCATTGGTTCAAAAAGACGATATGCAGAATATCGTATGGTTTATGAATCCGGAAACAGCTACTACAAACTGGATAGCGGAAACACAAGAGCAAGTGGAGCAGATTGGCAATCATGTATTTTACCGTTAATAGGGACAAATAGATTAATTAATACTGATAAATTTAATCGTGATTTTAACTGTGCGTGACCTAGCGTCTTTAAGCAATAAGCACTAATAGAAAATTTGAACCTGAAGATTATCAAAACTCACAATGGTGGCACTAAAAGTATGTTTTATCTCTCCTATGACCGGTAAAACAGTAGGGAAGCATACTTGAAGGAGTTGTTAGCATTGGGGAAATTAGATAATCGTATTGCAGTCGTAACTGGAGGCGCTACTGGTATTGGACGAGCGACTGCTTCTTTATTTGCAGAAGAAGGAGCTACAGTACTAGTAGCGGATATCAAAAAAGATGCGATGACAGATTTGATAGAATCCATTCAATCAGCTGGAGGAAAAGCAGAAGCTTATGAGATAGATGTTTCTGATGAAAATAGTGTGAAGCTATTTGCTGATCAGGTGAAGGATTCATATGGAAAATTAGATGTACTCTTTAATAACGCCGGAATCGATCAGGAAGGCGGTAAAGTACATGAATATCCAATTGAATTGTTCGATAGCATTCAAAAGACGGATTTGCGGGGAACCTTCTTGATGAGCAAATTCCTTATCCCGCTTATGCTGGAAAATGGGAAGGGCACTATCGTGAATAATGCTTCTATGAGCGGCAGTTTCGCAGATCTTGATAGATCCGGGTATAATGCAGCTAAAGGCGGTATCATTAACTTTACAAAAGCAACTGCCATTGATTATGGCAGACAAGGAATCCGGGCAAACTCTGTTTCGCCAGGTACAATAGAAACACCCCTAATTGATGAGTTGTCAGGTTCGAAAGAGGAAGAACAGGGGAAAGCATTCCGTGAATCAAATAAATGGCTTGCTCCGATGGGCAGGCTTGGTGCGCCAGATGAAATTGCCAAGGCTGTTTTGTTCCTCGTGTCAGATGATAGCTCCTATATCACTGGCCAGGACTTGATTGTTGATGGAGGACTAACAGCTTATACATGGCCGGGTAAAATGGTAATGGACGACAGCTGGAAACAAACGACGCAATAAGAGTGGGGAAAGCACCCGCTCTTTTTTTATTTGAGCAATAGGATTGACATAGATATTAGTTCGAGATATGATTGACCCATCAACTATTGATGCATCAACTATTTAGAAAGAGGTTATGCCGATGACTGCTTGTTCCGTCCACCTGCAGATTTTCTTGCAGCTGCAAGCTGTAAATAAGGAGCTATGCTCAAAGTATGAGGCTTGCTTAGGAGCCAGTCCTTCACGTGTGGAAATTCTTCATTATTTGCTGCAGCACGAGGATGTAACCCAATCAGCATTGCAAAGGGAAGTCAATATCGATGCCGCTGCTGTTACCAGGCATTTGAAGCAGCTTGAGGCTGCCGGCACTATCGTACGCTTCAAGAAAGCCGATGACCAGCGTGCTACATGGGTGAAGCTGGAGGAGGAAGCGAAGCGTCATATCGAGCAATCCTATCAGGAAAAAAGCCAGTTCGTGAATGAGACTCTGGCTGGCTTTTCCGAAGCAGAGCTAGAACAATTCCTGCAAATGCTGAGTAAAGTCAGTGAAAATGTTTCCCGTGTCACGAAGGATCAGCTAGGAGGAGAAAATAAATGAACGAAACACCAATATACAACAAAGAGGCTTTCCTGCAAATCGTGCAGGAGCGCCGTTCCATCCGTACGTACGATGAAAACGTGAAAATCACCAAGGAAGAAATGTCCGAAATCCTTACTGTTGCAACGAAGGCGCCATCTTCCGTTAACCTGCAGCCTTGGCGTTTTGTAGTCATTGAGAGTCCGGAAGCAAAAGCGAAGCTTGCACCGCTTGCCAGATTCAATCAACAGCAAGTGAAAACTTCATCTGCAGTAATCGCCGTTTTTGCTGATATGAATAATCTTGACTACTTGGAAGAAATCTATGGAAAAGCAGTAGAGAATGGTCTGATGCCCCTAGAAGTTAAAGATCAGCAAGTTGTTTCGATCCGTAATCTGCTTTCTGGTATTACGGAAAAGCAAAATAGGGAAACAATCCTTATCGATAGCGGTTTAGTATCTATGCAGCTAATGTTGACTGCAAAGGCATATGGATACGATACAAATCCGATTGGCGGGTTTGAGAAAGATCAAATCGCTGAAGCATTCGATTTGGATAAGGATCGTTATGTTCCTGTCATGCTGCTTTCTATCGGGAAAGCAGCAGATGCAGGCTACAAATCCTACCGCATGCCGGTAGAACAAATTACAGAATGGAAATAAGGAGAGAGAAACTATGATAATCATCCACGCTAGAATGTCAGTTAAACCAGAGAAAAAAGAAGAATTCCTTCAAGAAATCGAAGCAGTTATGGAAGAAAGCCGTGCCGAAGCTGGCAATAACAGCTACGACCTATTCCAAGATCCAAAAGATGCTAACAGCTTTGTTATGGTGGAAAATTGGAAGGACATGGAGGCTGTTCAAGCACATAATACGAGCAGCCACTTCCAGAAATTCAGTGCAGCTGCCAAAGAAATGCTTAGTGCACCATTGGCAGCAGATGTTTATCAAGGTGAGAAATTGAATTAATTGAAAGGGATGACCGTCATGGTCATCCCTTTTCTTTTGTGTGCAGTTTTAGTGGAAGTACTCGTTCATAGAATTCAATTGGTCCTGCTTCGGAAATGAGAAGTTCACGGAAACCGTTTTCGGTTGCATCATGAAGAGCAGCTAGAACGAGTGAACGTCCATAACCAAAAATTCTGTAGTCCTTGCTTACACCCACAAAAAAAAGACCGCATTTATTGCAGCCCTTTCATTTCAAATTTAGTTTGTAGAAACATTCTATATTCTTCTTCGCCAATTGTTTGTTTCACAGGGACACCGTTGTGCCACTGTGTAAAAGAAGAGGGCGTTAAAATGTAAAGACCATCTGTCGTCCTTTTTGTAAGCAACGGTGATTTATTGAATGGGGAAGCAGGATGTGTCTCGATAATCTGCTGCATTTGTTCCAGTTCGGTCATGTCAGTTATCCGGTTATCTTCTATAAAGCTATATCCTACACGCCAATCGTTGTCTCGACCTTCTAATTTTAAATCCAGTGTATAACCTTCGACAGTGGGCTTAATACGGAATTGGCCATTAGCAGTTGTCATAACTTCTCCTGTTAAAGGTAGTGGGGCAAGTGGTATATTAGCTCCAAATCCGGCATCGACAATATATTTTTCACTATTATGCTTCAAAAGGATAGTAACATGGGTATTGCCAGTAGTACTCCAGTCATTCGATTTCTGGTCGTAAATACAGGCAGATACTAAGGTGACATCGAATCCACATTCTTCTAAATAATAATAAAGGAGCGTATTTAATTCATAACAGACGCCGCCTTCTTTACGGATTAGGATTTTTTTCTGCAGACCTTCTTTTGATAGAAGGCTTTTATTATTATTGATAATTCGCAAGTTCTCAAATGGAAGGGCCTGAGCGAAATGTTGTAATAGAATTGGCAGAGTTTCGAAGGTCACTTCGACATTCATATTAGTCCGCTGCTGAAATAGGGTTTTAAATGTTTGCATCGTAATTCCTCCTGACATATTTAGTATAAATACTTCGTAACATAATTGCTTGCATCGTGCTTTTGTATCCCTTATAATGACCAAATGAATATGGCAGATAGTTTTCTAGGGTTCCGCAGCGAAAGCCTGGCCTGGTCCGAGAGAAAACGCACAGCAATGCTGTGACACGGAAGGATAAAAGCCTGGGAGATTTCTATCTCCCAGGCTTTTTTTGATTGGAGGAAATGAGTATGACAAAACAGTGGCTTAGCGTCATTCTGGCAGGAATAATCGAAGTTTTATGGGTTATCGGGCTAAAGCACGCAAATAACACACTTGAATGGGCAGGTACGATTATATGTATCTTACTTAGCTTTTATTTGATGCTGCAGGCGAGCAAGCATATGCCTGTCGGAACCGTATATGCGGTCTTCGTCGGTATTGGATCAACGGGTACCGTTATTGTGGACATGTTATTTTTCGGCGAACCTTTCAAACTAGCAAAGGTCGCATTGATCGCCGTCCTTTTATTGGGGGTTATTGGTCTTAAGCTCGTAACTGGAGACAAACAGACGACAGAGGAGGATGCCTGATGGCTTGGATTGTGCTTATTATAGCAGGTATGTTTGAAGTGCTTGGTGTGACAATGATCAACAAACTCAATGAAAAGCCTAGCTTCAAGAACATTAGCATATTCATTCTTGGGTTCGCGGGAAGCTTTGGCTGCTTATCCTATAGCATGTCGTACCTGCCAATGGGGACTGCTTATGCTATTTGGACTGGGATAGGAACTGCCGGAGGAGCGATAGTCGGAATGCTTTTCTTCCAGGAATCAAAGGATTGGAAAAGACTTGTCTGTATTGCGATGATATTGGCTTCGGCTGTAGGATTGAAATTGATCGCTTAAAAGGAGGAGCATGTGGAGACACATGCTCTTTTTGCTAATTAATTCTGATGTGAAGTGCGGTCATATTAGTGTTAAATAATTGTAAAAACTCTTTTTCAATACAATTCGTCCCAATTTTGCAAAAAACCTCAAATTACCAGTTTATAAGACTTTTATAATGGTACTAAATTATTTCTTTTCATAAACCGGGATATATGCCTAGTCGATTTCGGGACTTACCTCTTAATTTCTGGAAATCGTTTCATACTTCGTTGACTTTAATTTTTCCTTTCTTTAGGATTTATTTTAGAAGGTATTGGGTATACATTTATTGGAATCACTACAACCTTCTGTAAAATATTAAATAAGGAGCTGAGTAAATGGCTGGACAAATTCGCATGACCCCAGAGCAGTTACAAAACCATGCAAAGAGATATGGCAATGGATCTCAAACAATCAATGACGTTCTTACAGATCTAAATAACCTTCAGGTACAACTTCGTTCAGAGTGGGAAGGTAGAGCTTTCGATCGCTTTGATGATCAATTCATACAGCTGAAACCTAAAGTTCAAGAGTTCTCCCAGCTTATGCTTGATATCCAACTACAGCTCGAGAAAACAGCTCAAGCAGTACAAGATCAGGACGAAGCACTATCACAAAACTTCGGCTTCAGATAAGCATCCATCCGGCTGCTGTTTGACCGTCGCATGAAACGACAGGGTGGGCTGCATGACGCATGCGTTATGTAGCCCAATTACTGTAAAAATCTAAGTTTTTCTGTTCATGTACTTTTGTTTTAAACCCTACTTTATAAAATATACTTTGGAAACTGGAGACACCAGGAGTTGATAATACATTGAAGATGTTTGATAAAAGATGGATTTTATTTTTAGTACTTATCGTACTGCTAGCATCAGGTTTATCTTACTTAACCTTGCACCAGGAAACGACGAAGACAGCAGAACAGCCGCAAACACAGAATATGTCGGTTGCACTTGTCAATGAAGACCAAGGTTCTACGTTTAATGGTACCGAGCTTGCCTTTGGAGATGCCTTTGTCAATTCGGTTAGTGAGAATGAGAATCATGAGTGGTTCGTCGTAAGTCGGGGAGTTGCGGAAAGCGGCTTGAAGAATAATACATACGATATGATGATCGTAATTCCCAATGACTTTTCGGAGAAATCACTCAATATTACTGCTGAAGCACCCGAACAAGTAGTGCTGCAGTATAAAATCAATGCATCTGAAAATCCGCGTATGAAGGAAGAAGCGGAGAAAACAGCAAGTGATATCCTGAATGATTTTAACAGAAGAGTTATTGATGTGTATTTTGCCAGCATCATCGGGAATCTGCAGAATGCACAGGATAGCATCGGTCAGATGGTCAACCGTCAAGCGGCATATACGAATTCCTATAACTCAAATGTGTTCCAGCCATTGTCTGGTTACACCGATCAATTTGGCATGGTAAGAGACAATACAGAAGTTTCAAAAGAAAGCTTCACAAGTTTCGGTGAGCTGCTGGCTTCTTATGAAGATCAGCTGGTTGACGAAACGCAGCTCGGAGAAGACTTCGTCAGCAACCTGGACGAAGTGATGAATTTAAAAGAAACGAATAATACGGAACTAGTAAACTTCCAGGATCTAATCAATCAATTCAGTCAAGGATTGACGGCTGGAGAAGTCGACCAGCGACTGGATCAGCTTGTTGCTGCGAATGAAGCAATCAACCGTCAATTCGCAGCAAGTCAGCAGAATGCTGTAGATTCAGTTATGAACCGTCCAGTTACATCTTTAAATACGACTAATATCTATTCGAGTTCCGTCTCCTTACAGCAGCAGCTGCAGGATTCTTCTGAAAGAGTTGCAGCTCTCCAACAGGATATTGACGCGTATCTGACGGAAAGTAATGAGCAATTCAGGGCTAAAATCGAAGAGAGAATCAAGAGTACGATTGCAGAAGAACTGGATGACGAAGAAAATCTAAACATCAACTTACTGTTTGAAAATCCGGATCAGGTTGCCTTAAACAGAATCAACAACATTATCGATAGATTGCCTTCCTTGGATCCTGAAGAATTTCAGGGTGTAGGGTTACCGGATGAAACAGTGAACGAGATCACGAATGTTATAAAAACGACGAAAAAATATGGTTCTGATTTTAATGTGCCGATTTACGATAATTCTTCTCCTACATTAAAAGATGAGTTTGATAGGTTGAACGAAAAGCTCATGAATGGCGTAGAAGTGGAAGATACTGTACAAATTCCGGCAAACAAAAAAGAGGGCCAGATTTTCCGACTTAATGAACCAGAAGGATTCCGTTTAAAAGAATTAAAGCTTCAGTTACCGAATGGTCAAGAAGAACAATATACAGAGGCGATTAGAGACGGCCAAATTGAGTTACCTTCAAACGAACCAGGTGAATTCACAGTAAAGGCTATCTTTGTTAAAAAGGAAAGCGAAAGTGGCTTTAATGTTCTCAAGCCTATTAAATGGAGCTGGACCCTCGATCAGAAGGATGTTGAAAATGTTGAAAAGCCAGATGAAATGGCTTATGCGCCAACAACTGGCAATCTGATTGCGACCACTCAGGTAAAGAATGAAGAAGAGCAAGAAGCCGAGGATGGAACAACAGAAGAAGAGCTTCCTGTTGAAGAACTTCCGTCTGAAAGTGGGGAAACGCCGCCTGAAAATGGAACAAACCCTGATGAAAATGAGGAGATACCAACTGTTCCGCCCGCAGATGATGAGGAAGTAAATCAGGGAGGCGGTGATACAAATAATCCTGTAGAACCAACTGACCCAGTTACGCCAGATGAACCAGGCAATCAGCCAGGCGAGGATAAACCGGAGGATGAGGAAAAACCTGAACCTGAGAAACTGATCATCAAAGACAATAGTATTCAGCGTATTGTAACTTCTAACGTAGAAGATATGGATAAGTCAGCAAGGGATTTAATTGAGGCAGTAACGAATACTATTTCTCCTTATCAAGAATTAGAATCACAATATCAAAGCTATCTCGGGCTATACTTAGAAAAAGGACTTCCAGATGATTTTTATTCTAAGAGTTTAAAGGAGTTAGCTAGCAAGGATTCACTATATTACCTATTTAACGAAAAAGACATCAAGGATCTACTCACAGATTATATGACTGGCCAAATCACTGGCAGCGTCACAGAACAGCTTCAAACACCAGCAGAGGCTTTCCGGCAGCAAGTCAGCAACTACCAGTCAGAGGTGCAGCAAGCTATTGCAGGTGCGGATACATTAACAGGCCAAGTTGCTGCAACAACAGAGCAAGCAGCTGTCTTGAATGACAATGTGAATCAGACATTGGAGGATGTCACCGCTTGGCGTGATCAAGTTATGGCGCTTCTCGACGGTCAGACAGAAATCCAAACGAATGCACAGGGTGAACAGGAAGCTGTCCTGACATTGGGCAGTGAATTCCAGCCACTTCTGATGTCGAGTCAATCACTAGCTGAGCAAGCACAAAGCAATACGAATACAGCTGATCAAGTTTATGAGACATTTGACAACATTGATACGCAAGCGAAAGAGATTGAACAAAGCGGTACTGGACTCGTGAGCGATGCGGAGACGCTTGCTTCCAATCTGACAGACAAGCTGTCTGATGATCAGAACTTCACGGAGAACTTCACGGAAGTGCTGGCAAATAGCCGAGTCGGGGACAGACAGAACGAGAATCTTTATGATTTCCTTTCCAATCCTGTCCAAACAAGCAATGAAGGTACGATTGCAGCTCAAAGCGAGACAATCTTCACGCCATATTATCTTGTGTTGATTAGTTTCATTGTCGTTCTCTTTACGGCTTATGTCATCTCAACTTTGCATATGAGACGAAAACAGGATGACCAATTCGCATCTGATACATCACTGATGGTACAGCATGCACCAATTACAATCATTACAGCTGGTATTGGGCTGCTGGAAGGTATCGTTATTGGTATCGTATCCAGTTACTATTTGCCAATTGACGATCTGAATAAGCTTCAATTGACAGCTGTCATGGCTCTGCTTATTACGGCAATGCTGTTGATAGCGACATATTTGTTAAGACAAATGAAAATGATTGGGATGTTCATCTTGCTGGCGATATTCAGTCTGTATCTATTCTTTACAGATGCCATCGGTACAGCAAGCACAGCATTCCCGACAATTGAGAAGTTTTCTCCTCTACAGTACATGGAAACATTCATGCTTCGTATTGTAGAAGGCTCGGTTAACTACGTTGTTGCGATCTTTGCACTGGTCATCGCAGCAGCTATTGGTGCCCTTGCCAACCTATTGGTCATTAACCAATCGGATAAAGGAGTAGATAATGCCGATGAAAACCAAACGGAAGCTGGTTGATTTGGCGTTCATATTCACCATTTTTCTGCTGATACTTCTACCTATAGAGGTATCAGCAGAAAGTCATTCTGAGGAAAATGAACGCGGAAGTCTCCAGATGCAAATCGACCGTATACAAAAGGATAAAGATGTTGGGGCAGATACCCGGGAAACAGAGAAGGAAAAAGTATTCCCTGGACTGTTCAATGACGAAACAACAGACGATATTCAGCAAAAAGCTGACATTAAGAGGGAAGATGTAGAAGCATTGCGAGATAGTGTTTTTACACTTGATATCAACAAGCAAGCACCATTAGAGGAAGTGCAGGATACCTTGTTTACCGCAGATTATACCTCGGAAGCAGCCAGTGGTCAAAAGGCAGAAGATCAAACGGAGACGGATTCCGGAAACGGAGTACTTTACTTCCTGATCGGGATAGCGCTCGCGTTATGCATCGGCTTGTATATGATGATGCGAAAATTATTAGACTAGGAGAAAGACGATGGCAAACACGAAACATATTAACGTCACTATGGATCTACAATCTGTCAGCGGAGCAGGATCTGTCTATGACTTACGTATTCCCACTCAATTGACAGTGAAGCAGCTGCTTCATCATGTGATGGATACATTGCATATCGAATCAAATAACATCCATTCCACGATCAAGATCGTGACCAAGCATCTTGTCCTGGCGGATGATGACTATCTAAGAGACTATCCAGTCACAGACGGCGATGTACTAGTAGTCTTGTAATATAAAGAGCCATCTGTGCTAATTGTGAAGGAGCCAGCCAAACATGAATGAGAGAAAAATAGAATTGGATAACGCTACATATACTCTGCAGCAGGATAAACAAGAAATTCGGATAACATTGCCCAAATCACAAACCTCGGTAAAAGATATCCGGCAGCTGCATTTGATGCACCAACCTTTCGATCAGTTTGTGCCAATGGAGGTACAAGAAGAGGAAGATACTTTAGTTTTCATCTACAACACCAATCCCAATCATAAAAAATGGTCTGACGTCCAAAAGCTGCGTCAGGATGATAAACTGCGCATTCTGAGCAATATTGGCAAGCTTGAACGTTTCCTTACCAGTCGGATCACGTTTTTCCTTCATCCTGACAATCTCGTCTTCGATGAGAATTTAATGCCGCAAGTGATCCACCGCGGTGTCCGTGATATCGTACCCCCATTCGATATGCAGTCAGAGACATTCCTTAAACAGTATAAATGCATGAGCATCGCCATGTTTTCTAAAAAATATTCTTTTGACCAGCTTTATCATGGTTCCCTTGAGAACGCAAATGAATCAGATTTTGAGAAGAAGATCCAAAAGCTTGAAACAATCGAAGACATAAAACAATTCTTGCAAGAGAGCTATGCAAAAGAACAGAAAAAAACAGATAAGACGATGAGCTTCTTACCAACGAAACGTTTTAGATTATATAAACGTTTATCCATCATCATGATCATCCTTAGTGTTTTGCTGGCTGCACCCCTTATTTACTTAGCGCTGATTAAGGACCCTTTTCAAGATAAGCAATTGGAAGCGCATGGCGAGTTCCTGGCGAATAATTACAATGACGTTATTTCAACTCTGGCAGATGAAGATCCGGAAAAGATGCCGAGCCAGACAAAATATACACTGGCGTACTCCTATATTCAGGTAGAAGCTTTATCTGACGAAGAAAAAGAATCGATTTTAAAGAATGTGACACTGAAAAGTGACCAGGATTACCTGCTTTATTGGATATACAATGGCCGTGGTGAATTGGATACTTCCTTGGAAAAGGCCAAATATATCGATGATCCACAGCTGATTATCTACGGATTGATCAAGAAGATCGAACAAGTGAAAAACAACCCAGATATATCTGGAACAGAACGAGATAGACAAGTTGAAGATCTCCAAAATCAGCTTGATAAATTGCTGGAAGAATATAATTTAGATCCTCTTGGTGAGGATTCTGGTAATGAAGCTGCACCTGATCAGGAAGCTGCATCAGAGGAACAGCAGAACGCACAAGAAGAAAATAATGATGAGAATAAGCAAGAAGAAGAGAAATGATGTCTATCAGCGATGGATGGAGTGCATAGAGAGGGAGAAGAATAGATGGCACATAAAACACTGCTCGTAGCATATAAAGATAAACTGCATAAATGCCATTTGCCGGAACAATCCGGTCAGACCGTAATCATCGGGAATAGACGCAAGAATCAGGTGACGATAGCCGGACTGGCAACTGAACTAGAACTGGAATGGGACGGACAGAAACTATTCTTTCAGCAGGAAGAGATTCGCGCTGCTAAACAAATAGGGGAACTGCATCTCAATTTAATTGATGCAAAAAAGTACAACGTGTTTGATATTGCTGGTCAACAATCTGTCACATTTGGTGCAGCGGATTACAATGATATTAATAAACAGCATTGGCAAGTCGATTTTGTACTTTTGCGTGAAGCAGGTGAGTCAGACTTTTGTTTAGATTTACGAAGCGGAAATGTCTACCATAATTACCGCTTGCTCAAAGGTGATGCGCAGGTGGAAGATGGAGATATATTATTCGCAGATGGCGTCTTGCTGACAGTGTATGGCGACACTATTGAAATTCAGACAAATGGAGATCTCGAATCCTCCTTGATAGAACTGATTGGTCAAGAAAAACCCTACGGCGGGGAGTACCCAGACTACCATCGTTCTCCGCGTATCATTTACCGGGAACCAGAAGAGAAAAGAACGATTGCCAAACCAGCCAGTAAGCCAAGTAAGCCGAGTGAGCAGCTAGCGAGGAATATTGTACCTCCGCTTGTTATGATAGCTGCTTTGATTGTTATATCACTGATTCAACCACGTGGAATATTCATAATCGTAATGGTAGTCGCTACTCTAGTTACGGTCATCTTCTCCATCACGTCTTATGTAAAAAATGTACGCAAATACAAAGCGGATATGAAACACAGGGAAGAAACATATAAGCGCTATCTGAAGCGAAAAACGAAGGAACTTTATCATGCAAGTGAAGAACAGAGACATGCACTGCATTACCACTATCCTGATGTGGAGAAGATATCTGAAATGGCAGCTGCAACCGAGGCTCGTATTTATGAGAAAACAGCTTACCATCATGATTTTTTGAACTTCCGTACAGGATTAGGAAGAGTGGATACAAGCTTCGAAATTTCTTACAACGAGGAAGAATTCACGCAGGAACAAGATGATTTGGTAGATGAAGCAAGACATTTACTCGACCAGTTCAAAGAATTGCATGATGTCCCAGTAATTACATCACTGACGAAAGGGCCGGTTGGTTATATCGGGCAGAGAAAGCTTGTACTGGAACAGCTTCAGCTGTTAGTGATGCAACTTTCCTTATTCCACAGCTATCATGATCTTCAATTCGTTACAATCTTTCCAGAAGAAGAAAAGAAAGAATGGGATTGGATGCGGTGGCTGCCGCATGCAAGTGTGCGAGACATTAACGTTCGCGGCTTTATCTACCATGATCGTTCCCGTGATCAGGTCCTGCACAGCTTGTATCAAGTACTGAAAGAGCGCAAGCTGCAAGTTGATGAAAAAAGCAATTCAAATGAGAAGCTCTATTTCTCACCAAATTATGTTGTGCTAATTACTGATGAGAAGCTGATACTGGATCATACGATTATGGAATTCTTTAATGAAGATCCAAGTCAATACGGTGTATCACTTGTCTTCGTTCAAGATGTGATGCGAGCATTGCCAGAGCATGTGAAAACAGTCATCGATATCCGTGATAGCAATGATGGCAAAATCATTCTGGAAGAAGCTGAGCTCGTCAACAAGACGTTCAAACCAGATCATTTTCCAAAGAATTTCAATAAAGAAGCTGTCTCACGAGCATTAGCTCCGTTAAACCATCTGCAAAACTTGAAGAATTCTATTCCAGAACAAGTAACCTTCTTGGAGATGTATGGTGTAGAAAAGGTAGAAGAATTAGCGATTCAAGCACGCTGGCGTACGAATGAGACATACAAGACACTCGCTGTACCGCTTGGACTGCGAGGAAAAGAAGATATTGTCCAGTTGAACCTTCATGAGAAAGCACACGGTCCGCACGGTTTGGTGGCGGGTACGACAGGATCTGGTAAATCAGAAATCATCCAGTCTTATATCCTTTCGCTAGCTGTAAATTTCCACCCTTATGAAGTCGCATTCCTTCTGATTGATTACAAAGGAGGAGGAATGGCGAATCTATTTCGTAAACTGCCGCATTTGATGGGAACGATCACCAACCTGGATCGTGCACAATCGATGCGTGCTTTGGCTTCCATTAAAGCAGAATTGCAGAAAAGACAGCGCCTCTTCGGAGAGTATAATGTGAATCATATTAACCAATATCAAAAGCTGTTTAAACAAGGAAAAGCAGCTGAACCGATGCCGCATTTATTCCTTATATCGGATGAGTTCGCCGAATTGAAATCCGAACAGCCTGATTTCATGAAGGAACTCGTTTCTACAGCACGTATCGGACGTTCCTTAGGGATCCACTTGATTCTTGCGACACAGAAACCAAGTGGTGTAGTTGATGATCAAATTTGGTCCAACTCCAAGTTCAAGTTGGCATTGAAGGTACAGAATGCAAGCGATTCGAATGAAATTATCAAAACACCTGATGCAGCGGAAATTACACTGCCGGGTCGCTCTTATTTGCAGGTCGGTAACAATGAAATCTATGAACTGTTCCAAAGTGCATGGAGCGGAGCAGACTATATTCCAGATAAAAATGATGAAGACCATGTAGATCTTACAATTTATAGCATCAATGACCTTGGTCAATACGATATTCTGACGGACGATTTAAGCGGACTGGAGCAGAAAGAGTCTATCGAAAAAATTCCATCAGAGCTCGATGCTGTCATTGATCATATAGCTGATTACACGGAGCAGCAGCAGATAGAGCCATTAGCACGCCCATGGCTACCGCCTCTTCCAGAGAAAATTTTCGGACCGGAACTTCACCCAGTGGTATTCCGCGACGCATGGAAAGAACCCAAAAAACCTTTGGAGCTGGTGATTGGTTTACTCGATCAGCCGGAAATGCAGCAGCAGGTTCCTCTTACACTGAACTTATCGAAAGATGGGCATATCGCTGTATTTGCAAGTCCTGGATACGGGAAGTCTACATTCCTGCAGACAGTTGTCATGGATTTGGTTAGACAGCATAATCCGGAACATCTGCATGTGTACTTGCTTGACTTTGGTACGAATGGATTGCTGCCACTGAAGAATCTGCCGCATGTTGCGGATACGTTCCTCGTCGATCAAGTCGAGAAAGTAGGCAAATTAATCCGGATGCTTACTGGAGTAATGAAGCTGCGTAAACAAAAGCTGAGCCAGTACAGCGTGGCGAACATAGGCTTATTTGAAAAGGCAAGCGGAGAGACTGTGCCGAATATTTGTATTGTGATCGATAACTATGAGTCTGTCAGAGACAGTGATTTTGGTGACGATTTCGAGAAAGTCATCACACAGATTGCCCGAGAAGGTGCCAGCATCGGTATTCATCTGATTATCAGTGCCGGTCGCCAAAGTGCTATGCGCATGCCTTTACTGTCGAATATCAAGACACAAATTGCTTTATACCTGATCGAGTCCAACGAAGCAAGATCAATTGTAGGTCGCACTGACATTGAAATCGAAGAAATCGCAGGTCGAGGACTTGTGAAAATGGAAGAACCAGCATTATTTCAGACCATGCTGCCTGAACATGGGGAAGAAGCATTGGAAATCCTTGATCGGATCCAGGATTTAGCCAAAGATATGAACGAAGTATGGGATGGAGATTATCCTGATGCAATTCCGATGATGCCAGAAGGTGTTGTGAACTTCTTAGAATTTAAGGAACAGCGCCGCACCAAACGGATATTGGAAGAGAAGAAAGTGCCGCTTGGGCTTGATTTTGAAGAGGTATTGCCTGTTGCCTATAATCCAGCGCAATATGATCACATGACAGTTGTCAGCGACCGGAAAGATGGATTGGATCGTATGATCAGATCTGTCGCTAAGAACGTCACCTTACTGAAAGATGTTTATCAAACGATTCTAATAGATACAGCTGATAAGGATCTGGAAAACATCGGGAAAGATATGCAGGCTTATGTTTCCGAAAGTATTGGAATAGCCGCAATCAAAAATGAAATTATCAATGAAATCAAACAGCGAAATGCAGAAGGAATAGTGGAATCTAAATGGATTGTCGTAATTACAGACCTGCAGGACTTCACCGAACGCGCCGGATTAACGCTTGAAGAAGCGACCCTCATGATGGAACGAGGCGGCAAAACCGGCATTCACTTTATTATCTGCAGTGACTACAACTATCTTGGCATGAGCTATGAACAAGTACCAAAGTATCTTCGCAGCCAAGCTATCTTCGGTCTCGTTGGTATGCGCTTAGGCGATCAGGATATCTTCAAACAGCCTTTTATCCGCCAGGAGAAATACCCTGAACCGTACGAATGCTATGTAGCCATGGATCATCAGCATGTGAAAGTGAAAATCACGGAATGAGATTTAACTTCAACTTCCTTATGCTAAGAAAGGAGTAGAAACATGTCGTTTTTATGGTTTAAAACAGATACGGAAGCGAAAAGGGATGAGTACTTAAAGCTGTACCATAAGCTCGAGGATGCAAAGACGGAACATGACAAATTGGTCAGTGAAGCGGAGTCCTATTTTTCATCTTATAAAGGAAGCACACCATGTATGACGGAAGATGCTATTCCAAGTAGTGACTTCATTCCAGCACAAGAACGACTTAACAAAAAGCTGACAGATTACTTGGATGACGAAAAAGAACACCGCAGTAAGCTTGTTACGGCTAGTGACAGGGCATACGAACGGTATCTTCATTACAAACGAAAAGCAATGGACGAGGCGAAGGAGGCCTAAAGCGTGGCGAAGGATGTGATTATTGATCAAGCTGAATTGGACACAGCCAAATCATCAGCAGCAAAGCTGAAAGAATCTCTGGATAATACCTATTCTCAAGGGGAAGCTCTGCTTTCCCTTGTACAGGGTTCAAAGTGGGAAGGGAAGTCGCGTGACAGCTTCCTTGCCTACTTGGAGCTGCTTCTTCAGTATCATGCTGATCTTAAGGATGCAGCTTCCCTGCAAAAGAAGGCACTAGACAATATCGCTGATTATCAGGCAGACTTCCAAAACGACAAATTGGTGAAGGAAGTGAAAAGTCTATGACCCAGACGGATAAGGATACTTTTGATGTTACCGAACTGTATTTGCTAGCTGCAGCGTTTGATGCAGAAGCTCTATTTGGCTTGCCCGATAAAAAACTTTATCAGCTTCAGGGAGAAGAACCGTGGAGTCAGGCATATGCAAAGCTTAAAAATAAAGGCGTTTTTGATAAGGAAGGTTCTCTTACAAAATCTGGCGGTGTCATTATTAAGACCTTGTATACATACTTTTTTAGCCAGAAATATGTCCGGATCAACAACCTGATGTTTGCTTTCAAGGAAAAAGAAGCGGAAGAAGTCATCATCCTTGCTGAAACAGCTGATAAGACCTACAAACTTTACGTCATGGACAAACCACTTGTCCTGAAACTGCTTGGAGAGAAAATACCACTGCTGAATCGTGAACCAGTTGAAGCGGAAAAGAATTTCCTGCAACGAGAGCTGTCGGCTGAGGATAGGGAAGCTATTAAAGAACTGGATGTGACGAACGATATCGTCAATATAGAGCTATTCCATCCTCGTGTGAAACCGCAAATCAGCACGAACCCAAATCATTATCAGCAATGGCTTGTGCTTTCAAAAGAGGACAGACTGATCATGATTGATACGACGCAGAAGCAGTATTACCAAGCGAGCCAATACTGGTTCTTGAAAGTCTTGTTCGATGCGCTGGACTTCCCGTATCGGCAGAAAGTGGGGTTAAGGTAAATGGCAGGCAGTGGAGCAATCACGGTCGATCCGATAGAGATCACTGATATTTATAAGCAGCTCATCGCTATTATGGAAGATTTACAGTCTAATGCTGTACCAGCGATTGAGAACATAAAAAATACAAAATTCTATCAAGAAGGAAAGGCAATGGAGGCTATCGAGGCTTATCCGGAAGCGAATGATAAGTTCTTGGAGCTACAGGATCATTATGCACGTATTTCCTCCTTGGTAATTGATACTCTGAACACGATGATCGAAACAGACGAAGCGATCGCTTTGAAAATCATTGATGCATTGGAGGTGTAAAGCTTGGACGTTAAATATCGGAGCAGTCAATGGGAAAAAACAAGGGACAGCCTGCGCAACCTGATCGGACTTGGTGCTTGGGGCAAGGGCATGATCGATACGATGAAGGATATTACGGACAACTTGGACGAAGCAAGCGAGAAGGTAGCGAAGTATGATTCTGACGGTGTTGTCTCGTTCTCTTATACAAGCGATAAAGATAAGTATCAGCGCTTGTTTGAGGACTTCAAAGTATTAGAAGATTATAGTGGAAGTGTTGGAGATATCGTGGAGGACAAAATAGATCAGCCTTTTTATGAAGACATAGATGAATTTGTCCAGAAAGTTCGTGATTCTTCCATATCCAACTATACGACCAAGAACCATATCGGTGCAACCGAAACAATTCCAATCTCTTATTACGGATCCTATCAGGAATACACGACAGAGAAAACAGAAATCACCATGGATGATATACTAAGCGGGGATAACTATTACGCTGAGCAGATCAAAGCATCATTTGAGGAATGGAAGGTACAGAATCCGGATGAAGATATAAGCTATGAGGATTACCGCACTGCTGCCGTTAATACGCGAGCCTTTGAATATGAATCAATCGAGGATGGACAGTTTACAAAAGAGTTTTGGGTAAACATAGCAGCCCTCGTCGTCATCGTTGGCGTAACAGTTGTATGTCCGCCTGCTGGTGCAGTATTAGGAGCAGCTTATGCGACGGTGGAAATGGGTAGTGCGATCTCAGGAAAAGACTGGGCTTCCGGCCGAGAGCTGGATACCACGGAACGCTGGACGCGAGGTATACTCGCACCTATTGACATACTGCCAGTTGGAAAAGCTGTCACAACCTTTACCGGGACTGCTCGTACGACCAGTAAGGTAATTGATGTGGGGCAATCTGCAAGCAAAATAAATAAAACGAACTCAGCGGTGAAACAAGTCGATAACGTAATCGAGTTGAAAATTCCAGCAGAAAGACTGCATGCGAAAACACCTAGTACGGGAAGTGCAGCAGGACAAGCAGATAATGTTGTCAGTCTGACAGAACATGCAAATAAGCAGACGGCTAATAGACTTCGTAATAGTCAATGGGCTGTGAAGGAACAGGATAAGGTTCAGGAGCTACAGAAAGTAGCTGGAGGTGAAAATCTCTCATTTACAAATAATTTGGCTAGCAATGTAAGTCCTATTATGATGAAGAATGGGGATTCTAGTGTAAGTAATGTAGGACCTGTAAAAGGTTCTGCGGAAGTGAATCCAGTGAGTGCTGATAAAGTAGGAAGGGTTAATTCGAATAGCACGAAAGTTTCTAGTGAGGTTAGTAAACAACTAGATGATGTTAAGATTCCTGAAAATATGAATAAATGGGATTATCCACCAAGTAAAGAATTATACAGGAAATATGAGAGTGTATACAGGAATCCCAAATATTATGATCAAGAAACGGGAGCAATTCATTGGCCGCCAGAAGATGGATTCGTTTCGGGGACTCAAAAAACTGAAACATTGCATGCTGGAATGAGGTTGGATAGATACGGAAACCCAGCAGGTTCCTTCTTAGCTCCTGAAAGTGATTCATTCCCAAGTAGAGCATTAGCCCCGCATAGTGAACTAGCACCTTATTATGTTTATGAGGTTATTGATGATTTAGAAGTAACTTTAGGGAAAATTGCTCCTTGGTTTGATCAGCCAGGTGGAGGTACTCAAATAATTAAATATAAACCTAATGGTCGTCCTTACTCGATAGAAGAATTAATAGAGCTTAAAGTTATTAAACAAATAAATCCATAAAGGAGTATAAAATATGGACTTAAGTAGTGTATATAAATTGATCGAAAGTGAATTTAAAGTGATTCAAAGAGATAAAGATATTATTTGTGTTGCACCATTGAATGGAGAGAATTATCCTGAAACTACTATTAAGTTAACCTTAAATAAAGTAAGTAATTTTTATGAACTATTTGAAGTTGTTAGAGGAAATGAATACAAAGTAGATGAATTTACAGATGAATATAAATCAATATTGGCATTATATATCTTTTCAAAGAGTAAGTTGGAAGTAAGAAAATATGATGTAAATGTTCATAATGAGATTGAGAATGCATCATCATTAAATTATATTCAAAAGATATTCAAAAACAATTTAGATGAGCAATATTATTCTTTTTTAGTACTAAAGCCAGATAGAATAATTTTAGAAAAAAGCTCAAATGATAGGTATAATGTATTGTATCTTGGAAAGAGTGACTCAAAAGTTTATATAGATAAATCAAGAAAATTAAATAGTGCTACGGGCGTTCAATTTAATTTTTCTTTAAAATTAAAGCTATTTTATGATCTTATAGATGTAATTGAGGTGAAAACGGATTCTGATTTTATAGAAACTCTAAAGACATTATATCTTTTAGGTTGAAGATTTCTTTGAAAAGAATTTAGGGACTTTAGAATTGAGTATGGGGTGAACATGAGAAATAATATCTTTGCATTATATAACGGAACAGAATATGCTGCAGGTATTAAAGCAGATGGACGGATTATTTTACGTTCAGAAAGATTCACGGATGAATTATTTGAATTTGATAAGAAAACGATTGCCGATAATACTATATATATAAGTATGTCCATCAAAATGAAATCGAACAAATTTATAAGAAACGGATAGAAGCTTATAAGGGTAATAAATTTGAAGTAGTTGAAACAAAAGGTGATATGATATCCATTGTTACTATGACTGGTGATTATAAGATTTGGGAAAAATTAAGCATGAATCTTATAGATAAAGGTATCTATCAGAAGTGGATAAATAAAGATGATGCGATTATCAATGAAATAAAAAACATTATTTTAATGTAATTCTAAATGAGAAATAAACCTTGATTGTTCTTTAACTTTCAAGGTTTATTTTTATATTAACCAAGTACGATAATTTGTCGATGGACTTGGGTGATATTTTTCTTTGTTCCTTTATAGAAGGAAATCAAATAATGCTTTATACAAGGGATGTACCTCTTGGCCAAAAGTATATGATGAATTTGAGGGATAAGGATGAATTTTATCTTCGTGTATATCTGGAAGAGTAGATGAGATAATTCAAACTTGGAAGTCATTTTCTAATATCAGTTATAGTAATTTGTGAGGTTCACTTTCATTAGTTCATGTAAAACAAAAACTTTTAAGGTATCTGAATATCTTACATTCTTTATTTGGGATATCGGTGTAGATAATAGTTCTTGATTATTGTATGTAACTTTTTTAAAGACTTAAAACAAACTTATGAGGTGATTTATGATTAAGGCTGATTTTAAAAGGAAAATTCAAGATAACGATCTAAATTTAGGTGAGTATCAGATTGAGTTGGACTTTATTACAGATGCACCTTATGTGATGGGGTGTTGTTTTGATGGAGGAGTATGGAAAGTGTATAAAACTCGTGAACGGCTAGGACACTATATTATTAAGGAATATAAGAATGAGTCGGACGCTTTTCATTGTTTATATGAACTTGTGTTAGAACAGCATAGAAGAACAATTAGTATCGAAACCTAAATGTAGGATGCATAAAATAATAGAATGAAAACGAAAAGGTGTTACTACGGGAAATTAAACTATACAGAGTACAAATTAACTAAAGATATGGATGGCAACTTAAAGATACTAACTCAGGATAAAAGTAAGATTGATGATACTTTTGTAGATAAGTATCAGAGTGGCGTTTACACAAAAGTAGTAGAACCAAATGAATTAAAAGATTGTGTAAAGATACAAGTCTACGGAGATATTCAAGGTAAAAAAGTTGAAGTTTTAAAGGAAAGAAATGATAAATACCAGGTTAGCACTGGTTCATTACTAATAGGAGAGGAATTGAAGCTGCCTAGAATAGATAGAGATACATGGCTTGGATGGGTACCTAAATCTGAAGTTAAACTAATTTTAGAGGAAACTCCATTTGATCCAAAAAGATTCTAGGCCAAAATATTGAGTATGCAATTTACTGTAAAAAAAAGCATGCCCCCGGCATGCTCCTTTCACAATGGATTGATCAATTCCTCACTATTATTCCTCGGCGAATTCACCAGCGTCGAGACAGGGTAAGCAGTCAATTCCTCGGAATAAGGTTTCAGCAATGGCAGCAGTTTGTCAGGGTCTTGCAGTTCCCGATCAAGCCAGATGTCCTGAGAAGCAGCGGAGAGAATAACCGGCATACGGTTATGGATCTGCTGCATGAAGCTGTTTGCTTCGGTTGTGATGATGGTGCAGGTGAAGATGTTGCTGCCATCTTCATCCTGCCATTTCTCCCATAGCCCAGCGAATGTGAGAGGGGTTTTATCTTTGCGCTGGATGCGCATGGGCTGCTTTTTACCGTCTTTTGTTTTCCATTCGTAGAAGCTGTCGGCGGGAATAAGGCAGCGCTGTTTCTGAAATCCTTTCTTGAAGCTGCGTTTTTCCAGAAGAGTTTCGGCTCTGGCGTTGATCATTTTGCTGCCTATTTTTTTATCTGGTGCCCATGGCGGGATGAGACCCCAGCGCAGTGTTCCGAGCCGTCGTTTGTTACCGTCATGAATGACGGCTGCAATTTGCTGCGTTGGTGCGATATTGTAGCTTGGTTCTAATGCTTCCATCTCTGAGACAGCATCATAGGTTCTCAGGAGCTCTTCCCAGGGAGTGAGTAAGGTAAATCTGCCGCACATCTTCATCTCTCCTTTTTTCTCCATTATAACCCTTCTGCCGTTTACTGAAACGACTTGGAAACAATGATACATAGCGCAATGGCGCCAAGCATGACGGCTGCAAATATCCAATCTGTCCAACTTGTATTATACGTACGGTAAAATGTGCGGTCTCTTTCTCCTGTGAAGCCTTTGGATTCCATGGCTATGGCAGTTCGTTCAGCTTTGCGGATCGCACTTGCTAGCAGGGGAATCGTGTATTGTTTATATCTGCTGAATCTGCTTGTTTTCGTTTTGGCTCCCCGAATAAGATGTGCAGAGCGGATCGTTGTTAACTCATCTTTTAATAAAGGCAAAAAGCGATAGCCAGCTAAAATACCGTACGCCAGCTTTGGTGAAACACGGCACTGTTGAATCAGACTTAAAATAAACGCCACTTTATCTGTCGTCAGGACAAATAGCAAGGACAGCGTGCTATAGCTGAATACACGGATAGCCAAGGCTAGTGCATCTTGCACGGTTTCTCTCGGTAGCTCCCAAAGGAGGAACTGCTGCGTGATGGAGGGATTCTCCGGTGTCTTTGCAAACAGCAGTGTTGACACAAGCATGCCGACTGCGAAAAGGGTGAAAGGGAGCAGATATAGAAGATACTTCTTGATTTGCACCTTTCCAAACAGCAATGTAACGGCAATCGTCCAGCCAATGTATAAAAGCAGTGCCAATGGATCAAAGAGGAAAGCAATGACGATCGCAGCTATCGTCACTGTCCCTGCTTTGATGCTAGGATTAATATGATGCATAGAGACTGTTCTCCTGTGTCCGCTTATTATAAGCTTCTTTTGCGGGAAGGGAGAGTCCATAGTCTGACAGATCTTTTCTCTTCCAAATTCCTGCAGGCTGGTCATCTGCTACTATACGCCCTTGATCCACAATCAACACGCGCGAAGCAAAACGATCGACCAGTTCCATATCATGTGTAATCATGACAATGGTGCACCCGCGTTGATGATGTCTCCAGATTAAATCCATCAGTACTTCAGTAGTATGGCTGTCTTGACCGAATGTTGGTTCATCAAGCACGAGCAGTTGAGGCTTTTGAACAAGCATGGTCGATACACTGAGCCGTCGTTTTTGACCTTGGCTCAAGGTGAATGGATGCTTATCGGCTTGTGCAGCTAACTGGATATCCTCCAAGACCCTCTGAATTTCATCCGCGTTTACTGCCTGTCCGAAGGCGATTTCATTCCAAACAGAGTCTGTAAGAAACTGATGCTCAGGATTTTGAAATACATAACCGATTTGCTGGTAGAGTTCATTTGTTTTCCAACGACGTAACTTCTTTCCGAGAACTTCGATATCTCCGGCTGTGGGCTTCAGCAATCCAGTAATTTGCCGGGAAAGAAGCGTCTTTCCGCTGCCGTTTTTCCCTGTAATAGCCAGGAATTCTCCGTGCTTAATAGTAAGAGCAGGGATATCCAGCAAGACCTTTTCTTTATTGCGAAAAACAGCATTCTCCACTTGAATGATTTGCTCTTTCTTCTGCAAAACCTCTGAAGTTTTCGTCTGAAACTGCAAATCAGGAGGGAGAAGGTCAATTGTAAGCGGCCAGGGCTTTGGAAGCTGTGCTTGCTTGGCAAGAAGAGCTGCTTCTGGCAGCCAAATGCCGCGCTGCTGTAGCTCCTCGTCATACATGTTTACTGCCTCACTCAAGTCTCCGTCAAAGAATAATGATCCATCTTGGTCCAGCAGCATCGTCCGGTTAATAATAGGCAGCCAGTAGTCAATGTTGTGCTCAATAATCAGAAGTGTGATCTCCTGCTCTTCTTTTAGGTGACGGATTGTTTCAACAAGGTCCTTGCTCGCAGCCGGATCCAGATTAGCTGTCGGTTCATCTAAAATGAGCAACCGAGGCTCCAGTGCCAGAACTGCTGCAAGTGCCAGCTTCTGTTTCTGCCCGCCGGAAAGGGTATGGATTTGATCTTTTCTCCGATGCTGCAAACCGACAAGGGAGAGGACTCGATCGATTTCTGACTCCATCAAATCCGGAGATATTTTCTTATTTTCTAAGCCGAAGGCAATTTCATCCTCTACTGTCAGCATACAGAATTGCGTTTCTGGATCCTGAAATACAGTTCCAACCTCTAAATTGATTTTTCCGCTTTTGAAATCCTCGATCATGGATCCTGCGAAGCAGATACTACCGCTCATCTTCCCATCCAGTTCTTTTGGATACAACCCGTTTAAACAGTATGTGAGGGTGCTCTTTCCAGACCCGCTTGGTCCCAGCAGGAGTATGCTGTCTCCTTCTTGAACCGTAAAACTCAAATCATCTAAGGTAGGGGTGCTCTCTTCCTCAAATGTGACGGTCAGTTGGTCAACTTCCAGTAGGTGCTGTGTCATCCTGCTTTTCGCTGGCGATATGTTTTACCGAGCGGGAAGCTCGTCAATGTGCCAGTTTTCGCCAGCGCCTCACTGATTGCTTTGCCGATCAAACCACTTATAACAGCTCCACTGATGATTCGTACAACAAGCATAAGCACAACGTAAGAAGGGTCAAGAGCTACAAAACCACCTCGGAAATAACCCCAGATGAAACTTGTAATGGCAGCCCCAATACCAGCACCCATTAATACAAGAACATGATAAGAACGATAGCGTGTCAGGGCAAATGCTGCTTCAGCTCCAAGACCTTGTACGACAGCAGAGAGAATAACGATAGGTCCGACACTGCTGCCAATCAGCACTTCGACAACGCCGGCAATCGTTTCCGAGACAAGAGCAACACCGGGTTTTTGGATGATATAAGCAGCTACGATCGAGACAAGGAACCATACCCCGAAGATTATATCAGTTCCGATCGGTCCGATTAGTCCCATCATGACGACGTTGACTGGCAGGAATAGGAGATAAACAATGCCGAACACGACAGCGAGCGCTGCCATGACGACTATATCTTTCATTCTCCAGTTTTTCATTTGATTCCACCCTTTGCAGATGGACTGTTAGCTGACATTGTCACTGTCATAACTGTATGGGATGAACCTGAGTTTTCAGTTTCAGTAAAGACATGCTCCAAACCTTCAAAAACATCAATACTATTGCCATCAAGGCGAGTGGAATAATGAGACTTGGAAACAGTTATTCCGTGGGAACGCATGTTTTCAATTTGACTGTAGATGGTATCCATATAATTTCCGCCGCCCAAAGGATATAGCGAGAATTTGGAAGCTGTCTCAAGCTTTATATCTTTTACATTCGGAAGGTTCAGCTTTGTTTCGTCCTCGGCCATATAGACATCCCCAGTAGAATCACCGGGACATCCAATGGAATATGTACCATTGAACACAACATGATCACCATCTTTAGCTGCTGCTAAGAAAATAGCAGAGGTGACATCAAATACGTGCGGAATTCTCCCACGCACTAATGTTGTGACATCGTCGGTCTCAATCCAAACTTTTGACGTATCTACGGTTCTCAGCGCCTCTAGAATGATTTCTTTGAATCTGTCTGCCATCGGATAAACCGAAAAACTGCAGCCGGCAATCCGGCTAGTTCCGCAATAATTTTGTATTTCCATAATGATTCCTCCTATTTTTTTGCATATAAAAAGCGACGGCACCATAGGGCGCAGTCGCAGAATATACAAAAAGAATAGGACAATTCTGGCTGCACTTCCCCACGCTGGTATTATCCAGATCGAGTTCAAAGGGTCAGAATCACATGATTCCTCTCAGCCGTTACCAGCTCCCCCAGTGCGTCGCTTATGCAATTGATAGCTCTATAGTAAAAAAGATAGCTGGATTTGTAAAGGGTTTCCTACTGAAAGATTCTGATTTCTTACTTCTCAAGGATTAGAAACGAGTCTTTAATCGGCGAGAGTGCAAAGGATTATCCTGCAAGACTTAAGGGAAATAGTACAAGAATGAAAAGATGGAGGGGATAACATGGAGAAGCACGCTTTTTCGGGTAATGCGTGGGAGTGGCTTCAGCTAGATGAGAAAGTGGATAAAGAAAGAAAAGACGAGTTAAACGCCTACACAATGCACATACCATGGGTACAACATATACATACTTCTGATACGAATAGTTTGCAAATGGAGACGACTAATGAGTACTCTCTCGCTCTTTGGGGCTCGCTCATATATGTACAAGAAGCAGACAAGAAAGAAGAAAAACATCTGTTTCACTTCTTTGTGAGAGAGAATATGTTATTAACAACAGCACTTGATTTTAAACTATTGCCGACAACGTCAAAAAATGAAATTCTAGCTAAAATGCAAAATGCGAACAATGCGATTGAGGGGTTTATGATCCTCATGGGGGAAATAATTTCAGCTTTTCTACATAAAATTGATCAATACGAAGTCAGATTAAAGGATTTACTTTGGCAGGTAAAAGAGAATAATGATACAAAGCTGCTTAATAAAATTGCTGAAAACCGACATGAGATATTAGTATGGAAGAACTTTCTGATACCTTTCATAGAGGTTAAGACAGGCGTTATTGAAGCATTTGGGGAGAAATATACGCAGAATGTACATTTTAAGCGGACAAACTATCGTTTTGAACGCTGTCAGAATCTTGTTCGAGCTTATGAAGAAGAAATCAGAGGCTTGATTGATTTTGAAGATGTTGTATCTTCTTTTAGAGGCAATGAAATTATGAAGACACTTACTGTCATGACTGTGCTTTTTACTCCTGTCATGGCGCTTGGTGCATTATGGGGCATGAACTTTGATAATATGCCGGAATTAAAATGGAAATTCGGGTATGCCGGAGCTCTGATTTTAATCCTCATTTCCACTCTTCTAGTATATTGGTTCTTGAAGGCAAAAGGCTGGACGGGAGATATGCTTAAGTCGAAGAAGAAGCAGAAGTATGTGGATTAAAAAAAGCGAAGCGATGTAACGGGACTGACCCCCTAGGCTGAGACAAATAAAAAACACCTTCAAGCTTGAAAACGGATCGTTG